>NZ_JAUHHY010000015.1:0-200943 GCF_032377435.1 Bradyrhizobium sp. SZCCHNS3002
CTTGGAGGCTTTCGGACGCCGGCCGCCCGAATATGCCGCGCCGTCAATCATGCGGCCGGCATCCGAAACCCTTCACACAAGCAGCCTTTCCATAATCCGGCCGCTTACGTCCGGTCGAGCCTGGAGAGCGGACATTGCTCACGCTCGGTCGCATGACCTTCCGTGCGGCAAGACCTGCTTGGACTTTCTTGCCGCTGCGAGTCAGCTTGGGTCTGGTCAGTTGAACCGCCCGCAGCATGTCCGACGGCACCTGCTCAGCGCCACCTCTGCTCCAATTTGCTCGCACTACGCCCTTGCACGCATGGTGATGCTCGTTGGCCGGTCGTATCCTTCATGCGCAGTCTCGGCCACCTTGGCGAAGCCCATGCGGCCGAACGCAGCATGATTGTCGATGAGCTCGATGCGGGTCTGTAGCTCGAGCATCGTCAAACCGAGCCGGAGGGCTTCGTCGCGGGCGGCTCGTACCAGTTGTCGACCGATGCCTGCCCCTTGCAGATCCGGACGAACGGCAAGCTTGCCGATATAAAGCGCCTCTCCCTTGGGTCGGACGAACACACAACCTGCCAGCTCGCCCGCGTGCTCCGCCAGAAGCAGCGCTCCCTTTGCAGCGTCATCCCGCATGGATTGCGGCGTGAGACGCGATGCCGATGATGGCGGATCAATGCGCCCATCCATGTAGGCGAACGCTTCGAGAATCAGCGCACGAACCTGCTCCCACCGGTCGAAATCGCTCGCGGCGCGGCGAACGGTGACGATGGGCCTGTCAGGACGTTCTGCGTTCATTCGGCTTCTCCAGGTCATCCTCGGCGACACTCTCGTTCCCGGTCTCAACTGCAGAGCGATCAGCAGCCTGAGCTTCGGCAGCGATCCGCACGAGCGCGCATCACCACCGCGAGCCCGTACTCGGGGGGACCGCGGCCCACGGTGAGGAGCAGCCGCCTCGGCGGCGATGGAACGTAGAGCGGCGCCTTGACGTTCGGCCGTCAGGCCCGCGGCGTGATGGGCCAGGCAGCCAGGGAAACGAACACGATGGCTGCGAAATCCTCGTGCGGTTTTTCATGCCAGTCATGCCTCACATTCGCACATGACATTGCGGTGCGAAACGGCTAAGCGGACCGCCCCCCGGACGGAAACGAGACGAGCATGGCGGCAGCGGCCCATTGTGGCATCGACTTCGGCACTTCGAACACCACCGTCGGCCTCAGCGATCGTGCCTCAGCCCAGCTCATCCCCCTGGAGGGCGAGCAGCGGACCTTGCCGAGCGCGATGTTCTTCGATTTCGAGGATCACGGCATCCAGTTCGGGCGCAACGCGATCGAGCGCTATCTGACCGGCCACGACGGCCGCTTCATGCGCGCGCTGAAGAGCATCCTCGGCACCGCGCTGATTCACGAGAAGACCTATATCCGGCAGAAGGCGGTGCCGTTTGCCGGCATCCTCGGCTTCTTCTTCGCGCATCTGAAGACGCAGATCGAGAAGAGGCTCGGCAGGGAGATCAACCAGGTCGTGCTCGGCCGTCCCGTCCGCTTCGTCGACAAGGATGATGCGGCCGACGCGGAAGCGCAGAGCGCGCTGGAGGGAATCGCGCGCGACCAGGGCTTCAAGCACATCGCGTTCCAATATGAGCCGATCGCCGCCGCGCTCGACTACGAGCAGCAGGTCGCGCACGAAGAGCTGGTGCTGATCGTCGACATCGGCGGCGGCACCTCGGATTTTTCGATCGTGCGCGTCTCGCCTGAGCGGCGCAGCAAGGCGCATCGCGAGGACGACATCCTCGCCAATGGCGGCATCCATATCGGCGGCACCGATTTCGACCGGCTGCTCAGTCTGAAGAGCGTGATGCCGCATCTCGGCTATGGCAGCCTGACCGCCGACGGCAAGCGCAATTTGCCGACGCTGTACTACCACGAGCTCGCCACTTGGCACCGCATCAACCAGCTCTACAAGAGAGGCGTGATCGGCGAGCTGCGCCAGATCCGCTACGAGGCCGAGCGGCGCGATCTGGTCGACCGCTTCATCAAGGTGGTGGAGGAGCATCGCGGCCATACGCTCGCGATCGGCGTCGAGCAGGCCAAGATCGCGCTGACAGCGGCGAAGTCGCTGATCTCGGTGCTGTCGGAGAAGGACGACTGGGCGCGCATCAAGTTCACGCGCAAGGATTTCGACCGCGCCATCGCCGATTCCGTCGAGCGCGTCGTCGGCACGGTGACGAAGCTGCTCGACGATGCCGGCGTCGAGGCCGCTGCCATCAACACCATCTTCCTCACCGGCGGCTCGAGCATGGTGCCGGCGCTGCGTCAGGCCATCCTGGCGCTGTTTCCGGCGGCGCGCATCGCCGAGACCGACCTGCTCGGCAGCGTCGGCATCGGGCTCGCGCTCGACGCGCGGCGCAAGTTCGGCTGACGCCAATTTCAGGAATGGCTCATTCGGGGGAGACCGTCGCGGCCGCCCGCGCCGGCTTCTTCGGTGCGTTCTGAAGCTGGGCGCGCGGCGCCGGGCGCGGCGCCGCCGATGTCGGGACGACGGCACGGACAGCGGCGGGCTTCGCGCGCACCGGACGGGCATCAGCCGCGCCGGTCCGCCCGGGATCGCCGCTGCGGATGATGCCCCAGGGTCCCGAATCCGCCCGAGGCGGCAGCGAATAGCCTGGCACGGTGCGACTCGTCCGCCGGGTCCGAGTCTGTTCTGCGCGCACCGGCGGTGCCGGGGCCTCGCCGACCGCGGGAGCAGCGACTGCGAGGGGCGCGGCGTCAATCGCAATGACCTCGGCCTTGGTGACGGCGGCGGGGGCCGGATCGAGGTCCACGGCAGGCCCGACCGGCGCCGGCGAGCCTGCGTCCGGAACGGCGTCCACGATCTGCCTTTCAGGTTGGACCGCAGCAGAAGGAGTGTCGGCCGGATCCGGCTCGTACAGGACCACGCCGGCCGTCTCGTCGGCCAGCCCGTGAAAAACATGGCTCGGCAGCAGAAACCCCGCCGCCGTCACGGCGACGGCCAGGCTTCGGCCAAGCGCGAGCTTCGTGGATGGGGGAACGGACATCGCGCCACCCGTCCGCCAAGCCAGGTCGACGCCGGCCACCGCAATGAACGCCGCAAGGCCGAGGCTGCCGCCGACCAGGGGCAGAACCGTCGAAGCCTGGACCAGAACCACGGTGAGCGTCAGCGCGGCCACGATCGGCTGCAACCGGCCTGACAGCCGCTGCGGCGAAGACATCCCGAGAAAACATCCGGCATAATAGGCATCGACGAGACAGCGTTCGTCGGACCAGAGCCCTCGCATGACCGCCATTCCGGCAAACGCCAGCGTGGCCGAGACGAAGGTGCGGGCTGCCCGCCCCGACTCTGCGACGTGCGGAAGCCGTTGCATGACCATGGTCAGGAACGTCCCGGCGAGACAGGCCGCAAGGATCGCGAGCGAGCCACCGAGCTCCTGGTCGAATTGATTCAGATGCCCCAGACGGAGCGATCCGCCTTGTCCGGCGAGCCACGGCCCGAGCGTGACGAATAGCAGCGATCCGATCGCAGCCAACACGCCGAGCCGACCACCATAGCCCTGCAACAGCACGACGCGCCGCCGGGTTTCGATCGCAGTGAAGATGCAGAACAGCAGGCCGCAGGATATCGACAGCAGATAGAGCGATGCCTCCTGTGGCAATCCGGTACGAGCGACGCTTTCGCTGAGCTGTCCGATCGGAGTCATGCCGCTGAAGCTGCCGCCATAGACCGAGGACGAAAACGTGGTCGCGGCGAGGTTGTCCGGAGACGCGACGACCAGGCCTGCGCACAGCACGACCGTCACCGCCGCCGAGGCGAGCGCGGGCGACAGGCCCAGCGCGTTCAGATGCAGCGTGGCAAGACAACCGAGAAAGGCGCCGGCGAAGGCCACGACAAGCGCAACAGGGAGATCAGAACGCCGCGGCTGAGGACGCGGCTGGAACAGGACCGGCAGGCCCGTCCGGTATGGCGCACCATCAAAGGCCTGCTGCATCTGCGAACCGCCCCCAAATGTGGATCGGCTCGGCCCTCACCTCCTCCTGACGCCGAACGACAGCCGCGATGCGGGCGAAAGACCCCACGTCGTTTGCGTCCTGACGTACGAGCAGAAGACAAGAGCCGGACGGGCCTGCATCATCCGCTAAGCACCGCTGTGTGCACGATGCAGTGAAAACATGGCAAAACGCGTGCGGAGGTATGGCCGAGTCGGGTTATGGCCGCAAAAATGCTCGCGGCCCGTCAGGGGCCCGCCAACGTCGACGGATCAGGTCGCCACTCCGGCACGGGCTGCTGCACCTCATGGCGGGCCATGATGTGCTGTCGGGTCGTCGCGTGCGGCACCACCCGTGTCTGTTGGCGCTTCAGCCGCGCAGCCAGGACGCCCGCCGGCCGACCATCGCGACCGATCCGCCGGGACGGCTCTGCAGACGCGGGCGACGCGGACTCCTGGGCCGGCTCACTCGAGGGCCGCAGGGCGAGCGGATTGGCGCCCTCCGGATTCAGGATCTGAAGCGGCAGATCCGGCGCTGTGTCAGCGGCCGAGGCCGGCTCGCCGAACGCCGCGCCATCGCGCCGATCCTCGTCGTGTAAGGGCATCGTGGTCCGCACCGGCGCGGCGGCTTTGTCCGCGTTCACGAACGGACCGTTGGGCTCCGCCACCGGCGGCTGAAACATCAGCTCGCTGGCGAGCAGCACCGCGAAAATGGCGAGTGTGGCGACGAGTCCCCGCGTCCAGGCGAGGACGGTCTGCCACGGCGATTCCCCTGCCTCGACGAACAGACGAACCGCAGCATCCACGAAGATGACCGAGACGAAGGCGATGTATCCGAGGCTGCCGCCGACGCTCGGCAGGATGGGACCGGTGAGGATCAACAGGCCCGTCAGCAGCACCGCCGCAGCCATCGCCTGCGGCAGGCTGCGCAGCCGCCGCGACGACGACATGCCGACGAAGCAACCGGCAGAATAGGCGTCGAGATCAGGGGCCCCGCTGGGCAGAAGCTGCAGCACCACGAGGCCGGCAAAGGCCACCGACGCCGCAACGAAGATGCGTACCGCGCGGCGCGACCCTGCCACGGGCGCCCAGCGCAAGGCGGCCATCGTCGCCAGCATGCCGACCGCGCACAACGCGAAGGTGAGCGCGGTGCTGCCGAGCCCCTGCTCCAGCACGCCGCGGCGCGCGATCGGAAACAGCTCGCCCTCGGTGCCGAGCAGCGGCGCGAGACCGACGAACAGGAACGAAGCGACCGCCGCCAGCGCGCCCAGTCGTCCGCCATAGCCGCGCGCGAGCCCGCCACGCAGCCACATGTCGAGCGCACAGCCCAGACAGAACACCAGTCCACAGAACAGCGAGAGCAGAACGAAGGCGGCGTCGAGCGGCAGGCCGGCGCGAATGACGCTTGCGTTCAACAGCGCCACCGGAGTCATGCCGACGAAGCTGCCGCCATAGGCCGACGAGAAGAACGTGCTCGGCACCAGATCCGCGGTCCGTGTCAGGATCAGCGAGGCGCACAGCAGCAAAGCCGCCGCCGCCGAGGCAATCAGCGGCGACAGCCCGGTTGCACTCAGATGCAGGGTCATCAGACAGCCGAGGAACGCGGCGATGAACGACGCCAGCGGCGGGCAGCCGAGCTGGAACAGCTCCGAGCCGTAGAACGGAACGGCACGGCCGAGCTGCCGATCGCGCCATGTGCGTGGATCGAAGCTCTGCTCCGCCTGCAGACGACGTAACTGACGATCCGCCGCTTTGCGCTTCATGTCCACGACACCCCGAATCGCGCCCGCCCAAGATCTGCGTGATGATCTCGCGGCAGACGAATGGTTGACGTTCGGGCGCAACCCTGAGCCCGAGCCGGCACAGTTTCCTGCGACGGTTGTACGCACGCTGCAGTCGCGCAGGTTGCGTGTGCCCGAATTCATGCACTGCAATGCAACGTTGTGGAAGTATCGGGCTCCAGCACGGGCGTGAAAGTTCCTGGCAACCTTAATGGCGACGCCCGATGCGCATTATCAGTGACATGCGGGTCGGGCGGCGGAGCAACCCCGGCTTGCGGACGAGCTTGGTAAACGACAACATGGCGTCATGCTCTCGCCCACGTTGCAGACCGCCCGTCTGATCCTGCGGCCGCTGTCGCTCGCCGATGCGCCGGCGATCCAGCGTGGGTTCGACAACTGGAACGTCATCCGCAACCTCGCAGCCGTCGTTCCGTGGCCCTATCCTCCCGACGGCGCCGAGACCTTCGTGAGGCTGCAGCTCGACAGGATCGCGGCCGGCGAGGAGCTGTATCAATGGGTGCTTGCGCTGCGCGACGGTGACGGCGAGGCCATCGGCAACATTCACTTCCGGCCGCGCATGGACTCGACGAAGGGCCATCGCGGCTTCTGGCTCGCCGAGCCCTATTGGAATCGCGGGCTGATGAGCGAGGCGGTCGCCGCCGTGAACGACTTCGCCTTCGGTCCGCTCGGCCTCGATCAGTTCACCGTCTGCAACGTCGCGAGCAACATCGCGTCACGGCGGGTCAAGCAGAAGACGGGCGCCGAGTTCGTCGGCTTCATCGAGGTCGCGCACCACAATGGCGAGACCCGCTCCGAGCAATGGATCGTGCGGCGCGAGACGTGGCTGCAACGCCAAGAAAAGCAACGCGCTCCCGCCTGAGATCGTCGGCGCTACGCGCTCGCCGTCACGTCAAGCACCGCCTGCGCAAACGCCTGCGGCGCCTCCTGCGGCAGGTTGTGGCCGATGCCGCCAGTGATCAGCCGGTGTTCGTAGCGGCCGGTGAACTTCCTGGCATAGGCTTCTGGCGCCGGATGCGGCGCGCCGTTGGCATCGCCCTCCATCGTGATGGTGGGGACGCTGATGTCAGGAAAGGTCGCGAGCTTCGCCTCCAGCGCATCGTATTTCGCCTCGCCCTGCGCGAGGCCGAGCCGCCAGCGATAATTGTGCACGACGATGTCGACGTGATCGGGATTATCGAAGGCGGCGGCGCTGCGCGCGAACGTGGCGTCGTCGAACGTCCATTTCGGCGAGGCCGTCTGCCAGATCAGCCTGGCGAAGTCGCGCCGGTTCTTGTCGTAGCCCTCGCGGCCGCGCTCGGTCGCGAAGTAGAACTGATACCACCATTGCAGCTCGGCGGCCGGCGGCAGCGGCATGCGGCCGGCCTGCTGGCTGCCGATCAGATAGCCGCTGACCGAGACCATCGCCTTGCACCGCTCCGGCCACAGCGCCGCGATGATGTTGGCGGTGCGCGCGCCCCAGTCGTAGCCGGCGAGGGTTGCGATCCTGATCGCAAGCGCGTCCATCAGCGCGACGATGTCGGCGGCGACGGCGACCGGCTGGCCGCTGCGCAACGCGGACGGCGACAGCAGCCGCGTCGTGCCGTAGCCGCGCAGATGCGGAATGATGACGCGATGGCCGAACGCGGCCAGCGCCGGCGCGACGTCGGCGAAGCTGTGGATGTCGTACGGCCAGCCGTGCAGCAGGATGATTACGGGCCCATCGGCTGGACCTGTCTCGACATAGCCGATGCTGACCTCGCCGGCCGTGACCTGCTTGATCGGTCCGAGCGACGTCCCCGCCCCTGGGGGGATCTCCGGCAGCTTCGACGCCGACTTGAAGCCCTGCGCCTGCCCTGCGCTGGAGCCGAGTTGAAGGGCCGCAACGGCGGTTCCGGCAAGGGTGAGGAAGCAGCGTCGGCTGGGGCGAAGAACGGTCGGCATGGCAGAGGCTCCTGGTTCCGATGTGCCGTTGTTGTGCGCCTTGCGCCCGCGCGGCGCTTGGAGGAGGCATTGATTTTTCCTTGAGGCCGGCTTGATTTTGCTGATCGCGTGACGCGAAGGTGAAGCCGGCGGCCAGGACGGTGCATGTGGTATATTGCTTCGACGATTTCGTGCTCGATCCCGACCGCCGCGAGCTGCGCCGCGGCGGCGGCCTGGTCGCGATGGAACCGCAGGTGTTCGACCTGCTCGCGTTCCTGATCAAGACGCGGGACCGCGTTGTCAGCCGAGACGACATCCTCGCCGAGGTGTGGGGCGGCCGCATCGTCTCCGAGGCGACGCTGGCGAGCCGCATCAGCGCGGCGCGCAGCGCGATCGGCGACAGCGGCGAGGCGCAGCGCCTCATCCGCACCATTCCTCGCAAGGGTGTCCGCTTCGTCGGCGAGGTCCGTGAGCAGGCCGAAGCGGTGCAGACGCCGGCGGTGTCGGCCGCGCCCGCGTTCGACGGCCCCGCCATCGCCGTGCTGCCGTTCACCAACATGAGCGGCGATCCGGAGCAGGACTATTTCGCCGATGGCATGGCCGAGGACATCATCACCGCGCTGTCCCGCTGCAGCGGCCTCGCCGTGATCGCCCGCAACTCCTCCTTCATATACAAGGGCAAGGCCGTCGATATTCGGGCGGTCGGACGCGAGCTCGGCGTCGGCTACGTTCTCGAAGGCAGCGTGCGCCGCGCAGGGTCCCGCCTGCGCATCAACGGGCAGCTGATCGATGCGGCGTCCGGCGCCCATCTATGGGCGGAGCGCTTCGACGGTCAGCTGGACGACGTGTTCGCGCTGCAGGACCGCATCACCGAAAGCATCGTGGCCGCGATCGAACCGACGCTCGAACTGGCGGAAGGCGAGCGGCGGCGGGCGACGCCGCCGCTGCATCCCGACGCCTACGACCTGCTGCTGCGCGCCGCCAGCCTGCGTGACGCCTTCACGCCCGACAGCCTCGCTGCGGCGATCGTCTGTCTGGACCAGGCGTTGGCGATCGATCCCGCCTGCGCACCCGCGATGGCGGCTTGGGCCTATTGCCAGGCGCTGCGCCACTTCCAGGGCTGGAGCGCGCCGGACGAGAACTATCGCACGGCTGCCGTGGCGCGGGCGTGGCAGGCGTGCGAGCATGCGCCCAGTGACGCGCAGGTGCTGTGGATGGCGGCCTTCGCGATCTGGAACATGGCCGAGGACATCGCCCCGGCACGAGAGCTGTTCCGCCGCTCGCTTGTGATCAACCCGAACTCGGCGATGGCGCTGACCTTGAGCGGTTGGATCGAGATCATGGCCGGACACACGGCTGCGGGACGCGCGATGATCGAACGGGCGCGGCGGCTGAACCCGCGCGATCCGCGGGGATGGTTCGCAGCCGGAGCGCTGGCGATCTGCGCGGTGGCGGAGGACGATCGCGCTGCCGCCATTCAATGGGCGGAGATCGCGCTGGCGCAGAACCGGCGTTTCGCCGTCGCGCTTCGCGTCCTGATCGTCGCCCTGGTCAGGAACGGAGAGATGGCGCGCGCCGGCGACGTCGCCCGTCAGCTTCTGAGCCTCGAACCGCATCTCACGGTGTCCGAGTTCCTCGAACGGATCCCATTTCCGGCCGGGACGCTCGCCACAACCTATGCGGAGGCGCTGCGCGCAGCCGGTGTGCCGCCATGATCCCGTTCGCGTGCAGTGGACCATGTTGCAACTGGAATTTTCGACATGAACGGCACAGCTGCGAAACTTGGCTCGACCTCGTTCATACTACCTTAGGTTCCATTCCGTAGTTTCGCGGACATCGTCCGGCGGTCCTGTCGTTGGACGGCGGAGGGAATTAATGAGGAAATTGCTTCTCAAATTTTACGAGGATGAATCGGGCGCAACCGCGATCGAGTACGGCCTGATTGCGGCCGGCATCGCCCTTGCGATCATCACCATACTCAACAAGCTCGGACTCACCCTGGAAGGCATCTTCACGACCCTGACCACGAAGCTGAACGGCGGCTGACCGATCGATTGTCTGCGATGGCGTTCTCAGGACTGGAGCAATCCGGTCGCCATGGTCGGACTGGCCGGGCCTCGCGCCCGGCCTTTGTCTTTTTAATGGGCCTCCATTCTTCGATGGAGCAGCGCCGCAACCGGCCTCTCAGTGCGTCGTGCTGCGTCCCGCCTCCTCGCAGGCGTTCATGCAGCGACGGCAGGACTCGGCGCAGATCCGGCAATGGGCATGCATCTTGGCGTGCTTCTCGCACTCCTCGGCACATCGCCGGCAAGCCGCCGCGCAGGCCTCGAGCATGCGACTGATCATCTCCTGGTCGGAGCCCGTACGCCGCGTGGCAAGCCGGCCGGTGACGTTGCAGACGTCGGCGCAATCGAGATTGAGCCGGATGCATTGCGTCAGCCTGGCGACGCTGTCCTCGCCGAGACAGGCGTCGGCGCAGGAGGTGCAGATCTGTGCGCAGGAGTAGCACTCCTCGATGCAGCGGACGAGTGCATCGTCGACTCGGCCGCGGACGTGCGGGTGGGTTTCGATCATCTGTTGAGCGTGCATGGGAGCTCCTGTCCGTTGGACCCCGCGAGCGACAATGAAGATCGGCTGCAAAGGTTCTTATCGCCGCGCCGTTCGGTGCGATGCCTGACCTGTTCCCCGTGGCGCGACCTCGACCGTCTTACGATCCGCGTGACGGAATTATCAGTCCACCTGCGTCACGGCTTCCAGCCTTTCACTCCTGCCTCATGCGTATCAGCGCCATTTCGCAGAACTGCCATCCGAAACCTGGCGCCGCGCGCGTATGGACGACCCGGTTCGGTTGAGGCACAACACCTCTCGTCACTGACGTCGGCGGCCCGAGCCGCAGACCAAGAACGGGCGCCCGAGCGAGGCGGCCGACGATGTGGAGGAATGGATGCTGATTCCGATGGCCGACGTGCCGCGCTGGTATGCGGAGCGCAAACCCAGGGATAGCGTCGCGGTCCGGCACGGCACCGATACGCTGACCTGGGAGCAGCTCGAGCGCCGCGCCAATGCGCGTGCGCGCGCCTTCGCGGCCAAGGGCGTGAAGCCCGGCGACTTCGTCGCGATCGGCCTGCCCAACGGCAATGCGCTGTTCGAGACCAGCTTCGCGGTGTGGAAATGCGGCGCGACGCCGACGTCGCTGTCGTGGCGGCTGCCGCGCGGCGAGGCCGCCGCGGTGCTCGAGATCCTCAAGCCGTCGCTGGTCGTCGGGGGCGAGGCCGACTGGAATGCACCGAACGCGCTGCCGGCCGATTTCATGCCCGACGGCTTTTCCGACGCGCCGCTCGCCGCGCCGGTGTCGCGCTATTGGAAAGCGATGACCTCGGGCGGCTCGACCGGACGGCCGAAGGTGATCCTCGATCACCAGCCGGCGGTGACCGACACCGCCGCCGAGCCGCCGCTCGGAATCCCCAGGGGCGCATCGCTGCTCAATCCCGGACCGCTCTATCACAACGCGCCGTTCATCGTGTCGCACTACGCGCTGTTCGCCGGCGGCAGCCTGACCGGGATGGTGAAGTTCGATGCCGAGGAGACGCTGCGGCTGATCCAGGCGCAGCGCATCCAGTGGGTCAACTTCGTGCCGACGATGATGCACCGGATCTGGGCGCTGCCGGAGGCGGTCCGCAACAGCTACGACATGTCGAGCCTGAAGATGGTGTTCCACATGGCCGCGCCGATGCCGCCATGGCTCAAGGAAAAATGGATCGAGTGGCTCGGGCCGGAGCGCGTCTACGAGCTCTATGGCGGCACCGAGCGCCAGGGTCGCACCGTCATCTCCGGCACCGAATGGCTTGAGCACAAGGGCTCGGTCGGCAAGATCGACGAGTCCTGCAAACTGCGCATCCTCGATCCCCAAGGCAACGACGTGCCGCCGGGCGAGAGCGGCGAGATCTACTTCCTGCCGGCCGATGGCGCCGGCAGCACCTATCACTACCTCGGCGCCGAGCCGAAGCGGCGCGCCGACGGCTGGGAGTCGCTCGGCGACATCGGCCGGCTCGATGCCGACGGCTACCTCTATCTCGGCGACCGCCTCGCCGACATGATCCTGCGCGGCGGCGCCAACATCTATCCGGCCGAGGTCGAGGCGGCGCTGATGGCGCATCCCGACATCCGCTCCTGCGTCGTGGTCGGCCTGCCCGACCCGGAACTCGGCCAGCGCGTGCATGCGATCGTCGAGATCGACCGGGCCAGGAACGCACAGGCTATTGTCGACGGCATGAGCGCGTTCCTCGCCGACCGGCTGAGCCGCTACAAGCACCCGGAGAGCTACGAGCTGGTCGACACCATGCTGCGCGACGATTCCGGCAAGGTGCGCCGCACCCTGCTGCGCGACGAGCGCGCGGAATGGATCAAGGATGGCCGCGACTTCCGTCTCGCACCCACCCGGGCACGACCGGCCGCAGACTGACCGCACGGAAATTTTTCGAACGTTTACGATGCCGGCGTAGACTCCGTCAGGGGAAGGAGAGTCCGCGCCATGATGTCGAGACGACGGTTTCTGGGCGCCGCAGCCACGGCCGCGGCGCTGCCCCTGGCGCGGATGCCGCGGGCGCGGGCCGAGCTGCGCACCATCCTCAACGACGCCAGCCGGCTCAACCCGACGCCGGTTGCGAAGCATGTGGTGATCCGCAAGCCCGCCACCGACGATCTGATCGCGCGGCTGCGCGCCGAGCTGAAGGAGGCTGCGGCCGCGAAACGTCCGGTGACCGCGGCCGTGGCCCGGCATTCGATGGGCGGCCAGAGCCTGCCGCGCGACGGCACGGCAATCACGCTCGACGGCGGCGCGATCGAGCTCGACACGGCGGCAAAGACCTATCGGACCGCGGCCGGCAACCGCTGGTGGGACGTGATCGCCGCGCTCGATCCCAAGGGCTTCTCGCCGGCCGTGATGCAGTCGAACAGCGATTTCGGCGTCGGCAGCACGTTCTGCGTCAATGCCCATGGCTGGCCGGTGCCGTACGGCCCGTTCGGCTCGACGGTGAAATCGATCCGCATGCTGCTCGCCGACGGCACCTTGGTGCAGTGCTCGCGCACGGAGAATGCCGAGTTGTTCGGGCTCGCGATGGGCGGCTATGGCCTGTTCGGCCTCATCGTCGATCTCGAGGTCGAGATGGTGCCGAACCTGCTGCTCGAGCCGCGCTTCGAGCGCATGGCGCCGGAGAAATTCGCCGAGCAGTTCACACGCAACATCGATGGCGACGCCAATGTGAAGATGGCCTATGGACGGATGTCAGTGTCGCGCAAGGCGTTCTTCGACGACGCCCTGCTCGTCACCTTCCGCCCCGCCCCCGATGCTCCGGCGACCCTGCCCGCGGCCGTGAGCTCCGGCAAGCTCACCGGCGTCGCCAACACGATCTATCGCGCCCAGACCGGATGGGAGGTCGCCAAGGGCCTGCGCTGGTTCATGGAGACCCGGCTCGGCCCCGCCATTTCCGACAGCCGCTACACCCGCAACTCGCTGATGGCCGAGCCGGTCGCCAATCTGGCGCAGAAGGACATGCACCGCACCGACATCCTGCACGAATATTTCGTGGCGCCGGAGCGCTTCGGCGAGTTCCTCACCGCCTGCCGCGAGATCATTCCCAAAGCGCGCGCCGAATTCCTCAACGTCACCCTGCGCTACGTCGCCGAGGACAAGACACCCGCGCTCACGATCGCGCCGGTGCGCCGGATCGCAGCCGTCATGTCGTTCTCGCAGGCGACCTCGCCCGAAGGCGAGATCGACATGCTGCGGACGACCGAAGCGCTGATCGACCGCATCACCGCGATTGGCGGCGCGTTCTATCTGCCCTATCGTCTGCATGCCCGCCGCGACCAGGTCGAGAAGGCCTATCCGGCGGCCGCGCGTTTCGTCGCCGCCAAGCGGCAGTATGATCCGAACCTCCTGTTCCGCAACGCGATGTGGGACGCCTATTTCGCATGAATACATCAGCAGCCGACGGCTTCGCACTGGACCGCTACCGCATCGCCGCGCTGGCGCTCGCCGTGGCGCTGTTGTTCGCGGCTGCCACCGACTACATCCCCGCCTTCATCGATGCACAGGGCCGCGTGTTCGGCCTGTTCCAGCTCGACATCTACAAGGATGCGCTGCATGTCGTCTCCGGCCTGTGGGCGCTGGCGGCGATGCTGACCCGCCGCAGCGCGGTGTTCTTCCTGCGCGTGTTCGGCTCGCTGTATTTCCTGGACGGCGTGATGGGCGTCTTCACCGGCTCGGGCTATCTCGACCTCTCGATCGTCATCGACGGCATCCGCGACACCTCGTGGCTGGTGAAGGTCCTCTCCAGCCTGCCGCATCTCGCGCTCGGCGCGATCGGCATCGCGGTCGGCTGGTCGCCGTGGCGTAGACAGGCTGCCGTCGCATGAGCCTGCGTCGCAAAGCGCTGTATCTTCTCGGCGTCGTCTTGGCAGCCACGGCGATAGGCATTGCCACCACCGTGATCAGCGTCGAGACGGTCTGCGTGGCCGACGTCCCGACCCCGGTGGTGAACTCCGACTTCGGCATCACCGATCCCGCCTATGCGAGGTCGCAGGGTGACAGCTTCCTGACCTTTCCTGAATGGTACATCGTCCACGCCTATGCCGACCTCGCTGCGGTGACCGGGCAGGCCTCGGAGTCCGACTTCCACTATCTATCGAGCGTCTCCGGCTTCTGGCGCAGCCTGTGCCGGGCCACGCGCCAGGCGGCCGGCTCCGGTCCCGCCACCTCGGAGCAGAAGCTGACGAACTACATCATCGGCTTCAGCTTCACCGCCGAGATGGCGTTGCAGGGCGCTTACGAGAAGAGCATCGGGGCGATCAGCTGGGAGACCACGGACGGCGTCAAGACGGCAGAGGACGTCTTCAACCTCGCTCTGCTGAAGGATTACGCGGCATTCCTGTATCAGACCCCCTGGTATCGCTATCCCTTCGTCGCCAAGCTCGATCAGTTCTGGCGCGAGACGCCCTTCGTGCCGTCGTTCCGCGCCGTGGAGCGGCGCGTCTCGCTCAGCCTGCAATATGCCGGGCGCGCCGCCTATGCGGCCGTCATCGGCTATGCGGCGGGCTACGATCCGGCCGTGCTGGCCATCCAGAGCGTCGTCACCGGCCTGCCTGCCGCCGAGCTTGCAGTCATGCCGGGCGTGAAGGTGATCCGTGAGGTCACGGACGCCAAAGGCATGAAGGGCGTGCTGGTGGAGACCGAGCGCTACGCCAAGTTCGATGCTTTCGCCAAGGAGCTCGGCCGTCATGACGGCGCCGCGCTCGGCGAGGTCGCGGGCAACCACCGCATCCTGGTCACGATCATGGTGCCTCCGGGCGACGGACGGCTGGCAGCTTTCGATGGGCTGCCTATATTCAGCGTCCCGATCCAGTCGCGTCCCGGTGCCCGCCGCATCGGCGTCGACGTACCGGTGCGGTCATTGGTTCAGGACATCGGCCGTTTCGAAGCCGCGGGATATACGTTCGAGCATGCCTACGACTATTGACCGGCCTCCCCCGTCCCGCGCCCTTCCCTTGAAGGGCGTGCTGGCCGTTGCCCTCGCCTGGTTTGCGGGCATGGCTGCCATGGCCCTGGTGATCAAGCCGGATGCGGTGGTCGTGTTCGGCCCGTCCGACCGTATGATCTCGGCGATCGTCGCCTCCGATGGAGCCTTGCTCGATGCCGGACGTTTCCACATCGCGGCCAGAACCGGAGCCTCGACTGTCGGCAGCCTGTATGCTGCCGGCGCGTGGCTGGTCTGGCCCCTGATCGGCAGGGGCTGCGGCCGCGGGTAGTCGGCACGGGCAGTTCCTCCCAGCGCCGGCGCGGGGCCCGCGGAACTGGCGCAGCCGCCCAAAGATGTTAAGCTCGCGTTCACGCTGTGGCCGTCACGCGACACGAAGCAGAAGCTTGGTCGATACATCCGGGCGTATCGACAGAGCAGGAGAACGAAATGCCTTCTTTGACCGAATGGAAAGTGCCCTCCGCCTTCCAGCCTCGCGCCGAAGACTATCAATACGATCTTGATCAAGCCCTGTCCTCGATCGTGGGCCTGCATGCCATCATTCCGTCCGACGCCTTCAGCGCGGAAACGCTCGGGACCGAGCGTGCCGGCAATGCCGTCGTCATCGACGACGGGCTGGTGCTGACCATCGGCTACCTGATCACCGAGGCCGAATCCGTCTGGCTGCACCCCAATGACGGACGCGTGGTCGAGGGCCATGTGCTCGGCTTCGACTTCACCACCGGCTTCGGGCTGGTGCAGGCGCTCGGGTCGCTCGACCTGCCCGCGCTGCCGCTCGGCTCGTCGGCGGCAACCAAGGTCGGCGATCACGTCGTGCTCGGCGGCGCCGGCGGACGGACGCGATCGGTCGCGAGCCAAATCATCGCCAAGCAGGAATTCGCCGGCTATTGGGAATATCTGCTGGACGAGGCGATCTTCACCCACCCCGCCCACCCGAATTGGGGCGGCACCGGCCTGCTCTCGGCCAAGGGCGAGCTGATCGGCATCGGGTCGCTCCAGCTGGAGCGCGAGCGCGACAGCAAGGACGAGCACGTCAACATGGTCGTGCCGATCGATCTGCTGAAGCCGATCATCGATGATCTCAGGCGCTTCGGTCGCGTCAACAAGCCGGCACGCCCCTGGCTCGGCATGTACGCGACCGAGGTCGACGATCGCGTCGTCGTGATCGGCGTCTCCGACAATGGCCCGGCCGCCCGCGCCGAGCTGAAGGCGGGCGACGTGATCCTCGGCATCAACGGCGACAAGGTGACGAGCCAGAGCGAGTTCTATCGCAAGCTCTGGGCGCTCGGCGCAGCCGGCGTCGACGTGCCGCTAACGGTGCACCATGAGGGCGTCACCTTCGACGTCACCATCGCCTCGACCGACCGCGCCAAGCTGCTCAAGGCGCCGCGGCTGCACTGAGGCGGCCGCGGGCCTGCGTTCACGCGTTGACGTGCCAGGCCGCGGCGATCTGGTCGTGCAGTTGCGCATCCGTCGGCAACTGTGATGCTACCGTGGGATCGAAGGCCGGATGCGCCTGGGCGTAGGTCGCCATCGCCTGCACGAGCTGCGACACCTGGGTATCGATCTCGAGACCGCCGGCCTTGATCTCCTGCAGCTGATACGAGCCGCCAAGGAACCAGTCGGCGACGGTGACCTGCTGATGGGTGCCGAGAATGTCGATCTCGAGATCGTTGCCCGATTTGACGAACCAGAAATTGTCGGCCGTGTAGGCCGTTCCGAAATCGAGCGTGCCGGTCGGCTTCGACAGCGAGGCGACGCCGTTGATGATGACGTCGTTGCCGTCGCCGGGCGCATAGACGTAGGTGGCGCCGACGCCGCCGACCAGGATGTTGTCGCCGGCCCCGCCCTTGAGCACGTCGCTGCCGCCGCCGCCGATCAGCAGGTCGTCATTGGCGGTACCCGCCAGCGTGTCGTTGCCGCCGCCGGCGATCAGCAGCGCACCGTCGGAGGCGGCAATGATCGCGCCGGGCACCGGATCGACCGCGACCGAGGTCGCGGCATCGCTCAGCGCCGCGCTGAGCCAGTCGAGATTGTCGGTCTTGCCGCCCCACAGCACGCCGATCGCCATGTCGATCAGGTTGGCGTCATCGCCCTCGAAGCTCGCAACCGCATCGATCAGCGCGAGCTTGCCGAGGATGTCCACCGTAGATCCGGTGTCGGTGTGCGACCACAGGTCGGACGACAGATCCGCAACCAGCAGGTTGTTGGCCGTATCCTGATAGAAAATGCCGTGCTCATGGCCGATCACGCCGGGCGTCGCCGTGACCTCGTCGTGGTTCTGCGCCAGCAGCGCCGAATATTCCACCACGATCTCGGCCAGCGCCTTCTCGACCCCGCCGTTCTTCAGGTAGGTCGCCGCGGTGTCGGCGCTGACGCTGTTGCCGAGCACGCCGCCGCTATTGAACAGGGCCTGAACGGCGCTGTTGCCGTAGCCGCTCGCATCGGTGACGGTCGAATAGGCGATCATGTCCTTCATCTTGTCGGACGGCGCGCCTTCGCCGCTCAAACCGGCCGTGGGAATGCCGACCGCCGAAGCGATCGCGTCATCCTCCAGCGGCGCCAGCAGCACAGCCGCCGCCTTCTTCCAATCCTGGGCACCGTTGTCGCTCGCCCACTGCATCATCGTCAGCAGCGCGATCGAGTGCAGGCTGACCGGATCCAGACCGAGATCTGCGCCCGCGCCGAGCACGGTCTTCTGCTCGGACGAGATGCCGATCGCAGCATCGGCGATGGCGAGCGCGCCGGCGACCGGTCCGAGCTGCAGCAGCGCCAGCGGCGCTTCCAGCACCGGCGCCGCTGCCCGCACATATTGCAGGATCTCGCCGGAAAGGGAGACCATGTGAATGTCGGAATAGCGGTCGACCGGGTGCGACGTCAGCGCGCCCCAGAAGCCGTGCAACTGGTCGTAACGGACTTCCGCCGCGAATTCGAACGGCATCGCGTCATACGCATAGGCCACCTTGTCGTTGAGCGCCGCGATGTAGCCGGCAAGTCCGCCACCGAGCGAATGTCCGGTCAGTGAGACGTTCGATGTCGCCCATGTCTTGTAGTAGGACTCCGCATCCGGGAACTGCGTCGGCCAGCCAGCCAGACCGGCGCCGCCGAGCCACGACGGCACGTCGGCGAGACTGTCGGTGCCGCGAAACGAAATGATCCGTGTCGATGGATCGCCCGCGAGCTGATAGGTCGCGGCCTCGAAATTGTCGGCGGTCGACGTCACGCTCGCCGCCACCAGCTCATAGCTCCCGATACGGTTGAAATTGACCACGAGCGTCGGGTTGACGCCTCTGTTGTAGACGTCCATGGCGAGCACCGCGTTGATCAACGCGGCCGACGGCGACTTGGTCATGATGCGAATCCCCCCTCGGCAACCGATCGGCAGTTTTGACCCAAGGCGGTGATCCATGAGGAACCCTCCGCTGCGCCGTCGGCTCTCACCAAGTGCGACATCGCGCCCGAATTTTGTCAATCAACTATCGTCTGCGCGTGTATTCGCGCGCGACTCACCTGTCACGCGCGACGGCAACGTCCGCACCATGTTGACTTGCGGGAGCCGCATCGCGAGATTGCGGCTTCGCGGAGCGAACACGCGTTCGGAAAATGGTCATTGCCCGGACGGCCGATTTTGCGTTGCATGACAGCGCTCGCCGGCAAACAGACGAGACGGCCAGACCCGCGGTTCGCGTATCAAGGAGACCTGCATGACGGATGCCGTGGTGGATGACATTCTCATCGTGTTGCCGCCACTGCTGCAGACGCTCGAAGCCCTGTCCTACGTCGCGCGCTACCTGAATCCGCCGGATTTCGATCGCGTGATGGCTGATGTCGGCGATCCGGAGCAGGCGCTGCACACGGCGCGGATTCATCTCACGTCGTGGCCGGCGGACTTCGCCCATATCCGTATCGCCTTCGACACCGCAGCGGACGCCGCGCTGATGTCGTTTGCCGGCCTGCGCGCCGTTCAGCGCGGCGAGGGCGACCTGGTCGACGTGTTCAGGGCCCTGCGTCAATTGCCGCGCGCGCTCGAGGCGCTGTTTCCGCTCGCCGCGACGCTGCCGCCGCTGAGCGAATTCTTCCTCGATCCCGCCGTCGACGGCGACGACGGGCTGCGCCGGTTGCTGGCCACGTCCTCTGCAGGCAAGGACGCCGTATTTCACGACCATAACGAGATCGGCAATCGCGGCGGCTTTTCGCTGTATGTGCCGGAATACTACACGGCGGACCGGGCCTGGCCGCTGGTCATGGCGCTGCATGGCGGCAGCGGCAACGGCCGCGACTTCCTCTGGAGCTGGCTGCGGGCCGCGCGCAGCCTCGGCGCCATCCTGGTTGCCCCCACCGCGGCCGGACCGACCTGGGCGCTGATGGGCGACGACGCTGATACGCCGAACCTGCTGCGCATTCTCGACCTCGTCCGCAGCCGCGTCGCGATCGATCCCACCCGCATGCTGCTGACCGGGATGAGCGACGGCGGCACGTTCTGCTACGTCAGCGGACTGGCCGCAGGCTCGCCGTTCACGCACCTTGCGCCGGTGGCCGCGACGTTCCATCCGCTGATGGCTGAGATCGCCGACCGCGACCGTCTGCGCGGGCTGCCGATCCAGATCGTGCACGGCCGGCTCGACTGGATGTTCCCGGTCGAGATCGCGCGGCATACCGCCAACGCCCTGGCCAAGGCGGGCGCCGATGTCGCCTATCGCGAGATCGATGATCTCAGCCATTGCTATCCGCGCGAGGCCAATGTCGAGCTGCTGCGCTGGCTGATGCGCTGAGCCAGCGTCTCCCGACGACATGGCTGATCGGTAATGCCGCCGACACAATGTCGGCGGATTTTGTCCGCACTGGTTCTGCTCGGCCATACAGCGGGGGCGCTGCATACGGGCGGCCATGAGGCCGCCGAAGGTCCGCTCATGCCCTCGCCGCTGATGCCCTCGTCTCCTGCGTCCGTCGCGCAAGTCTCCTCCGCCCGCTCCTCCACCTCCGTCGTGCTCGCCAATGGCGTCAGCCGTCTCGAAGTGACGCTGAAGCTCACGACCGCGATCCTGGCGCTGGCCGCCGGCGTCTACACCTATCTCGGCGTCCGCGAATTGCTCAACGGCAGTCCGACCACGGTGTTCTTTGCGGCGGTCATCTACTCGGTCGCGGTCTCGGTCGGCATCTACGCCTTCTGGGTGTTCATGATGCAGTTCATGCCGCACGTCACCAGCACGATCGGGCGCTTGATGATGGCCGGCTGCATGTTGCTGGGCTCGCTGATGATCGTCGCGATGTCGTCCTGGCTGAATGCCTCGGCGCTGGCCGGCGCCGCCGCGATCCAGCAGCATCTTGCGATCACCGTGCAGAACTACACGCGCGACCTCGACCGGGCCAACAGCCAGGCCATCGCTGCGCAAAGCCTGCTGCCCGACATCCAGCTCGCCTCCTCCCGCTTCGCCAAGCTGGCGGACGCCGAACGCGCGGGCTCGCTCACCGGCACCTCCGGATCGGGCACCGTGGTCCAGCTTCTCGCGCAGATGTCGACGCAGCTCGACGGACTGGGCCAGCAGGTCCAGGAGTCGGGCAAGCGCGTCTCCGCTCTCTATGAGCAGGGCGGCAAGAGCCTCACCAGGATGCGCGAGCTGATCTCCGACCGCGGCCCGATCGCAACGCGCAGCGATGCCTTCGCCACGGAGTCGCTCAACCTGATGGGCGTGATCGCCAATCTGCAGCAGACCTCGGTGGCCCCTGCGGTGAAGCGCGCCGCGACGTCGCTGTCGGCCGGATTCATCGCGCCTGCCCCGGGCGGACGCAGCGGCGACCTGGCCGAGCGCCAGACCGCCGTCGTCGGCAAGGTGGAGGGCGCGATCGCCACGCAGGCCGCCTCGCTCGCCGACGCCGCCGACAAGATCCTGGCGCTGCCGCGGATCGAGCCGACCCGGTTCCAGACGCTGTCGCCCGCCGAAGCAGTGCTGCGCTACGCCGGCGACTTCATCCCGAGCTGGGCGGGCGCGATCTCGATCGACCTGATGCCGGCGGTGCTGGTGCTGATCCTCTGCGTCGTCCATGCCGCCATCCGCCGTGAGGGCCTGCCCGCCGTGAGCGCCTCCAGCCTGACGGCCAGCGATCTCGTCACCGCATTGCAGATCGCGCGCGAGGTCGAGGATGCCAGGCGGGCGGCCGAGCGACGGCCTGCCGAAACGCCTGCTGAGCAGCCTTCCGCGCCAGCCATCGAGCCGGCGCCGGCCGCGGCGGATGAGAACGTGACGTCGCTGTCGTCGGCTCGGCTTGGAAAGTAGTCCCGTGGCTTCGGCGCTGAACCGACGCGTCCATGCCTGGCTCGCGGACAATCCCGATGAGAGCATTCTGCGTTGGGTCTTCCGCAGCATCCTCGTCGTCACCGCCGCAGTTCTCGCGGCGGACCTGCTCGAGCTGAATGCTCCGCAGGTGCCATCGGATGCAGCCCCGTCTCAGCTCGACATTCGGCGCGACGCGCCAGACATGCCGGCCGAATCACCATCGGTGCTGGCGCCCCTGATGAAGCGGCTGATGCCGCTGCCCCAGGGGGATCGTGCCTTGCAGCAGCCTGTTCAGTTCGAGCTGCGCAGCGGCGGCCGGCTGTTCGCGACCGGCACGATCACGCCCGGCAGCGCGCGCAGCTTCGCGGACGCAGTCGAACGTCATGGCGAATATATCCGGACGATCGTGCTGAACTCGCCCGGCGGCTCCGTCGCCGACGCGCTGGCGATGGGGCGACTGATCCGCGCGCGGAAATTCACAACCGAAGTGGAGGCGGGAAAATATTGCGCGTCGTCGTGCCCGCTGGTGTTCGCCGGCGGTGTCGAGCGCCGGGCCGGCGAGCGGGCAATCATCGGCGTGCATCAGATCGCCGCAGTCCCCGCGTCCGGGACCACCGTGAGGTCCGGCGACGACATGAGCCTTGCGCAGAACATCTCGGCGCGATGCCAGCGCCACCTCGCCGCGATGGGCATCGATCTGAAGGTCTGGGTGCATGCGATGGAGACGCCGCATGACCAGCTGTTCACGTTCAAGCCCGACGAGATGAAAGCCCTCAATCTCGTCACCTCGCTGCCGGAATCGCGGCCTGAAAAATCGCGCAGTTAGGATGTTCTGATCGCGGTGGACCGGGACCGCGGCGAGCGCGGAACCAAGTTTCGACCGCGGCGTTGTTGGCCGTCACACTGGAGAACATGACATGCGGACATTCGTGGGAATGATCCTGGGGGCCCTCATCCTGGGTTTGGGCGTCTACATCCATGATTCGATGCAGACCTCGGAGGTCGCCAACGGACCGAGCGCGCAGTCGCGCCGGACCATCGTGAACTGGGACGTCGCGGCGGACAGCTGGAATTCGCTCAAGACCCGCGCGCATGACGACTGGGTTCGCATCTCGTCGAAGTAACGCGCAAGACGCTTCGTTTTCAGGGCGCCTCGGCTTCGGTCGAGGCGCCTTTGCTTTGCCAGCTAGTTGGCCGCCTTATTTGGCCGCCTTGGCCTTGCGCGCGTCGGCGATGACCTGCTCGAACTGCGCCATGGTCAGCACGCCGGGCACCCTGAACTTGCCGACGATGAAGGACGGCGTGCCGCGGAAACGCAATCCCCGCGCCTGCTTGTCGTTGCGCGCCAGCATGGCGTCGATGGCCTTCGCGTTGGCTGCGAGGTCGCGCTTGGCGCGGTCGATATCAACGCCGGCTTCAGCGAGCAGCTCGTCGATGCGCGGCTCGGTGAGCTTCGAACTGACGCCGATCAGCGCGTCATGCGCCCTGGCGTATTTGTCCTGATATTTGCAGGCCAGCGCCATCCGCGCAGCAACCACCGAAGTCGGCCCGAGGATCGGCCACTCCTTGAGAACCCAGCGCACCTTGCCATCATCATGGATGACCTGCTGCAGCTCGGGATCGAGCTTGCGGCAATACGGGCAATTGTAGTCGAACCATTCGACGATCGCGATGTCGCCCGCGGCATTGCCGAGCACCGGCGCATCGGGATCGCGCAGCACCGCGCCCTCGTCGGGCTCATCGGCATCCTCGGCGCGACTGTCGCGGGGCCACAAGGACAGCGCCGCGGCTGCGCCAAGAAGCGTCAACACGTCACGCCGGCTGCTGGCGGAGATGATAGCAGTCGAGGGGACGCGCTTCATTGAGGTCAGCTCCAGATATGCAGCAGGCTGCGTGTCAGCATGTACAGCGCCACCACCGCGATCACGACCGAAAACACCACGTTCAATGCGCCGCGCCGTTCGGAGAGATGGCGCGCCAGGCGCGTGCCGGCAAGGCCACCCGCGATCCCGCCGGCGATGAACAGTCCGGCGAGATCCCAGGCGACGAGCCCGGACCAGGCATAGCTCGCCGCGGTGGTGAGTCCGAAGGTCGTCACCGCGACCAGCGACGAGCTGACCGCATTCATGATCGGCATGCCCGTCGCAGCCATCAGCGCCGGCACGATCAGGAAGCCGCCGCCGATGCCGAAGAAACCGGACAGCGTGCCGGTGCCCAGGCCGAAGCCGACGATCGCCGGGACGTTGGCCATGCTCATCTTCACATCGGGGGTGCCGATGCGGGCGCGCGTCTTCAGCATCAGCATGGCGATGACCATCATCACCAGCGCGAACAGCGCCAGCAGCTTCTGGCCGTCGACCATCTTGCCGAGCAGCGAGCCGGTGAAGGCGCCGACGATTCCCGCCGTTGCGAACAGCGCCGCGATCGGCCAGATCACGGTGCCGCCGCGCGCATGATTGGCGAGATTGATGGCAGCGTTGGTCGCGACCGCGATCGCGCTCGAGCCGATCGCGATGTGCGGCTCGGGCACGCCGACGACATAGACCATCAGCGGCACCGCCAGCACCGAGCCGCCGCCGCCGACGAGGCCGAGCGAGAACCCGACCATCGCGCCGCAAACCAGGCCGAGCACACCTTGGACAGCAGAGATCATGGCGAGAGCAGGGTCATTTCCCGCACCGGAAGGCAAGCCCCAAAATCACCGGAGCAGCAATGCCCCGCCACCGGCGAGGACCGCCGCGCGACCGGCGTTGAGCCCGGTCCGGCCGGCGGTCTCGCGGCGATGCATGGCGTCGAGAGCGGCGGCCGGCCGCATGATGCCCCCGGCCGCCGGCAACGTCACGTCAACCCGGATCAGGCCGCGCCCTTCAGCTTCTTGGTGCATTCGCTGTAGTAGCCGCCGCCCTTCTGGATCCACTTCAGGCCGCCATTGGCGTTGGTCGCCTTGTTGGCATTGTACTGATCGACGCAGGTCTGCAGCCGCGCCTTGCCGGGCTTCTCCTTGGCGTATTTCGGGTCCACCGCGTTGGGGAACACGGCGGGACCGGTCGGCGCGGGAGCGGCCTCCTTGGCGTCGGATTTCGCCTCCTTGGCCGGCTTGGCCTCGGCCGCGGGTGCGGCCGGAGCCGCCGGTGCCGCGGCCGCGGTGGCATCGCTGCCGCACTGGGCCTTGCGGAAGTCGTTCCACTTCTGGCCGCCCAGCGTGCCGGCCTCCTTCGCCTGCTTGTACTTGGCGCTGCATTCCTGCGCGGTGAGCGCCTGCGCCGGCGCCGCGGCGAACGTCGCGAGGCCGATCACGGCCAGCGTGGCGAGTGATGAAGCAACCAATGATTTTGCGTGAAAACTCATCCCAGATCTCCCTGTGGAGCATGTTGAATGGGACGGTAATTCTAGCGAGACGCCTGCGACCGACAAAGCAGGCGGGAGCGTGGCCGCGCGAAAATATAATTTGCCTCGCGCGGCGATCCGGCTCATTCCATTCACTGCGGGTTCAGCATCGCCGGACATCGCACCATGCCTTTCGTTCGAGGACTTCAGCATGAGAGTAACTGCCCGGGCGGCGATTGCGGCCATCGCAATGGCCACCCTGTCGGCCGCGGGCCCCGCCCGTTCGCAACCCGGATTGACGCTGCCGTCGCGGCCCGATGCCGCCACCGACAAGTTCGCCACCCTGGACAAGGCTGCGCGCCGGACGATTTCCATCGCCTGCTCCAAGGAGGCCGACGAGCAGGGGCTGAAGGGCAAGGCACGCGGCAAATTCCGCTCGGCCTGCAAGCGCGACAAGGCGGCGGCCGCCGCCGCGACCACACCCGCGCCCGCTCCCTTGCCGACGCCGGACAAGCCGAAATGACCAGCGCCCGCGGACGCAAGCGCGCATGGCGCCTGCGCAACGGCGGGAATTGTTCGCGCAGGCAGCTTTTGGCATAAGGCGCCGTGCGCCAGATCATCTCCTCCCTCCCCTTCGACCTGCCAAGCCGCGCCAAGACCCTGAGCGCGATCGAGACCCTCGTGCTCGGCACCGCCGGCGGCCTGATCTTCCTCGTCGCCCATCTGCCCGGCGGGCTGATCTCCGGCGCGATGATCGCGACCGCGATCGCCGCGATCGCCGGCCGCCCGCTGGCGATGCCGCCGATCCTGACCCAAACCGTTCTGCTGCTGCTCGGCATCTCGATCGGCGCCGTCGTCTCGCGCGAGCTGATCAACCATGTCAGCGCCTATCCGGTGACCATCGGCCTGCTGGCGCTCGCGACGTTCTGCTCGACCTTCGGCTCCAGCCTCTATCTGCAGCGCGTCCATGGCTGGGACCGCACCTCGGCGCTGCTCGCCGGCAGTCCCGGCGCGCTGTCGCAGATCACGATGCTCGCGGTCGAGCGCGGCGCCGACCTGCCGGCGATCGCCGTGGTGCAGACGCTGCGGGTGATCATCCTGACGGCGGCGCTGCCGCTGGTGCTGGCCGTGGCCGGCGTCGCACCGGCCGCGCCGATCTCGCTCGGCCAGAGCGTCGCCTCGCCGCTCGGCCTGCTTGCATTGCTCGTGGCCTCGCTGGTCGCGGCGATGCTGATGCAGCTCATCAAGTTTCCGGCGAGCTGGCTGTTCGGCGCGATGGTCGCCAGCGGCCTCCTGCACGGCACCGGCCTCGTCGAGGGCGGCCTGCCGGAATGGATGCGCGGCGTGGCGCTGGTCGGCATCGGCGCCCTGATCGGCAGCCGCTTCGCCCGGATGCGGGTGAAGACCCTGGTCGGCCATATCAGGGCCGCGCTCGGCTCGTTCGCGATCGCGGTGGCGATCTCGGCGCTGTTCGTCACCGTGATCGTGCTGGTGACGCATGTGCGCTTCTCCGACACCATCGTCGCGTTCGCGCCCGGCGCCATGGACGCGATGATGGCGCTGGCGCTGACCTTGCACATCGACCCGATCTTCGTCGGCGCGCATCACCTGTCGCGCTTCGTGTTCGTCACCATCGCCACCCCCGGCATCGTCCATCTGTTCGGACGGCCGCAGGAGGATGTCGACGACTAGGCGCGCTTCCGGGTGATGCCCCAGCCGGCGATGGCGGCGATGGCGAGCGAAATCAGCACGCTGTAGCCGGCAAGCGACAGGCCGAGGAAGCGGAATTGCACCTCGTCGCAGCGCACGACCTTGACGCTGTCGAGCCGCTCCAGGAGGCTGCCGGCGCTGCCGAGATTGCCGATCGGCCCGGTGCATTCGGTCGGGCCCGGCCAGAAGCCCCATTCGACCCCGGAATGATAGACGCCGAGCCCGGCATTGCCGAGCGCGGCCAGCGCGACCACGCCGAGCCCCGCGAGCACCAGCGCGCGCGGTGCGCCGCCTTTGGCGGCGAGCGCGATCAGCAGCCCGAGCGGTACGATCGCATAATAGGCCCAGCGCTGCTTCAGGCAGAGCTCGCAGGGCTGCAGGCCCCAGACCAGCTGCATGTACCAGGCGCCGGCCAAGGCCGCCGCCGCGATGCCGGCCGCGAGCAGCGCCGCCGCCACCGCCGGGCTCATGCTCCCCGCCGCAGGGCGCGCCATCACAGAAGTATTGGTCATCGGTCCTCCCGAACGGGGCTGCCTCCGGTCCCATGCCGGGCCGTTCCGGCTCCTACTCCGGCCCGCGAAAGCTGTCGAGATGCGCGCCCATCACGTCCGTGCGGGTTGACCCGGCCCGACCGCCCGCTATAGTCCGCCCGCTTCGCTATGGTTCCTGCACAGGCCCGGCGAATGCCCCTGTGGCGGAACTGGTAGACGCGCTCGACTCAAAATCGAGTTCCGCAAGGAGTGCTGGTTCGATTCCGGCCAGGGGCACCACGCTTCGCCCTGCGGGCTACGCGTGGCGCAGCCGCGCGAGTAGCCCGCAGGGCGAAGCGTGTCCGGCGAAGCCTCTTGGCGAAGCCGGACGTTTGAGCCCCCCAAGTCTCGCTTGAGCCGCGCTCTCTGATTTCCCATCAACCCTGTCAAACAGCCTGCGCTCGTCGCAGCTACTGACGCCCATGCCACCGCGATCTCGCGACCTGTCAGGCCCGAGCTCTGCTGCAGTCTGGCGTCCTCTTGAATTGAGAGGGCGCAGGGAAGGCCGAGTGCCGACTGGCACCCATGGCCCCCGTGCGGAAAAAATGCACGGGGCAGGAACCACAGGCTCAGCCGGAAACAACCCGGCCTTCCCTGCGCGATGGTTTGAACGGCTGCTCCGCGCTCTCCCTGGGGACCGGGCTTGCTTGCCCCCGTCATCGGCAATCGTCGCCAATCAAGACACCAGCGTCGGGGTGTCGGGACCACACGGCTTGACCGTCCGCAAAACGACGTTCGTCCGCACCTCCATGAGATGCTGCGTCGCCCCGCGGCCACCGCTCCCCGCCGCAACGTCCCGTGACGATCGCGATACGCCCCTCTCAGTGCGGGCGGGATGGCCGGAGATGTGGAGCTGATTTGCCCGACGGCGCAAGGGGATTTTTTGCGGCCGAGTAGCACGACGGGCAGTTTGCGCAAGGCTGGGATGCGTGAGGGTTAGAGGCGTTGGTAGAAGAGTGCACCATCACCATGACTGCGCGATTGGTTGGCGGCCATCAACCAACACGTATTCGGCGCGCTCGTACGAAGAAGGGCGAATGCGTGTTCGCCCTCCCTTCGTTCGGGTTCAAAGGCACTGAATAATGCAACCGCCGGCACAGCCCAGCCAGCACTGCCAGTCGCCACCACAGGAAATACATTGGGGCGCGCAATTCTTAAGACAATCCCAATTTATCAACGGGCGGATCTCTTTCGCCGTCTTCCCGAGGTCAATGGTCACGTTGCAGTTGCCTGGCTTCGTAACGTCGTCGCAGTGAATTGTAATGGTGCCTTCAACCTTGAAAACCCCGTTGTCTAGCGGATCGAACTTGAACCATAGAACGACGTCAGCCTTCGGGTACAAAATGTCGAACTTCTTAAGTTCGATCTCGAGACCGCCAAAGCTCCCAAGCCGCTGGAAAATCAGCAAGCTACGCTTATCGGATGGGTTGTCACTGAGAATTTCCAGCGCAGGATTGCCCCGTGCGTCCAACAACGACACCCGCACATCGCTAGCCGCCAACTTCGACTGAAATTTCGTCTCAGCTTGCTTCTTGAGGGCGCCGATAGCTTCCATATTAGTACGTGAAGGCTGCTTTGATCCCGCACAATTGCAACTATTATCGCACATGATAAATCTCCTTACTTCCAGTTGGGTCGCACCGCTTCAATACGGGCAGGAAAATTCTGCCTGACCGGCGTGAAGTGAGCGTCAGACAGCTGCAAGTTCGCCGTGAAAACTCAGTTGACATGGAGATATTTGGCGACAGCAAACAGCGCGACAATCAGCGTTACGATACCGCTCATGAATATCAGCCATTAGACGCCCCAATCTATTCCACATACCATCGCATACTTAAAACTGGGACATGACCGTCGGCGGCGTTCGCCTTGCAAGCGACACGACACCCTCGTGATTTCACTTAGCCGCCAACTAATTATTTATACTTTCTATCACCACCGAGGTAGCCGGCCGCCCCAACCGAATGTCCGGCACTCAGTTGGGCTACGAGAGGCGGCTGGTTCTTATCCGAAGCCGGGATTGAGCTCGACGGAGAACCAGACTTCGCGGCAGGTTTGCAAGGCGCAGCAAGCTCTCACTCTGTCTATTGCGCCAAGTCGTTGGCGGTTTGCCCTGCCGTATGCGACGCGGCGACCATGATGATGCCTTCGTCCTGATCCCCGCCCACTGAATATTCCCGCAACAGCGCGACTCCAGGGCGTATCACCATCAGCAATGGCTGAACAATCGGAACACGGCCTCGGTTTGATCGCGCCGCGGGCAATGCAGTCGGCTAGCCAACAACGCTCAGATGCCTCGGCGGAGACAACAATGGTGTGATTTGTTTTGTCGGTCGGCGGCAATCTAACGCCGCCTCTTCTCCTTTGGCTCCTTCACCGCCGGATATCGACGCCTCGGAATGTGTCGATCGGAGCGGGGCCGGAAGATGTATTTTCCGAGCCGCGGATCGGGTGGATCGATGGGAATCGTGACCGGATTAGTCACCGCCGAATTGATGCCAACCGGCACATCCGGACTGTCGGCAGCCGGATGAGCCATCGCCCGCAGTTCGTCTGCCACCTTCCGCACGATCTGAGGCGCGGCGACGCTGGTGCCGTTGAGCTTCACAGCCGAGCCGCTGAACGTGCCCGCGGCGAGGACGCCCCAGAGCGCATTGCCTTCGTCAGCGAACGCCGAGCAGTCCGGCCCGGACCGAACCAACGTGGGCCCGCTCGACGTATAGTCGGAAGGGGGATGCCCCTCCGATGCCTCGGCGGCGCCGACAACGATGACATGGTCGCTCTCATTCATCGAGCCGGTTGCAATCGACGATAGGGTGTCGGCATACCTAATTGGCCAACCGTCCCTCTGCAGCCGATAGTCGCCGGTCCGCGGATCTCGGTCATAAGCACCGGCGTGATCGAGGTAAGATTGGCGGCCGCGCCGCGGGTAGCCGAACGGCGTATCGTCGCGCTGAACGTAGACATGTGCCGTGATCGCCGTCCCGGTCAAATTCCGAAGAGACAGCTTCCAGCGACCGGAAGGTGCGATCTCGCGGCAGTCGTCGTTGCGCACGGTCGGATTGACAGCGAGCAGGATCAGCTCGCGTACGGATTTTCCGTGCTGAATGCGGTCGAAATAAATCCCAGCGATCGGACCGCCACCGATCGTCGCCTGGTGAATGTAACCCTCGCTAGGCCGAATGGGTGGGCTCGTCCTCTCGTCCTGTGCGGTCAGCCAGATCTCCACCGGTGCCTGTCCCGGCTTGCCTTCGGCGCCGGTATCGAGCCAAATCTCGACGTAGTTCGTTGCTGCACTATCGGGGTGGATGACCCAATCCAGGGTTTCGACCTCCTTTTTGAGCTCCAGTTTTGCGGCGGCGCGGGTGCGATAGCTGTTGCCCGCCGGCATGACCAGGCGGGTCAGATTGGGGTTTTGATGGCGCTTGTTGCGGTGGCGGACCATGCCGGCGAGCGCTTTTTCGAGATACTGAGTGCCATCCTTAGGACCCGCCAAAAGGCCATAGCTGAAGTTCATGACCAGCGGAATTGGCTTCCCGGCTTCGCTCAATGCATCGGCCCACGTCATGATCATCCTGACCGCCTGCAGCACATAGCTTCCCATCGTCAGCCCCGACGTGTCGATCGTCGCCACCGACGGCAATTGGACAGCGAGGATCGAAACTCCTTCGCTGCCCCGACCTCCGCCAGCAGCCAGATCGAGCAAATGCGTCCCATGGCTGACGCGTGCGGCCAGTGGATTGTAGGCGCGGGTCTTGCCGAAATCGGTCGCACCAACCTTCCGGTAAATGCGGTCTTCGCTTTTGGATTCCTGCAACAACTGCTTGATCTCGTCATGCATAAGGCGGCGGCCGAATACCACGGCGTTGTCTGCCGGACTCCGCTTCTCCGTCTCCTGTAGCCACATGGCCGCGATCTTCGAGACCATACGGCGATCTCGAAATCTTTCGTGCGCAAAGGCAATCCCGTCGTCGATGATGCCGATAGCAACCTTGGTAGCCGCCAGGAAGGAAGGTTCGAAGCTGGTCGGATCGGGCTGGGGGTTGAAGTCGTTGAACTGCAAACCGATGATCGGCGGCCCCACGAAAAGAGAGCGATAAAATCCGGGATCGCGGAATCTGCCGCCACGATAGATGAACGTTTCCTTGCGATAGATGAAGAACTGCATGTCGACTTCATCGATCTTTGGCGGCTTTGGCCCTTCTAGCGCCTTGATCCACCCGCGCAGGAGAGTTCGCTCATCATCGCTCATTCGAATGGTGAACGCTTCGGCCGGGACGTCGTGGTCAGGCACGTAGCCCTCATCGACGGCGCGTTGTAGCTCGTAAAGGCTCTCAAGAGCGCTGCGCAACGGCCTGATCTGGATTTGCACAGAGCACCAGGGATCCGGGTTGGGCTTGCGCCGGGTCCGGAATTCCCAGTCCAGATAGGGATCGGGACGGTCGCAAGCGGTCTTTTTCCAATGAAGCTTCATCGCGATTTGCCTACCACTCCGATCATCAACTGACACTCCGCGACCGCCTGGTCCCAGAGATGGTTCAGATCACAGGATTTCGGCACTTCGGCGCGCGTATTTCCAGATATTTTGCGTCCGCTGTCGGACTTGGCCTTTCGCTCTTGGGGGTCGTCGACGAATTCAGAGATCCAATCTTCGTAGCAGAAGTCGCCGTCGAATCCTCGCCCATCGAAAGCATGCGTCTTCAGAAAACGGCCGCCGCAGAAACGCGCAATATAGAACTCCGCCAAGGCGAGACCGAGCTTCATGCCGGCTACACTGTCGACTGGGAAGTGAACACCGGCGACCGTCCGGTTTATGGCGATGCGTTCGGCAATCCGCATCAGTTGCTCGAAAGTCGGATCGTCGCTATCGAATTTGATGCGTGCGCTTCTGGCTTGCGACAGCAACGCATAGAACACGAAAGCGGCGGCAAAGGATTCCGTCGCGTGCCCGCTTGGCAGTGAGCCGTGACCGGGCGTTGGAATCATCGGCTGGATCTGGGGCGAGTACTCGACCGGTCGCCGGCAGGTCAGCGCATGCTTGACCCGCATCTCGATTAGGCCGGTCACGTTCAGGACCAGCGTCAGCAGCTCGAACGTCCGCCGAGTTCGATCCGGGTGTAGGAAGCCCACCGAGCCGAGGAACGACAGGATGTCCGTCATCTCCGTCATGATCTCGCCGCTGCGTTCCATCCGAAGTGCCGCATAGTTATGCACAAAGATCAGTTGTTTGGCGAAATCGGATGGACTTGGCCTGATCATGTGAATCAACGCACATGTACCGTCTTCGCCGCGCCCCCGATATTCGACGCAAACGGACTCGCTTGTTTCGTTGCAATCTCCGACATCGTAGTAGATTCCGGATAACAGTTCGGCGGTCAGGGTTCGCAATCGCACCGGCGTCGACCAGCGGTCCAGCGCGTACGGTTTGGCTTCGTAGTTTGCCGGAGGGGTACCAACATCCCGCCACATCCCCACCACGCCCTCGCGACCCGAGATGAGCGCCCGTGCTGCCGTGAACGACCGGGAGCGCGCGCTTTCGCCACTTTCACCGCTCTCGCCGCTCTCGCCACTCTCGCCACTTTCACCGCTCTCGCCGCTTATCCGCGCCATTTGCGCCTCCCCGGGAAAACCCGACGAACAACCTCAGGTACGTCGCGATGCTCAGTTCGAAGCCCTGAACGGTCAAGTCGTCCGCAGTCGGAATTAACGCAATTTCACGCATATTTCACGTTGACAGGTGTTTGCCGCAGGATTTCACTCCATGGTTGAGAAACGTCTTCCGCTACCTTTGAGGGTAGCGGGCTACGAAAGACAGGGCAGGACCCTCAAGAGCGATCCATGCGAAGTTCGACAGCCAAGGTGCATCTTCGGTTATTTGGTCCGCCCAAGATCATCAATTCGAACGGTGAAGATTGCACGCCGCGGGGACGGAAGGCATGCGCACTGCTGGCAATGCTGGCGCTATCGCCTGAAAACAAAAGATCGCGCGTCTGGATCCAGGATAAGCTGTGGGGCAGTCGAGGCAAGGAGCAGGGCGCGGCAAGCCTTCGCCAAAGCCTGTCAGAAATTCGAAAGGCATTTGGAAACGATCACGGAGTGCTTTTTGCGGACAGCTATGTGCTGGCGCTCGATCCGACCTTATTTGATACGGATTTCGATCTTGCCACAAAAGCGGACGACTCCGGCGAACTCCTGGAAGGCATCGATATTGGCGAAGATGGTTTCGAGGACTGGCTTCGATCGCAACGTCAGAACTTCAGCGATCGCCGCACTACGCGCCAAGCAAGGACCGATCGCCCTGCGGACATTGCCCTCGAAGAACCGGTGCGCGGACGTTCGATTCCACGGAATCGGATCGTGCTGGTTCGCAACTCCTGTTCTGGAGAGTCCGACGCATCGTTGCTCGCGGACAGCCTGATCGACTCGGTAGCAAAAACCATACAGGAACTCGGCGTCGCCGAGGTCATCGATTGTCGGGATACGATGGACCCGGCTTGCGACGACAAGGGCGCAGCGCCGCGCAAGACGCTTTCGCTACATTCGGACGTGTTCGGAGGCCACACGAGGCAAATCGTCCGCCTCGCATTGTCGCAGCGACCGGAACATTCCCTGAAGTGGTCGTCCACGCTGCAGCTACCCGGCATTCAGGCGCTGGACTTGAACGATGCGGATGTCATGCGGTGCGTCAATCTCGTCGTCAACGTCGCCATCGATCAGTTCATCACGGTCCGTTCGGGAGGGCCGGATGCCGAGGTAGCCTCCGATCTCTGCTATTCGGGGATTCTGCATCTTTTCAGGCTCGGCAAGATCAACTTTGCGACGGCCGATAAGCTCTTCGCGGCCGCATTCGATATTGAATCACGCGGGATCTATCTTGCTTGGCGGGCGTATCTGCGAACCTTTCTACTTGCTGAACGACAATTCAGTTGCCGTCAGACACTGCAAGCCGAGGCCCTCGACTTCATGTACCGCGCCCTCGAACTCGAACCTCACAATTCTTATGTCGCTGGCCTGAGCGCGCACGTTCAGACCATGATGCGGCGGTCCTACGTCGCCGCATACGAACTGGCCGAACGCAGCATCCAATTGAACCACGCCAATCCGATCGGCTGGGCGTGTCTGGGAATCGCCAAGAGCTATCTCGGCAAGCCCGACGAGGGCTTCCAACATACGCTGCTTGCGCGCACCATCGCCGGAACTGCACCATTCAGATACCAGATGGATGCGTTGAGCTGTATCGCGGGGACGATGGCGGGCGAACTCGATAAGGCCGTCCATCTGGCGGAGGCCAGTCATGCGCTGGCGCCGACCTTCGCACCACCCTTGCGTTACCTTTCAGCGCTCTATGCGCACGAAGGCAAGCACGATCTCTCTTCCGAGATGGTGAGGAGATTGCAGGCCAGCGAACCGGACTTCTCATACGACAAGCTGCGCGACAAGGCCTATCCTGCGGCCGGCCTGCATCGGTCATCGATCATCGATTCGTTGCCGGCGAGACAACTTTGATGACGTTGAAGTCCGCCGGTATGCTGACCACGCAGCTCATTAATCCTCATTGCACAACGTTGATGAAGATGAACCGCCGTGGACGGCTCCATCAAGAGAGCCGAATGGCCTATGGAATCATAAATCATGTGAGTAAGGCTGTGAGTACCGACTTCGGGTGCTTCCAGGAAGCCTTGGTTACAGCATTCTTCGCGGTGCTTCGATTCCGGCCAGGGCACCATTTGGACCGTTCGCCCGCATCCGCCGTCGGCCGTTTACCCCTCAACATCAAAGACAAGCCGCATTTGCCCATCGCTGGCGTCCGCCCCCTCTGCCGGTATTCTTGATGGAAGTTCGCGGAGGTCATGGTATCGCGAGTCGTGGGTGGAATCGAACTGGCCGAGTCCGCCCGTATCTCCAGCACCTGAAGCCGGCAGACAAGGATTACAAACGCTGAGATGAAGGCGGGTTTTTCATGCTCGCCACCGCGACTTTGGCGCTTCGCCTATCGTCGCCCGATTGGCGACAATACGCTCAATGCTGCGCTCTGCAGACTCGGCTGCGATAACACTGAGCGCACCACTCACGGTCTTCGTTCGCCCCCTCGGTCCCATCGAATGAAGGTGGCAGATGGAACGTGGGTGGCTGCGCGAACTGAACCACGCCAACCCGATCGCCTGGGCCTGTCTGGGAATCGCAAAGAGCTATCTCGGCAAACCAGAGGACGGCTTTCAGCACACATTGCTTGCCCGTACGATCGCTGGTGCGGCGCCTTTCCGTTTTCAGCTCGATGCCCTGAGCTGCATTGCGGGGACCATGGCGGGAGAACTGGACAAGGCCGTCCATCTTGCAGAAGCCAGCCATGCTCTTGCTCCGACCTTTGCTCCACCCTTGCGATATTTGTCAGCTCTCTATGCCCATAATGGGCACCGTGAGCTTTCTTTCGAGATGGTTCGCAAGCTGCAGACAACGGAGCCAGACTTCTCATATGACAAGCTGAGGGATAAAGCCTATCCCGCGGCTGGCCTCCATCGAACATCAATCATCAACTCGCTGCCAGCCCGACAGTTCTAGCGGCGTCCCCCTTCATCCGAGAGGTCATGGAGCGGCAATCCACGAGCGCCTGCCGGTCTAGAGGAGCCTCGCGTTGAGACAATCAGCTCCGCTGGCTTGCTCGATCCGCATCCCCCTCCCTCGAACCCGAACATGCATCGTCGCTGAAGGCTATTCATTTCGCTGCCGCATTTCACGGCCTTTGGATCTCGCCAGCTTGCTGGAATGCTCGCGAAACAGGGCCTTGCAACCTTCCGGCGGCCGCTCTTAGACTACCTCCAGTCTGCTGACGGCAATGGGGTTGTCGCGGGTGAGGACCCATGACCAAGAATAGTTCTGTCAACCTCGCCCTATTCGCGACGCAGCAAAAGCTTCTTTTTGCGGACTTCTTCAAGCTTTACCAGACTGTCGCACAGCCGTGCCGGATCTTCGTGATCGCGGCGGACGTCAACGCGGTCGCGCGGGTCGAGAAGCTCGCAAAGCGCATCAACAAGAGCGGATTCGTCGAGGGCAAGAGCTTTGTCGAGATGGCGTTGCTGCGGGTGCCGATCTCGTTTCGAGATGTCGCAGGCCGAATCGAGAGGTGGGTGGCGCCGACCCGCAGACACGGCCCCGCCCTGCTCGTCGTCGACATGAGCTGGGGCCTCGAGACCAACTCGGCGACGGCCAATTTCGAGGGTTGGCCCGCACTTGCTGAAACGCTCACCCAGCAGTCCGAGGTCTCGATCGCCTCTCTCTATAACCGCCGGGTGCTGATCGACGAGCAGTTGCTCGTCGCGCTGCGCGGCCATCCGCAGATCCTCACCAGCGCCGGACTGGTGGACAATCCGCATTGGCTGCCGTCGCGGCTGCAGACGCGCGGCGCGTTGCGTGAGCAGGTCGATTTCTGGCTCGGCGCGATCGCGCCGGAGTTGCGGATCGGGACATCGGCGGCCGCGCTGCACGCAGCCGAAGGCGCCGACCCCATGTGGCTGTTGCGGCGATCGGCAGAAGAGCCCAGTACAGTTCATCTCGACAGCCGCGACCGCTGGAAGATCCGCTGCTTCGGACGGTTGCGGATCTATCGCAACGACGGCAGCCAGGTGAACTGGGACCCGCCCGGCGGAGCGACCCGCAAGACCAAGACCCTGTTCGCCTATCTGCTGCAGAAGGGCGGCCATGGCGCAGCCACCGACGAGCTTGCGGATCTGCTCTGGCCCAACGCCGAGGACATTGAGGCCGCGCGTAACCGCCTCTATCACACCGTGCGCTATCTGCGGCTGGCGCTCGGCCAGCCCAACGGACGCGACGAGACGCGCAACTATGTCCGACGCGAGGGATCGCGCTACGTGCTGGTGCCCCCGGAGCGCAGCTGGCTCGACATCTCGACCTTCGAGCAGCTCTGCCGTCAGTCCCAGGGTCACATCAAGGCGGGCGCCAGCGACGAGGCGCTGATCTGTCTGCAGGCGGCGGACCGTCTGTACACCGGAGACCTGTTCGAGGACATTCCGGTCGAGTACGCCGACGATGGCGAGCGCGACTGGTGCTGGAGCAAGCGCTATTGGCTGCGCGACATGTTCTTCAAGGTGCAACGCGACGCGGCACGGATCTATCTCGAACGCAACGACCACTCGGCCGCGCTCGCGCATTGCCAGAAGGCGCTGGCGATCGATCCCTTGTGCGAGATGGCGCATGCCGAGGCAATGCAGGTGTTCAAGGCGCAAGGACGACGCGAAGCGATCGACCGCCAGTTCAAGCTGTACCTCGACTCGCTCAAGCATTTCGACAACCGGCCGAAGAGCGCCTCGCTTCAGGAGCTGCACCGCAAGCTCACGGCGTAAGGCCGCTCGTTCGCGACCGGCTCGGCAACACGACCTTTGCCGGCCAGGCCATGCGCCATGGGGCTGCCGCCGCCCGCATAATTGACGATTTGTCTCAAATTGTCATAGAGTTAAGGGCTAAAGAAAACCCAAAGGCCGCCGCTTAGAGTGAGCCCATGACAACGTCGCCACCAAGGGCGGCGAATGGGAGGACGACATGCCAGGTTCGGCAGCTCAGCTGGCGCGGTGTCCCTACAGCGACGCCGCCAAAGACTTCGATCCCTTCGAGATGCGCGATCCGTTCCCGTTCTATGAATGGGCCCGCGCCGAGGCGCCTGTCTTCTTCTCCGACGAGCTGAAATATTTCGTGGTGGCGCGCCACGCCGACATCAAGGCTGTGTTCGACGACTGGCGCACATTCTCCTCGGAGAACGCCCAGGCCCCGCTTCGCCCGATGTGCGAGGAAGGCAAGCGCATCATGCGCGAGGGCGGCTTCACCGCCTATTCCGGCCTGTCGGCGCGGGTACCGCCCGATCACACCCGCATCCGCAAGCTGGTCCAGGGCTGCTTCGGGCCGCGCCGGTTCAGGGCGATCGAGCCGGAGATCAAGGCGATCGTCAACCAGGCGATCGATGCCTTCGCCGATCGCGGACATGCCGACTTCTTCCGCGAGTTCGCCTATGATGTGCCGGCGCTGGTGCTGTTCAAGCTGGTCGGCATTCCCAATATGGACGTGCCGCGCGTGAAGTCCTGGGCGGTGAGCCGCGCGCTGCTGACGTGGGGCGACCTCAGCGACGACGAGCAGATCGTGCATGCGCGCAACATGGTCGAATACTGGACCTACTGCCGCGCGCTGGTGCGTCAGCGCCACGACGATCCGACCGACGATCTGCCGGGCGATCTGGTCCGACTGCAGAAGGACGGCGCCGAGATCAGCGACGAGGAGATCGCCGGCGTTCTCTACAGCGTACTGTTCGCCGGCCACGAGACCACGACGACCCTGATGGCCAACGGCATGCGCGAGCTGCTGCAGCGGCGCGACAACTGGGAAGCCATCATCGCCGAGCCGCAGCTCATTCCGAAGGCGGTCGAGGAATGCTTGCGCTTCAGCCCGTCCATCGTGGCCTGGCGCCGGCGCGCCCTGAATGACACCCAGATCGGCGGCGTGCCGGTGCCGAAGGATTCCAATATCCTCCTGCTCATCGGCTCCGCCAATCGCGACGAGGCGGTGTTCTCCGCGCCGACCCGTTTCGACGTCCGGCGCACCGACGCGAGAAGCCATCTGGCCTTCGGCTACGGCATTCACACCTGCGTCGGCCAGCAGCTGGCCCGCATCGAATTCGCGATCGCGCTCGGCGAGCTGACCCGCAGGCTTCCTGGTCTCCGGCTCGCTGCCGACCAGACCATCGACTTCGTTCACAACATCTCGTTCCGCGTGCCGACGGCGCTTCGGATCGAATGGGACGTGGCCTGACGCAACGATCGTCACTTGGCCGCGTTTCACAAGCAACAACAAGTCCGGGGCCGATCCGGGCCATAAGGTGGGGAACAGACGCATGGGCGCCAACGCAGCCGCATCCTTCATCGTGCCGTTCGAAGCCGCACGCGAGGACGACTTCCCGCGCATCGGTGGCAAATGCGCGAGCCTGGCGCGCATGATCGCCCAGGGCGTGCGCGTTCCCGCGGGATTTGCGGTCGCCACCGACGCCTACGCCCTTCATCTTCGAAGCAACGGACTCGAGGCGACGATCAGCGAGCGCCTGTCGCGGATCGTGCTCGACGATGTCGATGACGAAGAGAAGTTGTCGCACGAGATCCGCGACGCAATCATGGCGCAGCCGATGCCGGGCTCGGTCGAGCAGGCGATCCGCGAGGCGTATCGCCGGATGTCGCCCGACGGTCAGTTGCCGGTGGCGGTTCGCTCGTCGGCGACCGCCGAGGACCTGCCCGACGCCAGCTTCGCCGGCCAGCAGGATACCTATCTCTGGGTGGTCGGCGAGGACGCCGTGGTCGAGAAGGTCAAGGCGTGCTGGGCCAGTCTCTTCAACGCGCGCGCGATCTCCTACCGTGCCGAGAACGGGCTCGGCCAGATCGACGTGCTGATGTCGGTCGGCGTCCAGAAGATGGTCAACGCCGCCGCCGCGGGCGTGGCGATGACGCTGGATCCGATCAACGGCGACCGTACCAAGATCGTGATCGATTCCGCCTTCGGGCTCGGCGAGCCCGTGGTCTCCGGCGAAATCACGCCCGACAATTTCGTCGTCGAGAAGGTGCTTCTGCAGGTCATCAAGCAGCGCATCGCCGAAAAGGATTTCGAGCTCGTCGCCGATCGCGCCGAGCGCCGGACCGTCGAGCGCGTGATCGCGCCGGAACGTCGCACCCTGCCCTCCCTGTCCAATACCCAGGTGCTCGCCGTCGCCAGGCTCGCCAAGTCGCTCGAGCGCAGCATGGGCTGTCCGCAGGACGTCGAATGGGCGATCGATGCCGATCTCCCTGAGGACGAGAACCTCGTCGCGCTGCAGAGCCGGCCGGAGACCGTCTGGAGCCAGAGGAAGAAGCAGTCGACCGCGATCTACGAGACCGGGATTGCGGGTGTACTTGGAACGCTGCTGGCCCCGGTCCAGGCCAAGCGGTGAGCATCACGACAACAAACAACAGATAACCGAGGGGAAAACGACAATGACGGCGCATGCGAAATTCCCAAGTCCCTATGACCTGAAGACGCCGGTCGGCGCCGAGGGCTGGGAGAAGCTCTACCCCTATTATCTCCAGTTCCAGAACAGCCTGCGCGACAAGGAGGACGGCAAGTTCTGGTTCTGCGACTCGCAGCACTGGCCGAGCCCGTTCAAGCCGTTCGACGCCGTCACGGTCGAATTCGCGGTCAAGTGCCTCGGCCAGTACAACACGCGGCACTATCTGATCCCGCCGGCGAACGGCGTCGAATACCGCATCCACAATGGCTATTGCTACATGAGCCCGGTGGCGGTGGCGCCCGAGCTGATCGCAGGCCGCGTACCGCATTTCATGGAGCGCGCCGGCTACTACTTCCAGAACTGGGATCGCCTGCTGGCGAACTGGGACAAGAAGGTCCGAGCCAACATCGCCGATCTCGAGGCGCTCAACTTCGAGCCGCTGCCCGAAGCCGTGCCGCTGGAGTGGATCACGGCGGGAGTCGGCCTCGACAACACCTACGCGCTGATGGAGACCTATGACCGGGCGATCCAGCTGCTCTACAAGACCTGGCAGTATCATTTCGAGTTCCTGAATCTCGGCTACGCGGCCTATCTCGACTTCTTCAGCTTCATGAAGGGGCAATTCCCCACCATTCCCGACCAGGCGATCGCCAAGATGGTACAAGGCGTGGAAGTCGACCTGTTTCGTCCGGACGACGAGTTGAAGAAGCTCGCCAAGCTCGCCGTGACGCTCGGTGTCGCCGATGCCCTGAAGAGCGGATCGGTCGACGAGGCGCTGGCCGCGGTCGGCCGTGCGCCGAACGGCGGCGAATGGCTGAAGGCCTGGAGCGAGGCGCAGGATCCCTGGTTCAACTTCACCTCCGGCAACGGCTTCTACTCAACCGACAAGTACTGGATCGAGCATCTCGACATCCCGCTCGGCTATGTCAGGGACTACGTCGTCCGCGTGCAGCGGGGCGAGGAGATCGACCGGCCGACGGAGGCCATCGCCAAGGAGCGCGACCGCATCACGTCCGAATATGCCGAGATGCTGGACGGCGATGCACGCGCCGCCTTCGAGGGCAAGCTGGGCCTGGCCCGGACCGTGTTTCCCTATGTCGAGAACCACAATTTCTACATCGAGCATTGGTCGATGAGCGTATTCTGGCGCAAGATGCGCGAGCTTGGCGCCATCTTCCGCGATGCCGGCTTCTGGAAGGACGCCGACGACCTGTTCTATCTGAATCGTCAGGAGGTCCGCGACGCGCTGTTCGACTACGGCAATGGCTGGGCCGTCGGCGCACCGGCGATCGGTCCGACCTATTGGCCGCCGGAGATCGAGCGGCGGAAGAAGATCCTGGCTGCGCTCGCGACGACACCGCCGCAGCCCGCGCTCAACAATCCGCCCGACGTCATCACCGAGCCGTTCACGATCATGCTGTGGGGCATCACCACGGAGAGCATCGGCCGATGGCTCGATGGCGCTGCCAACACCACCAAGCTGTCCGGCATGGCCGCCTCCCCCGGCCTCGTCGAGGGCCGCGCCCGCGTGGTGCGCTCCGCTGACGAGCTCGGCCAGATCCAGCAGGGCGAGATCCTGGTCGCGCCGGTCACCGCGCCGAGCTGGGCGCCGATCTTCGGCAAGATCAACGCGATCGTCACCGACATCGGCGGCATGATGTCCCACGCCGCGATCGTGTGCCGCGAATACGGCCTGCCCGCCGTCACCGGCACGGGACGCGCCAGCTCCTCGATCAAGAACGGACAGATGCTGCGCGTCAACGGCTCGACCGGCGAAGTGACCATCCTGTCCTGACCCAATCGAGAGAGGCCGGCAGCGCCGGCCTCTCTCCGCATATGGAACATTGCAATGCTCGATAGGTCCGATGTCGGCAACCGCTATGACGAGGTCTGGCGCATCAGCGAGCCGTACATGCGCGCGCGCAAGAACGACGTCCACATTCCCCTGTCCTATGCCTACGCGCGCAAGCTGCTCGTGCACTATCCGGACGCGGACGAGGACATCGTTTCGCTCGCGATCATCCTGCACGACATCGGCTGGTACGCGATCGACATGAAGGACATCATCGAGAAGGGTTTTGGCCCCAACATGATGCAATCAGACGTGCGCTTTCTGCACGAGAGCGAAGGCGTGCGCATGTCGCGCGAGGTGCTGGAGCAGGCCGACTGGCCGGAGTCGGTCATCGTCGCGGTCGGCGAGATCATCGACGGCCACGACACCCGTCCCTACCCGCGCTCGCTGAACGACCGGATCGTGCGCGACGCCGACAAGCTGTGGCGCTACACGACCACCGGCGTTGCGGTGGCCTGCGACTGGTTCAAGATGACGCCACGTCAATATGCGTCGCGCCTGACGACCCAGCTCGCCGTGCTCGAGACCGAAGCCGGACGGCTGATGGCCGAGGCGGCGTTGGGCGAGACCCGGGCCGCGCTGATGCTCGACCTGATCTGAGCGAGGGGCGCGGACATGGACATGTTCATCGGCGGCCGCTGGGTTGCAGCCCAAGGCGGCGCGACCTTCGACGTCGTCGATCCGGCAACGGGCGAGACGATCGACAGCGTTCCGGAGGCCGGGCCCGCGGATGTCGATGCCGCGATCCACGCAGCCGAGATCGCATTCCAATCGTGGAAAACGACGCCCGTGGCAGAGCGCGCCCGCCTGCAGAAGAACGCGGCGCGGCTGATGCGCGAGAGTGCCGGTGAGGTCGGCCGCCTGCTGACCAGGGAGCTTGGCCGTCCGCTGGCGGGAGCCATCAGCGAAATTCAGCGCTCGGCCGAACTGCTCGACGTCTACGCCGAGGAAGGCCTGCGCCTGCACGCCGAGATGCCGCTGACGGGTGTGGCCGGCGAAAAGATCGTCATCACCCGCGAGCCGGTCGGCGTCGTCGTCGCGATCACGCCCTTCAACTATCCGGTGACGCTGCTCTGCTTCAAGCTCGGCGCCGCACTGATGGCCGGTTGCACCGTCGTCGCCAAGCCTGCCGAGGACACGCCGCTGTCGACACTGCGGCTCGCCGAGATCTTCCATGCCGCCGGCTTTGCCGAGGGCTGCTTCAATGTCGTCACCGGCCGCGGCCCCGACCTCGGCATGCAGATGATCGCGCATCCGACACCGCGCAAGATTGCGTTCACCGGCGGCACCCGAGCTGGCAAGGCGATTGCCGCTGCAGCCGCAGGAACGATGAAGCGGATCACGCTCGAGCTCGGCGGCCAGTGCCCGGCCATCGTCTGCGCCGACGCCGATATCGGCGCAGCGGCCGCTGCGATCGCCCGTCACGCGTTCGCCAATTCCGGCCAGTTCTGCTACCGCGCCAATCGCGTCTATGTCGAGCGCCCCATCTACGCGGCCTTTCTCGCTGCGCTCGCCGACAAGGTCGCGCAGCTCGACGTCGGCAACGGGCTGACCTCGAATTGCGCACTCGGACCTGTTGTCAACGAGAAGATCTACCGCAACAGCGAGCGGCAGATCGCCGATGCCCGTGCCAATGGCGCAACCGTGCTGACCGGCGGTGCCCGGTTGACGGGCGGACTCTACGACAAGGGCTGGTTCCTGCCGCCGACCGTGATCGCCGATGCGCCCCCCTCCGCGCTCGTCATGACCGAGGAAACGTTCGGTCCTGTGCTTGGTGTCGCCCCATTCGACGAACGCAGCGAGGCGCTGCGGCTCGCAAATGCGACAGTCTATGGACTGGCCGCCTTCGTGTTCTCGCGCAACCTGGCGACAGGACTGACCTTGGCCGAGCGCCTCGAAGCCGGCTCCGTGTGGGTCAACGACATCCAGCGCTCGAACCAGCGCGCGCCGTTCGGCGGCATGAAGCAGAGCGGGATCGGCCGCGAGAAGGGCCGCTACGGCATCGAGGACTATCTCGAATACAAGACCATCTATCTCACCTACGACGCGGAGCTGCGGTGATGCATTTTCTGCGCGACCAGGATTGGCCGGTCTGGCTCGCGGCGCGGCCGTGGCTCGACGTGCGCTCCAACGACGAGCATACGCTGATCTCCTATCGTCTCGGCCAGGCGCTGTTGCGGATCCATCCCGAAGCGGACGCCTCCGTGGTGCTGCCGGCGATCCTCATGCACGACGTCGGCTGGAAGAAATTCCCGCCCGAGCAGCTCGCCGCCGCCGTCGGTCCCAATCCCAGATATCCCGAGCTGCAGCGCGCCCACGAGATCGAGGGCGTGAAGATCGCGGCCGAATCGTTCGCACGGCTGGCGATTCCAGGGCTGCAGGTGGAGACCATCCTGGCGATCATCGACGGCCACGACACCCGCAAGAAGGCGATCTCGCACGAGGATGCGCTGATGAAGGACGCCGACAAGCTGTGGCGCTTCACCGGCCATGGGGTCGCGACGATCGGCGGCTGGTTCGATACGCCGCCGAAGGAGACGCTCGCGATGCTGGAAAGCTTCGTGCTGCCGTCGATGCTGACCGAGGCCGGCACCACCATGGCCCAGGCACTGATCGCCGAGGGCACAGCGTCTGCCTTCATGACGGATCTGCTGCACATCGAGGCTTCAGCATGAGTGCGTTCCAGCTGCATGGGAAACGTGTGGTCGTCACCGGCGCCGCCGGTGGGCTGGGCCGCGGCTTCGCGCTCGCCTTCGCTGCGGCCGGCGCCGAGGTCGTGGCCGCCGACATCCGTCTCGGCGGCGCCGAGGACACCGCGCGGCTGATCCGCGACCGCGGCCACAAGGCGCACGCCGCCGAGGTCGACGTTGCCAACGAGACGTCCACCGCGGCGCTGGCGCAATTCGCGCTTGCGCGCATGGGCGGCCTCGACGTGCTGGTCAACAATGCCGCGATCTATGCCGGGCTCGCGCGTCGCGGCTTCGAGGCGATCCCCGAAGCCGAGTGGGACCAGGTCATGCGCGTCAACATCAAGGGCGTGTGGATGATGAGCAAGGCGGCCGCGCCGCTCATGCGGCGCGCCGGCGGCGGCGCGATCGTCAACGTGTCGTCGGCGACCGTCATGAGCGGATCACCGATGTGGCTTCACTACGTCTCATCGAAAGGCGCCGTCATCGCGATGACCCGTGCGCTGGCGCGCGAGCTCGGCGACGACAAGATCACTGTCAACGTCATCGCGCCGGGCTTCACGCTCACCGAGGCCAGCCTCGGCCTGATCGAGAACGCCGCCGAATATGGCGTGTCCCGCGGCGCCCTGAAGCGCGCGGCCGATGTCGACGACATGGTCGGCGGTGCGCTGTTCTTCGCGTCACACGCCGCGGCCTTCATCACCGGCCAGACCCTGATCGTCGACGGCGGCCGGCAGTTCATCTAGGGACCCGAAGATTCATGCCCAGGATCACCTTCATCGAGCCCGACGGCACCGTACGGACAGTCGATGCAGAGCTCACCGAAAGCGCCATGCAGGCGGCGAAACGCAACGGCGTCGACGGCATCATCGGCGAATGCGGCGGCTCCTGCATCTGTGCCACCTGCCATTGTCACGTCGACAAGGCCTGGCTCGACCGTGTCGGCCCCGCCGGTGACATCGAGGCCGACCTGCTCGAATTCGAGGCCGCCGACGTGCGCCCGGAGAGCCGCCTGGCGTGCCAGATTTCGATCACCGATAAGCTCGACGGTCTGGTGCTTCAGGTCGTCGGCCTCGGCCGTTGAACGGCCGGAGAGTTGCACCGGTCTTTGATCCCGCCGCACGCATCATCGGCAGCGGGACGATGACGGGCATCGAGCTGCTCGCTTGAACAGATCGGCCCGCTTGGTCGATACGGCCGCGCCGATCCTCGCCGCCGCCTTCCCTTCGCATTGCATCATCTCGTCACCTGCGTAGCAGCAGGAATGCGGTCGCCTGCGCTCCCGATCGCGCCCGAATACGCTCGATGTTCGTGCGCATCCGCGACCTAAAGAAAAACCAAAGAATGCGTCCTACACTGGATCGTACAACATCGCGCGACGATCTATCAGGTCCAACCGCCTGACTCGTACGCCATCGCCACGCGCCGCACAACGTTCGCCCATCAAGGGCGGCAGCGGACCGCAACGAAGAGCAACGAACGCGATCACATAGCTCGGGAGGAGCAACGCATGCCGAAGCTGCAGCGGCGGGACTATTACGACACGGCCCGCGACATGAACTGGGCTTTCTCCTACGTCAGCGAGGACGAGGTCTTTCCAGAGGAGCTGTCCAAGAGCTTCGGCATCCACGGCGAGGAATGGTGGGTCTGGGACGAGCCGTACAAGCTGACCTATCGCGAATACGTCCACAACCAGGCCGGCAAGGACGACGGCATCTACTCGATCCGCTCGACGATCGCGCGCTCCAATCTGTACGACAATCTCGACGCCGGCTGGAAGTCGGCGATCAAGGCGCATTACGGCGCGATCCCGGTTCCGGAATATTTCGCCTCGATCGGCGAGGCGCGCATGGCACGGTTCGGCCGCGCCGCAGCCTGGCGCAACATGGCCGCGTTCGGGACGCTCGACGAATGCCGCCACGGCCAGGCGCAGATCTACTTCCCCTATTGCCTGCTCGGAAAGGACCCGCAATTCGACTGGGCTCACAAGGCGATGCACACCAACGAATGGGGCGTGATCGCGGCGCGCAGCCTGTTCGATGACATGTTCACCGCCAATGATGCGGTGTCGACGGCCATCCAGCTCACATTTACGTTCGAGACCGGCTTCACCAATCTGCAGTTCCTCGGCATGGCCTCCGACGCGCTGCATGTCGGCGACATCGAGTTCGGTGCGCTGATCTCCTCGATCCAGACCGACGAGGCGCGGCATTCGCAGCAGGGTGAGCCGACGCTGAAGATCATGATCCAGAACGGCAAGAAGGCCGAGGCGCAGAAAATGGTCGACCAGATGTTCTGGCGGTCGTGGAAGCTGTTCGCGCTGCTGACCGGCATCTCCATGGATTACTACACGCCGCTGGAAAGCCGGACGATGTCGTTCAAGGAGTTCATGCAGGACTGGATCTGCCGGCAGTTCATGGACCAGTTCAAGGACCTCGGCATGAACGTGCCATGGTACTGGGAGGAGCACTTCCTGCCGGAGCTGGACTGGGTCCATCACGCCTATCACATGGGCGTCTGGTTCTGGCGGCCGACGGTGTGGTGGAATCCCGACGCCGGCGTGTCCGCCGCCGAGCGCGACTGGCTCGAGCAGAAGTATCCCGGCTGGAACGATCGATTCGGCAAGCTGTGGGACGTGATCGGCGACAATGTCCGCACCGGCCGGATCGAGAAGACCTATCCGGCGACGCTGCCGATCGTCTGCAACTGCTGCCACATTCCGATCTGCAGCCCGAGCATCGGCCAGGCGCCGCGGATCACCACGCATAATGGACGCAAGCTGAACTTCTGCTGCGAAGTCTGCGAATGGGTGTGGAAGAGCCAGCCCGAACGTTACGACACCCATCTCTCGGTCGTTGACCGCTTCCTGGCCGGCCATATCCAGCCACCGACGCTGGAAGGCGCCCTGCAATATATGGGCATCACCCCCGATGTCGCCGGCAACGATGCCCAAGCCTATGCCTGGGATGGCGCGTCGCAGCTCGCGGCGGAGTGACCCGGCCGGACGGACGGCCAGCACGGAAAGGGGCGCCGCTCGCGAGCGACGTCTCCAATCGAAAAGACCACCGACATAACAACAATCCGGGAGGCACACATGGCCCTGTTTCCGCTCCAAGCCAATTTCCGCGGCGACTTCGTCGTCCTGCTGATCCCTGTCGACGACGGCGACGACATGAGCATCGTGGCAGACAAGGTCGCACAACACGCGGTCGGACTTCGCGTCGCCGAGCAGAAGGCACCAAAATGCGTCTACTACAACGGTCGCGAGCTGCCGTCGACGATGACGGTGGCGCAATCCGGCATCCAGCCGATGGATTGGATCGAGGTGGCCTATGTCTGACGATGCCGACGTGACATGGACGCAGGTCGCAACGCTGGACGATCTTTGGGAAGGCGATTTCATCGGCGTCGAGGTCGACGGCGAGGAAGTGATCGTGATGCATCTGCCCGGCGGCGACTTGCGCTGCTTCCAGGGCATGTGCCCGCACCAGGAGATCCTGCTGGCGGACGGCAAGGTCGATTTCGAATCCGGCACCATCACATGTTCGGCCCATGAATGGGAATTCAGCATGGATGACGGCCGCGGCCTCAACCCGCGCGACTGCCGCCTCTTTCGCTACCCCGTGAAGAAAGACGGTGAAGCCATTCTGGTTGGCGTGCCGAATGACGGCCGGCTGCGCCGCCTCCGTCACAAGACCGAGCAGGACGCATAGGACAAGCCCATGACCACGACAGCAGCTCCGAAACTGGTCGGCCCCGTCATCAGGGGCGTCGACGAGGACATCATCGACGCCGTGATCGCGGCGAGCGAGCAGGACAATCCGGACGTCGAGATCGTCATCGAGGACCGCGGCGGCTACGTCCGCGTCCAGGCCGACCGCAACTTCCGCCTGACGCAGAAGAGCATGCAGGCGGCGCTGGGGCGGCCGTTCCGGCTCGCCGAGATCGAGCCGAGCCTGGTGTCGTTCGGCGGGCGACTCGAATCGATGGACGACGAGTGGGTCTGGACCATCCACACATAGCAAATCCCGGGAGGACACGTCATGACCGCAATGACCGCGAAGCCGGCTGCGCGCAAGCAGAAGAAAACTTGGAGCCTGTGGACCGAGCGCCGGCTGCCGTCGGAATACGAGGCCGTCACCTACAAGTTCCACAGCCACTTTCGCCGCGCGCCGGCGCCATTCGAGCTGTCCGAGAACTGGTCGATCAACCAGTTCTACCTCAGGAATCGCGAAGGCTCGAAATTCGCGCTGGACGACTGGGAGGGCTATCGCGATCCCCTCACCTACACCTATCGCCGCTACGTCGGCGATCAGAAGGACCGCGAGGTGTATTGCGACAACCTGATCGACGAGTTCGAGCGCCAGGACATCTATCGTAAGCTGTCTGCACCGTGGCTCGACTTCCTCGGCCAGGCCTATCTGCCGGTGCGCTTCCCGGGACACGCGATGCAGATGAGCGCGGCCTATGTCGCGCAGATGGCGCCGTCGGCGTTCGTGACCAACACTTTCTACTTCCAGATGGGCAATGAGATGCGCCGGGTGCAGCGCCAGGCCTATCTGGCCAAGGCGCTCGCGCTCGACACCGGACGCGAGGAGCTCGCCGACAGCGGAATTGCCCGTACCGTCTGGACGCAGGCGCCGCAATGGCAGGGCCTGCGCGAGCTGATCGAGAAGCAGCTGATCGCCTACGATTGGGGCGAGGCGTTCGTGTCCCGCAATCTGGTGCTGCGGCCGATCTTCGATCACGTCTTCAATCGCGAGATCGCCGATCTGGCGCGCACGAACGACGACGACCTGCTGGCGCTGCTGCACGACGACTTCCGCAACTACGATGAAGCCTATGCGGTCGAGACCACCAAGGCGCTGGTGCGCTACGCCACCGGCAAGGTCCCGGAGCACGCGGTTCTGCTGCGGGAGTGGGTCGCGAAGTGGATGCCGCTCGGCGAACGCGCCGCGCGCGGGCTCAGCGAGGCACTTTCGACCGCGCCCGGTGCCGACGGTGCACGGGCGATCCTGGAGCGGACCATGACGGCCCAGGCGAGGCTGATCGCGGATTGCGGCTTGTAGTCTGGCAGGCGCGGTCGGCGTGCTGCGCCGACCGCCGGGACTGGAAGGATGGCGTGGATGACCCGACAACTCCGCATCGAGCCCGACGGCGTCGCGATCGACGCGGCCGACCATGACACCATCCTGCAGGCAGCACGACGCCGGGGCATCGCGCTGGCCTACGAATGCGGCTGGGGCAGTTGCGGCGCCTGCAAGGTGACGCTCGTCGACGGTCAGGTCGATCCGATCTTTCCCGGCGCTCCGGCGATCAATCCGCGCGACGCGCGACGCAACCGTATCCTAGCCTGTCAATCCCGCGCGATCTCGGACGTCACCATCGCGCGCGGTCCCGGAGAATGGTCCGCGCCAGCGCCGCGATGCGTCGAGCAACAGGCGATCCTGCGCGACGTCGCCGATCTCGCGCCGGAGATCCGCCAGTTCAGCTTCGAGACGGCCGAGCCGATCGACTTCCGGCCGGGTCAGTATGCGATCCTGCATCTCGGCGAAGAGCTAAGGCGCTGCTACTCGATGTGCAACCTGCCGGGCAGCAAAGTCCTGCAGTTCATTGCCAAGCGCTACGATGGCGGCAAGGGCAGCAACGCGCTCGCCGCTTTGGCCTCGGGCGCACAGATCACCATCGAGGCGCCATTCGGCGCCTGCACGCTGCGTCGACAGCAGGGACGCAAGGTGTTCGTGGCGGGAGGCACCGGCATCGCGCCGATCCTGGCGATGCTGCGCGAGGCCGCGGAGGCGCGCCTCGATTTCGGATCGCCCGTGGATGTCATCTACGGCGCCCGCACACCGGCGGATCTCGCCGCCGATGACGTGCTCGAGACGGCGATCGCGCGCATTCCGCAGGGGCGCTACCTGCCCGTGGTCGAACACGCGCCATCCGACTGGCCGCATGCGGCCGGCTTCGTTACCGATGTCATCCAGAGCGCAGTCCTGGATCACGCGGCGGCCGAGTTCTATGTCGCCGGCCCGCCGGTCATGGTGAACGCGGTCAGATCGCTGCTGCGCGCCGTCGATGTTCCGATCACGCGGGTTCATTATGACAGCTTCGGCTAGAGCAGGCTTGCGCAGTGCTGCACCCGTCTGGGCGATGGCACCGGGACTGCGTCGTCTCGCCACACGTTCCGGCAGCGCACCGCGGCTCGCACCGACATGGCCCTGCCACCAGCTCGACGGCACCTCGCCCGCCGGATACGCCGCACAGCTCGTGTCCTGCACATGCGCGCTGGCCGGGGTCGAAGAGGTGCCGGCGCCGCTGAACGCCGCAGGCCGCGCCTTCGCGCTCGATGACATCCATGCCATGGGCCAGCCGGAGGCCTTCGTGTTCGCGCCGGTGTGGCTCATCGTTCGCCCCGACGGGTCGCTGCACCTGACCTTGCGACCGGAATGGGCGCAGAAGGTCGCGGCCAAAGGCTGGGGCACGGTGCATCCGTTCGCACGCTACATGGCGGGCGCCGTGCCACCGCAGAGCCTCGTGGTCTACGCGCCGCGCGATCGAAGCGAGCTGGCGGTTGCGGCGCGGATCATCGCGGCCGCGCACTGCTACGCCAGCGGCCGCATCGGCGACGTCGCATTGCCCGACAGCCGGTGGTGAGCGATGACGGAGCTCTCGGCCATGACCAATGAAGGCGGCACCAGGCGGTTTCGCATACGGCTGGAACGTCCGGAGGGGACGTTCACATTCGACGCCGCATCCGACGAATATCTGCTGTACAGCATGATCGACGCCGGCATCGAGACCCCCTACATCTGCGAGCAGGGCTGGTGTCTCGCATGCGCCGCGCGCTTGGTGTCGGGCACCGTGGACCGCTCCGATGCGCTGACGGTCTACCCTCAGGACGCTGAAGCCGGCTTTCTGCTGCTGTGTTCGACCAAGCCGTGCTCGGATCTGGTCCTGATGCTCGACGAGCGCCAGACCCGACGGGACATGATGCAACACCGGATCGAGCACAATCAGCTGGCGCGAGCCTATCCGCCCGGCGCACGTCTCCGGTTTCGCCGCGGACGCGCTACCGCGCGGGTCGACGCGTGCACCCGTTCAGCAACAGGAACTCGAACAGACGAGCCGGCGACATCCGCTCAGATGGGGCTGATTGGGCCAAAACCCAAATAGCGTCCTTCTGCATATTATGAGGACTGGTGGTCACCAAAGCCGCAAAAAGGTGAAGCTGGTTCTGTCGCTGACTCATTCGTTTGTTGGGATCCGGGCTGGGTCGGCCGCCAGCGCAGCTTTGAACTTGAACGATCCACCGCATCCGACCGGCCGGTTCAGAACAGCTCGAACGATCGTCTCTGTGTCCCGCAACACGGGTTCTCTCAATCGTCCTTGCCAAGGGTGAAGCGCCATCGCTTTCATTTCGGGGCCCCCGAGGAGGGCACACAACATCGCTTCAAGTTGAGTGACGAATCCCTCGTCATTCGTCCAACAGATCCAAGAACTGCTCGACCCTTCGTAAAGCAGGTTCATCGCTGCGCCCGGGGTAGACGACGCGATCGCCCTCGCGCTGCAGCGACCGTGAGCGTGACTTCTTGATCCTCCCTGCGAGCATCGTTGCGGCAATTGCATCCGGACCGACATCGAGACGCATGATCCCCCGTTGCCTGCAACTTACCCTGAGCTTGGCGACAGCAAAGAAATTGCTGGCCTCGGATGGCAGCTTGCCGAATCGACGGTGCGTTTCATCCTCGAGCTCCTCCAGATCGTCATCACTCCGGCACCGAGCGGCTCGAGCGTAGATCTCCAGCCTGACCGCCTCCGATTGCACATAGCTCGAGGGAAGCAGCTCAGGGATGGGAAGATTCAACTCAGGGATCCAGAGCGCGGACATTCCATCGCGGTCTCCCTCCAGGGCAAGCGTCAGAAGGTGGCCGTAAAGCGTCGGTCCGAACACCTGCGTGTGGCCGGATTGTCGATCGGAGCGAAGGTCGCCACCACCGCGCAGGTCGAGGTCGCGAGCGCTGATCGCGAAGCCAGCGCCCGGACGACTCAATTCCTCAAGAGCGGAAAGCCGTTTTTCCGAGCGTTCGGAGCCGCCTTCCGTCAGGAAATGCGCAAACGCCCGGATGCCGCCCCGTCCTACTCGCCCCCTGAGCTGATGCAATTGTGCCAGGCCGAATTTTTCCGGCCAGCACACAACGATGGTATTTGCACGTGGGATGTCGAGGCCACTTTCCACGATGTTGGTTGCAAGTAGTACATCGGCACGACCTTCGACGAACCCCATCAACCTCTCGTCGATCTCGTCGGTTGGCAACTTGCCGTGAATGGTCATGATACGTAGTTCCGGCGCCAGCGCGTGGATCCTGGCGAGCATGGGATCGAGATCCTGGATCCGCGGACAAATGACGAAACTCTGACCGTTACGTCTGTGCTCACGAACCAGGGCAGCGGCGATAGCTATGTCCGAGAGCGGTGCCACCTTGGTGGCAACCGGAACACGATGGACCGGCGGGGTTGCGATCACGCTGAGGTCCCGCAAGCCCGTCAAGCCCGCTGCAAGTGTGCGGGGGATCGGTGTCGCACTCATCCAGAGCCGATGGCCGTTCTTATTGAGGCCCGACAGCATGGCTTTCTCAGCAGCGCCGAAATGCTGCTCCTCGTCAATGATGATCAGACCAAGGTCGGCAAATCTCACCTCCTTGGATGCGAGCGAGAGGGTCCCGACGACGATCCTGAGTTCTCCGCTCTTGAGGCCCTCCCTGACCTTTCGCGCTTCGGCGGTCGAGGCAACCCGCGACAGGTTTCCAACATCGATGCCAAGAGGCGCAAAGCGCTTTCGAAAGGTTTCGACATGCTGTCGCGCCAGCACTGTCGTCGGCACGACGATAGCGACCTGCTTTCCGGCCAGCACGGCGGCTGCCGCTGCTCGCAGCGCCACCTCGGTTTTGCCAAAGCCGACGTCTCCACAGACGATCCGGTCCATCGGGTGCCCCGATGCAAGATCATCCAGAACGTCGCGGATGGCCTTCGCCTGATCGGGGGTGGTGAAATAGGGAAACCGCGCGACGAACTTCTCATAGACAGCAGGACGCGGCACGAGCTTCGGAGCTGGGCGCCGCCGGCGCTGACTCATCTGCTTGGCCAGCTCCTTTGCGACCACGTGAATTTCCGTCTCGGCAGCCGTTCGCCGCGGCCGCCACGAGCTGCCGTCGGCCTTGTCCAGCGAGGTGTCTCCGAGCTCGGCGGCGTAGGGCCAGATCAGGGCCAATTCTGCGAGAGGGACGAGAACGGCGTCGTTTCCGGCGAATACCAACCTGACCATCTCGCGCGCCGAAAGATCGCCCGCGCCCATGGATCGCAAGCCGCCAAGGCGTGCGAGTCCACGTTGCAGATGAACGACCACGGATCCGAGTTCGGGGAGATCTCCCGAATCGAAGCCGGGCGTCCACGCCCAGTTCGTCGGTTGCGGCTGGTGCGCCCTGCTGCCGAGCACGTCGGCAGCAGTGATGACCACGAGCGGCTTCTTTCCAGGAACGACAAAGCCCGCATCGAAGCCTGCCAGCAATGCGGCCTGCTGCCTGCCCCTTGCGGTCGCGTGCGTCCAATCGGGCACGCACTCGGCCTTGATCGCGCTCATCCGGGCCATCACACGCAAATCCGCTTCGACCGCAGCGACGAAGAGCACACGTGCGCTGCCGCGCTGGGCTTCCTCGATAAATGCACGGAGGGCCTTCCGCGGAGAGGCTGCCTTGTAGAACTCTGGCGTCGCACGATACGGAGTGGTTGGCGGCAAGACAGTGATCTTCTTCGCCGCCAGCTCCCATTCGCGCCGGCTGAGATAGGCACGGTCACGCTCACTGCGGGCGGCCGCATCGTCGATCGTGCTCAACCAGGTCTCGGCGTGCCTGGGCACGGTGCTGTCGGCGATCCATTTGGCGCGCGCACAATAGTCCAATAGGCTGGACCTTCTTCGCGCCCGGCCCGTGAACGCCAGCCGCTCGGACATCGGGTCAATCAGGAGCTCCTTCGCTTCGGAAATCACCTCCTGGTCTATCGGATTGATCGCTGCAATACGCCGGATTCTCCCTCCGGAATGCTCGATCCTAAAAGGTCCGAGCGCGCCGGCAGGGAATATCTCGAAGGTGTTGCCGTGAAATAAAACTCCACCGGGATAATCCGGACTGTCGTCCAGGTCGTACCCGAGAGCTTTCAGACGGGCCTCAAGGTCTTCCTCGGAAAAGACGGCCCCGGTCCGAAGTGGAAATCCGATACGAGACCAGTTCGCAGGCAACGGCAGGAGTTCCATTATGGCCTCCACCGTCGTGATCAGCAGGATCGGCTTCTTTGCCCTGGCAAGGCGTCTCAAGACGGAGCTCCGCCGACCCGCGATATCACGTGACGGCTCAAGCTGATCGAACGGAAGCGTGTTCAAACGGGGATAGACGAGCACATCACAAGCCGGCTCGATAACTGGGATGATCGAACCCAACAGCTCGGCTCGGCTCTCATTTTCGGCGAGGAACACAAGTCCGCCTCGGCCCGAAGCACGCCATTGCGCAGTAAGATACAGCGCCAACATGCCCAATGGAGACGAGGAGGAAATGCCAGTCCGAATCGGAGCCTTCGTTGTTGTCGCAACAGATGTCTTCTTCCGCAGGGCGACCTTTGGTGACGCGGAGCGCTTTGCTGATGTGTTCTTGCGCGGCGTTGAGCCACGGGGCGTACGAAGAGCAGTGGTCACTGAATTCTCGTGCTGAATTGACGAATGCGATGCAAGCCTGCGAATCTCTGTCGAGCTTTAGCGGATTCGACGGCTTCAAGGGATCCAAACTTCGGAGTGTCGATCACCGTTCTCCCCTTAAGTGCGACGGTGTCACCGACCAGCACCATCGTCGCGCTCCACGTGGGCAGACTGGGGTGTGATTTCAACTATGACGCAGAGAGATTCGTTCTTGAACGACCATGGTACGAACGCGTTGATAAGCGTGATCGCGGCCTTGGTGACTGCGCTGCACAGAACTCACGAGCCAGGCTGACAGCCTGCGGTGGGACTACCTGTCACGAGGTTTGAGCAGAGCCGGCAGTTGCCCCATGCCGTAAGCGAGGCCGCGTGATCTCTGTCCTTATGGCTATGGGCCTCTGCCGAAGAGGCTCGGGCCGCAACGTACAATAACGCAGCAGCTTCAGATTCGACACAATCAATGCGAACCTCTCCGCGCTCAACCTCGAACGGTGTTCCTCGTGCTCGCTCTCCGTTGCTCCTGCTGTGTCATGAAGGAAGCGCTCAGGTCGGGAATGGGCCTTCGGATAGTCAGACTCGCCGGCCACTACGTAGTCTTGGGGCACCGAGCGTCTGCCGTCGCGCGAGAAACGACCGACTTGGGAATGACCCGCGCCCGTCCACCGCCGGCGGCCGCGCCACGCCAGATTCGACGGTGACGTTTCATGCGTTCATGCCTTCCGCTTCGGAAGGATCGTGTCGAAAGCGAGCTTGCTCGACCGCTCGCCGCGATCGGTCTCCTTGCGGATGCCGAGCCAGACGAAAGTGCGGCCGTTGTACCAGCGCGTGCGCTGGAAGCTCTGGGTGACACGAATGCCCGCGCGCGGCACCTCCTCCTCATGGAGATTGTAGCCCTGCTGCTGCGGGAGGTCGAGACCGTGGCGCAGCAGATCGGTGCGAGGTTCGACGCGCACCGGCGGATCCGGGTCGCGGTCGATGACCCGCAGCAGCGCGGCGCGACGCAGCTGAATCTCGCGGCTGTCGTTGTCGATGTGCACTGGGATGAACGGGATCCAGTTCTCCGGCATCTCGCTCATCAGCCGATAGCGGATCGCGGCGTCGTTCTCGATCGGCGGCGCAGGTAGTGGGGCCGGCGGCAGGCTCTCCTCCACCAGGCGACGGAAATAGCGGCGGGTGTCGAGCGCAGCGCTGCGTCCGCTCTTGCTGTCGCCCGAAGCCAACATCACCCGCGACTCGACGCCCCACACCATGTTGGCCATCTCGTCGCGGAACAGTTCCACCGACTCCAGCGGTTCGCTCTCCTGGATCTTCGGCACGCTGGGCACGACGAACAGGCTGAGATCGGCGGGAATGTCGTCGCTCCCCTTCGTCGCCAGCGCAAACATCGACCAGCGTTGCCAATCTTCATCCGCGCCCTTGCCCGCGGCTTCGACCCAGATCCGCTCTCCGAAGACGTTGGTCACGCTCATGCCGGCGACCCTGGTGATCGCCCCGGCTGGCACCGTGAACGGCATCAGGAACCAATCGTTGGCGTAGACGAGGCCGAATTCGATCAGCAGCAGCTTGTTGACGTCCGTCGTCTCCGGATCGATGTCGCCGAAATTCGTTCGTCCCTCCTCGAAGGTCCACCAGCGCGTGTTCGGCATGCCGTCGAACTGGATCGGCGCCGGGATGAACGACGCCGTGAAGGTCGTCTCGATGGCGGCAGGCGGCGGCGCGTCCGCCAGGTCACCGAGCCCTGCGCCGGAGGCGTCGACGTCGAAATTGTACCAGTCGAGATGCCCCTGGAAGTATTCGTCGGCGACCACGAGCTTCTCGCCGCCCGCCTTGGGCGCCGACGCTGCAAAGGCGTATTCGAGGCGATCGGGCAGCCAGGCATCGGCCGCACCCGCGGCGGGCTGGTAGAACGCCTCCCGGTACCACGCCAGGAATTCCGCCTCCGCCGTCTCGATCGCAGCAGTGCTGGCCGGGTTGCCGAGCGCGACGAGGTCGTGCGCGTGATTGCCGGGCGCGGCCATCAGATGCTCGACGAGGTCGTAGCCGTCCATCGACCTGCCGGCGAGCGCCGCCATCGTCTGCCAGGCTTCGCGATGGGCGGCGACCGGCGCATCGGCCTTGAGCGCCGGATCTGGCATGGCGAGCGGCAGCGCCGCGATGAATTGCTGGGCAAGCCCCGGCTCGATGCCGGCGACGAGCTTCAGCCAGCGTCGGCCCAGGGCGATGCGGAGATCGAACGCCATCTTCTGGCCGGCGAGACGGAACGGGATCGGCCGCCGCTCGACCTTGGCTTCGAGCGGCACGTCGTCGGCGAACGCTTCGGGCGGATTGCCGGCCGCGCGGTATTTCGTCAGTTCGGTGGTCTCGATGTGCACCTTGGCGACGACCGGCGAGCCGGCGTCGTCGCCCTGAAACTCGCCCATCTGCCACTGCTTCGTCAGCAGCCACAGCGGATCACGAACCTCGGCCTTGAGCGCGCGGTCGAAATCGTGCGTGCGTGGGCGGCCCTCGAGCCTGTTCCACAACGTGATGGTGGGCAGCTTCACCTTGCCGGAGAACACGGCGGAGAGGTTCTGAACCGCGACATAGTCAGCCATTGCCCGTCTCCGTCTCGGCCAGGACCGCGGCGAGGTTGTTGTTGAAGGCGAGGTTGAGCGAGGCCGTGATCGGATGGAAGGTCACGGCGGACACCAGCGCCGGCAGGAAGCGGGCATAGGCGGTGGTGTCGACGTGGTCGGGCTCGATCGCGCGCTTCTTGGCGAGGTCCATCGTCTCGCGCACCGTGTCGACGAGATCCTGCCACTGCCACGCGCCGACAAATTTCGGCGGCAGCGCCAGCAGCAGGGTCTGCGGCGGTTCGGCGTTTGGCCGGTCGAAGTGGAACGCCAGCCCGGTATCTTCGGTCGGGCGCGGGATCACTTCGGTCCACTCGTCGAGCAACAGCCCGAGTTGCCGCCGCGCCGGATCGAAGCTTTCGGCGAAATGCGCGGTATAGAGCAGCTTGTCCTCATCGATCACGAACGGCTTTCCGTCGGCATCGGTCTCCGGGAATTCGAGTCCGAGCCACGGCAACTCGGGGCGATGCGGAAATTGCAGCGCCTGCAGCGCGACGCCCGCCCCCGTGAACGCCTCGGCGAGATGCTGCGAGGCTTCCAGATCGTGCAGCTTCGACCGCACCCGCGCGACACCCGTGAACCAGTCGTCGAGCGGAAAGCGGCGTCCGATCGTCGTCTTGACGAACCCGAGAATGGTCTCGTCCGCCTGCGCGCCCGCGCCCCAGGCGTTGCTCCATTCACCGGCCAGCGCCGCTGGCAGGCCGAAATCCGGCACGATCTTGAAATCGTCGCCGAACAGCAGCTTCGCCGCCGCGGTCAACGCCTCGATCTTGTTCTTCGCCTCCGCCGCGGCATCGTATTGATCGAGCCGGGCCTGGATCGCCGGCAGCCGCGTCGTCAGCTCGAGCGCGAGCGCGGCGGTGCGCTTCGCCATGTCCTCTGCGAGGTCGACGATCGCCGCGCGCTGGGCTGCGATGTCGATCACCGCGGCGTCGAACGCGGCGTTCGCAGCCTTCGAGGCTTCGATGCCGTCGTGCAGGGCGGCGAGGTCGGACGCATTGTCGTAAAGCGTGATCAGAGCGGCGCGCTGTCCGACGAAGGCGGCGCGCTTGCCGCTCATGAGATCGTCGCGGAAATCGTCCGGTTGCGCCGGTAGAGGGTCGGTCGCCGTGGTCGCGATCAGCTTTTCGGCCACCCGCAGCGCCAGGAACTTCGCCGCGTCCGGCGCGCCCGGATCAGCGTCGTAAGCGGCCATGCGTGCGTCGAACTCGGCGAGTTGCCGGGTCCATCGAGCGATGTAGCCGGCGAGTGCGGCATGCAACTGGGAGAAGATCCGCCGCCGGTCGGCGTAGACGGCACCGGTACCGGTCTGCAACGGCGCGAACGGACCGAGACCCTGCATCACCGACACGAAGCCGGTGATCGTCAGCTCGATCTCCGTCGCGATCTGCGCCTCCTGCTTGGCGTCCAGGCGGGCCTGCAGCGCCGTACGGAAGGTGTCGAGATCCGCAAGCCCCCCGACGAGCAGGACGCGCGGCAGCGTCGCCCGCTCGCGTGCGAGCGCCGCGTCGAGATCGACCGCCTCGTTCGCCTCGCCGGCCATCGCCATGTCGCTCGCCTTGAGCGGACGCGAGCGCAGCAGCAGGCTTCTGAGATGCCGCATCAACGCCGACAGCTCGAACAGCGGCACATGCCCGGCGATCGCCGCGATCCTCTCGCGGTAGGCGATCGTCAGCATGGCGTCCGGGCGAGGCGTATGAGCGGCGATCACATGCGCTTCGATCAGATCGTCGAGCGCCTTGGCGGCTGGATCGTTGTCCGGATCGAGCAGATACAGCAGGTCGATCGGCAGCAGGCCGAGATCGGCCTGCGTCACGTTGTAGTTGACGGCGGAAAGATCGAGCGGGTCGGTGACCGTCACCGAGCAGGCGACCGCTGCCGGCGGCGGCAGAATGCCCGCGAGCCAGGCGTTGAGCGCAGGCTCCGCCTTCGCCCGCGGCGATGTCAGCGCGCCGTCGTTCGGGTCGAGCCCGGCCTTGAGATGCAGCGCCACCCGGTGGGTCAGCGTCACCCCCGACCGCGGCGTACGCACCACGTCGGGGGTCGCCGGGAATTTTCCCTTGGAGTAGGTGTCGAGCACGGCGCCGGCACGGTCGTAGTTGCCCTGCACCACCTGATGCACGCTCTCTGCCATCGCGAGGTCGGCGACCGCGTCGGCGATGTCGGCAATCCGCGCGGCCTCGGCGGTGATCGCGGCTGCCTGCTGCGGGCTCGCCGCCGGCAGGTCGGCATCGTGGCCGAACGGATAGCTGCTCACGCCGCTGGTCTTGATGTGCTCGACCAAGGCCAGGCCGTCGATGACGTTGCGCGCCTCCACCCGGTCGATCCGCAGCCGCCGACCGAACGCGTCGAGCCGACCGGTACGCGTCGGAGTCAGCCGGTCGCCGACCAGCGGGAACACCTTGCGGAGGTCGTAGATGAACCCGTCCACTTCGACGTCGTGGCGGTCGTGCAGGCCGCGCTCGAACTGGTAGCCGAGCAACGCGCCGAGGCTCTGCTCGCCCTTCATTCCCTCAATGATCGATAGCGCGATGCGGACCCGTTCCGAGCTGAGATTGACAGCGAGGCTGCCCGGATTGTCGGGCGTGGCGTTGGACAGATAGCCGTTGCGCAGCACCGCGGCGGTCACCGCTTGGTTCAGCGACGGCGCGTGGATGTAGCCCTGGTTGCTGCGGTCGCGCATCAGCGGCGGCGCGTCGGGATCGGCAAAGATCGCCGCGAGGTTTGCCGGCAGTTCGACGGCCGTCAGCTTCTTGAACTCCGGCTTGACGTTCTCGAGCCAGCCATAGGCGCCGAGATAGATTCCCCTCTTCGCCTCGCCGGCCGGTGCGCCCGGCTGGGCGGTCCCCCGGCCGGCACCGTTCGGATAGCGCATCCGCTCCAGTTGGCGGCTCATGATGCCGCCGTACCAGGCGTCGAACCGGTAGGTGCAGAGGTCGAGATGCTCGGCGAACACTCGTTCCAGAACCGCCGTCGGCGACCTCTTCAGCCGTTCGAGCGCATCGAGCTGGCGCTTGAGATACGCGGTGGCGACCATCGAGGTCAGCACCGTCGGGATGAACTCGCCGACCGTCCTCAGTCCCGTTCCGGTGACGGCGGCGTCGCTGCGGTGGAGGTAGCGCCAGCGGCTGCCGCCGGCCGCGGCCGGCACGGCGAGGCTCGCCTCCTCGACCTGGAAGAACTTCGGCTCGCGCCGCGCCGCCTTCAGCTCGGTCTCGCCGATCAGCCCGGCATTGAAGAACAGACGGATGCTGGTCTCGACGAAGCTCAGGTCGAGCGCGTGATGCAGCATGAGATACAGCAGCGCATTCGGGCGCTGGGTGAAGCCCTGCTGCAGCCGCAGCGCGTCGTGGGAGGTCGCCGCAGCCTTGATCAGCCAGCCGATGTAGTTGTCGCCGCCGGCGGTGTAGGCGCGGATCTGCTCGGTCTCCGACAACGGACGGTCGTCGATCAGCGGGCCCTTGAGCTGGTTGGGCGCCTTGAGAAAGAGTTTCTCAAGGATGTCCGGCACCTCGATTCCCTCGGGCGGCGTGTAGCCGAGCTGCTTCAGCAGATCGAGCCCGCTTCCGACATAGCCTGCGGCGAGCAGGAGCGCGACCAAGGCGCCGCCCGCCCCCTGCATCGCGAGGCGGTTGTACAGTTCCTTGAAGCTTTCGGCGAAGCGCTGCTGGAATTCCACCGATCCGGCGTGCAGGCCGAGGACATCGAGCAGTATCTGATGACGGTCGCCGCCTGGCTTGCCGATGTAGGACACCCGCGACATCAGCGGCTCCAGATCGGCCTCGACCTTGCGCAGCAGTTGATACAACCGCATCAGGAACCGCAATTCCGGATCGTCCGGTGCGCGCGCGGCCCCGACCGCGACGTTCGACCCGGCGAAGATCCATTGGATGCGCGAGCGCGGCGTCGCCGGCAGGATGCCGTAGGGCTGACGACGGACGCGGATCGTAGGCATCGGCCCGCGCGCCGACACGTGCCGGACGAAGAAGTCGCGGGTCCGCTCAACCGTCGAATCGTCGAAGATCGGATGAAGCATGCTCTCCATGAAGTAGCCGAGCGTAGCCGGCCACAGCGCCGTGTTCATGGCGCGGGCGTCGTTGACGTCGTGGCGATGGTAGAAGGGGATCGCCGCCAGCGCGGCCGGATCGAGACCGAGCGTGGCGGCGAGGCAGCGTCCGTCTGTCCGCTCGAACCATCCGTCGGGGTCCAGGGGCGGAGTGCCGAAGTAGTGATCGAAGCTGACGTCGGAATCCTCGCGCCAGCTGTAGGCGGCGCCCTCGCCCTCGACGTTGTTGGTCGGCTGGCCCTGCGGCAGGATCGAGAACCCCGCCTTCGACTGATGATGATGGACGAACAACTGCTCCAGCGCGACCCGGCCGGCGTCTGCATCGGCCCCGAGCCGCACACCGAGCACCATCAACTGATCGAAGCCACGGCGGAAGGCGGCCGGCGTTAGCGGCACCCGGAATCCCATGCCGATCTCGACGGCGCGGTCGAAGTTGCGCACCCATTCGAGTTCCGGCCCGAACGTGATGTCGTCGCCGTCGCCCGCGACCGATGCGTCGTCCGTTCCGGTCGGCGACGGCGTGACCGGCAGCGGCGACGGAATCGGTTTTCCAAGTTGCTCGAGCTCGAGCGTTCCGTTGTTGTAGCCGAGCAGGACGAGGCGATCAGGCAAGGTCCGGGCGGTCGCCGGCTGCGACCAGCCGGTCTCGCGCATCGGCGTGGCGTCCGCGGCGGGAAACTCCAGATACGCGGCGATGACCGTGGTGGTCGCGCGGTCCGCGCCCTCGGGCGGCGCGTCGGCGAGATTCCGCGGCCGGTACGCCTCACGGACCGCCGCGGCGCGCTCGGCGCCGAGCGCGCTGTCGAGCGCGGCGATCGCGTCCGCCTGCGCGGCCGCATCGGTGCCCGCGCGCCACAGTGCCGTCCAGAACGTGCTGACCGCACCTCGCTCGGGATCGACGAGCGGCGCGCTGGTCACCACCGTCAGGATCACGGTCGGCACGCCTTCCACTTTGGCCGGTCGCGCCGCCTCGTTGAGCGGGCGATGAGTCTGGATCACGTAGTAGGACCGCCCCGAGCCCTGTCCGCTCAGCAGCGTTCGCCAGGCGGCCCGCTCCCCGGCGGGGTCGTGGTTCGCCCGCCAGACGTCGGCCCAATAGGCCTGGGCGCGCTTCACTTCGTCTTCCGACAACGCCTCCTCGAAGCTGTCGACGGCGATGTCGTCCGGATAGACCCGGACCCACAGCTCGTCGCGGTCGCCGCCGAATGCCGCCGCCTGCTTGAAGCGCGTTTCGATTCGCAGCGGCATCAGCAGGATCGGCGTCTGATCGGACAGCAGGCCGATGTTGCGGCGGGGATCGGTGAAGTTCGCGAACAGCCCGATATTGCGGACCACTTCGTCCTTCGCCGCCCTCAGCGCACCGCCCAGCCGCTCGATCTCGGAGGCCGCCGCCTTGATCTCCTTGTCGATCGCCGCCAGCGCCGGATCGTCGGCGCCCTTGCTGACGCGCTCGGCCCGTGCGCGGTCGCGGATCAGCCGCGCGCGGGTGTGGCGAAGCCGGCCGATTTCGCGCGACGTCGCATCGGCCGCGGCGCGCGACGCTTCCAGCTCCTTGCGGATATCATCGAACTCGGACATTTCGCTTCAGCCGCCCCCTGTCGTGTCCGCTGCGCGATCAGTTCGGCAGCATCTCGCTGCCGTGCACCGCGACCAGCACGGGAACCTGGTAGAGGATGTAGGCGAGCTCCGCGGAGTTGCTGTCCGGATGCCAGCGGAGCGCCTTGTCCTCATCGTATTGTTGTTTCTTCTCCTGCAGCTCCGGAGCCACCGGATCGTCCAGGGTGAGGGTCGGCCCGCCCGGCCTGATCTGCAGGAAGCCCTTGTCGGCGTCGGACAGCACGTCGGGCCAGGCGAGGTCGTTCCAGACGTTGAGCGGCCCATCGCGAGAAATATCGAGGCCGAAGCGCGGCTCGCCGGGCCGCTCCTTGATGACGAAGAACCAGCCCGGCGCCGTCGAATTGCCGCGGCCGCTGCCCCCCTTCGCCTCCTTCGAGGTCAGGTCGAAGCCGATGAAGGTGATGTCGGGATCGACCTTGGCTTCGTAGAGCGGTGTGCGCAGGCGATCCTCCACCGGACCGTCGGTCTCCAGCACCCGCTCGACGCGGGGATTGATCGCGCCGCCGTCGTCGCGCTGCCAGCGCGCCTTCTGGGCGTAGATCACCGCGGTCGGATATTTCTTCAGCAGCTCGCCCCGGATGACGAGGACGACTTCCTCCTCGTTCTCGCCCGGCTTCTCGCGATGGTCGTGATCGCCGAGCTTGGAGAACAGCGACCAGGTGTGGAGCGGCGGAATATCGCGGAGCTTTTCGCGCAGCTCGTCCTTCGACAGGCCCTCCCGGTCGATCACGCCGCTCGGGTCCCAGAACTGGCGGAAGCAGCTGCCGCGCTGGTCAGTGGGATATTCGCGCCACAGCAGCTCGCGGGCGAATTCATGGTTGAGGCCGACCATGTAGGCCTCGATGAAACGCTGATTGGTCTCGAGCAGCGTGATCGTGTTCTGCGGAATCTTGTCGATGTTCGGCAGGAAGTGCTCGTCGGACAGGCCGAGAAGCGGCTTGTACATCGGCAGGTCGATTTCCGGATATGCCATCACCGGCTTGAACACTTCCGGCTGCAGCAGCGTCGCGATCCCGTTGATGGCCAGCACTCGCGGCGGAATGGTGATCGAGGAGAAGGTGAAGGCGGGCACCGTCTTGTCGGGATCAATCGCAGCGAAGGTCGACGCTCCGAGCGCGGCGATGTCGATCGGCTTGCGCAACGGCGGCTTGCCGAGATCGGCGCTGACTGTGAGCAGCCGGTTGAGGTCCTTGAGGGCCAGTTTGAAGCGCGCCGCCTCCGGGCTGTCGGCGGACGAAGCGCCCCCGACCGGCTCAGGCGCGGCGGGATCAGGATCGCGGATGGTGAACGACGGAAAGCCCGGCAGCGCGTCGATGATCTCGGGCGAAGCCCCTTGCGGCAACACGCCGGTCGCGATGCCGGCCTGCTTCTCGAGCCGCACCAGCCATCCGAACAGCGCCAGCGCCGCTGCCGCGACCACGATCGCGAACGGAATGGCGACGGCCAGCAGCAGCACGGCGAGCAGCAGCAGAACGACCAGCAATACCCACTTCGCCCAGCGGTGCTTGGCGAGCCAGTCGGTCAGCTCCGCGGGCAGCGACTTCGGCTGAAGTTGCGCGGCGACATCCTCCACCGCCGGCAAGGCTTCCGGGGTGACCCGCGGCGGCGCCGCGCTGACCTCGCCGCGATTGATCTTCTCCAGCAGCTCTTCGGCGCCTTTCGGCGAGTCGAAGCCGAGCGTCGCCGCGACCTGGTCGCGCGGCCGGAGCGCGCGCCGGAACGGCGCAGACAGCGCCGCGCGGGGCACCGTGCTTTCCTTGAGCCGATGGCGCAGCGTGAAGCCGTCGGCGATCACCCGGCGCTGCACCGGCGCCATCATCGTGAGCCCGCGCTCCGCGCTGAGATCTTTCAGCGGCCCGAGATGGCGCGCATGCCAGATCGCGGCCGCCGCCTTGGCGAATTGCGCCAGCCTGATCCGCCGGTTCGCCGCGAGGATGTCGCCGACCTGGTCCCAGGCGGCGTCCATATAGGCCTCCTGGTTCTTCTGCACGACTTCCGTGCCGAACGCGGCGGGAACGCGAAACCGCGGGTCCAGATTGAGCTCGTGCACCCAGTTGCGCGGCTGCGGCGCGTCGCTGCCATCCGCCTCCTCAAGCAGCCGTTCGGTGAGCGCGTGCCAGCGGCCGTACAGCGGCGGCGTGATCACCGGGTCGGGCGCGCCTTCGCGGGCATAGTCGTCGGTCAGGTTGACGAAGCCCGCCAGCGCCTTCTCGAATTCGTGCGCGTAGGGTTCATCCCAGCCCTCATAGGCCGCAGCTTCTGCCTCCTGCGCACCGGTCAGCGCCTCGTCCGGCACCTTGAGCGCGCCGCCGAGCCGCAGCACCCCGTGAAGCCCGGCGACCGCGATGGGCGGCATCCCGGAACCCGGCGTCTGCGTGTCCATGTCGCGGCGGCCGAGCCGCGAGTCCGGCGGACGCGGCTTCAGCAGGCGGACGAGGTACTCGAAATCGCCCACCGTCCCGGTCTTGAAGTACCACCGCTTGTACACCGGATGCAGCGTCGGGAACGGCCGGTCGGTATAGTCCGCCCAGGCCGACAGGGTGGCGAAGAGCGCGGGATTCGCCACCGGCGCGATTCCGAGGCCGGCGAGACGGCCGCTCTCGAAGGTCGGCACCACGAACGCATGGTAGGACGTATTCGGCTTCAACTGACGCGGCGACAGGACGCGCGAATAGGCGTAGTCCGGATTGCTGGCCAGCAGGCTCTCCAGTCGCGCCCTCGCCTGGTCGGCATTGGTCGATTCCACCACGCCGTCCTGCTGGATCAGGTCGCGATTGACGTGGACGTGCGCCCAGGCCCAAAGCTGGTCGGCGGGCGGAAACACCGAGGCCGGATCGCCCGTCACCTCGATCGCCGGCAGCGGCCGCGCCGACGACACCGCGACTTCCTTGAACTCCTCCACCTCGAGCACCAAGAGTGCGAGCCACGGGCGCAGCCGGTGGCGCGACTCGTCCGGCGCCGCCGGCGTGTAGCGCCACGGAAAATCCTCGTCATAGAACTCAACGAAGGGCAGGTAGTTCGGCTCGAAATTGGTGATCCAGTCGCGCGGCTCCACCTTCACCACCGCCTTCGGATCGATGCCGACGATGTCGCCGGGACCATAGAGCGCGACGTCGCGCGAAATCGTCGCCGTCAGATCCGTGTCGCCCTGGACCGGCCGCCCGGCCAGCGACAAGTCGACCTTGATCGTCGCGCGCAGCGCCACCGCGTTGTCGTTGTCGGCCGCGGTGATGTTGTTCGCCACGCCGAGCCGCAGCCAGGGCAGGAAGGAATAGGTGCCGATCGTGTCGCTCATCCCGCCCCTCCCCGCCGCCTCGCCGGACCGCCCGCCATCATCGTGCCTCCGCTACGCCGCGCGCTTCATCTCGTGCGGGCGCACGATATGGGCCTCGCTGGCGAAGCTCGGATTGCGCCGCGTCTCGGCCGCCATGAATTCACCGGCGCTGGCGCGCGATTGGAACGACGCAGGCGCGCCGGCGATCGGCGAATTGTCGGCCAGGCTCACCACCACATAGGACGCCTGATCGACCGCGATCTTGTCGTCGAATCCGTGCTTCAGATCGCGCGACTTCGCCGAGATCTCGGACCGCGCCACGGCGTTGTTGGCCAGGAAGTGCGTGAACAGCCCGGAGATGAGCGTGACGAAGCGCCGGCGTGCGCGCTTGAAATTGTTGTCGACGATGATCTCTTCGTAGCGGGCGATGCGCTTGGTGACATAGCTGGTCTTGGCCTGGTTGCCAGTGACCGACAGCTCCAGCCCCGCCTCCTCGGCCTCGTAGTCGGAAGCGCTGAGCTTCTCGCCGTCCTTGAGGTCCTTGAACTGGGCGATCGCGAACGACTCCCGGATGGTGGCGCGCTTCTCGATGCCCGACGTCGCGGCCGCGACCGAGAAGTAATTGGCGTCGTCCGGGCGCTGCGCGCCGATCTTGTCGAGGGTGATGCCGAGCGGAATCGCACGCTGGGTGATCTTGAGCGAGCCGACCGGATGCAGCACAAGGTCGGAGCCCGCGTCCACGGTCTTGAGCGTCACCAACAGCCTGCTGCTGTTCTGCAGCGCGGCAGTCCAATTCTCCGCCTTCGAGTATTCCGCCACCAGCAGGGGCAGCACGGAGACCGGCGGCAGGCTGGTGTCCTCCTTGTCGCCCCAGGTGTGGGAGAAGTCGACGTCGACGTCCCAGAACAGCAGCGAGATGCTCCCGGTGCCCTCGACGTGCCAGGGCGATGTGCCCTCGAGCGAGCCGCGGAAGCGGATACTGAACAGCCCCGCGCCGAACAGCTTCACCGACAGCGAGGCAGAGATCGTGATGATGAAATAGAACGGCGAGAACTGGAACAGCGCGTCGAAGGCGAGATGGCCCTCGATGCTGGCGATCGAGATGCCGAAATAAAGCTCCGCATCTGCGCCGAACTGCACGGTGTTCGACGTCACCGCGAAATAGGCGTCGACCCGGATGCGGGCCACCGGCGTGTTGAGGATGTTGATCGCGATCCGGGGGATCGGCGGGAACGGCAGCGGCGGTGGATTGTAGGCCGGGTGGAAGCCGCCGACGGAGACGATGAAAGTGGCGTCGCCGCCGAATGACGCCAGCACGCCCATGCCGCCGTCGAGCGGCATGAAGATCACGCGCGATTCGTACAGGATGGCGAAGAACCAGCCGCGCTTCTTGTCGAATTCGATCGCGCCCATGAAGGCGACCTGGATGATGATGAGCGGCAGCCGCTCGTCCGGGATCGCCACCGTCAGCTTGCCGATGATGGCGATGTTGCCGGGAATCTCGATGATGATCCCCAGCGACAGGCTGATCAGCGTCGGCGTGCCCCAGCCGAACTTCGCCATCGGGCCGATCAGGAAGGTCCCCTGCTCCGGCGGGAAGAAGGTGCGGAGGTCGGAGATGATCCGGTGCGCGTTGGCAACGACGTCGTGCGGGAACAGCACCGAGTCCAGCGAGCCGGCGCGCACGCCGTTGACCAGCGCGTCGAGGTCCATCGAGCGGTTGAGGCCGACGAGTCCGCCGACTCCCAGCAGGGTGAAGCCGAAGCCGAGCTGCATTCCGGGATTGAACTCGACCGTGATGATGGCGATGAAGGAAAAGCCCTTTGACCCGTCCGGCATCTTGGTGGTGATGACGCCGATTGCCGTCACCGAGAGAAAGTCGAGGATCTTCAGTTCGAGCGCGCCGGCATATTCGCCGCGGTCCGGATCGATGAAGAGATAGCCGCCGCCTGTCACCGCCCCGGCATCGATCGACAGCCCGACGCCGTTCGGTGGCTTGAAGCCGAAGGATAGATCGATCGGGCCGAGATTGCCGCCGCTCCCCGGAAAAGCGAGATCGGTCCGCAGCCCGATGTTTTCCACCACCGCGACCAGCGGACCGAGCGCCGCCTTCAGCGTCGCGCCGATATCGATCGGGAGGCCGCCACCCGACGGTGTCACCGCGAGCGTCAGTCCCTGCACCTCGATCGGACCGAGGTCGATATGCGCTGGGATCTGGATCTCGAGATGCGAGGTGCCGCGGAAGTACACGCCGCGCGGATAGGCGACGCCGAGGCCGAGATCGAACTCGAACCGCGTCGAGATCCCCGACAGGATGGTCGAGATGAAGCCGTCCGAGCCGGACGCGTCAAGGACGAAAGCGAGGCCCTTGAGGTCCACCTCGGCGAACACCTCGACGTCCTTGCCCGCCACCAGCGTGAAGCCGCCGGCACCGCTCACCGATTGGTATTCGAGCCGCGTGCCCTCGCCGGTGCCGAGGACAATGGTCGGGCTGCCGGAGGCGGCGGAGTATTCCACTTCGACGCGCGCGGTGCCCTTGGCCGACGTCGGCGCGCCGCTGCCCGCGAAGCCGGTCACCATGTCGATGCCGCTGCCCGGCCGCACCATCAGGCCGACACCGCCGGTGAGATCGAGGTCGCTCGAGATCGTCACCGCGATCGTCGGACCGAGCTGCATCCGCACCGACAGCAGCCCGCTGAACGACGGCAGCAGCGCGAAGCCCGGCTTCTTGCTCCCGGACTTCGGCAGCGGGAACAGTCCGAGCTCGGCCGATAGCCGACCCGCGTCGCGCGCCCGCTCGAAGAACACCAGGCGGAGCCGCTTGCGCACCGCGGCACGCCCGGTCGGAGGGCCGCCTTCCAGCGCGCGCGCGACCCGATCCGGCACCTCCACCATCCGGACGTCGAGCCCGAGCCCGGCCGCGAGGCTGTCGATCTGCCGCGCGAAGCCGGAGAAGTCGAAGCTGTCGGTGCCCCAGCCGAAGGCGTTCTCGAACAGTGTCACCGGGTCGGAGACGATCTTCGGCAGGTCCGGGAAACTGAACCTGTAGTCGATGTAGTCCGGGCGGTTGCCGGCCGGCGCGGTATAGCGGGTGCTGATGACGCCGAGCGCCTGCAGCGCGAAACCGATGCCCGGATGATGGTTGCGCAGATAGGTGATGAAGAGATAGCCGACGAGCTGCCCCGGAAACTCGCCCTTGAAATTGTCGGCGTTCAGCGTCGCCGAAAATGCACCGCCGGGCGCCGAGACGAGGTCGTCGATCGCCTGCACGACGCCGGCGATCGCCTCGATGGCCTTGAAGGCGTCTTCGAGCGCCCCGGACTCCAGCGTCATCTCGCCGTCGGACGCCACTTCGCCGTCGAGCGACAGCCCACCGCCGACCAGCGCCTGGAGCCGATCGAACAACAACTGCAAGTCGACCGCGAGATCGGCGATCGGCTTCGGAATCACGTCGGAATCCCAGCCCAGCTTGAGCAGCAGGCCCTGGAACGCGGCCGGCGACTCCACCGCCGCCCGCAGCGGCAGCAGCAGCTTGCCGATCTCGGCGACGATCGTTTCGAGGGCGCCCGGTTCAGCCATTTTTCTTGGCCTCCGGATAGAATTCACGGTCGACGACGTCGTGCAGCGCGGGATCGACGCGGTTGGTGATCAGCCATTTGCAGACATGGCAGAAAGCGCCGCTGCTGTTCCGCATCTTGCAGTCGCCGGCCGGCCGATAGACCAGCCCGGTGAAGTTGTATGCGCCCTCGTACAGGCCGACCAGCCGCTGCGCCTTGCATGGCGGCTTGAAGTCCGGGATGTCCTTCGGGTCGTCGCCCTCGTCGTTCACATGAGCGGTGTCGGTATCCTTGTTGAGCGGCAGATGGTTGCCTGCGATGAAGTCGCGCACCTTCTTTTCCACCACATAGACCAGCGCGTCCGCATCGTCGCGGCGCGGCACGAACAGCAGCGAGCCTTTCGGAAACACGGGAAACGGCGCCGGCGGCAATTCCAGCCCGCCGAGCCGGATCGAGCCGAGGTTCTGGTCGATGTCGCCGATGTCGAGTCTGACGAGGTAATCGGCATCGATGAACGTAAGCGGCAGTTGCTGGCCGATCGCCGTGATCTGGATGCGGCGGAGAAACGCCTGGCGGCCGGCCGCCTTCGCCTGCACCCAGCGCGGGATCTGGCGCGGGTCGATCCTGACCTCGATCGAGCCACCCTGCTGGGTCGAAGCCTGGGTCAGCTTGGCCGAAAGCTCGATCCTGAGAAGTTCGAACCATTTCACCTTGGACGGATCGACCAGACGGGAGTGGTTGGCGGCGTAGCTCGGATCCTGAAAGATGTCGGCGAGCGCGACGATGTTGTCGTCCTCGCTCGAAGCGGTCGCATTGTCTTCGGCGCTCGTCTCGTATTCGTCGCCGAGATTGAAGGAATGGCCGAATTCGTGCGCAACCGTGTCGATAATATCGGTGAGGTCGGCGTCGATGTCGCTGGCAGGCTTGCGCCGCATCACTTTCTTCGTCGCCGTGTTGGTCGCCGGATATTCGAAGTCGAGCGTCTTCAGGCTCTGCAGCGAATTGGCGGTCACGGTCGACTGGTTGAAATTGGTGCCGCCGATCATGTCCTCGTTGGTGATCATGGCGATCAGGCCGCGGCTGCGCTTGAAGCTGCCGTCCGGTATCCACTCGGCGCCGAGCGCGGTGTGCGGCGACGGCCCGAGCCGCAGTCCGGACAGGTAGGCCATGATCGGCGCCGCAACGTTCGCGCGGCCGTCCCTGGCGAGCTCCGGCGGGTGCCGGCGCGGATCCGGGGCAAGGTGCCGGGTGGCGCTGGCCGGCTTGAAGAACTGATAGGCGCGGGCGATCAGCGGCGCGAGGTTGGCATCGCCCGCCGCATCCGCCGCCGGCATCGTCAAAGCGGCCCCGGACTTCGCCGACCGGTCGCCCCAGCGGGCGCCGAGCATCAGGCCGTAGAAGGTGTCACGTGCCTCCAGGATGCCGAGCGATTTCTGCTTCCTCCACGCTTCGATCAGGGTGTCGTTGACCTTCGCCGCGTCGTAATTGGGCAGCGACTGGCTCGCCCACCGCGCCTTCAATTGCGCCGGCGTCGCAGTCTCGTTGCGGAGCGGCAGGCCGACACGGGCCACGAGCTCGTCGACCTCGTAGATGCTCTTGTCGTCCGAAACGCTGTAGTTCCACGGAATCGGTCCGCCCTTGCCGAGCTCGGAGGTCTCCTCGTCGTTGACGCGCCAGCCGCAGGTCACCGCCTGCTCTTCCGACGCCTGGAAGGCCTTGAATACGTTGAAGCTGCCCGCGAGCGTGCCATAGGGCTCGTGGCGCTTCTGCGAGAACAGACCATCCGCCGCTTCCTGCACGATCTTGTCGAACTTGTCCTTCTCGGACGCGCGAAAGCCTTCGGCGAGGAACAGGATGTTGTGCATCTCGGCGGCATTGGCGAGGTCGCCGGCGCGCACCGTGGAGATGTTGTCGCGGGTCTTGGCGTAGTCGACCACCTTCACCGGCAGGCTCTGGTTGACGCCGAGGAAGCTGCCGTCGAGCTGGGCCGTCCCCTCGCTCACGCCCCTCAACCGTCCCTCATTGTTCGTATTTGCCACCACGAAGGTGCCGGGGCTGCCTGAGCTGAGCGTGACGAAGCCGTGCCCGGTGATGTCGCCGACGAGATCGGTCCCGGTCGGGTCGTCGCTGAACAGCGCGCACAGCGTCGGCTGGCTGTGGGCAACCGTCGGATGCAGCGCCGTGGTGATCGACGAGTTGCCGAACCACCAGCCGAGCACATCGTCGTGCACCTGGATACGCGCGACAACGTAGCCGGGGCCATATTCGATCACCACGAGATTGATGCCGACGTCGTCGCCGGTGATGGTGCGCGCCGCAGGATCAATCGTCACGAAGCTGGTCAGCCGGGACCCGACCGGGTTGTACGGCGCCAGGATTCGAAAATTGCAGTCCGCGGTGACGTCGGTCAGCGTGTAGGTCGTCGAGCCGTTCGGCAGGTCCTGGTCGAACACGCGGAACGGCAGCACCTTGGTCGCGGGCTTCTTCAGCGCGACGTGCATGTCGCAATGCGGATAGACGATGAGAGGCATGCCGGCACGACCCTCTCTCAGCCAGCACACCTATCGGGAAGCCCGTCGCTCCCATCGAAAATCTGGCATCATCAAGATTGTACACTCAAGCCTTCTCAACACAACCTCAACGTGATACTGTTTCGACATCCTTCCGCAATTGTCGTTTGCCGAGTGGTGTTCTCCATCACTGGGGCCAATCCTGCTGCAATGCCGGCGGCGTGGAGCTCTCGTTGTCCTCGTTCACGGATGAACACGACCGCTCTATGGCGCGATCCGGTTTCTCTCCGTCGAGCTCCTTGAGACGTACTGCGACTGACCGCGTCTCCTATCCGTGAGTTCGGCCCGACGCTGCTCGACGTTGTCACGGGCGCAGACAAGCACCGTCACGTCATTCGGATGTCAAACAGCCAGATGTCAAACAGCCACTTGCGGTCGCTTCAGGCGTGCGCGCGCAGTCTCGCGGCTCGATGAGTCCGAGGGATGCGCTGGTCGGCGCGCCTCGACATACGAGAGGCGCAGGGAGAGCCGGACCTCGACTGAGGCCCGTGGCCCGCCTGCGAGAAAAATGCAGGCGGCAGGTACCACAGGTCCAGCCGGACGACCCGGCCCTCCCTGCGCGATCGGTTTTAACGGTGTCCTTCGTGCTCTCCTTGGGGACCGGGCTTTCTTGCCCCCATCGCCCGCGCGACGCTTGCGCATCAGCAGCAGGCTTGACCTCAGCATCGGGAGGCCGGGACCACACGACTTCGCCGTCCGCGATGCAAGCGCTCGTCTGGCGCAGCATCCACGTCCATCGCAGCCCACCTCACGTATCGTGACGACGCGTACGCCCTCTGCACGAGGCGGGATGCGCAGATAAAATCGCGATTTCGGAAAACCGGTAAGTGGAATCTTTATTTCGGCCGACGCCTTGAAAAAGATGGCCAACCGCAACGACGCACAGGCGCCCGCGACTTCGTCTGTCGCGCTGCAGCGTTGCCAATCTCGTTGATTGAGCGCAGGCTATCAGAAGCGCAGAAGTCGCATCAGGGGGAGAGACGCATGAAGGAACCGGGCCTGGACGGCCGCCATCGGGACAAGGATGGCGAGATCAGCAGGAAGCACGGCAATACGCTGGTCGGCACGCTGCGCAAGATCTACGGGAAGTCGTTCGCAGCGGGCTATCCGGACTCGACGAAGCTGAGCGACGTGCTGCTTCAGCTCAACGAGACGTCGCTGAGCCAGTTGCGCCGGGACCACGGCACCGGGCATTTGGATCACAAGATCAAGGAAGCCTCGAAGTAATCGGGTTTTGCTGATCGGGACTCATCGCCCGATTGGCGAGGCCGATTGGTGTTCGCAAGGTTTGTTCGCTCCCGTGGTTTCGTGCCGTCCGTTCGCGTGGAGCGCGTCGTCTTGCAGCGCTGTGGTGTAGCGGCGTCTTGCATCGCTGCGCTGCTGCGGAGTGCCACCGCGCGCCGGAAAGCCCGGGCACCGGGCACTCCGACGCGGAATCCGAGGGACGATTCCGTCCTACTTCCCCATGCTCCCCGCCTGGTTCGTGCCTGGGCCGACGTTGCCCTGGCTCGACGAGGTGGAATCGCGGCTGGACTTCATCGCGCCGCCGGTCGCCCGCATGTTGCTGCCGGTGGTCTGCGACGAGGTCGTCGAGGTCGCAGCGCTGTGCTTCTTGGCATGCTTGGCTTGCGCGGCGAGCGGGACGGCAGCGAGGGTGGCGGCGACGAGGGTGGCAATGGCGAGCTGGGTCTTCTTCATGGATCCGATCTCCATCCGGTTGAACCCCACGCTCGCCCAACCCGGCTGCGACATCACAGTTCCTGCCGGTGGATCAAGCGTTGTTGTCCGATTCCGACAGCGCGCGTGAAGGTGCGATGCAGCAGCGTCAGGCCGGCGCCTGCGTGGGCACGACGCCAGGCTGCGACGCCGGCTTGGGAAACGGCCTGAATGTCATCATCATCATGACAGCGCCGAGGCCCATCACCCACGAGCCGACATAGAGCCAGGTGTAGCTGGCAAAGCTGTCGTAGATCAGGCCGCCGGCCAGCGGGCCGGTCGCCATGCCGAGGCTGCCGGCCATCGCCGTGCCGCCGATCACCGTGCCCATGATGCTCTGCGGAAAGTTGTCGCGCGCGATCGCCGCGTAGAGCGGCATGGTGCCGGCATAAAGGAAGCCGAACGTCGCCGCGACGGCATAGAACGCGGCGAGGTCGCGCACGGCCACGTAGGCGAGCGCACCGAACGCCTGCGCCAGCAGGCCGAGCACGAGCACACGCTTGGCGCCGAAGCGGTCGCCGAGCAGGCCGAAGGCGATGCGGCCGCCGAGGCCCGCGAGCCCCTCGACGCTGTAGATCGTCACCGCCGCCATCAGCGGGATGCCGCAGGTGACGGCGTAGCTGACGGTGTGGATGATCGGGCCGGAATGGGTGGCGCAGCAGAAGAAGTTGGTGGCGAGCAGGATCAGGAACTGCGGCGAGCGCAGCGCCGCCGCGCGCGTCATCTCAGCCGGCCCGGCGGCCGGATCCGACGCGAGGGCGGCGTCGGGCGCTGACGATGGTGGACGGCCCACCAGCAGCGACGTCGGGATCATGATGGCGGCGACGATGGCGGCGATGCACTGCATCGCGGTGCGCCAGTCGTAGCTGGACACGAGCCAGGCCGCGAGCGGCGACATCGTCATCGGCGCGACACCCATGCCGGCCGAGACCAGCGAGACCGCGAGGCTGCGGTGGGTGTCGAACCAGCCGGTGACGGTCGCCATGACCGGCGGGAAGATCGCCGCTGTCGCGATGCCAGCGATCAGTCCGAACAGCAGTTGGAACGCCAGCAGCGAGGACGTCAGGCTTGCCAGCAGCAGGCTGACGGCGAGCAGGACCGATCCGATCAGCAGCACGGGACGCGGGCCGATCCGGTCGGACAGCGTGCCCCAGCCCATGCTGGTGACGGCCATCGCCAGGAAGCCGATGGTCATCGCGCTTGAGATCCCCGCGACCGACCAGCCGGTCTCGGCGGCCATCGGCTTGAGGAACACCGGCAGCGAGAACAGGCCGCCGACCGCGACGCAGCCGAGCACGCCCCCGGCCGCGACGATCACCCAGCGATAGTGCGATGTGCTCATTCGTCTCCTCCTCTGCCGTTCGATGACAAGACGAACGGCGCGGGGCTCGGACGACATACGCGCGGACCATTTTTCGTCGCCCCTGGACCGTCGAAGGGATCGGCCGACGCGCGCAACCGGCAGCCGCGCCCCAAGCCGGTGCCGATGCGCTGGTCGCTTCCGATCCGTGCCTACTCCGTCTCGATCTCGGGAAAGGGCGAGTAGACGCGCTTTGCGTCGCAGCTGAGCATCGCGATCTCGCGCCGGCCTTTCAGACCTGCGTGATTCAAGCGCTTGTTGGTGAAGGAAATCGATTCAACCACCGTCCGCGGGCTGAGCTCCTGTCCAAAAGCACGCGGCCTGGTCATGTAGCGCACGCAGATGCCGACCACGGTTCCACCATTGAGGATGTCACCGAACTCCTTGGCGGGGTTCGATATCTGGGCCTTGGTGATGGGCATGCCAGCGTAGTCCGGCCAGGTCTTGAAATCGTTGGCGAGGATCTGACGATAGTCGGCCGGCAGATGCGTCGCCATCGCGGCGGCTTCCGCAGCCTTGTCATTTTCCGCGCTCTGCGTGACGCAGCCGGTCAGCAACGGAGGGATGAGAGATACGAGAGGCCAGCGACGCATGAGTCCTTCCATTCGCTTTCAGCACACGTCCTTCCATAGGGCGCGGCGGGGCGAAGTTCCATGCGGAAGTTGCGAGGCACGTGACGTCCAGGACGATCCTTGCCCCTCGCCGCCTCACACCGGCGTCATGCCGTGCTGGCGCTTGGTCTCGGCGGTCTCGTCCGAGACCAGATATTCGATGAACGCGCGCGCGGCGTCGGTGTGTGCGCCGGCGTTGCACAACGCGGCGGCGAACACGGTGCCCGGCTGCAGCGCGTCCGGCAGCAGACCGACGATGTCGATGCCAGGTGCGCCGAGCATCTCGCTGAGCTGCTGGAAGCCGACATCGACCTCGCCATCGGCGAGCAGCTTGGCCACGGGAATGCCTGGCTTGGCCTGGACCAGGCGCGAGGCGCCATCGCCCTCCAGGCCCCAGTCGCGGACGAGCTTCTGCACATATGTGCCGCTCGGGCCGGTGGAGATGCCGATCGCCTTGGCGTTCTCCATCGCCTTGCGCACGGCGGCTTCGTCGAGCGGATCGGGCTTGGCGCTGCCGGCGCGCACCGCCATCGCCATCGGCGATTCCGCGATCTCGATGATGCTGCCGGGCACGAGGTGGCCGTCGGCCTCGAGCTTCTGCAACGCGTCGGAAGCCAGCACCGCGAAATCGAACGCTTCGCCGGCGCGGATGCGTTTGGCGGCATCGACGCCGCCGACGGATTCGATCGTGATCACCTCGCCGGTCGCCTCCTCATAGGCGGCCGCGAGCTCGGCGAGGATCTGCCTCGTCGCCATCGAGGAAATGCCGGCGGCGGTCACGCTCATGGGGGGCTCCGTTTGAAGAGGCAATTGCAGCGCCGCAAACTACGCTGCGACGCTTCTTCGGATATGGCAAGCGGGGCAGCGGAGCAAGACGGTGGGAGGCAACAGCGGTTACGGCGAGCGCCGCTGCGCTCCCTCTCCCCGTTCTTACGGGGAGAGGGAGCGCACCGCCCGTGATGCAAAACGGTGCGCCATCAACATGCCACGAGAACTGCGTCCCTCACTTCGGCACGCTCTCCAGGTCCTCCAGCCACGCCGTGGCATTGCCGTCCGACGGCGCGCGCCAGTCGCCGCGGGGCGACAATGCGCCGCCAGCCACCACCTTCGGGCCGTTGGGCATCGCCGAGCGCTTGAACTGGCTGAAGGCGAAGAAGCGCTTGAGGAACACTTCGAGCCACTTCCTGATGTCGCCGAGCGCATAGGCGTTGCGCTTGTCGGGCGGAAAGTGCGGCGGCCAGGCGCCCTCGCCCGCATCCTTCCAGGCGTGATGCGCCATGAAGGCGATCTTCGACGGGCGCATACCGTAGCGCAGCGTATAGAACAGGTTGAAGTCCTGCAGCTCATACGGGCCGATCATGGCCTGCGTGCTCTGCGGCGTCTCGCCCTCCTTCACCGGCACCAGCTCCGGCGAGATCTCGGCCGACAGCACCGCCTCCAGGGTGCGGTCGACATCGGCCGAGAACTGATGCGAGGCGATAACCCAGCGGATGAGATGCTGGATCAGGGTCTTCGGCACGCCGGCATTGACGTTGTAGTGCGCCATCTGATCGCCGACGCCATAGGTGCACCAGCCGAGCGCGAGCTCGGAGAGATCGCCGGTGCCGAGCACGAGGCCGCCGCGGTCGTTGGCGAGGCGGAACAGATAGTCGGTGCGCAGGCCGGCCTGCACGTTCTCGAAGGTGACGTCGTAGACCTCTTCGCCGCGGCCGAACGGATGGCCGATGTCCTTCAGCATCTGCGTGGCGGCGGGGCGGATGTCGAGCTCGGCGGCACTGACTTGAAGCGAAGACATCAGCGCATGCGCGTAGGACTTGCTCTGCGCGCCCGTGGCAAAGCCCGGCATCGTGTAGGCCAGGATGTTGGTGCGGGGTAGGCCGAGCAGATCCATCGCCTTCGCCGCGACGATCAGCGCATGCGTGGAATCGAGCCCGCCGGAGACGCCGATCACGATGCGCTTGGTGCCGGTGGCGCGCAGCCGCTGCGTCAGGCCGGCGACCTGGATGTTGTAGGCCTCGTAGCAGTCCTGATCGAGCCGCGCGGCATCGCTCGGCACGAACGGAAAGCGCTCGATGCTGCGCCTGAAGCCGATGTCGCCCTCGGCCGGCTGCAGCTCGAAGCCGATGCGGCGCCAGTGCACGCCGGCGCCTTGCGCGCGCGCATTGTCGTCGAACGTGCCCATCAGCGCGCGCTCCTGGCGCAGCAAATCGAGATCGACGTCGGCGACGATGGTCTGGCCGGTCTGGCGGAAGCGCCCGCTCTCGGCGAGCAGCACGCCGTTCTCGAAGATCGAGGTCTGGCCGTCCCAGGCGAGGTCCGTGGTGGATTCGCCGGCGCCGGCCGCCGCGTAGACATAGGCGGCGAGGCAGCGCGCCGAGGTCGAGCGGCACAAGAGTGAGCGAGACTCGGCGCGGCCGACCGTGATCGGGCTGCCGGAGAGATTGGCGAGCACGGTGGCGCCGGCAAGCGCAAGTTCGGACGCCGGCGTGACAGGGATCCACATGTCCTCGCAGATCTCGACGCCGATCACGAGCCCGGCGACATCGGCGGCGGCGAACAGCAGGTCGGTGCCGAACGGCGCCATGGTCTCGGCGACCTCGATCATCTCGCCGCGGATGCCGGCACCGGAGGCGAAGTGGCGGCCTTCGTAGAACTCGCGATAGGTCGGCAGGTAGCTCTTGGGGATGACGCCGAGCACCTCGCCGCGATGGATCACGACGGCGCAATTGTAGACCCGGTGGGCGAAGCGCAGCGGCGCGCCGACGATCAGCACCGGCATCAGGTCGTGCGAGGCTTCGACCAGGGTGAGCAGCCCGCGCTGCACGGCATCGAGCAGCGGGTCCTGCTTGACCAGGTCCTCGATCGCGTAGCCGGACAGACAGAGCTCCGGAAACACCGCGACCGCCGCGCCCTGATCATGGCAGGCGCGCGCCGCCGCCAGGATCGCCGCCGCGTTGGCGGTCGGGTTGGCGACGCTGGAGACCGTGACGCAGGCGGCGACGCGGGCAAAGCCATGGCGGTAGATCGAATGAAAATTCATCGTGGCAGTCCATCTCCTGTCGCCGGAGCATACGACATGGACCATGACGGGAGCCATAACAAGCGCCGCAGGTCAGCACCCCCCCGCCCGCAGGCTGACTCCGCGCGCGTCATTTGAATTGCGCGGGCCACCCGGCGCCGGGTAACTCGGAGGCTCATCTATTCGCGCAGTGCAGGTGAACGGCATCCATGAACCTCTTCGTCATCGGCCTCGGCTACACCGCCCAGCGCTTCGTCGAGCTGCACCGAGGCGCGTTTGCCCGCATCGGCGGCACGGTGCGCAGCGCCGGCAAGCGCGCGGAGCTGGCGCCTGATGACATCGACCTGTTCGACGGCACGGCGCCCGCCGCCGCGACGCTGGCGAAGGCGGCGGACGCCGACGTCGTGCTGATCTCGGTGCCCCCCGGAGCGGGCGACGACCCGGTGCTGGCCGCATTCGGCGACGCGATCACGGCGGGGCGCGCGCGGCGCGTGGTCTATCTCTCGACCGTCGGCGTGTACGGCGACCACCGGGGCGGCTGGATCGACGAGGACACGCCGCTGGCGCCAGAGCACGACCGGGTTCAGGCCCGCGTCCGCGTCGAGGCGGAATGGCGCGCTGTCATCGGCGACCGGCTCGCGGTGCTCCGGCTCGGCGGCATCTACGGGCCCGGCCGCAACGCGCTGGTCGAGCTGCAGGCCGGGCGGGCGCGCCGCATCGTCAAGCCGGGCCAGGTGTTCAACCGCATCCATGTCGATGATGCCGCCAGCGCGATCATGGGCGCGATCCGGCGCGCACAAGGCGGCGCCTGGAACATCGTGGACGACGAGCCGGCGCCGCCGCAGGACGTCATCGCCTATGCAGCCAGCCTGATGGGCATCGCCCCGCCGCCCGAGCTGCCGTTCGACAGCGCCGAGCTGTCGCCGATGGCGCGCAGCTTCTATGCCAGCAACCGGCGCATCCGGAATATTCGCGCCAGGCAGGAGCTCGGCGTCGGCTTCGCCTACCCGACCTATCGCGCCGGGCTCGACGCGCTGTGGGCCGCCGGCGACGGGCGCTGAGGCAAGATTTTCGCCGCCGGGCGGGAAACCTTTCATGCCACCGGCGATTGCAACGAACAGAGATTGTCATGCGGGTTTGACGCGACTGCACGTCGCGCAGCCCTCACGGATCAAAGGATGTTCGACATGCAAGGCGATCAACCCATCAGCTGGCTGATGTTTTTCACGCTCGCGGCTGCGATCATCATCGCGGCCGGCGCGTTCCTGGCCTTCCTGCGCTCGCGGCACAACCGGGAGATCGCGGCGGTGGCGCTCGAGGGCGACGGCCGGAGCCGCGGCGTCGCCCCATCTGGCGCGCTGCCCGAGCTCGGCGGCCTGTTCGTGCTCGGGCTCGTGGTCGCCGGCCTGCTGGTCGCCGGCTATCAGAGCGGCGGCGCGACGCGCTTTGCCGGCGGCGACAAGCCGACCCCGGTGCCGTCGGCGCCGAGCAACACCGATCGCGGCACCACGGTCGGCGCCGGCGCCGCGATCACCCCGCCGGAAGCTCCGACCATGACCCAGCCGGCGCGGCCGGGCCCGGACCTGCGCACCGCGCCCGCGTCGTCGCCGACCGGAGCCGGTCCCGAGAGCGGCGGACATCCAGAGGCCAATCCGCCGGCGCGGTAAAAGACCCCCTCGAACAGCGAAGGCCGCGCAATGCGCGGCCTTTTGACGTGTTCACGGCAGGGATCGCCCGGATCAGATCGCAGCGGCGACCTTGTCGAGGCCGATCGTGCGCGCGAGCCGCCGCACTTCGTCCTTCTGGTCCTCGCGCAACTGCCAGAGCAGCGGCATCGCGGCCGACTTCAGCTGTTGCACCTCATCCGAATCCGGATCGAGCGCCACCGCGCCCGGCTTCGCCGCGCCCTGCCGTCCGGCGTGGATCTTGCGGGCGACGGCGCGCAGCGCGGTCTCGACCGCCGGCCAATAATATTCCTGGCTCGACGAGAGCCGCAGCCGCTCCTTGATGCCGGCGATCTGGCCGTCCGACAGCAGCGAATAGGCCTTCTGCACCTCGGGCTTCAGCGGCGCCGGCGTCGGCTCGCTCCGGGCGAGAATCTTGGACTTCGGCACCACCGGCTCGGCAGCAACGACCGCAGCGGCCGACGCCTTGGCCATTTCGGCCTCGGACGGCGCATAGGCATAGGCCTGGCGGAGAGTCGTCTTCGGGGCGGCACTCGGCTGCTGCACCTCGGGGGCCGCAAGTGTGACCATCGCCAGGCGGTCGCCCTTGGCTTCACGGTTGGAGAGCGGGCTCTTCGCCACCACGGGCGGCATCATCGCACCGGCCGAAGGCACGCTGTCCTGCATCAGGACGCTCGTCACGGCCGCGCCTGCGATCAGCACGCCCAGCAAAGCGACAAAAGCGATCGACTTCGTCACGCAATTCTCCGTATCCCGGCGGAAAGCCGCACTTTGCCGAAAAGTGGGAGTTAATTAAGGCTTTACGATGCCACAGAAACACGCCGGCCACCATTCCGCCCTGTGAACATGACGGATATTTTTTTCACGCCGCCGAAGACAGCTCGGCCGGGATCAGCAGATCGTACGCGGCCTGGATGTCGGCAACGATGTCGGAGGCCTCCCAAAGCGCCGCCGGTTCCACCGAATGCAGGCTGATGGTCCAGTTCCCGCCGCGGGCGGTGCGGGGAACGCTCATGATGTCGAACTGGACGTTGCGGCACAGCGGATGCCGCTGCAGGGCATGCCCGACACGGATCCGGATCTCCTCAAGCGTCGCCCGCTCTTTGTCCTGCCGTAGCCCGATGCCCATCGCACGATTCCGCCAAGTTCAAGCTCCGCGGATTGTGGGACCCGATGGTTAATGGTGCCTTAAGGACACACATCACGTTTTCTCACGAGCGTGGCCACCGGCGCCCATGTACTCATCGGCCGTGCGCGCGACCAGTTCGGCAACGGACGGAATGTCGGTGACCCCAGAGGTCGCGTGCCCCGCACTCCAGATGTCGCGCCAGCGTTTCGGCCGCGCCTCGCGCGCAGCAATGTCGATGTCGCTGCCGATCTCGATCGCGCCGCGCGCCGGCAAGGCTTCGGGGTCGAGCCCGGCCGCGACGATCGACGGCCGCAGCATGCTGGTCGGCAGGCCGGTGAAGGCGGACGTCAGCAGCACGTCGTCGGCCGAGCTCGCGACCAGCATCGCCTTGTAGCGATCATCGGCCAGGCTTTCGCGCGTGGCGATGAACTTCGTGCCCATATAGGCGAGGTCGCAGCCGAGCATCTCCGCCGCGCGCAGCGCGACGCCGTCGCTGATGCCGCCGGCAAGCACGATGGGACCATCGAAGAACGCCCTGACCGCGCGCACGAAGGCGAATGGATTGAGCCAGCCGGTCTGGCCGCCGGCCCCGGCCGTGAGCAGCACCAGGCCATCGGCGCCGGCCTCGACCGCGCGCTCGGCATGACGGATCGAGGCAACGTCAGCGAACACCAGCGCGCCCGCATCATGCAGGGGCGCAACGACCTTCGCCGGCGAGCCGACCGAGGTGATCACGATCTCCGGACGATGCCGCAACAGCACCGCGAGATCGTCCTGCAGCCGCGCGTTGGAATGGTGCACGATCAGGTTCGGGCAGAGCGGCGCAGCCGCCCGCCCACTGGCATCGCTGTGGCGCGCGAGCCGATCGGCGATCTCGCGCAGCCAGGCATCGAGCTCATCGGGAGTACGACAATTGACGGTCGGGAACGCGCCGATCACGCCGTTCCCGCAGGCCGCGCTCACCAGCTCGATCCCCGACACCAGAAACATCGGCGCTGCGATCAGCGGCAATCGCAGCCGCGTCCGCAGCCCTCCCCATCGCGTGTCCTGCACTTCAGGTCCCTCCCTGATCCTTCGTTGGGCTCAGGGATAGCGACGCGACCGCGTGCGATCAATCGTCGCCGAAGAAGCTGAAGCGCGGTCCATCCATGCCGACCGGCTGCGCCGCATAGGCGCGCGGCGTCGTGTCATCGCGCACCGCCTGCTCGACGGCGCGCATATCCTGCTCGCGGCGCTGCCGCCGGCGCTCGACATATTGCCGGTGCCGCTCGGCGCGGCGCTGCTCCGCGGCGCGCTTGCGCTCGGCGCCGCGCGACTTGAGATCGGCGTCCTCGGGCTTCGCTGCGGCCTTGTCCTGAACGTCCTCGGCGGTAGCGGTCTGGGTGACGGCGTTCGCCGAAGAGGCCGCCGTCGCCTCTGCTGCGGCGTCTTGCGGCGCCGGCGAGGGATCGGTCGAGACCGGGGTCACGGGCCTCGTCTCGGTTGCGGCAGGCGCCACCTTGACCGGCGTGATCGCAGCCGCCTGCGTTGCCGCAAGATACGAGGTGACCGTCGGACTTGGCGACGGCGCCTCCGGCACGGAACGCTCGAGCTTGGCCTGCTCGAGCGCCGGCGATCTCGGATGCATGCCTTCCGCGATCATGAGCCCGCCGCCGAGACCGGCCGCGACGGCAATGGCAACCGTTCCGGCTCCCGCAAAAAAAGCTGTCGAGGTGCGCATGGCCTTGCTCCGTTGTTGTTCGGCCGGGCAACGCGGCGCGCGCAGCGATGTTCCGAGGACGACAAGCGCACCTTGAGCGCGATCGGCTTTCTGATAGCGTCGGCAACAAGCCACGCGACGCAACAACGATCGCGGCATCTCGGAAGGATCGTCCATGAGCCCACAGCTTCATTCGTTTCCGGTCGTCTGTGAGCAGACCCTGCTCACGCTGTCGCGTCATCCGTCGCGCACCGCCTTCAGCTGGCCTGGCGGATCGCTGACCTATCAGGGCGCGACCGACCTCATCGGCCGCATGCAGCGCGTGTTCATGCGGCTCGGCCTGCCGCCGGGAACACGCGTCGCGTTCCTCAGCGCGAACCGCGCCGATGCCTGGTGCGCCGGCACGGCGGCGCAGCTGTCGCGGCTCGCCATCACCTGGCTGCATCCGCTGGGCTCGCTGGACGATCAGCTGTTCCAGCTCGCCGATTCCGAATCGCAGGTGCTGGTGATCGATGCCGCCGCGTTCCACGACCGCGGCGGCGAGCTGGCCGCGCGCTCGGGCGGCCTGCGCCACGTGTTCACGCTTGGCGCAGCCGGCTACGGCGCCGACCTCCTCGCCGCGATCGAGCAGTCCGGCCACGCCACCGCGCGCAACTTCGCCACGCCCGAGGACATCGCGACCTTGAACTACACCGGCGGCACCACCGGAAAGTCGAAGGGCGCGCTGCGTCATCACCAGGAATATGGCGGCTTCGCCACCGCGATCCTCGCCGATTTCGAGATTCCGGAGCGCGCCCGCTACCTGACGGTCGCCCCGATCAGCCATGTCGCCGGCACCAAGGTGCTGCCGACCCTGATGCGCGGCGGCACGGTTCACATGCTGAAGGGCTTCGATCCCGAGGCGGTGCTGGCGACGATCGCGCGCGAGCGCATCAACTTCACGCTGTTCGTGCCGACGATGATCTACGTGCTGCTCGATCATCCCGCGTTGGCCAGGACCGATCTCTCTTCGCTCGAGCTTGTGCTGTATGGCGCCTCGGCGATGTCGCCGACGCGGCTCGTCGAAGGGATCGAGCGCATCGGCCCGGTGTTCTCTCAGCTCTACGGCCAGACCGAATGCTATCCGGTGTCGGTGCTGCGCAAGGCCGACCACGATCCGAAGCAGCCGGAGCTGTTCCTGTCCTGCGGCTTCCCGATCGCGGCCTGCGAGGTCAAGATCCTCGATGACCATGATCAGGAGGTTGCGCAGGGCGAGGCCGGCGAGATCTGCGTGCGCGCGCCGCATGTGATGAGTGAATATTGGAAGCGGCCGGACACCACCGCCGAGACCCTGAAGAACGGCTGGCTGCACACCGGCGACATCGCCCGCCGCGACGAGCGCGGCTACATGTACATCCTCGACCGCAAGAAGGACATGATCGTCTCCGGCGGCTTCAACATCTTCCCACGCGAGATCGAGGATGTGCTGACGCAGCACGCCGATGTGGCGATGTGCGCCGTGGTGGGCGTGCCCGACGACAAATGGGGCGAAGCCGTCACCGCCATCGTGGTGCCGCGCGCGGGCGCGCAGATCGACGCCAGCGAGCTGATCGAGCTGGTCAAGGCGCGCAAGGGCTCGGCCCATGCGCCGAAGCGGATCGAAGTCGTCAACGAGCTGCCGGTGACCGGCGTCGGCAAGATCGACAAGAAGGTGCTGCGCGCGCGGTACTGGGAGGGACGCGGGCGCATGGTGGGGTGAGGACACAGCCACGCTGTCTCGACGGAGATCCGAGCATACGGCTTTGCAATCCCGAGGTAGGCCCCCCGCTCGCAGCCGCCACCCTCCGCTGTCGTCCCGGGCAGGCGAAGCGCGACCCGGGGATCCATGACCGCAGGAGGGCGTGGTGAGACGAGTCGTGTCGACATGCGTGCCTCGAACATCGGCCTGTGGCTATGGATCCCCGCGTTCGCGCGGATGACATTGTGTTTGTTGCACGAGTGGAGACCATGGCCCTTCCATCTCGCGACGCATCGGCGTCCGAGTCTTGCTGACGTTCTCCCCTCCATCAGACGGAGGGTGCAGGGAAGGCCAGGCCTCGACCGAGGCCTGCGGTCCGCGTGCAGCAAAAAAGCACGCGGCAGAACCACAGGTTCGGCCGGATAGACCCGGCCTTCCCTGCGCGATGGGTTGACGGATTATACGCAGTCTCCCCGGCGACCGGGCTTGTTTGCCACCGTCGTCCCGCAAGATGCCCCTGGGCGATCTCACGAAACTTGACCTCAGCGTCGGGAGGCCAGGACCCTGCGACTTCACCGTCCGCGACGAGACGTACGTCGGCATGCTTGGAGCACGCTGCGCCCGTCGCGGCCACCGCCTCCCACCCCAACGCGTCGTGACGTTCGCGAAGCGCCCCTCGTCAGTGAGGCGGGATGAGAAGAGGAAAACAGATATTTCTGATAATGCAAAGTCGAATATTTTTCGTCGAGGATCTGGACAGGCCAAATCGGCTTGAAGGCGTTGCCGAATTTCACATTCGGCGCACGCGGTTTCCGCTGCGCGGGGCGGCCCTCGAACCACGGTGAATGTGAGAGAGTCCGCTCGTCGGGCAAATCACCTCCGTCGGTTCATGGCCCCGCTCTGCGCGATTGCCGGGATACTGCCCGAGTCGTTCGTCGGGTCCAGCGCGGCCGCGCCGACGCGCGGCTTCATCACAGCGCACCGAACGCGTCGCGCGAAGGCGCGAGCGGCAGCCAGTCGGGAATCCGGCTTTTTGCAAGCCAATAGGGCCGCCACAGCGCGCGCCAAGTGACGTGGTCGAGCGGCGCCTGGCCCCACTTCATCCTGGCCGGCTTGATCTGTGAGAGATCGTGCAGATGCAGCCAGCGTCGCGCGATCCACCACAGGTCGTACGACGCGGCCGCGTTTCCGGCCCCCTTGAGCTGGACGATGTTCAGCAAAGGATCGCGCCAGTGGCGGCCGACCTCCAGCGTCGCGACGCGTTCACCCCGGTGACGGACGCTCCACAGCCGCGAGCGGTTGTGGACGATGTCAGCGCCGTAGGTGCGGACACAATTGCGCATGGCGGCCGCTTCGTCGACCAGATCCGGAATCTTGTCGAGCGGCCTGAACTCATAGTCCCCGATCCGGCCGGGATCGAGCCACATGTCGCTGATCGGCAATTGACCGAGATTGAGATGCAGCGAGATCCGACCGCGCCAGTTGGATGCGGCAGTGATTGCGGCATCGAACCTCATGTCCGGCGTCCACGGCCGTTCGATGAGATCGTGGGCGAGACGGCCGGGCTGGCCAGAGAACCAGATCCACAGGGCGAGCAGATGCACGCGGTCGCGGTTCACGATCTTCGGCGCACGGACGTACTCCCGCGCGATCCAGACGGCGGCGGCCTCATGGGCGATGGTCGCCATCTCCGAGACGAGTTGCAGCCATATCGGCATCAGCTTCGGCGAGCGCGGCAAGTGATTGCCGATCTGCCTGCGGAACAGATCGCCATCCGGCAGCCGCGGGATCGGACAAACGAACGCCTCCGGCGGCAGCTTGCGCAGCCACATTGGCAAGCCCGCCGCGGCGGCCGCCTCGGCAAGCGAACGTCCCGCGATCACGCGAGCAATCGCCGGCTCCGGGTCAACCTGTTTGCGCGGCACCGCCAGCGCGAACAACAGCGCCGGAAAGCTCAGCGCGAGGTCGGCGAGATGCGGATGGCGCTGCGCCAGCGCAGTGACGCGGGACTGGAAACGAGACGCATAGCGCCGCAGCCGACGTTCACACAACGAAGAACGCACCGGCTCCCGGCGGGGAGTCAGCAGAGGATGAGATGTCATGACACAAGTGTTCAAGCGCAGGCCAGGAGGGCCGCGGGCTTTTCGATGAGTTGTGAAAGAGTCACATCATATCCGGGACAATCATCCCGGTGGCCGCGTCAATGATCGCGCAGCGAGCCCGGGAAGCGTGCGAGTCTGGACATCGTCGCCTCCTGCGTTGAAGTTGGGGTGGCGCTGAATAGCCGGTTTCGTTGCGCGGCGCAACTCCAGCGAGTTCGTCAGGTGCTCGACCGTTTCCTGCAACTGGTGTGCTTCGCTAAGCCTGTCATCGCCTGTCATCGCGCCGCGCATGCGCAGCGGCCCGTTGGCTCGCGACCCCGGGCGGGCAGCGACGCGTGAGGATTGCCGTCCGCTGCTGCACCGCCCCTGCTACGCTTTCCGACCGCTCCGCTTCGTCCCATTCAGCGCAACCGCGGCGCGGATCAGCGCCATGAACGCCGCCTCGTCGATCACGTCGCCTTCGTGAAGGTCGATGGCGCGGCGGGTGTTGCCGTCGAGGCTGGCGTTGAAGAGGCCGGAAGGGTCAGGCACCGAAGCTCCCTTGAGGAAAGTGAGCTTCACAGCCGCCTTGTAGGTTTCGCCGGTGCAAACGATGCCGCCATGCGACCACACGGGAACGCCGCGCCACTTCCATTCTTCGACGATATCGGGATCGGCCTGTCTGATGAGATCACGCACATGGCCGAGCGTGACGCCGCGCCAGTCACCGAGTTGCTTGATCCGGACGTCGATCAGTTCCGACGGAGACTGGCTCCCCTCGCCGGCACCTTCAGCCTTCGTTGATTTCGCCATGACGCTTGTTCCGTTCACCTGCGCGTAGTTCCATCTGCGTGTAGTTCGCAGCGCGCCGTACTTATACGGCTATCCTGGTCTGCTCAAGTTTAGAGCAATCTTTATAAATCCCCGGCCAAATCGGGCGCACGCGCGGACCACGACGCCTCACCGACGAGCGCTCGTCGCGCCGATTTGCAGTAACGCGCTCTCTTCGAGCCGGCTGCACCCAATCCCTGGACCTATCGAAGCCGGAGTCGCAGATGCCGTCGTTTTCCAACCTGTCCATTCGCAACAAGGTCCTGCTGGCGTTCGGCATCGTGCTGATCACGGCAATGGGGCTCGGCGGCTTCTCCATCGATCGTCTCGGTAGCGTGAACGGCTCGGCTGCGGAAGTGCGCGACAACTGGCTGCCGGCGACCGGATGGCTCGGAACCATCTCCAAATCGATCGAGCAATATCGTGCCCGGCAGGGTCAGTTCCTGCTGGCGACCACGGCCGACGAAAAGGCAATCCAGGAACGGCAGATCGCCGAAAGCCTCGAGCTGTTCGACAAGACCTGGCGCCTCTACGAGCCGACGGTGACGACGTCGGAGGAGAAGGCGCTGGTGGCTGCGTTCAAGACGCCGTGGACCACCTATCTCGACGACAGCAAGCAGTTGCTCGAACTGTCACGCAAGAACCAGGTCGACGCCGCAACCGCGCTGTTCATGGGCAAGCTGCGCGACGACTTCGTGCTGGCCCGCAAGGCGCTGGAACAGGACCTCGCCTGGAACGTCGAGCAGGGCAAGAAGGAAGCCGACAAGGGCGCCGCGGTCTATCTGTCCTCGCGCGCCTGGATTCTGGGTGTGATCGCACTGGCGGCGCTGCTCTGCATCGCGATGGGCTACCTGATCGTGGCCGGCGTGTCGCGCCCGATCACGGCGATGACGGAGGCGATGCGCCGGCTCGCCGGCGGCGACATGGCGGCGCCGATTCCCGGCACCGACCGCAAGGACGAGATCGGCAACATGGCGGGCGCCGTGCTGGTGTTCAAGAACAACGCCATCGAGACCGAGAAACTGCGCGCCGAGCAGGCGGAGGCCGAGAAGCTCGCCGTCGAGCGGCGCAAGCGCGACATGCATGACCTGGCCAACAGCTTCGAGAGCGCGGTCGGTGAGATCATCAACACGGTCTCCTCGGCCTCGACCGAGCTCGAAGCGTCGGCCACGACGCTGACCTCGACCGCCGAACGCACACAGCAGCGCACCACCACCGTCGCGGCCGCATCCGAGCAGGCGACCGCCAACGTGCAGTCGGTCGCATCCGCCACGGAGGAGCTGAGCTCGTCGGTCACCGAGATCAGCCGGCAGGTGCAGGAATCCGCGCGGATGGCCAACGAGGCCGTCGACCAGGCGCGCAAGACCAACGACCGCGTCGGCGAGTTGTCCAAGGCCGCAGCGCGCATCGGCGACGTCGTCGAGCTGATCAACACCATTGCCGGGCAGACCAACCTGCTCGCGCTCAATGCCACCATCGAGGCGGCGCGCGCCGGCGAAGCCGGCCGCGGCTTCGCCGTGGTCGCCTCCGAGGTCAAGGCGCTGGCCGAGCAGACCGCCAAGGCGACCGGCGAGATCGGCCAGCAGATCTCCGGCATCCAGGCGGCGACCCAGGAGTCGGTCGGCGCCATCAGGGAGATAAGCGGCACCATCGAACGGCTGTCCGAGATTTCCTCGACCATCGCCGCGGCGGTCGAGGAGCAGGGCGCAGCGACGCAGGAGATCTCGCGCAACATCCAGCAGGCGGCACAGGGCACGCACGAAGTGTCGTCCAACATCACCGAGGTGCAGCATGGCGCCAGCGAAACCGGCTCGGCCTCGTCGCAGGTGCTGTCGGCGGCGCAGTCGCTGTCGCAGGACAGCAACCGGCTGAAGCTGGAGGTCGGGCGCTTCCTCGGCACGGTGCGCGCGGCGTGAGAGCGAGATCATTCGTGGTCGGACTCGTTCAGTCGCGACAACGGCGGTGCGTTCCCTCTCCCGCTTGCGGGGGAGGGCTAGGGAGGGGGCCGCTCCAGCGGCGGTGTGCGTGGCGCCCCCTCTCCAACTCTCCCCCGCGAGCGGGGAGAGGGCGCAGCGGAGCTTGGCGCAGGGTTGATTGGTTCACCCGTAACGAAGCAAGCAACCGCCGATCACCGGCGCAACCTCATGACACCTCGCCGCGGCGCGCCGTTGGAAGCGAAGCAGCACTGGTGCGGTGATCAGTTCGCCAACCCGCTATGAACGAGATACGGACGGCGGACCGCCCCCTCACCGCTTCTCGATCACCAGGCTCTGCACCACGCGGCCGAAATAGCCTCTCGCATCACCCAATCGCGCCATCGCCAGCCCGGCGCCGTCCGGGCCGATCCAGCTTTCGGCGTCGAGCAGGATCCAGTCGCCGACCGGCTCGCGCGCCATGTTCACGGTGAGGTCGGCGTTGAGGAACGTGTAGCTGTGGAAGTCGAGCGCGGCGGAGGTGCCGTTGCAGAAGTCGCTCGCGACCACGGCGCGCATCGCTTGCGACACCGCGTGGCCTTCGACCAGCGGCCAGTCGACGCGGTACCAGATCGCGCCGGGACCCTTGACGCCGAACCGGCCGCGCGCGGCGCGCAGGGTCATGCCGCGGACGAAGGGGCTGGTCGAGAAATCAGCCGGCTCCGGCAGGGCCTCGTCCGGGCCGACCAGATCGACCGGCAGCTCGCGGACATCGTCCGGCAGCGGCACCGCGTCCTGCCTGATCTTGAGCACCGTCGCCGTGACGACCACCGTGTCGCCGGCGCGCAAGCGCACCGCGCAGAGCTGGATCTTGCGCCCCTCGCGCAGCACCTCGGTCTCGATGAGGAGCTCTGCGAGCGGCACCGGGCGCATCAGGTCGATGGTGACGCGGGCGATGCGCATCGGCGACTTCGTGGGAATGCTCTCGGCCGCCCACACGGCCAGCGCCGATGGCGCAGACCCATGTTGCATGGTCGGATCCCATGGTCCCGCAGCATCGGAGCTGACGGCAACCCGATTGTCCGCGATGCGGAAGATCGGCCGCATCAGCGCGCGCCTCGCCACGTCTCAGCCGGCGCTGGCAAAGGCGCGGTCGGCGCCATTGGGCAGTTCGATGTCGACCTCGAGCGTCGAGACATGCTTTCCCCGGTCCATGCGAACGATGACCTTGTCCGGATCAAGTACCACATGGCGCGAAACCACGGCGAGGATTTCCTCGCGCAGCTGCATCAGGAGATCGGGCTGGCCGCGCAGGCTGCGCTCATGCGCGAGCAGGATCTGCAGCCGCTCCCGCGCGACGGGCGCGGAGGCCGCACGCCCCGTAAAGAGCCGCAGCACACTCATGCAGCCCTCCGTCCCAGGAGCAGGTTCATCAGGCCCTTGCGCTCGGTCGGGATCTGCATCTCGACCTCCTCGCCGAGCAGGCGGCGCATTGCATCGTGATAGGCGCGCGCCGGCGCGCTGGCCGGGCTGTTGAGCGTCACCGGGCAGCCGACATTGGAGGCGCGCAGCACGTCCTGGCTCTCCGGCACGATGCCGAGCAGCGGCGTCGCCAGGATCTCCAGCACGTCGTCGATCGACAGCATCTCGCCGCGCGCGGCACGGCCCGCATCGTAGCGGGTGATGAGGATGTGCTTCTCGACGCGCTCGCCGTTCTCGGCGCGCACGGTCTTGGAATCGAGCATGCCGATGATGCGGTCGGAATCGCGCACCGACGACACTTCGGGATTGGTGACGATGAGGGCCTCATCGGCGTAGCGCATCGCGAGCATCGCGCCGCGCTCGATGCCGGCCGGGCTGTCGCAGATCACCCAGTCGAATGTCTTGCGCAGCTCGGTGATGACGCGGCCGACGCCATCCTCGGTCAGCGCGTCCTTGTCCTTGGTCTGCGAGGCCGGCAGCAGCCACAGATTCTCCAGCCGCTTGTCGCGGATCAGGGCCTGCGGCAGCTTGGCGACGCCATGCACCACGTTGATGAGATCGAACACGACGCGGCGCTCCGCGCCCATCACCAGGTCGAGGTTGCGCAGGCCGACGTCGAAATCGACGACGACGACCTTCTCGCCGGCCTGCGCCAGCGCCGCGCCCATCGCCGCCGTCGTGGTGGTCTTGCCGACGCCACCCTTGCCCGACGTTACAACAAGTACTTTCGACATTTTGGGAATCCTCCTGCTACTCAGTTCAATGCAACGATCTTCATGGAATGACCTTCGAGCCGCGCCTGCGCGGCCCGGCCGCGCAACGCGGCATCGATCTGCTCGGCGGTCTGGTAGTAGCCGTCGATCGCGACCAGCTCGGCCTCGATCCTCTGGCAGTAGATGCGCGCCGCCGCGTTGCCGTTGATGCCGGCCATCGCGCGGCCGCGCAGCGCGCCGTAGACGTGGATCGAGCCGCCGGCGACGATCTCGGCGCCCGACGACACCGCGCCGAGCACGGTGACGTCGCCATCGGGAAACACGATCGACTGGCCCGAGCGTACGGGCTGGTCGAGCAGCAGCGAGGTCGGCTGCTGCAGCTGTGGCTTCTCCGGCTCGATCTCCTGCACGGCGCAGTGACGGCCGCCGGACAACAAGGGCGGCATGCCGAGCGACAGCCGCCCCTGCTCGACGCCTTCGAGGCCGAGCACGCGGATGTTGCGCGACTCGATGCTCTTGATGAGATGGGTGATGGCGAGCGGGCTCAGATCCAGCGCCGAGAGATCGAGCACGATCGGCTTGCCGACGAAGAAGCCGGGCGAGCCCGCGAGCGTTGCATCGAGCTCAGCCAGCCAATCGGCAATCGGCACAACCGGCGAAAACACGAAGGCGACGTAGGAGCGCCCGCGCAGACGAATAACAGGACGCACCGTTTCAGCGCTGGCACTCATGACCATCCGACCCAACCCTTCTTAGTGATTGGTTAACTGTCGGCGCCAGATGGTTAACGGATGGTTAAATCGACGCTAAGCCGCTCAAAAATCGACAGCGGCCCGCCCGACATAGTTCGATGATGATCGAATCAAGGCGCAATGTTGGCATCAATGAGACGCAATTCATGAGCATCTGCGTCAAGACCTGTCATGCCTCATTTTAATCACATCATGATGATAACTTTAACGTACATATAATTCGGAACCGACGGCTTTAGGAAGTTCCGATCGATTGACACTCGTCAGGGGGCGGGGCATGGGATCGATAGAGGCGCCCAAGGCACGGCAAACGTGCCACGGCGCCTTGCAGGAAGGGACTGCTGGCGTGCGATCGCTGATCGACGCGAAACGTCTGATTCTGCAAATGATTCCGTGTGATCTGAAGTGGCAGAACCGCTCCCGCTCTTCGTTTGAAACTAGCTCTCATACGACCGTGGCAGAAGCGTATCAGTTTACCGGAATCGAGCGTCAGAGGAGTAGCGTATGAGTTCGTTGAGTGAACAGAATCCGATGAACCCGCAGGACCCGCTGCACTATGCACCGCGGTGGCTGCGCGAACGTCCGGAAGCCGCGCGTCTATCTCTCGTCGGTGACAATGCCAAGGCAGCGGAGGCGGCCGAGCGTCCCGCTTCGGGACAGCAAGGACCGCTCGATGCTCGCCTGGAGACCGCCGTGTTCGAATCCCTTCGCCAATCGCTGAATCCCCAGGTCATGCGCGAGCCGCCGGATCTGGAGCGCGAGCGCGACCGCCGCTCGGTCGTGTTCAAGGTGGCCGGCCGCTTCGCCGCCGCAACCGGCGTCGCCGCCGTCGTCGCGCTGTTCTTCGTCAACATCGTGCCGGTGTGGCGCCAGCCCGACGCGAGCTCGTCCTTCGTCGCCGCCGTGCAGTCGATGAAGACGCTGCCGCCGGTCGCCGCCGACGTGCAGGACGCCAAGGCGGATCAGACCAGCGCGCTGCCGGAGCGGGTCGAGGCTCAGGCCGCCCCGGCGCTGTCGCAGTTCAAGTCGCTGCTCGCGGACGCTCCGGAGCCCGCGGCAGATTCCGACAATCCCGAAAAGCCCATGCTGCAGCAGTTCATGCAGTGGAACCAGAAGACGGGTCAGATGGAGCGGGTTCGCTAACCCTCTACGACTGATCCAGCTTCCAACACTTCACAGGCGACGATGATCGACGTCCTACCGCAGAAAGCGGCAGCACGCCGTCCGCTGGCTCACGCCCGTGTGGCAGCCATCCTGCTCGCGTCCCTCGTGGCCGGCGAGGCCGTTGCCGCGCCCGGCGAGAGTGTGAGCGTGGCGCGCCAGCTCGGCAGCCGCGTCGGCCCGATCATTGGCGCAGCACTCGCGTGCCGCGACATCGCCCGGCCGCGCATCCAGGCCATCATCGAGAAATTCCAGCTCGTCATCCGCGAGGCCGCGTCCAGCGAGGCCGACCGTGACGAGCTGACGCGCCTGCTCGACCGCTATGTGGCCGAAGGCCGCAGCCTTGTCACGTCAGGCCGGATGGATTGCGGCGGCGCCGACCGGCAGCTTGCCGATCTCGAACGATCCATCGCAGCGCCGCCTCCGGCGCGCGCGAACCTGCCTGCCGTGAGCATCGGACCTGCGACGGCGCAGGCCGCAACCGTCCCGGCGCAACTGCTGCCGCCGGCCGGCAACGTGCGCGGGGTGACGCAGAGCGAGATCAAGCTCGGCATGGTCATTCCCTACAGCGGACCGGTGAAGGAGAGCGGGCGACTGCTCAAGATCGGCGTCGAGACGGCGTTCAATCGCGTCAACGAGGCCGGCGGCGTCAACGGCCGCATGCTCAAGCTCGTCACTGCCGATGACGGCTACGATCCCGCGCGCACGCTGGATGCGATGAAACTGCTCTACGAGAAGGAGCAGGTGTTCGGCTATATCTGCAATTTCGGCTCGGCCACCGCCGCGGTCGCCATCCCCTACGCGCTCGAGCGCCGCACGCTGTTCTTCGCGCCCTATACCGGCGCCAACGTCGTGCGCCACGATCCGCCCGACCGCTACGTCTTCAACTACCGGCCGAGCTATGCCGAGGAGACCGACGCGCTGGTCCATTATCTCGTGAAGATGCGAAGGCTGCATCCGCGCCAGATCGTCGTGTTCGCGCAGAACGACGCCTTCGGCGACGCGGGCTTCGCCGGCGTGGCAAAGGCATTCCGGACGCTCGGGGTGAGCGACAATTCGATCGTCCGGGTCAACTATCCGCGCAACACGGTCGAGGTCGACGACGCCATCAATCAGCTGAAGCTGCTGAAGACCCCGGTCAAGGCGGTGGTGATGCTGGCGACGACGCGCGCCGCAGCCAAGTTCATCGAGAAGGCCCAGGGCGTATTTCCGGGCGTCATCTTCGCCAACATCTCCGCGGTTGCTGGCTCGGCGCTCGCCAGCGAGCTGATGCTGCTCGGACCGCGCTACGCCGAGGGCGTGATCGTCAGCCAGACCGTGCCCGGCGTCTCCGGCTATTCGAGCCTGGTGCTCGAATACAAGACCGCACTTGCGAAATATGCCCCGGGCGAGCCGGCCGACTACACCTCGCTCGAGGGCTACATCGCGGCGAGCATCCTGATCGAGGGACTGAAGCGCGCGGGCCCGAACTTCGATACCGAGCAACTGGTCGAAACGCTCGAGAACATGCGCAACATCGATCTCGGCCTGGGCACACAGCTCGGCTTCGGCCGCGCCGAACACCAAGCTTCGCACAAGATCTGGGGCACGGCACTTGACAACAGCGGCACCTACCAACCCGTCGAACTTGAATAGGATACCGCTGGAGGCGCGACGGCCTCGACTACCACGACAAAAGAGCGACAGAGAAACCCGACATTAATTCGAAATGCCACGAATAGTAGAACGAAGAGGGTTTGAAACAGGCTGAGCAGGTGGAAGGTTCGATGGCCGTGCGTTGGTCCACGTTGATCATCGGGAGTGTTTTCGCAGCTCCCTTCAGCCCCGCTCTGGCGGCGGCTCCCGACGTCGTCAGGGAGCTCGGCAGCCGGGTTGGGCCGATCGTGGGACAGGCCTCCGCCTGCCCGGACATCGCGCAGGGCCGCGTCCAGGGCATGGTCGACAAATTCCGCGAAGCCATCCGCCAGGCGACGAGGAATGACGGCGAGCGCGATCAGCTGACCCGCAGCTTCAATGGCTACATCGCCGAGGGCCGTAGTCGTACGGGCGCCTCGCAGGCGACCTGCGCGGCCGCGGAGCGGCAACTGACGGAGCTCGAACGCTCGCTCGGCGAGCCGGCTGCGGCGACGGCCCCGATCACACCGGTCAAGGCCGAAACGACGACCGGCGCCGTCACCGCCGGCCCCGTGCGCGGCATCACCGACCGCGAGATCCGCTTCGGCATGGTCCTGCCGTTCTCCGGCATCCGCAAGGAGACCGGGCGTCAGATGCGCCAGGGCATCGAGGCCGCGTTCGCACGCACCAACGATGCCGGCGGCGTCAACGGGCGCATGCTCCGCCTCGTGGCGGCGGACGACGGCTACGATCCGAACCGCACGCTGGCGGCGATGACGCAGCTCTACGACAAGGAGCAGGTGTTCGGCTTCATCGGCAACGTCGGCACCGCCAACTCGCAGGTGGCGATCCCCTATGCGCTGGAGCGGCGCACGCTGTTCTTCGCGCCGAACACCGGCGCAGCCGTGGTGCGACGCGATCCTCCGGATCGCTACGTCTTCAACTATCGGGCGAGCTACGCCGAGGAGACTGCAGCGCTGGTGCGCTACCTGATCAGGATGAAGCGCGTCTCGCCCAAGCAGATCGCAGTGTTCACCCAGCAGGACCCATTCGGCGACGACGGTTACACCGGTGTCGCGAAGGCCTACCGACAGTTGAACATCGGCGATACCGTGACGCGAATCAACTATCCGCGCGCGACGATGGACGTGGAAGAGGCGGTCAATCAGGTCAAGGCGCACAAGCCGGGACTGAAGGCGATCATCATGGTCGCGACCGATCGCGCCGCCGCGAAGTTCATCGAGAAGACGCGCGACGCGGTGCCGGGCCTGATCTACGCCAACGTGTCCGCCGTCGGCTCGACCTCGCTCGCGACCGAGCTCAAGCTGCTCGGCCCGCGCTTCACCAACGGCGTCATCGTGACGCAGGGCGTGCCGGCGGTTTCGGGCTACTCAAGCCTCGTGCTCGACTACAAGAGCGCCCTGGCCAAATACGCGCCCGGCGAGGCACCGGACTACACGTCACTCGAAGGCTATATCTCGGCGACGATTTTGATCCAGGCGTTGAAGCAGACCAATCCGCTCGACACCGAGCGGCTGATCGACACGCTCGAATCGATGCGCAGCCTCGATCTCGGCCTCGGCACGACGCTCGCATTTGGACGCGCGGAGCACCAGGCCTCGCACAAGATCTGGGGCACCGCACTCGACGAAACCGGCACGTATCAGGCAATCGAACTTGAGTAGAATTAGCTTCGAAGGGGAAGAACTGGTGAAGACGTTTCGTTAGCAGGTCCTAAAGTATGATCGGAAAAAGGCGTGTCGGGTTACCGAAATGGTCATGCTCTTAGGAAAGGCTGGTCTGTGCATGGTGACGGTCTTATGTCTTCTCCGTCGCAGACACGGCGTCAATTCACCAGGCGGAAGACCTGGATGGGGTCCAAAGTGGGATAGTGGCAATGAACTTTCGTTGTAGCGTGTTCTTGGTTGCGGCATTGCTCGCAACGCCCGCCAGCGCGGCGGGCACCAATGCGGATGTGGTGCGTAATCTTGCGAGCCGGGTCGGGCCGATCGTGGGAGCAGCATCCGCCTGTCAGGCGATCGACCAGGGCCGCGTTCAGGCCATTGTCGACAAGTTTCGCGAGGTGATCCGGGAGGCCTCCACCGGCGGCTCGGATCGTGACGAGCTCACCCGCGTCTTCAACGGCTACGTCGCCGATGGACGCAACCGCGTCGGGGCGGCTCAGACCGACTGTAACTCCGCGGGCCGCCAGCTCGCCGAGCTCGAGCGCTCGCTCGGGCAAAGCGCGCCGAGCCAGACCGCCACCAGCCTCGCCGGGGTGATCGCCCCGTCCGCGGCTGTCGCCGCGACGGCACCGACCGCGACGCTGCCGCCGGCGTCCACGACCAACGTCCAGGGCGTCACCGCCAACGAGATCCGCTTCGGCATCGCCGCTCCGTTCTCCGGCGCTGCCAAGGAGCTCGGCCGGCAGATGAAGATGGGCATCGAGGCTGCCTTCAACCGCGCCAACGACGCCGGCGGCATCGCCGGGCGCTCGCTGCGGATCTATTCGGCCGACGACGGCTACGAGCCGTCGCGGACGCTGGACGCGATGAAGCAGCTCTACGAGAAGGACAAGGTGTTCGGCTTCGTCGGCAACGTCGGCACCCCAACTTCTGCCGTGGCGATGCCCTACGCCCTGCAGCGTCGCGTGCTGTTCTACGGCGCGTTCACCGGCGCCAACCTGCTGCGCAACGATCCGCCGGATCGCTATGTATTCAACTATCGCGCCAGCTACGCGGAAGAGACCGACACCGTCGTGCGCTACCTCGTCAAGCTGCGCCGCCTGCCGGCCAAGGACATTGCCGTGTTCGCGCAGCAGGACGCCTATGGTGATGCCGGCTTCTCCGGTGTGGCCAAGGCCTTCCGCACGCTCGGCCTCGCCGATACGTCCATCTTGCGCCTCAACTACAAGCGCAACACGGTCGACGTCGACGACGCGGTCAACCAGCTGAGGGCGTTGAAGAACCCGCCCAAGGCGATCGTCATGGTCGCAACCTATCGCGCCGCCGCGAAGTTCATCGAGAAGACGCGCGATCTGTTCCCGCACATGATCTACACCAACGTCTCCTTCGTGGGTTCGACCGAGCTCTCCGACGAGCTGATGCTGCTCGGCCCGCGCTATGCCAGCGGCGTGATCGTCACCCAGGTGGTGCCGGCCGTCGGCGGCTATTCGAGCGCCGTGCTCGAATACAAGAGCGCGCTGGAGAAGTACTTCCCGGGCGAGGCGCCGTCCTACGTGTCGTTCGAGGGCTACGTCTCGGCCAACGTGCTGATCCAGGCGCTGCGCCGGGTCGGCCCGCAGCTCGACACCGAGGCGCTGATCGACACGCTGGAGAACATGCGTGACATCGATCTCGGTCTCGGCGCCAAGCTCGGCTTCGGCCGCGCCGAGCACCAGGCCTCGCACAAGATCTGGGGCACCGCGCTGGACGAGCGCGGCAAGTTCCAGGCGATCGAGCTGGAGTAGCTCGCCCGCTCTGTTGCGGCCTCGGCAAAAAAAAGCGCGACAGCCCTGGCTGCCGCGCTTTTCTTCTGTCCGGCGCGAAGCCGCTCAGAGCGGCGGATCGATCGCTTCGTCATATTCCTTCTTGAAGCGCGCGATCAGCTCGGCGGCGGGCAGCACGTCCTTGATGGCGCCGATGCCCTGCCCCGATCCCCAGATCTCCTTCCATGCCTTCGGCTTGGCGCGCTCGCCCGAGGCATCGGTGCCGAAGCTCATCTTCGACGGGTCGGAGGTCGGGAGGTTGTCCGGATCGAGGCCCGCGGCGACGATCGACGGCTTCAGGTAGTTGCCGTGCACGCCGGTGAACAGGTTCGAATAGACGATGTCGTCGGCGCCGGACTTGGTGATCATGTCCTTGTAGCTTTCGACCGCATTCGCCTCCTTGGTGGCGATGAAGGCCGAGCCGATATAGGCGAAGTCGGCGCCGAGGACGCGCGCGGCGCGGATGGCACGGCCGTTCGCGATCGCGCCGGACAGCGCGATGGGGCCGTCGAACCAGCTCCGGGTCTCCGCCACGAAGGCAAACGGCGAGATCGTGCCGGCATGTCCACCGGCGCCGGCCGCGACCAGGATCAGGCCGTCGGCGCCCTTCTCGATCGCCTTGTGGGCGAAGAACTGATTGATGACGTCGTGGAAGACGATGCCGCCCCAGGCATGCGCCGCCTGGTTCAGCTCCTCGCGCGCGCCGAGCGAGGTGATCATCATCGGCACCTTGTACTTCTCGCACAGCGCGAGATCCTGCTCGAGCCGGTTGTTGGAGCGGTGCACGATCTGGTTGACGGCGAACGGCGCCGACGGGCGCTCCGGATGCGCCCGGTCATAGGCGGCGAGCTCTTCCGTGATGCGCGCCAGCCATTCGTCGAGCAGCGCGGCCGGCCGCGCGTTCAGGGCCGGAAACGAACCGACCACGCCGGCCTTGCACTGCGCGATCACCAGGTCTGGCACGGAGATGATGAACAGCGGCGAGCCGATGACCGGGATCGACAGGCGGCCCTTGAACAAGGCGGGCATGGACATGGATGGGAATTCCTCGTTGTGAAATGCGGAGACGCTCGTGATCGCGAGCATGCCCGACATCGTGCCGTGCTGGCAATTCGCTCTCAGAGGGACCGGAAAAGCCCGTGGGGGGTCTTGCGTTGAGGCGCTGACGCGCGCGTCGCCTATTGGCAAAGCGCCGAGGTCACGAAGGTGTCGGTGCGGCAGTCATCCGGCTTGCGCTGGCGGCCGGGGATCAAGACCTTGGCGGAGCAGGTCTCTGCGGAATCGGTGTTGAGGCTCTTGCCTTCCTTGTAGCCCTTGCCCTGACACAGCCGGTCGGCGCCGAGCTTGCAGTCCGGCGTGCCGTTGGTGGCAATCGGGCAGACCGAGCGGCCGGTGATCATGCTCGAGGGCTTGGCGAGGCGCGACAAGGTCTCGCCGGTCTCCTTCAGCACGTCCTTGGTGTCGGCGGCGCCCTTCGGCGCGACCGGGCCGCCGCTGGGCTGCACCGGTGTCGCGGCGGGCTGATCCGCGGCAGCGCCGGTGGGATCGCTGCCGGCCGCCGGCGGCTCGGCGCGGGCATCGCCCGAAGGTTTCAGCGGAATGATCGACATCTTCTCGAACAGCTTGCCGAGCTCCTCCACCAGACCCGGATTGGAGGGCGGCGCAGGCTGGACGGCAGGCGCCTCCGGCGGTGGCTGTTGCGGCGCTTCTCGCAACCCCAAGGAAGGCGCCGTTTGCGCGCATGCCGCGGCGGCAGAGAGCACGGAGACGACCACGAGCAGCGCTGCCCCCGCCCCCCGCCCCGGGCGCAGCGGCCGCATCAGATCAGCTTCACGGCGATGACGAAGCCGGCCACCAGCACGGCCGCGCCGATCGCCACCCACAGGCCGAGATGCCTCTCGATGCGCACCCTGATCCATTCGCCATAGCGGTTGAGCAATATCGCGGCGATAAAGAAGCGGCCACCGCGCGCGATGATCGAGCAGACGATGAACAGAAACAGATTATAGCCGGCGAAGCCCGACGTGATCGTGACCAGCTTGTAGGGGATCGGCGTCAATCCCTTCAGCAGGATGATGACGGCGCCCCACTCGGCATAGGAGGCGCGGAACGCCTCGACCTTGTCGCCGAGGCCGTAAAGCTGGATCAGCCAATGGCCGAGCGAGTCATAGAGCAGCGCACCGATGCCGTAGCCGACGATGCCACCGAGGACCGAGGCCACCGTGCAGACGCCGGCGAACAGCCAGGCCCGCTGCGGCTTCGCCAGCGACATCGGGATCAGCATCACATCCGGCGGAACGGGAAAGAACGAACTTTCAGCGAAGGCGACCGCGGCCATGATCCACATGGCATGCGGCTTGTGGGCGGCGTCGATACACCAGTCGTAGATCCGTCTGAGCATGGTGGCGATGAAGCAAACCGGGCAGGATTTGTCCATGGCCCATATGCCGGTCCGAATCGGACCCCCGCACTAGTGCCGCTTGCGGATCGTCCGGTCGGCCGCGACGATCGGTCGCCCCGCCACCCGTCCGGACGCGACCTTGGCGACCTTCACGGGCGATTTCGGCAGCTTCTCGGCGATGCCGAGCATCAGCTCGCGCCGTTCCATCTCGCGCCAGACATCCTCGGGCTGGACATCGAGCTCGGCCCACAGCACGGCCAGATTGTAGATCAGGTCGGCGCTTTCGCGCACCACGGCCTGGGCGTCGCCACCGACGGCATCGATCGCGACCTCGATCGCCTCTTCGGCGAGCTTCTTGGCCATCTTGGCCGTGCCCTGCTGCATCAGCTTGGCCGTGCGCGATCGCGCGGGATCGAGATCCCTGGCCGCCAGGACAGCGCGATAAAGCCGATCGATCGAATCAGTCATCTCGCCACACTAGTTAAAATCGATGGCCCCCATATTAACGTTCGCAGCAGGCAAGAAAAAATCCGCCGGCCCAGGGCCGGCGGATCGTCTCATCCGATCTCACATCACCAATGCGGGTGATGATAATAGCCGCCACCGTAATAGGGGCCACCGCCGTAGTACTGATAGCGCGGCCCGTAGCCGTAATAGGCCGGACGGCCATAGTAATAGTTGTCCTCGTAGTAGGAACGGCGGTTCTGCGCCGCCGCGATGGCGAGGCCGGTGCCGACGATGCCGGCAAAGGCAGCCGCAGCCGCCGCGCCGCCATTGCCGCGATAGTGGCGCCGGCGCGCGCTGACATCGGTCAGGCCGCCATCATTGGCCGTCTTGGCGACGACACCCTTGTCGGCCGGCGCGGAGCCGGCAAAGGCGAGTGTCGGCTGCACGGCCGTCAAAGCCACCGCGGCCACCGTCGCCAGGACGGTAGCACGGCCAAAGCGGGAAAAACTTCCGCACTGTGCGTTCATGTGTTTTCTCCGTACGATCAAATCTCGCGTACCAACTCGCGAACTGCGCCCACAGTTCCCCTCGCGAAACCCGGAGTCGAAGCCGCAAATCGCCGCAGGCCTTGCTCATGGACCGTTCACATTCGATCCGACATGATGAGGCACCGCCGGCCCCGAGCGGGGCAGCGAGACAGCGACGTTGTCACGAAATTGACATGACGATCCCGCGACGGCCGGCGAACTGATTAGAATACCGGCGTGACAAGACCGGTACGGCCTGCGAATACCGGCGTGACATGATGCGGCGACGATCCCTCACCCTGCTTGCCTTGGCGCTGCTCGCCGTCGTCGTCGTGCCCTCATGCCTGTCGCGACAGGAAGCTGCGGCGGAGGAGCCGAAACGTCCGGTCGCCGTCATGTTCGCGCTGGATCGGCCGCTCGATGGCAGCATGGCGCCGCTGGTCCTCGCCGCCAGCCGCGGGCTGTTCGCCACCGAGGGCGTAACGGTCACCATGACGACGGCCAAAGGCTCGCCCGATGCGATCGCGCGGGTGGCCTCCGGCGAGGCCGACATGGGTCTCGCCGACATCAACGAGCTGATCCGCTATCGCGACGCGTCGAACAGCCAGCCGGTCAAGGCCGTGTTCGTGCTGTTCAACAGGGCGCCTTATGCGATCATCGCGCGCAGGAGCCGCGGCATCAACGGGCTCGGCGACATCGAAGGCAAGACACTCGGCGTCGCCGAGGGCGATCTCTCGATCCGGCTGTGGCCGGCGGTCGTGAGGCACAACCATCTCAGGCCCGAGACCATCAAGCTGTCGCGCGTCGGCGCGGCCGTGCGCGAGCCGATCCTGTCGGCCGGCCAGGTCGATGCCGTCAGCGGCTTCTCGTATCTCTCGGCGATCAATCTGCGCGACCGCGGCGTGCCCGCCGCCGATCTCGCGGTGCTGCGCTTCGCTGATTATGGCTGCGAGGCCTATGGCCATGCGGTGATCGTCAATCCCGGCTTTGCGGCCAAGCAGCCGGCTGCCGTGAAGGGCTTCCTGCGCGCGCTGACGTCGGGCCTCCAGCTTGCCATCAAGGACCCTGCCGGCGCGATCGCCGACGTGGTGGGCCGGATGGATGACGGCTCCCGCGAGCTCGAGCTGCAGCGGCTGCAGAGCGTGCTCGTCGACAACGTGCTGACGCCGGACGTCCGACGCGATGGCATCGGCGGCATCGATCCCGCCCGGTTCGAGCGGGCCCTCGACCAACTCGCCGAGGACGGCAAATTCCACCACAAGCGTCCGCAACCCGCCGACATCTTCGACGACAGCTTCCTGCCGCCCGCCGACAGCCGGCTGGTCAACTGAGCGCTCGCCGCGGCGGCCGTTCCCTTGCTAACATGGCGCCGCGCGCCCAGCGCTGATTCCAACTGCCGACACGAAGCGCCCCGCCCATGTCCCTGCTCCGCATCTATGCCCGCGTGCTCCATCTGCTCGGAAAGGAGGCGCGGCTCGGCTGGTTTCTCGCGATCGCCAACCTGGCGCTGGCGGTGGCGCAGTTCGCCGAGCCGGTGCTGTTCGGACGCATTGTCGACTCGCTCTCGGGCAACGCCTCGACCAGCACCGCCTGGCCGCTGCTCGCGGCCTGGGCCGGATTCGGGCTGTTCACGATACTGGCCAGCGCCTGGGTCGCGCTGCAGGCCGACCGGCTGGCGCACCGGCAGCGCCATGCGGTGCTGACGAGCTATTTCGAGCACATCTTGCAGCTACCGCTGACGTTCCATTCCGGCACCCATTCCGGCCGGCTGATGAAGGTGATGATCAACGGCACCGACGCGCTGTGGAAGCTGTGGCTGTCGTTCTTCCGCGAGCACTTCGCCGCGATCATGTCGGTGCTGGTGCTGCTGCCGCTGTCGCTCTATCTGAACTGGCGGCTCGCGATCCTCTTGTTCGTGCTGTGCGTCGTGTTCACCGTGCTGACGACCCTGGTCGTGCGCAAGACCTACGGCATGCAGAGCGAGGTCGAGGAGCATTACAGCGACCTGTCGGCGCGTGCCTCCGACGCGCTCGGCAACGTCGCGCTGGTGCAGAGCTTCGTGCGCATCGATGCCGAGGTGCAGGGCCTGCGCACCGTGGCCGGACAATTGCTGTCGGTGCAGATGCCGGTGCTCGGCTGGTGGGCGCTGGTGACGGTCATCACGCGTGCCTCGACCACCATCACCGTGCTCGCGATCTTCACGCTGGGCATCGCCCTGCATCAGGCCGGGCTGACGTCCGTGGGCGAGATCGTGATGTTCGTGTCGTTCGCGACCATGCTGATCCAGAAGCTCGAGCAGGTCGTGTCCTTCATCAACAACGTGTTCATGGAGGCGCCGCGGCTGGCCGAGTTCTTCACCGTGCTCGATGCGGTGCCGGCCGTGCGCGACCGCCCCGACGCGATCGAGGTCGGCCGGCTCTCGGGCCTGGTCGAATTCAACGACGTCTCGTTCTCCTATGACGGCAAGCGTCCGGCGGTGGAGGACCTCACCTTCACCGCGCTGCCCGGCCAGACCATCGCGCTGGTCGGACCGACCGGCGCCGGCAAGTCGACCGCGATTGCACTCTTGCATCGCGCCTTCGATCCGCAATCCGGCTTCATCAGGATCGACGGCATGGACGTCCGCGGATTGAAGCTCGCGGCACTGCGCAGGAACATCGGCGTCGTGTTCCAGGAGGCGCTGCTGTTCAATCGCTCGATCCGCGAGAACCTTTTGGTCGGCAAGCCGGACGCGACCGACGAGGAGCTGCGCACCGCCGCCGCGCGCGCCCAGGCGCTCGACTTCATCGATCGTGCCGACCAGGGCTTCGATACCAACGCCGGCGAGCGCGGCCGCATGCTGTCCGGTGGCGAGCGCCAGCGGCTCTCGATCGCGCGTGCCCTCCTGAAGGATCCTCCGATCCTGATTCTCGACGAGGCGACCTCCGCGCTCGATGCCGTCACCGAGGCCAAGCTCAACGCGGCGCTCGACGAGGTGATGAAGGGACGCACGACCTTCGTGATCGCACACCGGCTCTCGACGATTCGCAATGCAACGAGAATCCTGGTGTTCGAGAACGGGCGCGTGATCGAAAGCGGAACGTTCGATGAACTCGTTGCCAAGGGCGGCCATTTCGCGGAACTCGCGAAGGCCCAGTTCATGGTGCAGGAGAACGCACGCGCGTCGCTTGTCGCGCCGGACAGCGACGGCACCACCGTCAAGGCCTGATCGCGGGACGCTTTCATCGTGGAATTGAATGGCTGGGCTCTGTTCGCCAGCGTCGAGCCGGTATAGGTTCGCGACCTGCCGCAACCGAAGCGGCACCGGACACGCTTGAAACCCGAAAGCCCGTTTGCCCACCTCGCCGCGCGAGGCGGGTCTCAAAGGACCGGATCTGACCAGTGCAGACGCTTCGCCTGTTGTTCCGCTATTCCCCGATCAAGATCATCGTTCTCGCTGCCGCTCTCGTGCTCGCGCCGCGCTGGGCCCATGCCGAGGCGCTGCTGCTCGTCGAAGCCGACACCGGCAAGGTGCTGGAAGCGCAGAACGCGACCTATCCCTGGTACCCAGCATCAGTCACCAAGCTGATGACCGCCTATGTCACCTTGAAGGCGGTCAAGGAGGGCAGGATTACGCTCGACACGCTGTTCACGGTCTCGCCGACCGCGGCTTCGCAGTCGCCGTCGAAGATGGGCTACCGGCCGGGCACGCAGCTCACCGTCGACAACGCGCTCAAGATGATGCTGGTGAAGTCCGCCAATGACATGGCGGTGGTGCTCGCCGAGGGCGTCGGCGGCTCCATCGACGGCTTCTCGGCGATGATGAACGACACCGCCCGCAAGCTCGGCATGACGCAGACCAGCTACGTCAATCCGAACGGACTGCCTGCCGACGGCCAGATCACCTCAGCGCGTGATCTCGCGATCCTGGCGCGCGCCATCATCCGTGATCTTCCCGAGTACGAATACTTCGTCCACATCCCGTCGATCCGCTACGGCCGCCGCGTGGTGCAGAACTTCAACAAGCTGATCGGGCGCTATCCCGGCGCCGACGGTTTCAAGACCGGTTTCATCTGCGCCTCGGGCTACAATCTGGTGGCGTCGGCGACCCGCAACGGCAAGCGCCTGATCGCGGTGGTGCTCGGCGCCTCCTCGGGACAGATGCGCGCCGTGCGCGCGATCCAGATGCTGGACCGCGGCTTCAACGGCAACCAGCTGAGCTGGCTGAAGTCGCCGCTCGGCACGGTCGATCAGTTGGCCCCGGTCGACGCGACGCCGCCCAACCTGCGCGACGACATGTGCAACGGCCGCCGCCACCGGCCGGCCAGCGACGAGGACGAGGACACCGTTGCCGGTGCGGACGGCGAAGCGACCGGCGGCACCCTGCTCGCCGGCCTGCAGGCGCCGTCCATGAAGCCGTCCGAACTGCTGGCGGCGGCCCCCGCTCCGTCCGAGCCGGTCGTGGTCTACACCGGCCCGACGCGCACCGGCGCGGCGCTGATCGCAGCTGTCGCCGCCGATGCCGACGCGCAGACCCCGGCCAGGCACCGCGGCAAGAAGGCGCATGCCGCCGCCCGCAAGGATGCCAAGCCGGCGACCCGGACCGCCGCCAAGACCGATGCGGATGCGAAGGCCGCGGCCAAGCCGTCGGATGCCAAGCCGTCGAACGCCAAGCCGGGCGCGGCACGCCACGTCGCCGCCAAGCACGAAGCCGGCGGAAAACCGGCGGAAAAAGCCGGCTCCGACGCGCCCAAGCCCGCCAAGCCCAAGGCCGCCGCCAAGCCGAAGACGGACGGCAAGCCCGCGCCGAAGGACGGCTGATCCCGCGCGGCGCATACGGACGCAGCCAGCAACTGGCGCGGGCCCTCGGCCCGGACTGCCTGTACCTCCCCTTTCATCGACGCGCCGGCCGCTTGCCTTGAACGGCCGGAAATTCGATATTGGCGCCGCCGGCCCCAGAGAGGCGGCTGCCGATATACGAACAAGAGACGATCAGAGAGGAAGGGTCATGGAGCGCATCTGGCTCAAGCACTATCCGGCCGGCGTTCCCGCCGATATCGATCCGGGCAAATACCCGTCGCTCGTCGACCTGCTGGAGGAGAGCTTCAAGAAATTCGCCGATCGCCGCGCCTTCATCTGCATGGACAAGGCGATCAGCTATCGCGAGCTCGACGAGATGTCGGTCGCGATGGGCGCCTATCTGCAGGGCCTGGGTCTGGAGAAGGGTGCACGCGTCGCGCTGATGATGCCGAACGTGCTGCAATATCCGATCGCGATCTCCGCGGTGCTGCGCGCGGGCTACGCCGTCGTCAACGTCAACCCGCTCTACACGCCGCGCGAGCTCGAGCACCAGCTCAAGGATTCCGGCGCCGAGGCGATCATCGTGCTGGAGAATTTCGCCCACACCGTGCAGCAGGTGATGGGACACACCCAGGTCAAACACATCGTCGTCGCCAGCATGGGCGACCTGCTCGGCTTCAAGGGCGTGATCGTCAACCTCGTCGTCCGCCGCCTGAAGAAGATGGTGCCGGCGTTCTCGCTGCCGGGCGCCGTGCCGTTCAACGATGCGCTCGCCGCCGGCCGAGGCAAGCGCTTCCAGAAGCCCACCATCGGCCCCGACGACGTCGCCTTCCTGCAATATACCGGCGGCACCACCGGCGTCTCCAAGGGCGCCACCTTGCTCCACCGCAACGTCGTCGCCAACGTGCTGCAGAACGACGCCTGGCTGCAGCCGGTCATGGACCGGCCGCCGCATGTCGATCAGCTGCTGATCGTCTGCGCGCTGCCGCTCTACCACATCTTCGCGCTGACCTGCTGCTTCCTGCTCGCAGTGCGCGCCGGCGGCGCCAATCTGCTGATTCCCAATCCCCGCGACATTCCCGGCTTCATCAAGGAGCTGATGAAGTATCAGGTCAACACCTTCCCGGCCGTCAACACGCTCTACAACGGCCTGCTGCATCATCCTGACTTCAAGAAGATCGACTTCTCCAAGCTCAAGGTCTCCAACGGCGGCGGCATGGCCGTGCAGCGCCCGGTCGCCGAGCAGTGGAAGCAGGTGACGGGCTGCAGCATCGCCGAGGGCTACGGCCTGTCGGAGACCGCGCCGGTGCTGACCTGCAACGTGCCGACCTCGACCGAGTTCACCGGCACCATCGGCCTGCCGTTGCCGTCGACCTGGCTGTCGATCCGCGACGATGACGGCAACGAAGTGCCGCTCGGCCAGGCCGGCGAGATCTGCGCCAAGGGCCCGCAGGTGATGGCCGGCTACTGGAATCGTCCCGACGAGACCGCCAAGGTGATGACGGCGGACGGCTTCTTCCGCACCGGAGACGTCGGCGTCATGGCCACGGACGGCTCGGTCAAGATCGTGGACCGCAAGAAGGACATGATCCTGGTCTCCGGCTTCAACGTCTATCCGAACGAGGTCGAGGAGGTCATCGCGACCCATCCGGGCGTGCTGGAGACCGCCGTGATCGGGTTGCCGGACGAGAAGACCGGCGAGGTCGTCAAGGCGTTCGTGGTGAAGAAGGACCCCAACCTCACCTCCGAGGACATCATCAAGCACTGCCACGAGCAGCTCACGAACTACAAGGTGCCGAAGCAGATCGAGTTCAGGACCGAGCTGCCGAAGACCAATGTCGGCAAGATCCTGCGCCGGGAGCTGCGCGACGAGAAGAAGAAGCCGGCAGCGGCGGCCTGATCCGTTGGCGGGGCGGCAGCGTTGTGCGATGACGGAGTCGTGATCGCGGCGGGCCGTTGCCGTTTCCGGCCTGCCGAATAGTGTAGCGCGCACCGCGCAAGACAGATCCAAGACACATCCAGGGGAAGGAGTAACTCGAATGACCATAAAGGTTGGCGATAAGCTGCCGCAGGCCCAATTCCGCGTCATGACCGGCGAAGGCCCGCAGGTCAAAACCACCGACGACATCTTCAAGGGCAAGAAGGTCGCGCTGTTCGCGGTGCCCGGCGCCTACACCGGCACCTGCCACAAGATGCATCTGCCCAGCATCTTCCTCAACGCCTATGCGATGAAGGACAAGGGCGTCGACACCATCGCGATCGTCTCGGTCAACGACGCCTTCGTCATGAACGCCTGGAAGCGCGACACCGACCAGCGCGACGAGGCCGTGTTCCTGGCCGACGGCAATGCCGAGTTCACCAAGGCGATCGGCATGGAGCTCGACGCGTCCGGCGCCGGCCTCGGCATCCGCTCGAAGCGCTACTCGATGCTGGTCGAGGACGGCACGGTCACCAAGCTGAACCTCGAAGCCGCCCCGGGCAAGGTCGAGGTCTCCGGCGGCGACACGCTGCTCGGGCAGCTGTGACGGCGATCAGGCGCGCTGGACGGCTCGATCCGGCTTCGACCGTCAAGGCGCTAGGAGCGGCCGACTCCAACGGATAAGTCCAGGATATGCGGCGAAGGGCCGGGGGAATCTCTCCCGGCCCTTGCTTTTTGCGCGCTGTCGACGTCCCAGCCCGGCCCTCCACGCTCGGCCGTCGACCGGGGAAAGGCCGCGCAATGGACCGCCTCGGAAGTGACCTCGCGAAGACATTTTACGCCGAACCGAAGTTGCATGACGGCGTTAGAGAGGCCGGTTCCTCAGTTCGCCGGGAGGTCGACATCTTCAACGATCAGCCGCAACAAATGCAGCAGGACGACGTCCGGAGCGTCAGGCCGCCCTGGCCGGATGTACCGTCGTTTTCGACGGCGGCCGGTGTCGCGAGTTTTCGCTGCGACGTCCTGATCGTCGGCGCCGGAATTACCGGCGCGATGATGGCTGAACGGCTCACCCGCGAAGGGCACGACGTCGTCCTGATTGATCGCGAGCAGCCCTGCCGCGGCAGCACGGCCGCCAGCACCGCCATGCTGCTGTGGGAAATCGATCGACCACTCGGGCAGCTTGGGTCGCTGATCGGCTTCGACCGCGCCGCGCGATGCTATCAGGCCAGCCTGCGCGCGGTGACGGAATTGAAGCGCCAGATCTCGGAGCGGACGCTGCCCGGTGAATTGCGGGCCCGCCAGTCGCTCTATCTTGCGCGCGATGACGACTCGAGGGTTTTGCGTGACGAGCTCGCGCAACGCACCCGAGCCGGGCTGCCCGGCATCTTCCTTGATCACCGCACTCTCCTCGACAATTTCGGCTTCGCCCGAGCGGGCGCGATCCTGTCCCCCGGTGCCGCCGACGCTGACCCGGTGCAGTTGGCAGGCGGCCTGCTGTCCCTGGCGCTGTCGCGAGGCGCACACCTTGTTCAAGGCAATGCCGTCTTCTTCGACTGCGGGAAAGCAAGGGTGACCGTCGGCCTCGACGACGGTCACGAGATCGAGGCTCGTCACGTCGTGCTGGCAACCGGCTACGCGATCCCCCGAATCGTCAAGCCGACGATCCATCGCGTGACGTCGAGCTGGGCCATTGCCACCGTGCCCCAGCCGCAGAATCTCTGGAAGGACGAGGTTCTGATCTGGGAGGCCAGCGACGACTATCACTATGCCCGCACCACACCGGACGGGCGGATCATCTTCGGAGGCGAGGACGACGACGAGCTCATCGAGCCGGACGCTCGTGACCATGCCATCCCGGAGAAGTCGCGGCGCCTGGCTGCAGAACTCTCGGCCCTATGGCCGCACGCTATTCTCGATACCGACTATCAATGGTCCGGAACATTCGACACGACCGATGACGGGCTGCCTCTGATCGGCGTCGTCCCGGGCTACAAGAACGTATACGGCGCCTACGGATATGGCGGCAATGGAATCACGTTCAGCTACCTCGCCTCGGAGCTCGTCGCGACGCTGATCGGAGGCCGCAGCTCCCCCTTGCTTGACGATTTCGCCATCGAGCGCAGCCCACTCGGAGGGACGTGACGAGAAGGCGACGCCACGATCGATGACGATCGACCGTGGCGATCGGGTCAGCCTCGCACGTTCTTCTGCATCCGCGCCATCGCCACCCCATCGCGCGCGAGCTGGTCGGCACGCTCGTTCTCGGCGTGCCCCGCATGGCCCTTGACCCAGTGCCAGTTGACCTTGTGCGGCTTCAGCGCGGCGTCGAGCCGCTGCCACAGCTCGGCGTTCTTGACCGGCTTCTTGTCGGCGGTCTTCCAGCCGTTGCGTTTCCAGCCATGGATCCAGCCGGTGATGCCCTGCCGGACATATTGGCTGTCGGTGTAGAGCTCGACCTGGCACGACTTCTTCAGCGCTTCCAGCGCCGAGATGGCGGCCATCAACTCCATGCGGTTGTTGGTGGTGTGCGGCTCGCCGCCCTTGAGCTCCTTCTCCTTGTCGCCGAAGCGCAGGATCGCACCCCAGCCGCCGGGCCCGGGATTCCCCGAGCAGGCGCCGTCGGTGTAGATGCTGACGACCGGATGCTCGCTCACGCCACTGCTCCACCGATGCCGTAGTCGCGCACGCTGGTCACCGCCTGGTGGAAGCGCAGCTTGCGGACATATTCCAGCGGGTCCTTCGGCTTGACCAGCGCGCCCGGCGGCACGTTGAGCCAGTCCACCAGCCGCGTCAGCAGGAAGCGGATCGCCGCGCCTCGTGCCAGCAGCGGCAGCGCCTCCAGCTCCGCCTCCGACAGCGGCCGGACGCGGCCATAGGCGTTGAAGAAGGCGCGCGCCTTGGTGACGTTCAGCGAATGATCGGACTCGAAGCACCAGGCGTTGAGACAGATCGCGACGTCATACGCCAGAATGTCGTTGCAGGAGAACGGGAAGTCGATCAGCCCCGAGAGCTTGTCGCCGAGGAAAAACACGTTGTCCGGAAACAGGTCGGCATGGATGACGCCCTCCGGCAGATCCGTCGGCCATGCGCGCGAGAGATGATCGAGCTCGGTCGACAGCAGCGCGGAGAGGCCGGCCTGCACCGTGTCGGCGCGGTCGCCCGCCTGGGCGAACAGCGAGCGCCAGCCGGACACCGAGAGCGGGTTCTTGCGCACCAGCGGAAAGTCGCGTCCGGCGAGGTGCATCTGCGCCAGCGCCGCACCGACCCCGGCGCAGTGGGTGACGTTCGGCTTGCGCGGCCACATGCCTTCCAGGAAGTTGATGATCGCCGCGGGCCGGCCGGACAGGCTCGAATACACCGCGCCGTCCCGATTGCGCGCCGGCTGCGGACAGCTCACGCCGCGCTCGGCCAGATGCGCCATCAGTCCCAGAAAATACGGCAGGTCGTCCACCGCCACGCGCTTCTCGTACAGCGTGAGGATGTAGGAGCCCTTGGTGGTGTGGAGCAGGAAGTTGGAGTTTTCGACCCCTTCGGCGATGCCCTTGTAGGACAGCAATTCGCCGATGTCGTAGGTCTTGAGGAAGTCCGCAAGCTCGTCGGCGGCGACGTCGGTATAGACCGCCATGCGCTATCCCAGTTGTCGAAGTTCGCCTGCCCCCGCCTCTCCGATGCGAACTTCATCACCGGACAGGCCCGTTGCGCCCTTCATCGCGCATGCGGGCGCCGGGTTCAAGGCCGAGAGGCCGCCGAGGGCGGAAAACAAGCGGCCGGCTTACTCGGCGGCCGCTTCCGGACGCAGCGAGCGCGGCAGCGGGAAGAACTCGTTCTCCTCGGCCGCCGACACCGTCTCGACATGCAGCACGTAGCGCTCGGCAAAGGCACCCATGATCTCCTCGACGATCACCTCCGGCGCCGAGGCACCGGCGGTGATGCCCAGGCTCTTGATGCCCTCGAAGCGCGCCCAGTCGATGTCCGAGGCACGCTGCGCCAGCACCGCAATCGGGCAGCCCTCGCGCTCGGCGACCTCGCGCAGGCGCTGCGAGTTCGACGAGTTCGGCGCACCGACCACGATCAGCGCGTCGACCACCGGGGCCACCTTCTTGACCGCCAGCTGGCGGTTGGTGGTGGCGTAGCAGATGTCCTCCTTGTGCGGGCCCGAGATGTTCGGGAACCGGCCCTTGAGGATCGCGACGATGTCCTTGGTGTCGTCGATCGACAGCGTGGTCTGGGTGACAAAGGCGAGGTTGTCCGGGTCCTTCGGGGTGAAGGTCGCCGCGTCCTCGGCGGTCTCGATCAGCGTCACGGCGCCGGCCGGAAGCTGGCCGACCGTGCCGACCACCTCCGGATGGTGCGAGTGGCCGATCAGCAGGATCTCGCGGCCGCGCTTGAAATGGATCGCGGCCTCACGGTGGACCTTGGTCACCAGCGGGCAGGTCGCGTCCAGGGAGAAGAAGTTCCGCGCCTGGGCCTCGGCGGGAACCGACTTCGGCACGCCATGCGCCGAAAAGACCACCGGTGCGTTGGTACTGTCGGGAATCTCCGCCAGCTCCTCGACGAAGATGGCGCCCTTGGTCTTCAGGCTGTCGACGACGTATTTGTTGTGTACGATCTCGTGGCGGACATAGACCGGGGCGCCATAGATCGCGAGCGCCCGTTCCACGGTGTCGATGGCGCGCACCACGCCGGCGCAGAAGCCGCGCGGCGAGCAAAGCACGATTTTGAGGTCTGGTTTGGCTGCCATGGGGCTGGTCTGAGCTGATCTGTGCGGGCTGGTTTCGGCGACCACGGACCCCCGGGCCGGCAAGCGGGGGCGGTCGATACGCGAAGAGCTTGGGTCTGACACTCGTTTGGGTAGGACTTGGGACTGCTTTCGAGCGCTGTCAAGGCCGTTTTCTCCAGGCCATTGCGCCCCGCCCCCGGGACGGCTTATATAGGGCCAATTCCCGTCATCGCCGATGACCACAGGTTTCGCCTCCCAGGGCCGGGGCGGAGCACAAAGGAGATTTGCCATGAGCAACGCCCCGCTGATGCCGAAGGCAACTGCCGTGTGGCTGGTCGACAATACTGCGTTGACCTTCGACCAGGTCGCCGATTTTACCAAGATGCACCCGCTCGAGGTGCGCGCCATCGCCGACGGGGACGCCGCCCAGGGCATCAAGGGCATGGATCCGATCTCGACCGGGCAGCTCACCCGCGAGGAGATCGAGAAGGCCGAGCGCGACCCGAACTACCGCCTGCGGTTGCAGGAGAGCAAGGTGGTGCTGCCGCCGCAGCCCAAGCGCAAGGGCCCCCGCTACACCCCGGTGTCGCGCCGCCACGAGCGCCCGAGCGCCATCCTCTGGCTGGTGCGGAACCATCCCGAGCTCAAGGACGCCCAGATCATGCGCCTGGTCGGCACCACCAAGACCACGATCGCCAGCGTGCGCGACCGCACCCATTGGAACGCGCAGACGCTGACGCCGATGGATCCGGTGACGCTCGGCCTGTGCTCGCAGATCGAGCTCGACTTCGAGGTCCAGCGCGCCGCCAAGGAAAAGCCGCTCGACGCCAATTACAGCGGCGCCACCCTGCTGCCGGCCTCCGAGACCACCCGCAAGGATGAGTACGAGCCGGCGGGCCGCGACGAGGACGATCTCAACGTCGACGCCGTGTTCGCCAAGCTCAAGACCATCGGCGGCAAGAAGCAGGACGAGGACGAAGAGTAGGACGCGCGGGCGTCCATCTCTATCGGCCATCAACAGCGCCTGCCACAATCATCGGTGTCGTCCCCGCGAACGCGGGGACCCATAACCACAGGCTTGCGGAACGGCCCAAGCCGGTCGTGGCTCAGCGCCTCGTCCTTCATTCCCGCCGCGGCGTATGGGTCCCGGCTCAAGGCCGGGACGACAGCGGTGGGGGAGGCGCGAGCTCCAGCCAAACTCAAAACTAGCCAGCAGCAATTCTCCCCCAAAAAAATGGCGCCGGGGATGCCGGCGCCATGCAGTCTTGGGAGGAACGCGACAAATCAGAACTTGTAGGTGACGCCGACGCCGACCAGCCACGGATCGATGTTGGCGCGGCCGGTGACCGGAATTGCGCCGTTGACGGTCGCCGAGTAGTTCGGCTGCAGCCACAGCTTCTTGACGTCGACGTTCAGGCCCCAGTGCCTGTCGAGCATGTAATCGAAGCCGAACTGGACCGCGGCGCCCCACTGGTTGGAGATGTGCAGGTTGGTGACGGCAAGGCCGTTCCAGACCTGGTTCGCGGCGCTCTGGTTGAAGAAGACCGTGTAGTTCACGCCCGCGCCGACATACGGCTTGAACGCGCCGAAATCGGTGAAGTGATATTGCAGGGTCAGCGTCGGCGGCAGCAGCCAGGCCTTGCCCATGTTGAGGCCGTCGAGCGAGCCGGTGCCGCCGATGGAATGCCGGGTGACGCCGAGAATCAGCTCGGCCGCGATGTTCCTGGTGAAGAAGTAGCTGATGTCGAGCTCGGGCACGACCGAGTTGGAGATCGACAGGCCGGAGTTCGGCGACGACAGGGCCGGCACGCCGGTCACGTTCACGGTGGAGCCGCCAGCATCCGGCAGCACACCCAGCGCGCGGACACGGAGCATCCACGGATTCCACGCCTCGACCACCGGCGCCTTGGTATAGACCGGCGCCGCCTGCAGGTCGGCTGCTTGCGCCGAGCCCATGGCTCCGCAGATCGCCGCCAGCACCAGCAGCGATGACGAGAGTTTCAAGATTCTGTTCATCGAGGTCCCCATAACCACCCTTGAGCAACGTTTGCGCGGGCACGGCCGCGCCTTGCGGTCACAGGTGTGGCAGGGACGCCATGGGCTTGGATTTGATCTCAATCAATCGGCATTGTTGCAGCGCCGATGTCACGCAACTGTTGCATCGAAGTCACGGGCCATGAGAGGCGCTTGCACTGGCGCTCAGGGCCGGTCGGGATGGTTCATCATGTATTCGCCGAGATCGCGCTGCCGGCGGTCGGCACGCGCCTCGGCGCGCTGCCGCTGCACGTCGCGATCCTTGCGGCAGGCGACATATTCGGCGGAGCCCGGCGCGACCTTGCCGCCGGCCTGACAGACCGCATCATCATCGTCATTGCCGAGCGCCACCGCAGGACCCTGGTTGCGCGAGGCGCAGGCCGAGAGCGAAAGCACGGCCATCAGCACCAGGGCCAGGCGGGCGGAGGTCTGTCGCATCGAACGTTCCATTCTCGTCAATTGGGCGGTCCGGCCCGTTGCTTGACGACAATGGGCGCCCGGGTCAAGCCCGAGGGCGCGGATGTCGACGCCTCATGATGCTCCAGGGCAGAGCCGTGTTCGAGTGCAACTTGTGCTCGTCACCCTGAGGAGCCCGCCAGAGGCGGGCGTCTCGAAGGCGAGGCCCCCACTGCAGCCTCATGGTTCGAGACGCGCCTGTCGGCGCTCCTCACCATGAGGGGCAAGCGACGGAGCGGCCGCTGCATACGGGACCATGAACACGCTGTTTGCGTGTTCATGGAGAGGCTTGAGAGTGACCCGCGCCGCCCGGTGACCTGAGCAGCGTGACGCTACACCCGGCTCTTCAGTGCCTCGCCGATTTCCTCGAGCACCTTGGGATCCTCGATCGTGGCCGGCATGCTCCATTGCTCGCCGTCGGCGATCTTCTTGATCGTGCCGCGCAGGATCTTGCCGGAGCGCGTCTTCGGCAGCCGGCCGACGGTGATGGCGAGCTTGAACGCGGCGACCGGTCCGAGCTTGTCGCGCACCAGCGCCACGATCTCCTTTTCGATCTGCGACGGGCTGCGCGAGACGCCGGCCTTGAGCACGATGAAGCCGCAGGGCACCTCGCCCTTGATCGCATCCTTGATGCCGAGCACGGCGCATTCCGCGACGTCGGGATGCGACGCCAATATCTCTTCCATGCCGCCGGTCGACAGCCTGTGGCCGGCGACATTGATGATGTCGTCGGTGCGGCCCATCACGAAGATATAGCCGTCCTCGTCCTTGTAGCCGGCATCGGAGGTCTTGTAGTAGCCGGGGAATTCGCTGAGATAGGATTCCTTGAAGCGCTCCTCCTGCTGCCACAAGGTCGGCAGGCAGCCCGGCGGCATCGGCAGCTTGATCACGATCGAGCCCATCGTGTTGGCGGGCACGGGCTTGGCGGCTTCGTCGACGATGTCGACCTGGTAGCCCGGCATAGGAACCGTCGGCGAGCCGTGCTTGACCGGCAATAGCCCGATGCCCACCGGATTGCCGGCGATGCACCAGCCGGTCTCGGTCTGCCACCAGTGGTCGATCACCGGCACCTTCAATTGCTGCTCGGCCCATTCCACCGTCGGCGGATCGGCGCGCTCGCCGGCCAGGAACAGGGTGCGGAAATGCGATAGATCATATTTGCGCAGGAAAGTGCCTTCCGGATCCTCCTTGCGGATGGCGCGGAATGCCGTGGGCGCGGTGAACAGAGCGACCGTCTTGTGATCGCTGATGACGCGCCAGAACGCGCCGGCATCGGGCGTTCCGACCGGCTTGCCCTCATACATCACCGAGGTCGCGCCATGGATCAGCGGGCCGTAGATGATGTAGCTGTGGCCGACCACCCAGCCGATGTCGGAGGCGCACCACCAGACCTCACCCGGCTTGATGCCGTAGAGATTCTCCATCGACCATTTCAGCGCGACGAGGTGCCCGCCATTGTCCCGCACCACGCCCTTCGGCTTGCCGGTCGTGCCGGACGTGTAGAGGATGTAGAGCGGATCGGTCGCCAGCACCGGCACGCATGGTGCCAGCTTGCCATTGGCGAGCGCGGATTTGCGCAGCGCCGCCCAGTCGTAGTCGCGGCCGGGCTTGAGCTCGCAGACATGCTCGGGACGCTGCAGGACGATGCAGGCCTTGGGCCTGTTGTCGGCGAGCTCGATCGCCTGGTCGAGCAGCGGCTTGTACTGCACGATGCGGCCGGGCTCGATGCCGCAGCTCGCCGACAGCACGAGCTTCGGCGTGGCGTCGTCGATGCGGGTGGCGAGCTCCTTGGCGGCGAAGCCGCCGAACACCACCGAATGCACCGCGCCGATGCGCGCGCAGGCGAGCATCGCCACCATGGCCTCCGGCACCATCGGCATATAGAGGATGACGCGGTCGCCCTTGGCCACGCCGAAATCCTGCATGATCGCGGCGAGCGTCTGCACCTCCTTCAGCATCTCGGCATAAGTGAGCTTCGTGACCGAGCCGGTGAGCGGCGAATCGTGGATCAGCGCCAGCTGATCGCCGCGGCCGGCGGCGACGTGACGGTCGAGCGCATTGTAGCAGGTGTTGACGACGGCCCCGGCAAACCAGCGGCCATAGGCGCCCATCGCGGGATCGAAGATGGTCTTGGCCGGCTCGATCCAGTCGATCGCGCGGGCGGCCTCGGCCCAGAACCCTTCCGGGTCCTGCAGCGACCGTGCATGGACCTCGTGATAGCGGCTCGCAGCGCTCATGACGTTTCCCCAAGATCTGTGTTTATTCCCGAGTATTGTCACGGGACAAAGCGACAGTTCAAGCCGTCATGAATTGATCCAGATCAGGCGCAACCTGGAGTCCGGTCACTTTCCCGGGCGGATCAATGCCCTGCGTCGCGCAGCATGTCCAAACGTCGCTGCAGGGCTAGACGAAGGTCGTAGCCGGGCTTGCCGAACCGGGCATTCCGTTCGGCGATGAAGTCACGCTGTGCGCTGCGCAGTTCGGCCGCAAGGCGACCACGGGACGATTTGAGCCGGCGAGCGTAGCTCTCGGCGATGCCGAGGTCCAGCACCGACAGCTGCGGGTCGGCACAGATGACCTTCTCGACCTCGCGCACGGCGGTGGTGCATTCGAACGACGGCCCGCTGCGCTCCGAAGGCGCATTCAACGGGCGCGGCGGCTCGGCGCCGAACGTCTTGATCTCGGCCAGCATGACGCGCCGGCCGGCGATGGCATTGTCGTTGCCGGGATCCAGCCGCAGCGCCGCCTCGTAATCCGCCAGCGCCTTGGCGCGTTCGCCCATCTTCTTGTACAGCACCGCACGGTTGTTGTAGGCGAGCGCGAAAGTCGGATCGATCCGCAGCGCAGCGTCGTAGTCGCCGAGGGCCGCGCCGAGCTCGTTCTTGAACTGATGGGAATCGCCGCGATTGGTGAGGAAATTCGCCCGCTGCTCCATCCGGATCGCCTGGTCATAATCGGCGATCGCCTTGTCGTACTCCTTCATGGCGGCGTAGGTGAGGCCGCGATTGTCGTAATATTCCGACACCTTCGGATCGCGCCGGATCGCCTCGTCGTCATCGGCCAGCGCCTTGTCCATCTGGCCGAGCTTCTTGTAGGCGGCGGCACGGTTGGTGAAAGTGCGGGGACGTTCGGGGTCGAGCCGGATCGCCTCGTCATAGTCGCGCACCGCCTTCTCATTGTCGCCGCGCAGGTAGAAGGCGACGCCGCGGTCGGCATAGGCCTGCGCGAAGTCGCGCTTCAGGCGGATCGCCTGGTCATAGTCGGCCAGAGCGCGATCAAGACGGCGCTGCTCGGTATAGACAACGCCACGCAACTCATAGGCCTCGGCGTCATTCGGATCGAGCGAGATCGCCATGCTCAGATCGGCCGCCGCCTTGCCGGCATCGCCACCGGCCTCGCGCATCAGGTCGCCACGCAGCCGGTAGGCGCGCGCATTCTTGCCGTCGAGCGCGATGGCACGGTCGAGGTCCTTCAGGGCCTGGGTCATGCCGCCCGAGGTGCGGGCGCGGGCGTCGGCGCGGGCGACCAGGGCGATGGATTGATCCTTGGGCGAACTCGATGCCTGCTCGATTGCGGTCGAGCAGGCGGCAATGAGTTCGGACGGTGGCGCCTTGCCGCCCAAAGCGCATTCGGGGTCCGCAGCGAATGCAGGCTGGGCCCCGAGGCCAAGGACGAGGCCGGCCGCAAGACGCAGCGCGAGGTAGGATGAGCGGGATGAAATCGAATGGATGAAAGCGTGCATCGGCGTGGGCTCGGAATTTCGACTGTTGCGGGTTGAGACGCTGATCTCCCCCGTTGTCGTCTCCGGCCGGAACCCGGTTCAAGCGGCCACGCCGATGATCAATAGCCGTCGACGCCGTTCAGCCGCCGCAGGCGGTCCTGCATCGCCTTCTTGAGATCGTAGCCGGGTCTGCCAAAGCCGGCGTTGCGCCGCGCGATGAACGCGTCCTGCTCGCGCTGCAGGGCGCGTGCCGCGGCGGGGCCGGCCGCCTCGCGAACGACGCGGGCCTGCGCGCCGTCGATCTCGCGATCGAGATTGGCGAGCTCCGGATCGGCGCAGATCGCCTTTTCCACGGCGCGCCGCGCCGCGGCGCAATTGAAGCTCGGCCGGCCCGCGACGGCCATCTGCGCGCCCATGCGCTCGAGCTCCACTGCGAGCGCGTGATAGTTGCTGCGGGCGCTGGCGTGATCCGGATTGAGCCGCAGCGCCGCGGCGAAATCGGCCAGCGCCTTCGGACGGTCGCCCTTCTTGCGATGCAGTTCGCCGCGTGCATTGAAGATGCTGGCGAGCGTCGGGTTGAGCTGCAAGGTGACGCCGTAATCGGCGATGGCGCGATCGATCTCACCCCTGGTGATGAAGATCGAGGCGCGCGCGATCAGTGCGTTGATGCGATCGGCCCTCGCGGCCTTGGGATTGTCGATCACGGCGCCGCATTCGGTGAGCACCTTGTCGCCATCGCGCGCCTCCGAGGCCGCCATGCAGGCACCGGCATCCACCGCCGGCTCCTTGCCAGGCTCGGCCGCGCCGACCGCATGGGCCTGGGTCGAAGCCAGCCATCCGAGCGTGACCAGCGCGGCAAGGCGCAGCAGCCCATCCCGGCGACCGGCTGCAACCCATGAGGAGGCGGATGAGGTCAAGGCAGATGGCTCTCTCAGGTGGTGGGCGATCCGGCACGGCGCGCGGGGCGTAACCGCCTCTGCGGCGACTTCAACTATACAGCGGCAGCAGCGGTGCGACAGTCCTTTCCTGCAGAAGGCAACCCTTGCGAATGGGGCTCGCGAGCTGATCGCGGCCCCCGGCTGAAATGCGCGTGATCGTGCCGCGCATTCCCTTCAAGATGTTGTGGATGCGCGCCCCGGCGACGTCCTCGATCGTCATTTGAACCTGTTGCGGTTCCCGCAGACACAACCGCATGACTATTCTGACCGACAATTCGCGCGCACGCGGCGTCGTTGCGTCCCCTGCGCGCTATTTCTATTTCAACATGGCTCTGGCCTGCATGGCCATTGCGATCATCGGCTTCGCGCCGACCTACTGGCTGCCACTGGCCCGCGGCTCATTCTCCGGCGCGCCCGTGATTCATTTCCATGGCTTCCTGTTCTTCACCTGGACCTTGTATTTCGCGCTGCAGAGCTGGCTTGCCGCATCCGGACGCACGGCGTGGCACCGCTCGCTCGGCATCTTCGGCGTATCGCTCGCCACGGCGATGACGATCTTTGGCTTCCTCGTTGCTATCGAGGCGATGAAGCGTTCCGCGGCGATGGGGCAGGCCAACGAGGGCATCGCCTTTGCCATCGTGCCGCTCAGCGGCATCGCCTTCTTTGCCGTGGTCTTTACGCTCGCGGTAGTCCATCTGCGCCGGCCGGAAACCCACAAGCGGCTGATGCTGCTCGCCGGCATCTCGCTGCTGGACGCCGCCGTGGCGCGCTGGTTCCTGACATTCCTGGCGCCCCCCGGTCCGCTCGGCCCGCCGCCGGTGTTCGTGACGATCCCGCCGGCCTTCGTCGCCTACCTGCTGCTCGTCGTCGCGATCATCCACGACCGCCGCACGTTCGGACGCGTCCACCCGGTCTACATCTATGGCGGACTCGCGCTGATCGCCGTGAAGCTGCTGAACTGGCCGATCAGCGTGACGTCGGCGTGGCACGCGATCGGCGGCAGCATGCTGGCAATGGCGCAATAATCGCGCAGTGTATCGCACCTCGTCATTGCGAGGAGCCGCAGGCGACGAAGCAATCCAGAGTCCTTGCTCGGCCCTGGATTGCTTCGCTTCGCTCGCAATGACGCAGAGAGAGTTAGCTCCTGCAGGTCAGCCCGCCATCGACCACAAGCATGGTGCCGGTGACATAGCGCGACTCGTCGGAGGCGAGGAACAAGGCGGCATTGGCGACGTCGAAGGCGTCGCCCATATGTCCCATCGGCACCTGCGCATCCCGCTTCTTCCACATCTCCTCGACATCGCCCTTGGCGTAGCTCGCGGCCAGCCCCGCGGAGTGCTCGACCATCGGCGTCTTCATCAGCCCGGGCAGGATCGCATTGACGCGGACGTGCTTCGGCGCGAACTCGACCGCGGTCGTGCGTGTCATCTGGTTCATCGCCGCCTTGCTGGCGCCATAGCTGACATAGGAAATGCCGACCTGGCGGATCGAGGCCACTGAGGAGATGTTGATGATGGAGCCGCCGCCCTGCCCGATCATCACTGGAATGACGTGCTTCATGGCGAGATAGGCGCTCTTCAGGTTGACCGCGAACACGCGGTCCCATTCCGCTTCATCGACATCGACCACGCTGCCCATCTCGGCAATGCCGACATTGTTGTCGAGCACGTCGATGCGGCCATAGGCGGCAACGCAAGCCTTCACCATCGCCTCGACCTCGACGGCCTTCGAGACATCGGCGGTGAACGCCTCGGCCTGCCCGCCTTCGCCTGAAATGATCGAGGCCGTCTCCGCGGCGGCGTCCTTGTTGCGGTCGACGCAGAACACCTTGGCGCCCTGCCGCGCAAAGGTCACGGCCGTGGCCTTGCCGTTGCCCCAGCCCGGCCCGATCGAGCCCGCACCGACCACCAGCGCCACCTTGCCCCTGAGACGATCCATCGCGTTCTCCCGTCGTTTGTTCGTTATTCGGTACAGGCGCTCATCGTGATCGTCGCGGCGCCGATGTCATGGCCGAAGATGTCCGACAGCGTCCGGCATTGCCCGTCCGCGCAGATGCGCCACTCGCCGGCCGCGCCGGAATTGGCGAGCACGATCCGCGACAGCGGACCCCGCTGGGCCTGCCATTGGAACCAGCCATCGACCAGCCGTGCCTCCGGCGGCGGCTCCATGCCGGCGCCGGAGCCCTTGACGCGGGCCTGCACCAGTTCGAGACCGTCAGGCGTGACGCGCCAGTCCTCCTGCCACGCGGTCTTCTCGACCGAGTGGGTCCAGGCCAAGGTGAAGCCGGCGAGGGCCAGCGCCTTCACCACACCCGATGACGCGAGGCAGAGGCTCAAGCGGAGGCCGCCACGGCAGCCGGCGGCCGCTGCCGCCACTGCCACGCCACGATCACCACCGCCAGTGCAAATCCCAGCATGTCGCTGTAGGGAAATTCGCCAAGCAGGCAGACCGACGCGACAAACGCCAGCAGGCGCTCGACCAGGGTCATGCGCACGTACAGGAAGCCGATCGCCACCATGCCGAACAAGCCGATCGAGATCAGCGCCTTGACGGAAGCATACGTCACCGCGCCGATGAAGCCGAGTTGCGCCTCCATCGGGTCACCTGGCTGCAGCATCAGCGCGGGCGAGTAGACGAACAGAAACGGAATGACATAGCCGGCGAGCGCGATCCGCATCGCCTCCCACCCGATCTTGTCGGGATTCTCCTTGGCGATCGGGGCGGCGGCCAGCGCGGCCAGCGCGACCGGTGGTGAAAGATCGGCCATGATGCCGTAGTAGAATGCGAACATGTGGCTCGCGATCAGCGGCACGCCCAGCTTGGCGAGCGCGGGGGCTGCGAGCGCCGCGGTGATGATGTAGGTCGGGATGGTCGGAATGCCGGTGCCGAGCAGGATCGACAGCAGCATGGTCATGATCAGCGCCGCGAACAGGCTGGTCTTGCCGAGGCCGATCACCCAGCTGCCGAAGATCGAGCCGACGCCGGTCTGGGTCATCATGCCGATGATGACGCCGACGATGGCGCAGGCCATGCCGACGGTCAGCGCCGACTTCGCACTTTCCGCCAGAGAATCGCGGCAGGCGTGCAAGGTGCCCATGCCGCCGCGCACGAAGCCGGTGATGACGATGAGCGCGACGACGACGGAGGCGACGGGAATGATCTGCAGGCCATTGCGCGACAGCGCGCCGACGACGAGCGCGAGCCCGATCCAGAATACGTAGCGCAGCACCTGGTTGGAGAAGCCCATGGTGATCGAGGTGCCCAGGATCAGCGCCACCGTCAGCGCAAGTCCCATCGAGCCCGCATACAGCGGCGTGAAGCCCTCGAACAGCATGTAGACCAGCGCGGCGAGCGGCAGCACGAGATACCAGCGCGCCACCAGCGCCTTCCAGGCGCTCGGGATCTCCGACGTCTTCATGCCGGTCAGGCCGTGCTTGCCGGCCTCCAGGTGCACCATCCAGAACGCCGAGGCGAAATACAGGATCGCCGGGATCACGGCGGCCTTGACCACCACCGAGTAATCGACGCCCAGCGTCTCGGCCATGATGAAGGCGACCGCGCCCATCACGGGCGGCATGATCTGGCCGCCCATCGACGCGGTGGCTTCGACGCCGGCCGCAAAGGCGCGGCGGTAGCCGAACCGGATCATCAGCGGAATCGTGAACTGGCCGACGGTGACGACATTGGCGACGCCCGAGCCCGAGATCGTGCCCATCATGCCCGAGGCGAATACCGCGACCTTGGCCGGACCGCCGCGGGTGCGACCGAACAGGCCGAGCGAGACGTCGGTGAACAGCTGGATCATGCCGGCATGCTCGAGGAACGAGCCGAACAGGATGAACAGGAAGATGTAGGTCGCCGAGACGTAGATCGGCACGCCGTAGAAGCCCTCGGTGCCAAACGACAAATGCGTCACGATCTGATCGAAATCATAGCCGCGATGGTTGAGCGGCGCCGGCAGATACTGGCCGAAGAACCAGTACAACAGGCAGGCGCCGCACATCAGCGGCAGCGCGAGTCCCATCAGCCGGCGCGTGCCCTCGAAGATCAGGACCGCCAGCAGGGTTCCGACCACGAGATCGACGCGGGTCGGATCGCCGTCACGCGCGATCAGGTCGGCGTAGAAGATCCACTGATAGAGGCCGCAGAGGAAGCCGATGGCGCCGATGGTCCAGCCGGCGATGCGCCCCGCATCGGTCCTGGCGGTGAAGTTGCCGATCAGGCCGAAGGTGAGCAGCAGCAGGAAGCCGACATGGACGCCGCGCACGACCTGGCTCGGCAGATAGTTGAAGGCGGCGACATAAAGCTGGAACAGGGCGAACGCGAGACCGATGCCGTAGGCCAGATAGCCCCAGCGGCCGGGACCGAAGCCCTCCGGAAAGCCGTGCTCGAAATTGTCGAACTCGACCTTGACCGGCGTTTCCATGTTCACGGCTTCGATCGTCATGATCCCCCCAACGCGCCCATCAGGCGCTGCTGACCATGGCCGCAATCACCTGAACGACAAGACTGCGCGGAAGGTTTCCCGCGCAGCCGGTTGCGAATGACCCGGCCTGCAAGGCACGCCGGGCGAGCAGCGTCCTTATTTCAGGATGCCCTTTTCCTTGTAGTAGCGGATCGCGCCCGGGTGCAGCGGCACCGGGCTGTCCTGCGCCGCCGTCTCCAGCTTGATCTCCTTGCCGGCGGCGTGCGCATTGGCGAGCTCCGGCAGCGACTCGAAGATCAGCTTGGTCATCTGATAGGCGAGATCGTCTGATACCGCCGAGCTGGTGACGAGATAGTTGATCACGGCCGCGGTCGGCACGTCCTTGTCCTGGCCGGTATAGGTGTTGGCCGGGATGGTCGCCGCGACGAACGGGGGCCCGATCTTGTCGACGACCTCCTTCGGCACCGACACCACGGTGATCGGCGACGAGGTCGACAGATCCTTCAACGATGCGACGCCGAGGCCAGCCGACTGCAAGGTGGCGCCGAGCTGCCGGTTCTTCATCAGGTCGACGGATTCAGCGAAGGGCAGATACTCCACCTTGCCGAGATCCTTGTAGCTCATGCCGGCAGCGGCGAGGATCGCGCGCGAGTTGAGCTCGGTGCCGGACTTCGGCGCGCCGACCGACAGGCTCTTGCCCTTGAGGTCCGCCAGCGTCTTGATGCCGGATTCGGCCGTCGCGACGATCTGGATGTAGTTCGGATAGATCGCGCCGATGGTGCGCAGCTTGTCCAGCTTGGTCTTGAAACCGGCCTCCTCCTCGCCGTTCCAGGCGGCCTTCAGGGAGTCGCCGAGCGCGAAGGCGAGCTCGCCGCGTCCCTGCTGCAGCAGGATCAGGTTCTCGACCGAGGCCTTGGTCGCCTGCACCTGGGTTTTCACATTGGGGATCTTGTCGCCGTAGATCTTCCCGATGGCGACGCCGAGCGGATAGTAGACGCCCGACGTGCCGCCGGTGAGCACGTTGATGAAGCTCTGTGCCTGCGCCGCCGGCGCCGCGAGCATGCAGGCGGCCGCCAGAATGAAACCGGTTGCAGTGCCAGAGATTTTCGAGAAACGCATGGATCCTCCCATTGATTTTGCCGCAAATTGGACGGCTGCGGGCGCGGGGTCAACCCATCCGAAAGACTGGCGCACCAGCCTCTCCCGCTCCCACGGCGCGAGGCCGGGACCGATGCGCCCCCGCGTTCAATCTTACATTGACAGTAACACCAGCTTGAACCGCAGGTGCAGCCCAGAGCGGCGGGCTGCCTCCCTCGCAAGGCCGCCGCTCATTGGAACGTCATGTCGACGCACTTGGAGATGTCCGAGCCGAGCCCGGACGAGATCGTCATGCAGCCGCGCACCTTCTGCTGGGTCGTATCCGCCACCCAGATCGAATAGCCGCCATTGCCGAAGAAGGAGTTCGTGTTCGCCGGCTCGGTCTCGGTGGCGTCGAACTCGTATTTGGAGTCGGTGTCGAACACGCGCGGCTTCCTGGTGCAGCCGCCGTCGGTCTGGACGTTGATGACCTCCTTGTTGTCCCGGGTCAGCGACAGTGAGACCTGGCAGCGGAAATATTCCGAGGTCTTCACGTTGAAGAGGTAGGCGTAGGACTTGCAAACGGCCGTATTGAGCTTGCCGGCGGAGAGACCGCGGCTGCAGGCGATGCGCTGGTTGTTGGACAGCTTGAAGTCGTCGGCCCGGGCGGATGCCAACGTCACCAGCGACAACGCCGCAACCCAACCGATCTTCGTGACGAGGCTCATCCGAATCATCCCCAAAGTGTTTTCTTGGCCTATGTTTCTAAACCACGCTGCAGGATAATCGCGAGATCGGCGAATGGAAAATCCGCCAACGATCACCGCGCTGCGACGGGGCCACGATGATGCCAACGCGTTCGCGATTTGTTCGAGACGACATCGATTGGAGGAGGACATGAAGAGCCCGTTTCTGAAAGCCCTGATCGCCCTGGGGGCGCTCGGCGCACTGACCAGCGTGAGCTGCGCCGCACCGCCGGAGCCGTGGGAGCTGAAGCCCGACATGGGTTACGCCTATGGCAAGGACGGCAAGACGCTCGCCTACAAGATGGGCACCAAGAACGCCGACATGCTGCTCAAGGGTGCCAAGAAGGTGCCGAAGGGCACGCTGTTCTTCGTCGGCCAGAACGGTCAGCTCTACATGCGGACCGCCCCCTATCTCGACGGCGACGGCAGCTTCTCGTTCGGCGCGGATGAGTAGAGGCGAGCGCGCGCAGCCTCAGAACGCGGCCGCCAGCTCCTTGGCGCCGGGCAGGCTGCTGAGCGAGTCCATCCTGGAATCCGTCACCGCAAGCAGCTTCGCCACGGTGTTGTGGCGAACGGCGACCGGATTGCGCTCATAGCCGCCGCGCTGGAAGAAGTTGGCGGTCGGAACCTGATCGCGCATCTCGAGCGGCATCGTCACCATGTCGAAGCCCGTGCCGTCGCCGGTGAGATTCATCATTTCGAGCTCGGCGGCCGAAAGCGGCCTCGTGTAGCCCTTGGCGCGTGCGAACAGCACCGACGTCAGGAGCTTGTGCGTCTGCAGCATCGGCCCGACGTCGATGTCGAGCACCATCGCGTGCATGGCCCAGCCCTGCGGCGTGTTGCCGATCTTCTCATGCGCCGACCAGTCGTCCGGTACGGAGCGCGCGATTGCGACCATCTTCTTCAGGACCGCGAGCTTGTGCTCCATCGCGCCGCGTGCCGGCCCGGACGTCCGCGCCACGCGTTCACCGAGCAGGCGGATGAACAGCGGACCCTGCTCGGCCAGCAGCTCGACGCTGTTGGTGGTCAAGAGCTGATTGTAGCCGATCGCCGTCGAGATCGCGCGGTTGCCCTTGAAGCCCGATTGCGAATCGTGCTTGCCGTTGCCGCCGGTCTCGAAGGCATAGACGCGCACCGCCTGCTCGCGAGTCAGTCCCGACGCCGCGGCGAAGCGCGCATAGGCGCGCTTGAAATCGATGTCGCTGGCGGGGCGCTGCGGCGACCATTGGAAATGCTCCTGTGCCGCCTTCACGAGGTCGGCGACCACCGGGATGTATTTGCGCTCGCGCGGCTCGCCCTCAGGTTCCGGCTCGGGATTCACCGGCCGCTTCGGCCCGGTGTAGACCGGCGGCTGCTCCAGCACATAGTCGTCGAGCCCGATCGGCTGACGATCGCGGCGCTTGGCATTGCGCGCACGGCGCTTGTCGGCGATCGCCTTCCAATAGGCGCCCGCCTCCTGGTCGAACTCCGCGCGCGCCTGCTGATATTCGGCGAGTTTGCGCCGATACTCCGCAATCGCGGCGGGCGATGCCATCTGCGCCAAAGCTTCGCGCGGGGCGACCGGTGCGTCGGGTTCCGCGGCCAGCAGAGGCGGCGCGCCGGATACGGCGCAGGCGACAATCAGGACAAGCGTGCGAATCGGCTGATGAAGCATGCCGCCCTTGTAGCCGAAACGGCGGCTACTTCCAGGCAAACACCGGCTGTTCCAGCTCATGCACCCGGGTGTCGCGGCCGGACAGCACCTCGCGGAACTGATAGATCAGCGCCGCGGTGGGTGCGTGAATGAGGCCCTCGCGGGCGTGAAAACGGATGACCCGCCGCGTGCTCTCGGGGATCGCGGTGAAATCGAACGCGTCATCCGCCGTGATCGCGTCGAGGCCGATCCGGTGCACCGAGGCGACCTCGTCTGGATTGGGCCGCAGCGTGCGGCCATTGGCCGCCCATACGATGACAGGGGTAATCAGATAGCCGGACCGTGTCGGATAGTCGTCGAGCAGGCCCAGCACCGCGTCCGGCGCCAGCATCAGCCCGAGCTCTTCTGCGAGCTCACGCAACGCCGCCTCGACCGGCGTTTCGCCGGCATCGCAGCGGCCACCCGGCAGCGCCCATTGCCCGCCATGGCTGCGCAGCCCCGCAGCGCGCAGGGTGAGCAGCAGCGCCGTGCTGCCGGTCTCGTGGTGGGGCGCCAGCGCGATCACCACCGCCGCGCGCTTCAGCGAGGTCGCCGCAGCCGCCTCCAGCCGCACGAAACCCGCGCAGCAGCTCTCGATTTTCCGCCTGGTGGCATCGTCGAACGGCATCGGCATGCAGCTTGACTACACCAGGCCGGCGACAGATGAAACGACCTGCAGGCCGGCTTCGGGGCCACAACAGGAAAGGTCTTCAGCGATGACGAAATCAGCCGCGGCCAGGATGACGTCCGACGGCTGGGAGATCGTCGACACCTCGGGCTTCCTGCACCTGATCGGCCCGCTGTGGCAGCGCGTCGTCGACGGCGCCCATGAATACGCCATCGTCACCGAGGACAAGCATCACAACCGCCGCGGCCTGGTCCAGGGCGGCGTGATCATGACGCTGGCGGACCGCAGTTGCGGCATGATGGCCCGCCATGCCGCGGGCAAGGAGCACATGGCGACGATCCAGTTCGACACGCATTTCGTCGAGTCCGGCAAGATCGGCGAGACCCTGGTGTCGCGGCCGCATGTGGTGCGGATCACCCGCAGCCTGGTGTTCATCACCACCGAGGTGACGGCCGGGCATCGCGTGATCGCGATGGCGTCGGGCGTGTTCAAGATCTTGAAGAGCGAATAGGAGTCACTCGCTCCGCCGTCATTGCGAGGAGCGCAGCGACGACGCGTCCGCCGAAGCCGATCGGGCGAAGGCGGAAGCAATCCAGAGTCCCGCCCCGGCTCTGGATTGCTTCGCGGAGCCTGTCATCGGGCCGCGCATCCGCGCGGACCCGGTGGCTCGCAATGACGCGCAGAGAGAGCTATCGTATCCACTCCGTCCGCGGGCGGTGATGGTTTGGAAATGAGGCAAGAATGCAATATCGCCAGCTCGGCCGTTCCGGCCTGAAAGTGTCGCCGATCTGCCTGGGCACGATGATGTTCGGCGGCCCCACCGACGAGCCGGCATCCGCCCGCATCATCGCCAAAGCGCGCGACGCCGGCGTCAACTTCATCGACACTGCGGACGCCTACAACAAGGGCGTCTCGGAGGAGGTGGTCGGCCGCGCCATCGCGCGCGAGCGCGACCGCTGGGTCGTGGCCACCAAGCTCGCCAATCCGATGGGCGACGATCCCAACCGCGCCGGCCTGTCGCGACGCTGGGTGATGCAGGCCGCGGACGAAAGTCTGCGGCGGCTCGGCACCGGCCACATCGACATCTACTATTTGCACAAGGAAGACCATGCGACTCCGCTGGAGGAGACCGTGCGCGCCGTTGGCGACCTCATGCGCGCCGGCAAGATCCGGTATTTCGGCGTCTCCAACTACCGCGCCTGGCGGCTCGCCGAGATCTGCAATCTCTGCGACGGCATGGGCATCGACCGTCCTGTCGTCAGCCAGCCCTACTACAACGCGATGAACCGGATGCCCGAGGTCGAGCACTTGCCGGCCTGCGGCTATTACGGCCTCGGCGTCGTGCCTTACAGCCCGCTGGCGCGCGGCGTGCTCACCGGCAAGTACAGCCCCGATGCGCCGCCGGACAAGGAGACCCGCGCCGGCCGCAACGACACCAGGATGATGCAGACCGAGTGGCGGCCCGAATCGCTGAAGCTGGCGCAGGAGATCAAGCGCCACGCCGAGACGAAGGGCTTCACGCCGGGGCAGTTCGCCGTGTCCTGGGTGCTCAACTCCGCCTTCATCAGCTCGGTGATCGCGGGTCCGCGCACCGAGGCGCAATGGGACGACTACATCCGCGCGCTCGACTATCCCTTCGCCGCCGACGACGAGGCGCTGATCGACCGGCTGGTCGTGACCGGTCACGCTTCGACGCCCGGCTACAACGATCCGGCCTATCCGATCGAGGGCCGCAGGCCGCGGGTGGGCTGAGATGGAGGAGGATCGCTACGGCCTGCCCCTGTCGACCGCCTCCACTGATGCGGCCGCGGCCTATCGCGAGGGCGTCGACCTGCTGCTCGCCTTCTGGCCCAGCGCGGCAGATGCGTTCGAGCGGGCGATCATGCTCGATCCGGATTTCGCGCTGGCGCACGCCGCCCGCGCGCGCATTCATGCCATCTATATGCAGCGCGAGGCGGCGCTGCAGACCATCAAGCGCGCCCGCGACCTCGTCGCCAGGCGCGGCACGCCGCGCGAGCAGAGCCATGTCGCGACCCTGGTGCTCGCCATCGAGGGCCGCGGCACCGACGCGCTCGACGCGACCTTGGCCCATCTGGAAAGCTGGCCGCGTGACGCCATGATCATGGCGCTGCCGCTCGGCGCCTTCGGCCTGCTGGCCTTTTCCGGTCGCAGAGATCACGACGCCGCCCGACGCGAGCTGTGCGACCGGTTTGCCGCCGCCTATGGCGAGGACTGGTGGTTCCTATCGAACCACGGCTGGGCGCTCACCGAGGCCGGTGATATCGCGCAGGGACGCGCCGTCACCGAGCGCAGCTTCGCGTTGCGCCAGCACAACGCTTATGCCGTGCATGCGCTGCTTCATGCGATGTTCGAGGCTGGTGCGCTGGACGAGGCCGATGCGCTCGTCGAGGGGTGGATCGGCGACTACGATCGCACCGGGATGCTGCACGGTCATATCTGCTGGCACCAGGCGCTCGGCGCCCTGGACCGCGGCGATGCCGCCGGGGCACTCAAAGTCTACACCGACGTGCTGGTACCGACGATGGACACCGCGCCGCCGCTCAACACGCTGTCGGACTGCGCCTCGCTGCTGTGGCGACTGCTGGCGGAGAACTACACCGTGCCGGGTGGCGCTTGGGCCGAGGTGGCGGCCTATGCCAGCCCCCGTTTCACGGGCTCGACGCTCGCCTTCATCGAGATGCACCTGGTGATGATCGCTGCGGCCACCGATGATACCGCGGCGCTCAAGGGCCGTCTCGCCGCGATCGAGCGGCGGCAGACCGAAGGCACGCTGCCGGCGGGCCGCATCGTGCCGCACATGCTGCGGGCGCTGCGCGCCTTCGCCGAAGAGAATTGGCGCGCCTGCGCGCGTGAGCTCACCCCTGTCATCGGCGACCTCGCCCGCATCGGCGGCAGCCACGCCCAGCGCGAGGTGATCGAGGACACCTACATCCTGTCCCTGATCCGCAGCGGCGCGCTGACCCAGGCCCGCGAGGTGCTCGACACCCGCCTGCACCGCCGGCCGTCGGCGCGCGACACGCGCTGGCGGGCCCTCACGACCCCTGCGCCTGCTTAGCCCTCGGTTTCCAGCCCGGTCGGCATCGGCACGTTTTCCGGCTGCAGCTTGAGACCGGCGGCGAGCGCCACCGTCTCCAGCAGCGCCGCAAAATCCTTCTCCAGATAAGCGGCCGGGTCCGATTGCAGCGAGGCGGCGCCGACATGGGCCTGCAGCGCCTCGCGCGTCGCCGCCGTCACCGGCATGGCGACGTCGAGCTGGCGCGCCGCCGACAGGCCGAGATCGAGATCCTTGCGCAAGAGCGGCGGCGTGAAGGTCGTGGTCCAATCGAGATTGACCAGCGCGTTGCTCTTGTACTTCGTGAAGGTCGAGCCCATCACGCTGGCATTCATGAAGTTGAGAAAGGCATGGCGCGGCACGCCGGCCTTCTGCGCCAGGATGGTGATCTCGGCGAGGTTCTGGATCACGACACCGAGGAACACGTTGTGCGCGATCTTGCAGATGCGCGCGAGCTCGCCCTCGCCGACATAGGACACGCCGGAGACGGCGATCTTGGCGAGATACGGCTCGATCGTATCGAACGCGGCCTTGGGGCCGGAGACGACCGACGACAGCTTGCCGGCCTTGACGCATTTGCCGTTGCCAGACACCGGCGCCCGAACGAACTCACAACCGAGCTGATTCAGCTTGGCGGCGATCGCCTCCGACTGCTCGATGCCGATCGAGGAGCAGTCGACCAGGATCTGGGGACGCGATCCGGAACTGGCGGAGACCAGGCCGTGGTCGCCGAAATAGACCTGCTCGAGATCCTTGCCTGTCGACACCATCGTGAACACGATGTCGCACGCGGCGAGATCGCGGGGATGATCGACGATCACGCCGCCTTTCGCCGCCAGCGGCTTGGCCTTGGCGCGGGTGCGATTGTAGATCGACACCTTGTGGCCGGCCTTGAGCAGGCGCTCAGCCATCGGATAGCCCATGCGCCCCATGCCGATCCAGCCGAGCGAATGCGTCGCGGTCATCGTCCTCTCCTCGTTACTGATCACAGTCTTCGTCATTGCGAGGAGCGAAGCGACGAAGCAATCCAGAGTCACGACTCCCGCCCTGGATTGCTTCGCTTCGCTCGCAATGACGAAATCACAAAGATCGCTCTATTGGGCGCATTGCCCATCCGCTCAGTAGCGGTTGGCGATCGGCAGCTCTTCCGCAGGAAACAGCGTGATCACCTGGCAGCCCTTGTCGGTGACCACGACCTCCTCCTCGATCCGCGCAGCCGAGAAGCCGTCGGTCGCCGGACAGTAGGTCTCGAGCGCGAACACCATGCCGGTCTTGATCTCCATCGGATTGTCCAGCGAGACCAGCCGGGAGATGATCGGACGCTCATGCAGCGCAAGTCCAAGTCCATGGCCGAACTGCAGGCCGAAGGCCGCCATCTCCGAGGGAAAGCCGAACTCCTCGGCCTTAGGCCAGACCTTGGCGACGGTGTCGGTCGAGACGCCCGGCTTGATCAGCGCGATCGCATTGTCGAGCCATTCGCGGCACTGCTTGTAGGCGTCATGCTGCGCCGGCGTGGCGCGACCGACGTTGAAGGTGCGGTAGTAGCAGGTCCGGTAGCCCTGATAGGACTGCAGGATGTCGAAGAACGCCTGGTCGCCCGGACGCAGGATGCGGTCGGTGAAATTATGCGGATGCGGATTGCAGCGCTCACCGGAGATGGCATTGATCGCCTCGACGTCGTCGGAGCCCATCTCGTAGAGCATCTTGTTGGCGAGCGCGACGATGTCGTTCTCACGCACGCCCGGCTTCAGGTGTTCGTAGATCGAATGATAGACGCCGTCGACCATGGCCGCGGCCTGGTTGAGCAGCATGATCTCGTCGATGTTCTTGATCTCGCGCGCGTCGAGCATGACCTGCTGGCCGTCGACCACCTTCATGCCGGCCTTCTGCAGCTCGAAGAACATCGCGGTCTCGGCAAGGTCGACGCCGACCGGCATGTCGGCAACGCCGGCCGACCGCAGCAGGCTCATCACCTCCTCGGCATGCGCCTTCATCAGCCCGACCGCCGGCGGCACGGTGCCGCGCATGCCGAGCATGCCGGCGCGGCAGTTCTCAGGCGCCAGCCAGTCGCAGAACAGACGATGGTGGACGGCTGCCGAACCGAAATCCCACACGATCGGCTCGCCGTCGCCGGCCAGCAGCGCGAAACGGCACAGCTTGTCGCGCTCCCATTCGCCGATCTTGGTGCCGGACACGTAGCGAATGTTGTTGACGTCGAACAGCAGCAGCGCACCATAGCCCGACGCCTTCAGCGCTGCGCGCGCCCGCGCCAGCCGGTAGCGCCGCAACCTGTCGAAATCGACGCGGCGCTCGAAATCCACCGAGACATGGCCATGCGACGGAATCGCCCGCCCCCAGCGCCAATGCGGATCGAGATGCTCCGGGCTGACCAGATGCGGCTTCAACGCGCTGGCTGTCATGTGGGCGTTTCCCATTGTGCTATTGCAATCGATTGCAGAGCCGGGTTTATTGCATGCACGCAAAATGTGTCAAGGTACCGCGCGATCAAAACGTCGTTGCGCTGCGGCATCAGGGAGCGGAGATGAAAAGGACGTCGCCATCGACAAGGAGCCCGCGCGCAGCGGCGTCCTCACGTCCGACGATCAAGGATGTCGCGGCGCGCTGCGACGTGCATCCCTCCACGGTGTCGCGCGCGCTCAGCCCGGCCATGAAGCATCTGGTGGCGGGCGATGTCGTGGAGCGGATCCAGGCCGCCGCCAACGCGCTCGGCTATCGGCTGAACATGGCCGCCAAGGGCCTGCGCACCGGGCGCAGCGGCCTGATCGGTGTGCTCGCGCCCGATATCGCCGATCCCGGCTTCCCGCCCGTGCTGTCCGGCATCGCCGATCATCTCAACGCCGAGGGTTATGCGACGATCGTCGTCGACGTCGGCAGCAAGGGCTCGGAGCAGAATCTGGTCGACCGGCTGATTGCCCGCGGCGTCGACGGTCTGGTGCTGGCGACGGTGAGCCTGCGCGACGATGTCGTGAAGCACTGCCTGGACGCGGCGCTCCCTGTTGTGCTGGTCAATCGCGTCGATGCCGCCGGACTGCTGCCGTCGGCTGCCAGCGACGATGCCGCCGGCATGCGTCTCGCCGTCCAGCATCTCGTCGCGCTCGGCCACCGCCGCATCGGTCACGTCGCGGGCCCGCAGCACATCTCGACCGGCGCGCGCCGCCGCGCCGGCTTCGAGGCCAGCATCGCGGCTGCGGGACTGTCCGCCCGCCATGCGCCGGTCGAAGCCGTCGAAGCCTATACGCGGGCTGCGGGTCGCGAGGCTGCGCTGCGCCTGCTCGCGCGGCGGACGCGCCCAACCGCCATCGTCGCCGCCAATGACCTGCTGGCGCTCGGCGTCTATGACGCGCTCGCCGCGCGCGGCCTCGCCTGCCCCGGCGATGTCTCCGTGGTCGGCCACAACGACATGCCGTTCGTCGACATGGTCGCGCCGCCGCTGACCACGGTGCGGATCGCCCAGCGCGACATGGGCGAAGCCGCGGCGCGGCTGCTGCTCGACCGCCTTGCCGGGCGCGAGGCCGTGACCGACCACATCGTACTGGCGCCGGAGCTCATCATCCGCGGCTCGACGATCGCATACGAGCACTGACAGACCCGCGGCCCATCGCTACACTCGGCGGCCAAGCAACAACGGGAGGATAAGCCGATGACGGAGATGGTCGGCCTGGAGGCGCTCGTCGCCTCAATCGCACCGGGGCAATCGATCGCGATCCCGGTCGACCGTGCCGGCGTCTCGATGGCGGCAACAGCGGCCATGATCGAGGCCGGCCTCACTGGGCTGCATCTCGTCTGCGTGCCGATATCAGGCCTGCAGGCCGATCTGCTGATCGGCGCCGGCGTGGCCACGGTGGTGGAAACCAGCGCCGTCTCGCTCGGCGAGGCCGGCGGCGCACCGCGCTTCGTCGCGGCCGTGCGCGACGGCAGCATCATCTTGCGCGACGCCACCTGCCCTGCGATCCATGCCGGCCTGCTGGCCGGGCAGAAGGGCGTGCCGTTCATGCCGATCGCCGGCATCATCGGCAGCGACCTGTTGCGGGTCCGCCCCGACTGGAAGGTGATCGACAGTCCAATCGGCGAGCCCGGCAAGGTCGTCGTGGTGCCGGCGATCACGCCCGACGTGGCGCTGTTCCACGCGCCCGAGGCGGACCGCTTCGGCAACGTCCGCATCGGCCGCTACCGTGAGCTGGCGACCATGGCCTATGCGGCGAAGCGCACGCTGGTCACCGTCGAGCGCATCGTCGATCGCGATCTGATGGCGACCGAAGACTCGGCCGCCGGCGTGCTGCCGGCGCTCTATGTCGATGCCATCGCGGTCGCCGAAAACGGCGCCTGGCCACTGCCGCTGTGGGACGAATACGAGACCGACGGCGCCGAGCTCGCGCGCTACGCCGCGATGGCGCGCACGGAGGACGGCTTCCGCGCCTATCTTTCCGCCTTCCTGAGCCGCAGCAAGGAGGTGGCATGACCATGCACGACGAGCGCGCGCGCAAGGAACTGCTGATCACCGTCATCGCCGACCTGCTCGACGGCGTCCGCCACGTCGCCGTCGGCGCCTCGTCGCCGGTCCCGGCGGCCGGCGCGATGCTGCTGCGCGCACGCAACGCGCAAAGGGGCAAGCCGCCGGTCCGCATCTCGATCCTCGGCTCCAGCCGGCACAATTTCTTCACCAATGGCGGCGTCGAGCTGTTCGACTGCGCCGCGCAGGGCCGCGTCGACGCGTTCTTTCTCGGCGGCGGCCAGATCGACGGTGCCGGGAATATCAACCTGGTCGGCACCCGCGACTATCCGCGGATGGACGTGCGCTGGCCGGGCTCGTTCGGCTCGGCCTATCTCTATCATCTGATCCCGCGGGTGATCCTGTTTCGCGAGGAGCATTCGCCGCGCGTGCTGGTGCCGAAGGTGGACTTCGTCAGCGCCGCCGCGACCACGCCGGAGGTGAAGCGGCGCGGCGGCCCGCATGCGCTGCTGACCAACCTGGCGCTGTTCGATTTCGACCGCGAGCGCGGCGGCTTCCGGCTGCGCTCGGTGCATCCCGGCTACACGGCCGAGGACGTCCGCGACCGAACCGGGTTCGACTACGCTTCCCCGGAAATGGTACCGCCGACGGCCGGCCCTGATCGCGCCACGGTCGAGCTGATCCGCGGCCGGATCCGCGACGAGCTCGCGGAATGCTACCCGGAATTCGCGCGCGCGATGGCCGCGTAGCTCACTGCAGCGTACCGCGGGTGATCACCTGCCCCGCATGCGCCTTCTGATGCGCGCCCTGCCACCAGGTCAGCGCGCCATTGACGATGACGGCCTCGATGCCGGCGGCCGGCACGCAGGGGGCATCATAGGTCGCGCCGTCGCGCACGCTGGCCGCATCGAACAGCGTGATGTCGGCATGGTTGCCGACCGCGAGCGTGCCCCGTCCCTTGATGCCGAAATTCTGCGCCGTCAGCCCGCTCATCTTCCACACCGCGGTTTCCAGCGGGAACAGCTCGAGCTCGCGGCAGTAGTAGCCGAGCACACGCGGGAATGTGCCCCAGAGCCGCGGATGCGGACGCTCGCCGAACGGCAGGCCGTCGGAGCCGATCATGGTCGGCTCGAAGGCGAGGATGGTCTGCACGTCGGCCTCGTCCATCGCGAAGTAGATCGCCGACGCCGGCTGCAGCCGCTTCGCGGCTTCGAGCCGGTCGACGCCCCAATCGGCGGCGATGTCGGCGAGATCGCGCCCCGCCACTTCCGGATGGGGTCCGGAGGCCGCGACGACGACCTTGACCTGCAGCTTGGCCGGATCGGTGTGCAGCATGGTCGAGGAGGCGTTGTAGGGATAGCAGTCGAGCGCGACGCACTGGCAGCTCATCGCCTTGGTGATCAGCGGCAGCGTCTCCCTGGTGCGGCCGAAATTGGCAGGGCCCACCACCTTGTGATGCGAGATCACGACCTGGACGTCGAGCGCCTTGCCGATGGCGAAGCTTTCCTCCAGCGATTGGATGACCTCGTTCGCCTCGTTGCGCATATGCGTCGCATACACGCCGCCGCTGCCGGTGAGCGGACGGCAGACCTCGATGATCTCCTCGGTCGGCGCCGCCTCCGCCGGCGGATAGAACGTCCCTGTCGAGACGCCGATGGCGCCGGCATCGAGCGCCTCCTGCACGTGGGCGCGCATCTCGGCGATCTCGTCTGCCGTCGCGGCCCGGCCGAGATCGCTCACGACCGAGGCGCGCAGCGCGGTGTGGCCGACCATCGGCGCGACGTTGACCGCAGCCGGCGCCGCGCGCAACGCGGCGACGTAGTCGGCGAACGCGGCATACTCGACCACCTGTCCCTCGCTTGGCGATAGCAAGCCGAGCGGCATCGGCCGCGGCGAGCCTGGCTTCAGCGGCGCGATGCTGACGCCGCAATTGCCGGTCACGACGGAGGTCACGCCCTGCGAGACCTTGCAGGTCATGTCGGGATCGACCAGCACGGCGCTGTCGTCATGGGTGTGGGAGTCGATGAAGCCCGGCGCAACGATGAGGCCGGTGGCGTCGATCACGCGCGTGGCCTTCCGGCCGTCAAACCCGCCGATGGCGACGATGCGGCCATCCTTGATGCCGATATCAGCCTCGAAGCGTGGCGCACGCGTGCCGTCGATGACGGTGCCGCCGCGGATGATCAGGTCGAAGGACACGGACGAAGGCTGGCTGTCGGTCATGAAATCTCACGCGGAATGGTAGGAAGCCGGGAGACTATCCGCGAGCCGCGCCGATGCGTCCAGAGCGATGCGTATGTGATCTGAGCCGGGCTGGACTGCATTGGAGGCGCGACGCGCGTCCGCCGTCCGCATCTCGCCCTGGCCACCCGGGACACACGATAGTGATAGGGACTCTGGTCAGGATTGATACGCCTCAACGGCGCGCGACCTCTCTTGCGCCATCCATCCTCCGGGCAGAAACCTGCGGAGGTAAGTCATGAAAGCCCTGGTCTATCATGGTCCCGGCAAGAAATCCCTGGACGAGCGCCCGAAGCCGACCGTCATCGAGCCGGGCGACGCGGTGGTCAAAATCCTGAAGACGACGATCTGCGGGACCGACCTTCATATTCTCAAGGGTGACGTGCCGACATGTACGCCGGGCCGCATTCTCGGTCACGAGGGTGTCGGTGTGGTCGATGCGGTCGGCAGCGCCGTGCGCGCGTTCAAGCCGGGTGACCATGTCATCGTTTCCTGCATTTCGGCCTGTGGAACGTGCGACTATTGCCGGCGCGGCATGTATTCGCACTGCCGCCACGGCGGCTGGATCCTCGGCAACAAGATCGACGGCACCCAGGCGGAGTATGTGCGGACGCCTCACGCCGACACCAGCCTCTACCACGTGCCCGCGGGCACCGAGGAGGACGCGCTGGTGATGTTGAGCGACATCCTCCCGACCGGTTTCGAATGCGGCGTGCTCAACGGCAAGGTCGAGCCGGGTTCGACGGTGGCGATCGTCGGCGCCGGTCCGATTGGATTGGCGGCGCTCTTGACCGCACAATTCTATTCCCCGGCCGAGATCATCATGATCGACCTCGACGACAACCGGCTCGAGGTCGCCACCCGCTTCGGCGCTACCAGCGTCATCAACAACACCGATGGCAAGGCGGTCGACAAGGTCATGGCCCTGACGAACGGCCGCGGCGTCGACACGGCGATCGAAGCGGTCGGCGTGCCCGCGACGTTCGTCACCTGCGAAGACATCATCGCCCCCGGCGGTGTGATTGCCAATGTCGGCGTGCACGGGGTCAAGGCCGATCTGCATCTGGAGAAGCTGTGGGACCGCAACATCGCGATCACGACACGGCTGGTGGACACCGTGACGACGCCGATGCTGCTGAAGACCGTGCAGTCGCGCAAGCTCGAGCCGAAGCGGCTGATCACCCACCGCTTCAGGCTTGATCAGATCCTCGATGCCTACGAGACGTTCGGCGCCGCGGCCAAGACCCATGCGTTGAAGGTTCTCATCGAGACATAGGCGTCCTGACCCGCACGCCGCGGCGCTCAGCCTGCCGGACGCCGCTGCGCGACGATCTGCCGGTAGAGTTCGGCATAACGACCGGCGCGGTGGCGCCAGGAGACGTCGGTCAGCATCGCGTTGAGCTGCATGCGGGTCCAATTCGAGGCGTTGCTGCGCGCGGCGTAGAAGGCCGCAGCGGCGCGGCGCAGGGTCTGGTCGAGCGCCTCCGCTGTCACGGACGCGCACTTGAACCCGGTTGCGGCGACGCCGGCCTCCGTCTCGTCAATGACGGTGTCGGCGAGACCGCCCACCGCAGTGACGATCGGCAGCGCGCCATAACGCAACGCGCAGAGCTGTGTCAGCCCGCACGGCTCGAACCGCGACGGCACGACCAGCGCGTCGCAGCCGGCCTGGATGAGATGAGCCAAGCCCTCGTCGTAGCCGATGACGACGCCGATCTTTCCGGGATCGTTCGCGGCCGCGGCGCGGAACGCGTCGCGCAGCTCGGCCTCGCCGTCGCCGAGCAGGGCCAGCTGGATGCCGCTACTGGTCAAGGTCGGCAGGCAGGACAGCAGCAGGTCGAGCCCCTTCTGCGAGGTCAACCGGCTGACGACGCCGAGCAGGAACGTCTCCGGCGCCACCTGCAGGCCCATGCGCGTCTGCAGCGCAGCCTTGTTGGGCGCCCGCGCCTCGATCCGGTCGATGCCGAAATGAGAGGCGATCGCCGGATCGCTGCCGGGATCCCACACCGCCGTGTCGATCCCGTTGAGGATGCCAACGAGGTCGGACGATCGCTGCCGCAGCAGGCCGCCGAGGCCCATGCCGTGCTCGTCGCTCTGGATCTCCCGCGCATAGGTCGGCGACACCGTCGTGATCTTGTCGGCGAACTGCAACCCCGCCTTGAGGAAGCTGATGTCGCCGTAATATTCGAGGCCGTAGATCGAGAACGATTCCGGCGGCAGTCCGAGCGGCGGCAGGAAATGACGGGGGAAGCGGCCCTGGAACGCCAGATTGTGCACCGTCATGACCGTGCCCGGATGCGGCCGGTGGCTGTAGAGCAGATAGGCCGGCACCAGCCCGGCCTGCCAGTCGTGACCGTGGACGATGTCGGGGACGAAGGCCGGCACCGCGCCGAGCCCGATATAGGACGCCGCGCGGGCCAGCGCGGCAAAGCGGAACGCATTGTCCGGCCAATCCTTGCCGTCGGGCCCCAGATAGGGGTTGCCCTCGCGGTCGTAGAGATGCGGCGCATCGAGCACGAACAGATCGAGCGCACCATGGCTGCCGCCGAGCAGCCGGGCGTTGCCGCCGAAGAAGTTCGGCAATGAGCTGATCTCGCTGGCCTGCTCCAGCGCCTTCATCACGGCGGGATAGCCGGGAATCAGCGTGCGGACCTCGACGTCCTCGGCCAGCAGCGCCCAGGGCAGCGCGCCGACGACGTCGGCGAGACCGCCTGTCTTGACGATGGGATAGACCTCGGAGGCAACCGACAGAACGCGCAGCGGCGTCATGAATTGAGCCCATCGATCATCGGCTGGGTAATCAAGGTCACGCCGTTCTCCGTGGTCCTGAACCGCTTGGCGTCGAACTCCGGATCCTCGCCGACAACCAGCCCTTCCGGAATCTGCACGCCGCGGTCGACCACGACGTTGGTCAGGCGGGCGTGGCGGGCGACGTTGACGTAGGGCAGCAGCACCGCGTTCTGCACTCTGGCGTAGGAATGCAGGTGCGCGCCGGTGAACAGCAGCGAGCGCTGCACCTGTGCGCCGGAGACGATGCAGCCGCCTGAGACCAGCGAGCAGGTCGCCTCGCCGCGGCGGCCATCCGTGTCGTGAACGAATTTGGCCGGCGGCGTGATCTCCGAATAGGTCCAGATCGGCCAGGAGCGGTCGTAGAGATCGAGCTCCGGCACGACGTCCGTCAGGTCGAGATTGGCGGCCCAATAGGCGTCGACGGTTCCGACGTCACGCCAGTAGCTGCGCGGATCGTGATCGGCACGAACGCAGGAGCGCGAGAACTGATGGGCAACGGCGCGGCCGTTCCTGACAATGTGGGGAATGACGTCACGTCCGAAATCATGGTTCGAGTTCGGGTCGGCAGCATCGCGCTTCAGCTCCTCGAACAGGAACTTGGCGTCGAACACATAGATGCCCATGCTGGCGAGCGACTTGTCGGGCTTGCCCGGCATCGGCGGCGGATCGGCCGGCTTCTCGATGAAGTCGCGGATCGTGTCGTCATCGTTGATGTGCATGATGCCGAAGCCTGATGATTCCTCACGCGGCATCTCCAGGCAGCCCACGGTGACGTCGGCGCGCTGGTCGACATGCTGCTGCAGCATCAGCTCGTAGTCCATCTTGTAGATGTGGTCGCCGGCCAGCACGACGATGTATTTCGTGTTGTAGGTCTCGAGGATGTCGATGTTCTGGTACACGGCGTCGGCCGTGCCGACGTACCACATGGTCTCGGAGACGCGCTGGCTCGCCGGAAGGATGTCGAAGCTCTCGTTGCGCTCGGGACGGAAGAAGTTCCAGCCCATCTGCAGATGCCGGATCAGACTGTGCGCCTTGTACTGTGTCGCCACGGCGATGCGCCGGATGCCGGAATTGACGGCGTTCGACAGCGCGAAATCGATGATGCGCGACTTGCCGCCGAAATAGACCGCCGGCTTGGCACGCCGGTCGGTGAGTTCGAGCAGGCGGCTGCCGCGGCCGCCTGCCAGCACGAAGGCCAGCGCGTGACGGGACAGCGGCTCGGTCCTGGCGGCGACTGCCATAGTTCTCCTCCCTGCAACTCGTTGTCGCGTCATGATTTCGGCGGCCCCGACAAGGACGCTTCGCGATCGCGCTCCGCTGTCCGGACCTCACATATGACGGGGGAACAGCCAACCAGTTCCCAATGACGAGTGCAATGGGGTGCTTCAGCCCAGGCGATCCCAGGTTGCAGCCATGTCGTCCCAGCGCGGCGGGTCGGCGCCCTCGCGGGTGCAGGTGACGGCCGCACACGCCCCGGCAAAGGCGAGCGCCCTGCGCATTTCAGTCTGGCTCAATGCCTTCAGGGCCTCCCGGCCGATGCGGCCGAGCTTGCGCAACGCGAACAGGAGCCCCGCCTGGAACGTATCGCCGGCGCCGATCGTATCGACCACCTCGACCTGGGGGACCGAGACCTCGACCGCGCCGGCCTGCGCATGCCAGCCGAGCGCCCCGTTGGGGCCGCGGGTGACGACGACCAGGCTGGTGCCGCGCGAAAGCAGCGCGTCGGCCCGTGCGGCGTAATCGTCGTGGCCATGCAGATAGTCGAAATCCACATCCGACATCTTGATCAGATCGGCGCTCGCGGCAAATCTATCCATGCCGGCGCGATAGGCGGCCTTGTCGGTCACGAGATTCGGCCGGCAGTTCGGGTCGAAGGAGATCGTCACCGTGCCTTGCGTGGCGGCGATCAGCGCACGGGTCTCCGCGGCACCGAGATCGTGGATCAGCGTGGTCGATCCGACATGGATGGCGTCGATGTCAGCAAAAGGGATGCTGCCGGGTCTGAACGTCCATTTCCGCGCGGCGGTCTCGGCGTCGTAGAAGGCATACTGCGCCTCGCTGCCGACATGGCGCACGAAAGCGAGCGTGGTCTGGTCCGGGCTGCGCGTGGCGTAGCCGAGGTCGACGTTTGAGCCTTGGGCATGCGCCGCGATCATGCTGCCGAACAGGTCGGTCGAGATGCCGCCGACGAAGCCCGTGGGCGCACCGAGCCGGGCCACACCGACGGCGACGTTCAGGCACGAGCCGCCGACCACGGGCCGCAAGGCATCGCGCCCGTCGGGCAATCTGGCCGGGACGAAATCGATCAGCGCATCACCGCAGCTCAGGATCATGGTCATGCCTCCCCGTGGCCCCCATGCATCACGGAACGGCTCTCGCGATCAAGCGTCCGCAGCATGCCGTGGATGCGCCGCTTGCGGCGATGGAAGGCCGCGATGTTCGGATCGGTCGGGTCGCTGAGACGCCCCAGCGTGGACATCGAGGCCATCGTGTCGACGATCGAGCGGAAGGCGCCGCTGGCGACCGCGCCCAGCATGGCCGCCCCGAGCAGCACCGGCTCCTGGGTCCCCGGCAGCGCCACCGTCAACCCGGTCGTATCGGCCATGATCTGGCGCACCAGTGGGCTGCGCGAGGCGCCGCCGGCCATCACCAGCGTGCGGCTGGTGACGCCATTGGCGGCGAAGGCATCGATCACGTCGGCCAGGCCATAGGCGAGCCCGCACAACCCCGCCACGAACAGCCGCTCCAGCGCCGCGATATCGGCATCGAGATCGAGGCCAGCAATGACGGCGCGCGAATCCGGATCGGCATAGGGCGAGCGGTTGCCGAGAAATTCCGGAAGAATGTGGAGATCACGGGCCAGCAGCGCCGCACTGCCGGCATTGGGCACCCGCGCCATGATCCGTTTTTCGAGCAGGCTGATCAGGTCGAGCCCTTCCGCGCGCGCCGCAGCGGTCGCCTCGACAGAGGCCGGGTGCGAGCGCAGCAGATGGTCGATCGCCGCGCCCGCGGCGGACTGGCCACCCTCGTTGAGCCAGGACCCAGGCACCATGCCTTGATAATAAGGTCCCCATACGCCGGGCACGAAGGACGGCGCCTGCGTCGTCGCCATGATGCAGGCCGAGGTCCCCATGATGTAGGCGAGGCGGTCGCAGACATTCACCTCACCGCCGTCAGCCGCTCGGCCACCGATGGCGCCGATGCCGCCGGCATGGGCATCGATCAGCGCGGCGCCGACCGGCGTGCCCGGGGCAAGCCCGAGCTCTTCGGCTGCGACGCGGGACAGCCCGCGGCCGAGCGGCGTGCCCGGTGCGACGATCTCGGTGCCGATCCGCGCGTAATCGTCTGCGACGAAATCGTCCAGCCCGATGCGCCGGAAATAGGCTGCGCTCCAGCGCGTCTCGTGGGCGAGATAATTCCATTTGCAGGTGACCGTGCACATCGAGCGCGCCAGCGAGCCTGACGCGCGCCAGGTCAGGAAGTCGGCCAGATCGAAGAAGTGGCCGGCGGCGTCGAAGCTCTTGCGGAGATGCCGCTTCAGCCACAAGAGCTTGGGCATCTCCATTTCCGGCGAGATCGAGCCGCCGACATAGCGCAGCACGTCGTCCCCGGTCGCATTGATGTCGCGTGCCTCCGTCAGCGCGCGATGATCCATCCAGACGATGACGTTGCGGCGGGCGTCGCCGGAGCTGCTCACCGTGACCGGCGCGCCCGTGGGATCGAGCGCCACCAGCGAGCAGGTCGCATCGAAGCCGATGCCCCTGATCAGATCCGGCGCGATCCCCGCTTCCGCCAGCGCGGCTTTGACCGACGCGCAGCACGCGCGCCAGATGTCGTCGGACGATTGCTCGACGACATCGCCGGCCTCATGCCAGGTCTGGATCGGATGCCGCGCCGCGGCAAGCAGCCGACCGTGACTGTCGAAAACTCCGGCGCGCGTGCTGGTCGTGCCGACATCGACACCGACAAAGGCCTGCATGTTCCGCTCCCGTCAATTTGACGAGAGCTTACCAGCAAGTGTAGCCGCCATCGACAACGACGACGCTGCCGGTCATCAAACTTGCCGCCTCGGAGGCCAGGAACAGCACCACCGAGGCGATCTCCTCGACCTGACCCATGCGGCCCATTGGGGTTCCGCCGATCCAGGCGTCGTACATGCGCGGATTGCTCTTCACGAAGGCGTTGAGCGGCGTCTCGATATAGGTCGGCGCCACCGCGTTGACGCGGATGCCGCGCGCGCCCCACTCGGCCGCCAGCGACTTGGTCAGATGGTGCACCGCGGCCTTCGACGCATTGTAGAAGCACTGCTCCTGCGGCTTGTTGACGATGAAGCCGGACATCGAGCCGATATTGACGATGCTGCCGCTCTTGGCCGCCAGCATGTGCTGGCCGAAGGCGCGGCAGCACCAGAAGGTGCCGTTGAGGTTGACATCGAGCACGTTGAGCCAGTGCTCGTCGGTGACGGTCTCGGCCGGTGTCTCGCTGCGCGCGATGCCGGCATTGTTGACGAGAATGTCCACCTTGCCGTAGCGCGCCACCAGATCGTCAGCAACGGCACTCACCTGGGCCGAATTGGTCACGTCCATCAGCGCGGTCTCGGTGGTGAAGCCCTTTGCCTTCATCGCCGCCTGTGCGTCCGCGGCCGCCTTCGCATCCCGATCGGCGATCACCACATGCGCGCCCGCCTCCGCCAGCGCCTCGACGCAGGCCAGGCCGATGCCCTGCCCGCCGCCGGTGACCAACGCGGTCTTGCCGTTCAGTTTGAATTTTTCGAGATACATCGTCGTGGTCCGTTGTTGTCGTTGACGCCCGGAGGGGACGTCACCTCTCATGCGAAGATCGAATTGCCGCTCTGGTCGAAGCGGTAGATGCGGCTGGGCTCGGGCCGCAGCGTTACAGCGTCGCCGGCACTGAGCCGTTTCTCGCCGACGACGCGCACTGTCAGCGTGCCCAGCGCGCCGGCGTCGACGTAGAGAAAGGTGTCGCTGCCGAGATGCTCGGCGATCACGACCTTGCCGGGCCAGCCCCCGCCGCCCTCATCGACGACCGCGACATGCTCGGGCCGCACGCCGATCGTGGTCGCATGGTGTTTGTCCGCTTCCGCGCCGGTGATGAAGTTCATCTTCGGCGAGCCGATGAAGCCGGCGACGAACAGATTGGCGGGTCGCTGATAGAGCTCGATCGGCGAGCCATATTGCTCGATGCGGCCGGCGTTCAGCACCACGATCTTGTCGGCCATGGTCATGGCCTCGACCTGGTCGTGCGTCACGTAGATCGCCGTCGTACCGAGCTGCTTCTGCAGCCGCGTCACCTCGAGCCGCATCTGCACGCGCAGCGCGGCATCGAGATTGGATAGCGGCTCGTCGAACAGGAACGCTTTCGGCTCGCGCACGATGGCGCGGCCGATCGCGACGCGCTGGCGCTGGCCGCCGGAGAGCTCGCGCGGCTTGCGGTCGAGATAGGGCGTGAGGTTCAAGGTCGCCGCGGCGGCCTCGACCTTGCTGTTGATCTCGGCCTTTGGCAGCCCGGCCATCTTCAGGCCGAAGGCGATGTTGCCGCGCACGCTCATGTGCGGATACAGCGCATAGGACTGGAACACCATCGACAGGCCGCGCTTGGCCGGCGGCACGTCGACGACATTGTTGCCGTCGATCAGGATGCGGCCGCCGGAGACATCTTCCAGCCCTGCGATCAGGCGCAGCAGCGTGGTCTTGCCGCAGCCGGAGGGGCCGACGAACACCACGAAGGCACCGTCGGGAATGTCGAGGTCGGCGCCCTTGATGATGTGGACCGGCCCGAACGATTTCTGCACACCCTCAAGCGTGATCCGTCCCATGATTCAGCCCCTTTATTACTTCACTGCGCCGAAGGTCAGCCCGCGCACGAGCTGCTTCTGGCTGAACCAGCCGATGATCAGGATCGGCGCGATCGCGAGCGTCGAAGCCGCCGACAGCCGCGCCCAGAACAGGCCTTCGGGGCTCGAATAGGAGGCGATGAAGGTCGTCAGCGGCGCCGCCTCCAGGGTCGACAGGTTCAAGGTCCAGAACGCCTCGTTCCAGGCCAGTATCAGGTTGAGCAGCAGGGTCGAGGCGAGGCCCGGGATCGCCATCGGCGTCAGCACGTAGATCAGCTCGCGCCCGATCGTGGCGCCGTCCATTCGCGCTGCCTCGAGAATGTCCTTGGGGATCTCCTTGAAGTAGGTGAACAGCATCCAGATCACGATCGGCAGATTGCCGAGGCACAGGATGAAGACCAGCCCAGTCCGCGTATCGAGCAGCCCCATGTTCTTGTAGATCAGATAGATCGGAACGAGCACGCCGACCGGCGGCATCATCTTGGTCGACAGCATCCAGAGCAGGATGTCCTTGGTGCGCTTGGTCGGCGCAAACGCCATCGACCACGCCGCCGGAATGGCGATCAGCATCGCAATGAGCGTCGAGCCGCCGGCGACGATCAGCGAGTTCAGCGCGTGGTGCAGATAGTCGCTGCGCTCCTGCACGGTGACGTAGTTCTCGGTGGTCCAGTGGAAGAACAGGAACGACGGCGGCGTCGCGAACGCCTCGAGCTCGGTCTTGAAGCTCGCCAGCACCATCCACAGGATCGGGAAGAAGATCACGAAGCCCGCAAGCCAGGCGGCGACGGTGGAGATCGCGACATGACGTCCGGTGACCTTGCGCGCCATGGTGTTACGCCTCGAGGTTACGGCCGACGATGCGGACCAGGAAGAAGGCGACGATGTTGGCGATGACCACCGCGACGAGGCCGCCGGCCGAGGCGGTGCCGACGTCGAACTGGATCAGCGCCTGCGAATAGACCAGGAAGGCGATGTTGGTGGTCTGCAGCCCCGGCCCGCCGCCGGTTGTGACGAAGATCTCGGCAAACACCGTGAGCAGGAAGATGGTCTCGATCAGGATCACCACCGTGATCGGGCGCGCCAGATGCGGCACAGTCAGGTAGATGAAGCGCGACAGCGCGCTGGCGCCGTCCATCTCGGCGGCCTCCTTCTGCTCCTCGTCGAGCGACTGCAGCGCGGTCAGCAGGATGAGCGTGGCGAACGGCAGCCACTGCCAGGCCACGATGAAGATGACCGCGAGCAGCGGCGCGTCGGTGAACCAGTCGACCGGTGTCATTCCGAGCGAGGTCGCGATCCACGCGAACAGGCCGGACACCGGGTGCATCAGCAGGTTCTTCCACACCAGCGCGCTGACCGTCGGCATCACGAAGAACGGCGCGATCACCATCAGGCGGATGATGTTGCGGCCGATCACGGGCTGGTCGAGCAGGATCGCAAGGGGAATGCCGAGGCCGATGGTCAGCAGCAGCACCGAGCCGACCAGCACCAGCGTATTCTGCAGCGAGGCGAGGAAGGCCGGATCGGTGAGGAAGTAGGTGAAGTTCTCGAAGCCGACGAAGCTTTCCGAGCCGGGATCGAGCAGGCTGTAATGCAAGGTCGAGAAGTAGATCGTCAGCGCCAGCGGCACGATCATCCAGATGAACAGCAGAATCACCGCCGGCGACATCAGCGCGCGGGCGAGCAGTTGCGTCTGTCTGGTGGCCATTGCTGCTGTCCGTCTGCTCGATGAACTGCTTGCTCGGTAAAAACCGCCGTCATTGCGAGCGAAGCGAAGCAATCCAGGGTCGCGGGCGTGACTCTGGATTGCTTCGTCGCTTCGCTCCTCGCAATGACGGAGTCCGGGGCTTCCCGTAAGGTGGGCAAAGGCGCAAAAGCGCCGTGCCCACCATCTTAACCGTTGTCGTGACGCGGTGGGCACGCTTCGCTTTGCCCACCCTGCGAATGCTCGCAGGTCCCATCCGCATCGGAGAGAAAATGCGGCCATCCCTGTGGGGAGGGATGGCCGCCAGTGATCAGCTCGGGAGGAGTTTCTTGTCGAGCTGATAGACTTGGCACGCCTATTTGATGTAGCCGGCGCGTTTCATCTCACGTTCGGTGGCGGACTGTGCCGCCGCGAGCGCCGCATCCACTGTCATCGATCCGGCGAGCGCGGCAGAAAACTGCTGCCCGACCGCGGTGCCGATGCCCTGGAATTCAGGAATGGCGGCGTATTGCACGCCGACATAAGGCACCGGCTTCACCGTCGGATGGTTCGGATCGGCGGCGTCGATCGAAGCCAAGGTCAGCTTGGCGAACGGCGCGACCTTCAGGTACTCCTCGTTCTTGTAGAGCGAGGTGCGCGTCCCCGGCGGCACGTTGGCCCAGCCATCCTTCGAGGCGACGAGCTTGAGATAGTCCTTGCTGGTCGCCCAGGCGATGAACTTCTCCGCCGCCTCGACCTTCTTGGAGCCGGCGGGCACCGCGAGGCTCCAGGCCCACAGCCAGTTGGCGTTCTTGCCGAGGCCGGTGTTCGGCGCCAGCGCGAAGCCGACCTTGTCGGCGACCTTGGACTCCTTCGGATTGGTCACGAACGAGGCCGCCACGGTGGCGTCGATCCACATCGCGCATTTGCCGGAGTTGAACAGCGCGAGGTTCTCGTTGAAGCCGTTGGAGCTGGCGCCGGGAGGGCCGGCCTCCTTCATCAGCTCGACATAGGTCGACAGCGTCTTCTTCCATTCCGGCGTGTTGAACTGCGGCTGCCACTTCTCGTCGAACCAGCGCGCGCCGAACGAGTTCGACATCGCGGTCAGGAACGCCATGTTCTCGCCCCAGCCGGCCTTGCCGCGCAGGCAGACGCCGAACACGCCGGCCTGCTTGTCGGTGAGCTTCTTGGCGGCGTCGATGACGAAGTCCCAGGTCGGGCTCTCCGGCATCTTCAGCCCGGCCTTGTCGAACAAATCGGTGCGATACATCACCATCGAGCTCTCGCCATAGAACGGCGCGGCGTAGAGCTTGCCGTCGACCGACACGGCGTCCTTGATCTTGGGCAGGATGTCGTTCGCGTCGTAGTCGGCGCCGAGCTTGTCGAGCGGCACCAGCCAGTTCTTCTTGGCCCAGATCGGCACCTCGTAGGTGCCGATGGTGAGGATGTCGAACTGGCCGCCCTTGGTGGCGATGTCGGTGGTGACGCGCTGGCGCAGCACGTTCTCTTCCAGGGTCACCCATTTCACGGAGATGTCGGGATTGGCCTTGGTGAATTCGCTGGTGAGGCCCTGCATCCGGATCATGTCGCCGTTGTTGACGGTGGCGATGGTCAGGCTCGTCTCCGCCAGTGCGGGCGTAACTGTCAGCAGCGTGGCGGCGCCCATCAGGGCGGCAAGCGTGCTCGTCCGAGTGAAGATGGTCTTCACGGTCTCCTCCCTTCCCGTGTCTTTTGAATATATGCTCACGGGCTGAGCTGATGTTCACAACACTAGTCGGGCTTTGTCAAGCATGCGCCGGCGCCCACAGGTTGTGCGGCGCGACAGAGATCGGACTTTGATAGAAGGAAGCGCAGCGCCGCGGGCATTCACCCCAGGACGGCGCGCGCCGTGGCCTCGTCGGTGATCAGGCCATTGATGAGACGACCGGTCAGTGCGGCGCGGATCGCCGGGATCTTCGCCGGCCCCAGCGCCGCCGCGATGGTCATGGCGCGGGCCGGCACCTCGGGCGGAATGCTGGTGAGCCGGCGGTTGGTGCCGCCAGCGATCACCTTGCCGCCGGCGTCATAGGCCCAGCCGGTGATCTCGCCGATGGCGCCGAGCCGCATCATCTCGGTGAGCTCGTCGCGCGTGACGAAGCCGTCGACATGCATCTGCGCCTTCTGGTCCATCTGGCCGATGCCGACCAGCTTGAGATCGGCCTTGTCGGCGACCGCCTTGACCTTGGCGATGGCATCCAGCCGGACCATGCGGTCGCGCTCGTCCTCGCTGCCCATCAGGAACGGCAGCGGCATCGGATAATGCCGCGCGCCGGTGCGGTCGGCGAGCCGGCCGACGGTATCGAAGAAGCTCGCCGAGCCGTCCGCCAGGATGTTGCCGACCAGCGAGACGATCTGGTGCTCGGGACGGTCGACCGGCGAGACGCGCTCGACCGCGGCACGCACCGCCCGCCCCGTTCCGAGCGCAATGATGACCGGCGTCTCGGCGCGCAAGGTCGTCTCCAGCAGGTTGGCGCAGCGCTCGGCGATCCCCGCGGCGCCCGCCGGGGCGGCCGGATCGGTCGGCACCACCTCGCAATGCACCAGCGCGAACCGCTCCCTGAGCTGCGCCGCGAGCGCCATGCAGGACGCGATCGGGTGTTCGAGTCGGAAGGTGATCAGCCGCTCGGCGAGGCACAGCGACACCAGCCGCTGCGCCGAGGCGCGCGACACCTGCAGCATCCGGGCGATCTCGTCCTGGGTGTGGCCGGCGATGAAATACAGCCAGCCGGCGCGGGCGGCGTCGTCGAGCCGGGATTTGTCGCTGTCGCTGGCCGCCATGACGCCGCGTGGTCTCCTCTTCCGACACGTCTCTCCCGCCGAGCGGCACGCGCCGATGATCCGCCTGCACTATGCCATGGCGCTCGCGGCGCCGGGAACCGACGCGAGCCACCATCCCCAGGAGGACGCGGTGGGGCCGCCCGGACCAGATCATATGCTCTGATCATGGGCAATAGCCCCATCTCGCCAGGTGCCGCCCAAGCGTCGGGGAACCTCGCTCGCCGCACGACGGCTGCGCATCCACGAGGGATGCGGCGGCTCGGCCGGCCGCTTAGCTCGGAGGCATGGCCATCCCTGCTCTCGTCCGCCCCCGCCGCGCCGCTCCGGTGCTCGTCTGCCGCAAATGCCTGAAGCGGAGCGATGACCCCAAAGCATTGAACAAGGCCTTGAGGAAGGCCATCAAGCACGCGCTGAAATCCCACGACGGCGCTGGTCACGGCGCAGGCGAGAAGCCGGCGCGCGTCGTCTTGACGAGCTGCTTCGGCCTCTGCCCGAAGCGGGCGGTCGTGGTCACCGGCGGGGTCCGCGCGGCGCGTGGCGAATATGTGCTCGTCTCCGCAGCCGAGGACGTCGCCAGCGCCTTGGCGCTGCTGCGCGACGATCCGAACGGGCCGCGTTGATCGTCATGGTGAACAAAACCTTGCGCCGGACGCTCGAGTCTCATCGGCGGTCTTGACGCTTGCTTGGTGCGCCGCGGGCTTAGCTGGCGCGTCACGTCACCAGCAAGCGCCGCCATGAGCCCCACCGCCACCATCGCAGTCTCCGGCATGCAGGCCGCATCGCGCCGGCTCGAGGTGTCCGCCTCGAACATCGCCAATGCCCGGAGCACGGGCGCGCTGCCCAATGCCGACGGCACGCTGCCGGCTGGTGCGCCGAAGGCCTACGACCCGCTCGCGCTGGTGCAGAGCGATGTCGCCGGCGGCGGCACGCAGACGACCATCACGCGGTCGAGCTCGGGTACGTCCGCGAGCTACGATCCCACCGCGCCGTTCGCCAACAAGGACGGCCTCGTCGCCGCGCCCAATGTCGATCTCGCGCAGGAGATGATCAGCCAGCTTGTCGCCAAATACAGCTTCGCCGCGAACGCGAAAGTGCTGAAGGCGAGCGACGAGATGAGCCGCACCGTGATCGACATGAAGGTGTGAGCGCGACCGCGTGGGAAAATCTCGCTAGGCGCTCTTCGCGACCACGCCCTGCCCGGCGCGCTCGCCGGTCACCTCGCCGGCCGGCTCCGGGCTGAGCCAGCGATAGATGAAGCCGCCGGCCGCACCGCCGGCGAGCGGTGCCACCCAGAACAGCCAGAGCTGTGCCAGCGCCCAGCCGCCGACGAACAGCGCCGGCCCGGTGCTGCGCGCCGGGTTCACCGAGGTGTTGGTGACGTGGATGCTGATGAGATGAATGAGCGTCAGCGCCAGCCCGATCGCCAGCGGCGCAAATCCGGCCGGCGCTTTGCCATGGGTCGCGCCCATGATCACGAACAGGAACATCATCGTCAGCACGAACTCGCTGAGCAGGCAGGCCCCGAGCCCATATCTGCCGGGCGAATGCTCCGCATAGCCGTTGGCGGCAAAGCCGCCGGCCATGCTGAAGTCCGGCGCGCCGCTGGCGATCGCATACAGCACGGCCGCACCGACGATCGCGCCGACCACCTGCGCGATGACGTAGGGCACGATCAGGCTGCTCGGGAACCGCCCGCCGCACGCCAGCCCCACCGTCACGGCCGGATTGAGATGACAGCCCGAGATGTGCCCGATCGCATAGGCCATCGTCACCACGGTGAGCCCGAACGCCAGCGCCACGCCGAGCATCCCGATCCCGACATCAGGCACCCCGGCCGCGATCACCGCACTGCCGCAACCGCCGAAGGTGAGCCAGAACGTCCCGATCGCCTCCGCCACGAGCTTGTTGTTGTTGCCGTTCATCATCGCCTCCCTAGGTGCGTGTGATTGGCTGGAGCCCGCCTCTCCCGTCGACGGAGAAGATGATCACTTCGACAACCTGGAGTCAAAGGCGGATTCGCGGTCGGCCGTGGGATGCCTGCAACTTTGAGTCCGCACCAGGTGGCGGAATTCGTAGGGCGGATGAGCGAAGCGTCATCCGCCGAATTGGGCTCCTTGCCGACCGTCGTCGGCGCCCAATCCTGAGGGACGTTCGTTGCTGCCGCGAACCAGCTCGATTGGCGAGGGGTTGCTGATCGAGCTTGCGGCCGACGGTCCAAACCCGACATCGATGATCCCGCAGGGCGGATGACGCTCCGCTCATCCGCCCGACGCGCTATCGAGTCTGCCGACACGCCGGCGAGAGCATCGGCACGTTCGCCCATGGCCAATTGTGCCAGCGCCCATCGTCGCCGACGCAAGCGGAGGAAGCCGGGGACGGACTCGTTGTCGCGTCTGGGGATGCTTCAAGCGCTGCAAATCGGTGGTCGACATAGGTCGTGGACAGATATCCAGCGACGGTCACCACCAGGACGACCGCAAATCCCTTGGCTGAGTCTCTCCAGCGCATGTCATCAAATCCCTTGTTCGGCGCGTCAGGACCACATGGGACGACATTGACGCGCAATCGCGTGGCGGGCTGTGAGGGAGGTCACATCGGCATCTAACAGGACGCGCTTCTCCATGAAGCACAGCCCGGGCATAACGGAGTAACTCATCGGCAGGATCGTTCGCCGAGACAACCCCGCTGTCACCCTCCCCCTCCAGGGGAGGGGAATCGGGCGGACCTTTCATGGCCTCATGGTTCGAGACGCGTCGCAAGAGCGACGCTCCTCACCATGAGGATCAACAGCTTTGCGGCGGCGAAAGGCCCTCATCCTGAGGAGCCCGCCGAAGGCGGGCGTCTCGAAGGATGGTCGCGAAAAGACTGCGCGCCCAGCCTCTTTCACCTTCAAGCCGAGCACACTGAAATAGGACAGAGCGAGCCCGGAGCCCGAGGGGTCGCGATAGGCCAGGCTCAGTCTCGCTCCCGCGTCCAGGCGCTGGCCGAGCTGGCTGCTGTTCAGGGCTTCGACGCCCGGAGCGTTGGTCGTGTTGGTGCCGGTCGGGGTCAGCCACGGCACGTTACCGGGAACCAGCGAGACCAGCCGTTGATGCGATGTGCCCGAGCGGGCCAGCAGGATCGTCTCCGCAGACAAGCTCCAGCGGGCCGGCGGCTCGGACCGCGGCGCCGGGCGGGAGAGCGGGCGTCCGTCGCCCGCCGCAGCGCGCGCAACCGCAAGGCCGCGATGCTCGGCCGACGCAGCGGTCGAAGCCAGCAGCGCGACGGCGAGCCCGCACAGGACACCGACGACGAGCCGATGGCGGCGGTCACGTGGTGAGGCGGATACGACGTTCACCCGATTTCCCCCTGTCCTGCACCCCTGTCTTGCGCGCGCATGTCCTCACGCTGTCGCGCGCCTCTCGGTTGGGACTCTCACGCCACCGGATACGCCGCGGAGTCTCGGCCAACACGAGGGAAGACGGCCGAGGGAAGATGGCCGAGGGACAACATGGGCCATGACAGCGGCACCATAGCTCGGCATGCGCGATGGCGTCCGCTCGCCGACCGACATCATGCTTGTTCTGCACCGCCCCTGCCGATTCGGAAAGAGCACGCTTCGGCCGCGGCGAACGACCCGCGTCCTCGCGCGAGCGGTCGTGCGAATAACACTCACACTCCCGTGCGGCAGGCTTCCGGTCCGGCCCATCCGCCATCGTCTCGCGTGCCGAACCGGCGCGGGCTCGTTGTCGCATCCGAGGATGCGTCAAGCGCAGCCAATCGGTGGTCGACATAGAACGTGGACAGGACTCCGGCGACGGTCACCACTCGGACGACCACGAATCCCCCGGCGCCTTTGGCCGAGTTTAGTGTAGTCCAGTAGCGTCACCGCAATCGATGACAGTGCACTTAACTCGTGGAGCGGGGCCGCTGAATTGTTGAGTGCACTGTCACCATAGTCCCAGCTTCTGCAGTGCTCCGCCTTCGCACTCGCGAACTCACATGCGAAGACCTTTGATTGATTTCGGCTGAGGTCCCCGGAGGCTTTCGAACGTCGGCCGCCGCACGACCGACGCGGCTCCTCAAGCAGCCGGCATCCCAAACCGCCAAAGCTCTGGGTCTCCCATCAAACAATCTCAAGGTGCATTACCCAGCTGATGTTGATTTAGCGCAATGGTTGTACCGAGTGGCTGGTCTATCGTTCGTCTGGAACTCCAGAGAGAGCGTCCGCATGGACCATACTCAAGCGGCATTCCGCAATCCGTCAGAAATTTCTGGTTTTCCTACTCGAGGCCTTGGTCATCAGCGGCCTCGTTGCCTTGCGCCATTTATCTCGACCTCGACGCTGATGCCAATCTACCGGAAGCCGCTATGAGCGATGTTTTCGTCAGCTATGCGAACGAAGACCGGGCGTGGGCTGAAATGCTTGCGCGCGCACTTGAAGGCCGAGGCTGGTCGATCTTTTGGGATCGGACTATTCCGATCGGCAAGACATGGCGGGAAACGATCGGACGAGAACTCAGCGAGGCGCGCTGTGTCGTCGTCATCTGGTCCAAGGCCTCGATCGCCTCCGGCTGGGTGCAGGAAGAGGCGGACGATGCAAAGCGGCGAGGGATACTGGTCCCGGTGCTCATCGAAGGTGTCGAGGCTCCTATCGGATTTCGGAGTCTTCAAGCGGCGGACCTGTCGGATTGGAAGGCCCCGGAGCCGACCCAGGCGTTCCAGAGGCTGATCAATGATATTTCGCGGCTTATCGCCTCCCCGTCGAAAATGCCTGATGAGGCACACGCCGGAAAACCGCCGCCGCCGATTCTGCCCCCTGTCCCGATACTCCCTGCGCGACGGAGTCGGTGGGCGCTGGCAATTGCTGGCGCAGCGATCGTGGTAGCGGGCGCATTTGCCTATCAATTCCTGGGCCCGCAAGACAGCTCGAATCGCAATAATTCGTATGATGCACGTCACCAGAATACGGCCGCCAAAGAGCCCTTCGGAGTGACAACAGCCAAGGAGGTTGCCGGAGCGACGACAGCCAAGGAGCCCCCCGGAATGACAACCCCCAAAGAGCCTCCCGGAGTGACAACACCCAAGGAGCCCCTCGGAGCGACGACGGCCAAACAGGCTCCGGAAGTCCCGCCAGCGAACGAGACGCCGCCGAGTCGCCTCGACAACTACACACTGCAATACAACCAAGACATTGATAAACAAGACATCGTGCAACCTGATGGCCAAGCTGGCATTCGCGATTCGGAAATCAACGCCTGCGCCTTGCAGTGCGACGCGAACCCGGCATGCGTCGCATTCAGCTTCGATCGCTGGAATAAAATGTGCTTTCTAAAGCGGAAAATCTCAACGTCCGTACTTGAGCCGCGCTCCGCAATCGGCATCAAGAAACCTTTCGCGCTGCCGACCCGTTCAACGCTGCCAGTACAATTGGCTACTGTTCATAATCATCGGTTTGATGCACGACCGATTGCAACCGCGAACGTCTCCGACCTGACGGCGTGCCAAGTGGCTTGCGCCGGCGACCGGCGATGTGTGGCGTTCAGCTTCTTAAGAGGGAGCGGGCAGGCGAAGAACTGTCAGATCTTCGACAATGTACAAGATGCATATATCGACGATCCTTTGGCAGACAGCGGCTGGAAGGAACAGGCCCGCTAGCTCTCTGTAGGAGGCTGCCACGAGGACGATGCGACTCAAAAGGTGCCAAGTTGCTGAGCTCGACATTCCGCAAGAGATCCTCGGTACTCGCGCTCGCCGGACGACGGATCGATGGAGCTGATACCGCTCCCTCACGCTTTCCGCCCGAAAGCATCCCGGTTGTACGCCAACGACTTGCCGACCTGCTCACCAGAGAAAGCGTCGTCACCATCGTCAGCTCCGCCGCCTGCGGCGCTGACCTCCTCGCACTCGAGGAGGCGGAGCGTCTCAGTCTACGACGTCGAATTGTCGTGCCGGCTCCGCTGGAGCGATTTCGACAAACCTCCGTGATCGACCGACCGGGCGATTGGGGCCGGCTATTTGACCGTCTCGTCTCGGCTGCCGAAGCAGCAGGAGACCTGATCGTGCTCTCCGGCAATCACACCAGCGACGCTGCCGCCTATGCCGCCGTGAACGAAGCCGTGATCCGCGAGGCCAGGACGCTTGCAAGAGAGGGGGCTCTGCATCGGCTCGTCGCCGCAGTTGTCTGGGAGGGGTCAGCCAGATCCGAAAGCGATATAACCGGTCAATTCCGGAAATTGGCGGCGGAGGCGGGGTTTGAGGGGCGGGTCATTCTCACGCGCTCTGCAGCCAACGAAGCACAGGAGTACCTGCGAGGCCATCAGCTCTCGCCCGAACGGGTGAAGGATTTGGTGGTCCGCCTGAAGAACGAGGACAGATTCGGCGTGGCGCGGAAAGTCCTTGCGAGAATTCGTGAAGAGTCGACCTCTGAAGTCGCTCTTCGGGTTTGGTTTGCCCAGCAGCACGCGCTGTGCACCTACAAAGATCCTGATTTGCCCGTATTGAAGGCTCTTGATCAAGCGCTTGCGATCCTCAAAGGAACCTTCGATATCGCGAACACCTCCGACCAGGAGACTCTCGGCATCATGGGCGCCATCTGTAAGCGCCGCTGGCAGGCCACCGGGCAAAAGGACCAACTGGAACGTTCATATCACTACTACCGTCGTGGCTTCGATGTTGGTCCGGAGAAGGATTATGGCTACAGCGCGATCAACGCTGCGTTCGTTTTGGACCAACTTGCCGACATCGAATCATCTGAAGGGACGCCATCGGTCGAGGGACGCCGAATGGAGGCCAGGGCGATACGAGAGGCCGTCGTGGCGAAGCTGTTACCGTTGCGCACGACAGACCCCACGCTCAACAACAACTGGTGGTATCTTGTCACGCTTTCCGATGCGCTGTTTGGACTAGGCAGGTACGACGAGGCCGAGCGCTGGCTCTCGGCGGCCAAGGCTCTCCCAAGCGTCCCTGATTGGGAATTCCGGAGCACCGCCACACAGCTTGCGACGCTCTGTCAGCTCCAGAACCGAGGCATCCCATCACCGAACGAGCCCGTGGTAGCGAAGGCTGCGAAGGCGCTCGACGCTTTCGTTGGTTCCGCCGCCGCACGCGAAAGCGCCTTTATTGGAAAGGTCGGCCTGGCCCTGTCCGGTGGCGGCTTTCGTGCTTCGCTCTTTCATATCGGGGTGCTTGCAAAACTGGCCGAGCTCGATGTCCTGCGCCGCGTGGAGGTCCTTTCGTGTGTTTCCGGTGGCTCAATCATCGGCGCTCACTACTACCTTCAGCTACGGGAGACGATGGAGACCGAGGGGCTGGAGAATCTGAACGAGATTGAGCTACGCGATGCGTACATTAGGCTAGTTCGGCGCGTAGCAGCGGATTTTTTGGCCGGCGTGCAGACAAATATACGGATGCGCGTATTTGCCAACCCTCTACCGCTCCTGCGTTCAATCGTTAGCCGCGCCTACACGCGAACGGTTCGACTAGGCGAACTCCTCGAGGCCCAGCTCTTCGCAAGGGTGTGGACGAACGCAGTGAGTGAGCGCAAGCCGAAGGGCCCGTTGCTTCTCAAAGATCTAAAAATTCAGCCTTACGGAGGAGAAGAGGATTTCGAGCCGAACAAATACAACTGGCGTCGTCAAACGAAAGTTCCAGTATTGATACTCAATGCCACGACGCTGAATACGGGACATGCTTGGCAATATACGACGAGCTTCATGGGTGAGTCTCCTTGGGGAATCGATCCCAATGCAGACGGCACGAACCGGCTCCGAAGAATGTACCATAGTGAGGCGCCACCAGAGCACCGAGCGACCAGCCTCTCTCAGGCTGTTGTTGCTTCTGCCTGCGTGCCCGGCCTCTTCGAGCCAATCAGAATCGATGGTCTATATCGTCTCGAAGAACGAGGTAAAAAGTCCGAGCCACTTATACTGAGACAGGTCGACGGCGGAGTGCACGATAACCAGGGGATCGCGAGCCTCTTCGAACAAGGCTGCAGCGTTGTTCTCGTGAGCGACGCCTCGGGACAAACCGCATTTGCGCCAGATCCTGGTGGGGGCACGCTAGCGTCGCTAACGCGGAGCAATTCCATTCTTATGGAACGCGTTCGACAGGAGCAATATGCCCGCTTAGAGACCATGGAAAGAGGCGGCCTTCTCAAGGGAATGATGTTCATTCACCTTAAAAAGGATCTCGATGTCGTACCGATCGACTGGTTGGGGTGCGAAGAGCCGCGCGATGATTCAAACCAAACAGACGAACCGGTGACCGAATACGGTATTCGGAAGCGAGTTCAGGAACTTCTTGCAGGGATTCGCACTGACCTTGACAGCTTCTCCGAGGTCGAGGCGTACGCCCTGATGGCCAGCGGCTATCGCATGACCGAGTACTACTTACCTCAAGTTCAGGTCCTCCCCATCCACACTCAAGAAAGTGTCGAATGGGACTTTCTGGCCATTGAGTCAGTGCTACGAGATTCCATGACCTCGGACAAAAACTACAGATACCTATTGCGACTGCTCGGAAGTGCAGGCCGCCGGATGTCTAGAATCTGCTCGATGTGCCGTGTTCTACCTCTGATCATCTCTCTTACTGCCGCTGCAGGAATTGTGCTGGCAGCCGCTTGGCTAATCCATAACGGCGGACCCGCCACAATAAACATCTCGGTGAACGGATGGCTGATTCCCGCGCTTGTTGTTCTCGTGATTCCGCTCGCATCACCTTCAGTTCGCGAGCACGCGGGTCGAATATCGATGGGCATTCTCAGCCTCGTCCTCTGGATCCCCGCGCAATTCCATCTCAGGGTGACTGATCAAATTTTCCTAAGGATGGGTCGGCTAAATAGGTTGCAATAGAATCCGAGTTTCTGCGCGCTCCGTCGATGGAGAAGTTGTTGCAATCAAGGGGACCTTTCATCTTCGAGCTTGAATCGCCGTAACAGTGCACATTTCTTCCAGACTCGGATTCCATCGGCCAACGCATTCCCGGTCTGCACAAACTGCCCGTCGTGCCACTCTGCCGCAGTGATTCCGCTTGCGCCGTCGGGCAAATCACCTCCACATTTCTGGCCATCCCGCCCGCACTGAGAGGGGCGTATCGCGATCGTCACGGGACGTTGCGGCGGGGGGCGATGGCCGCGGGGCGACGCAGCATCTCATGGAGGTGCGGACGAACGTCGTTGCGCGGACGGTCAAGCCGTGTGGTCCCGACACCCCGATGCTGGTGTCTTGGTCGGCGACATCCCGATGACGGGGGCAACAAGCCCGGTCCCCTGGGAGAGCACGGAGCAGCCGTAAGCCCATTGCGCAGGGAAGGCCGGGTTGTTTCCGGCTGAGCCTGTGGTTCCTGCCCCGTGCATTTTTCCGCACGGGGGCCATGGGTGCCAGTCGGCACTCGGCCTTCCCTGCGCCCTCTCATGTGAAGAGGACGCCAACTGCAGCAGAGCTCGGGCCGATCCGGCCGCGAGATCGCGGCGGCATGGGCGTGAGCGACGGCCGCTGATAGCGGCAAGCTGTTTGACAAGGTTGATCGGAGATCAGACAGCGCGACTCAAGCGAGAGCTGGGGGGCTCAAACGTCCGGCTTCGCCATGAGGCTTCGCCGGACACGCTTCGCCCTTCGGGCACTAGCGCGGCTGCGCCACGCGTAGCCCGAAGGGCGAAGCGTGGTGCCCAGGGGCGGAATCGAAAATTTCTGTATCAGCATGATTAATATGATGTTTTTCGCGCGCCAAAGGCATCGTGTACCTGCCAGTGTACCCGACGATCATCTCTCCTCCGCCACAGTTTACCCCCCGCTCTGGCCTGAGCTACGTGGAGAATCTCCGCTGGCTGATCGATGAAGGCCCCCGCCAGTACGCGCCGAGAGAATGTTCTCGCGCTGGCCATGATGCGTCCTGCGAATTCGAGCTCACTGGCCCAAAAAGACGCGAGCGAGCCGCGATCCAAAGAGGGGAGTCAGAATGCACCCCCACGAGGGCGACTTTGGCTCTTAAGGTTCCGAGGTCGAGTGCGCGACGCGCAACTCCCCTCATAGCGGGCCGGACTTAAGGCGATGCCGCGGCGGAGACCGCCCCCTTGCGGTACTGACGCCCCAGTGGCTAAACAGCCGCGGGGTGGCGTCAATGGCCTCGCAAACAACCGGAACACCAGTTTATGTCCCATGGACTGATGATCGCAGCGATAGGCGGTGCTTATGCCGGCTCGCCGGTCGCGGCAGCGTTCGTGCAAGCCGGCCAGCCCGCGATCGGATTTGACATCGACGTCGTCCAAATGGCCAAGCTAGAAGACGGTAGGGACAGCAGCTATGAGATCCCGTCGGCCGCTCTGAATCGGCCGGACTTGCACTTCACCAGCGATCCGAGCGAGACGGCCGCCGATCCGAGCGAGACGGCCGCGGCTGCTTGCGTCTTCGTCACCGTTCCGATCGACAGTGCCCACCAAGCCGATCTGGGCTCGATGCTCCCGGCCACGCGAGCCCTCGGGAAGGCGCTTGAGAAGGAGATCGGCCGTCCGCGCATCATGAAGATGTTGCCGATGCAGCCGGAGACGTCGAGACCAACTATGCTGATGTCAGCGATCTCGAGCGCGACATCGGCTTCCGGCCGGCAACCTCGATCGCCGACGATAAAGGACATTTTGCAAAATGGTACCGCGACTACCATCGGATTTGACGGGTTGATTTCATGACCGGACGCATCATTCCTCTCATCATGTGCGGCGGCGCCGGGACCCGGCTCTGGCCGGCCTCGCGCGAGGTCAGGCCGAAGCAGTTCCTGCCGCTGTTCGGCGCCCATTCCACATTCCAGGACACGCTGCTGCGCGTCTCCGATGCCGATCTTTTCGAGCGGCCGATCATCATCACCAACCTGGCCTATCGCTTCATGGTGCTGGAGCAACTGGCCGAGATCGGCATCGAGGCCGACGTCCTGCTGGAGCCGATGCGACGCGATTCAGGCCCGGCGATCGCCGCCGGAGCCGCCTTTGCCCAGTCGCGCCATCAGGATGCTGTCGTGCTGGCGCTCGCGGCCGATCACGTCGTTCGTGACACCCCCGCTTTTCTCGCGGCGTGCCGCCAGGGGCTCGCTGCCGCCGAGGCCGGCCGCATCGTCACCTTCGGCGTCAATCCGGAGCGCGCGGCCACAGAATACGGCTACATCAGTCCTGGCGCGCCGGTATCCGGGGAGGTGCGGGCGGTCGCGAAATTCGTCGAGAAGCCGGACCAGCCGACCGCGGAGCGCTACATTCGCGAGGGCTATCTCTGGAACAGCGGCAACTTCATGTTCCGCGCGTCGGTCCTGCTCGACGAATACCGCAAGTTCGATGCCGACAGCGTGCAGACGGTCACCAACTCCGTTGCCAAGGCCGGCCGCGACCTCAGCTTCATCATCCTCGACTCCGAAGCCTTCGCCGCGGCCAAGCCGATCTCGATCGACTATGCCGTGATGGAGAAGACCGAGCGGACGGCCGTGGCCCCGGTGTCGTGCGGCTGGTCCGACGTCGGCTCCTGGCATGCCGTCTGGGAACTGTCCGACAAGGACGGGCAGGGCAACGCCGCGCGCGGCACCGCCGTGTTCGAGGATTCCCGCAACTGCAATGTGGTCACCGACAAGGCGCTGGTCGCGCTCGAGGGCGTCGATGATCTCGTCGTGGTGGCGGCGCAGGATGCCGTGCTGGTGTCGCGCCAGCGCGATGCCAACGGCTTGAAGCGGCTGGTCGCTAGGCTCAAGACCGTCGCGCCCGAAGTGACCGAGGCCCACATCAAGGTGCACCGGCCCTGGGGCAGCTACCAGTCGGTCGACAATGGCAAGCGCCACCAGGTCAAGCGCATCATCGTCAAGCCCGGCCAGCGGCTGTCGCTGCAGAAGCACTATCACCGCTCCGAGCACTGGATCGTGGTGCGCGGCGCGGCGCGGGTCACGGTGAACGAGACGGTCCAGACCGTGCACGAGAACGAATCGATCTACATTCCGATGGGCGCGGTGCACCGGCTGGAAAACCCGGGCAAGATCCTGCTGGAACTGATCGAGGTCCAGACCGGGTCCTATCTCGGCGAGGACGACATTATCCGTATCGAGGACGATTACCGCCGCGAGTAAGGCGGGGTCTCGCCGCGAATCACGCGAGCCGAGCTAGGGGCGATGTTCGGCAAGCCGCTGGCCTGCCTCCTGACTTTGACGCAGAACACGACCAAAAACATCGGGCAGAAGCGAAGTCGTGACTTCCCGCATTGACACTTGAAATGAGGGGATAGCGTGAGTGATTACTCAGGGTTATCGAGCACTCGGACGCGGAGATTTTGTTGGCAATATGAATCGCCTGTTTCACGCGCGGGGCGCGAAGGTGATTTTCGCAATCAAATGTGAACTGTGCGGATTCTGATTCGACTGCATCCAGCACGATCTCCGCGCGCAGCTCATTAGTACGCGATGACCGGACTTGGGGTAGCTACGGCTTGTCTGATCTTCCTACCAGGCCTTTTGGTTTTGCTGGCTTGGATCGATTTCAAGCGCAGAACAATACCCAACGCGCTGAATGCGACGATCGCCCTAATTGGGGCGTTTCGGGCAGCTGCCCTGGGCGGATTGCCTGCCCTCGTCGAAACAATTCTCCAGGCAATGATCGTCGCTGCTGCCGTCTGGCTCCTACGCTGGCTCTATTTCGTCATCCGAAGGCAGCAGGGCCTGGGACTAGGCGACGTGAAGCTACTGACTGCGTCGACTTTCTGGGTTGGTATGGTCGGCATCCCTCTCCAGTTGTTGTCCGCCTCACTATCGGCGCTCGCGGTAGTCGCCACCCTACATGCGGCTGGCTACTCCGTCACACGGAGGAGCGCGGTCCCGTTTGGACCATTTCTGGCTTTTGGGCTGCTCGTCACCCTTGCTGCGCAGGAAAGTCGATGGCTCGTTTGATTCGTATACATCTGGGCACCCGCAGGGGGGATTCTGCCAGCCCTGGGCGTTTGAACCATCAAGCTTAGAACGTCGTCAGTCTCGGGAATAGAGCTGAAGGTCGATCGTGCACCCGCCACTCGAGCAGTGGAGTGCTTGCTGCATGGCGCTTTGGTCTCCTCAGTGGCGCCGATGCGCAGCTGCCGTTCTCGGTTACAACATCGACCATTCGGTCAGCGTATTCGTCAACACCGTTGGCTACTCAACGGCTCGTATAACAATCGCACTCCGATGATGACATCCTGCCTGAAACTCTTCAGGCAGCTGACAGATCGGCAGTCAAACCACAGCTGATCCTGAACCCAGGCAGGGGGTCCATACCGGCGGCTGCTTCCTCAAAGTCACCAACGCTTCCCTTATACTCGATCGAGAACATGAGCCCATTGACGGACCAGACTGTTGCATCCAACGTCCCCAGGCCGTTCATCTCGATGCTCACCGTAGCCAAAGCCGCCTCTCTCTTGTTGGGGAATGCGATAATTCCGTCGAAGCTCGGTCGTCCGTTTGACATCCTGTAGAAGTCCACCTCAACGCCGTTTGGCAGCCGTTGGACCTTGTTGATAGCCTGAACCTGACGATCCCACAAATCTCGAATTTGATCATCCAGCCGCGCTCGCACACAATCGAGAACCTGCTTCTCAAGCGACGATAGGCGCGAATTAGCCCCAGATAGCCAGGCGAGAAGAGCTCTGATTACCTGCATGAGCAATCGCCCCCGCCGCTTCCCAACTCAGCGCCCCCACGCCGGCGCCCATGCCCTTGCAGACTTTTGGAATGCGATCCCACTGCAGCTTGAAGACGGTCGGCATCGGCTTCCGAGCTGCCCAATCTGCTAGAAATTGAGACATTTCCTCGTTCGGACGTCCTGCAACGTTTCGGCGCCGCCGCGGCCCGTCGCGCCTTGCGTCCAAGCGAAGCATTGGCGTACGAGATGATGATAACCGTCGGGACCCCTCGATAGTTCTCGTCCTGAAACTGAAACATGCCCGCGTCTCCGATTTAGCGAGCGCCTCAGTGCAGGGAAATCCCGGGCTGACGGACTCGATATCGACGCCTATGACAACGATCTGCCGCGCCTGCGCGAACTAACCAGGGAGCTCATTGCGTCGCTAGTGGACGGCACAAAGCTGATACAGAGCGTCCAGGCATCGTATCAGAACGTCGGCCGGACCTCACTCACACGGCGATCGAGGTATGTCGCAGGCCGGCCTGCTTTCAACCGCGTGCCTCAGCGACGGCTTGGGCCATGCGATGAACCGATTTGACCCTGCGAACCTGCCCCCCCAAGCGATCTGCGTCCTCCTAGTCCATCGACGACTCTTTGATCGACTTGATCACGAGGGCCTCGCCTCCTCAAGGGTTAGGACTCGCGACTTGAACAACTGTAGCCGCACAACCAAAAGTATCGACAGGGTCAGCCACCCCAGCACGATGAACTCAGAAACCGAGCGCCCCCGCAGCCTGCTGCACCACCAACTCCCCCCGCGAAATCACACCTTCCCTCGGCCTGGTCTCAATGATCCGCTCAAGCCTTTGGCCCCGCAGCCTTCCGATGCCGCCTTCGGACTCCCGCCGTCACCAACTTTCGGCGATAGCTCCTGCAATCATTCAGACCAATTCTAGCGGCTCACCCTAAAGTTGTTGATAAAGCCGCACAACCGTTGAAGGTATAATGCGACTTCTATCTTATGCCCCCGTAAATCTACGGGGAAGCAGGCGAGGGGCATGGGATGTCGTCAGCGATCGGAGCGGCGGGACAAAGAGCGATCGAGCACTCTACAATCCAGTATTTCGTATCCTCTTGGATTAGAAATACCGATTCTGGCTGTACTTTTGGCTTGAAGGTTCTTGCTCCAATTTTCCAGATGCTTCTTGGGGCGGCGCGTCATTTTCGTTGCCTGGGACGAGCCTGTTTCATTCTCGCGTGCGCCGCAACCGCAGCCGATGCAAACCCGCAATTGGGATATCCGATCGTCGTCAACAATATCCCTCTGACTACCCAATACGTCACCGAGCCAGCTGCGGCTTGTCAGCTCGCAGCTTTGTACCCGCAATATATCATCATCGGCTTTTACGATTATGACGTTCATTTGCCGTTGAAATTCAACGGCGTCGAGGTTCGCCCGAACGGCAGCCTTATATGCTACGTTGCCGACGCCACCCGAGTGGCGTACGAGATCAACATCACATCGCCCGACTGCGTCTCCGGCTACGCGCTGCAGAGAGGGGTGTGCACAAAGGATCCGAGCCGCGGCCCCCCGAACAGCCACGCACCCGCGCCGCAGAACAGCCCCGATCCGTGCACAACTGATCCGAGCGTTGGCAATCCGATCTCACTCTCGGGATCTTCGAAGTCAGAGGATGCCGTCGACTTCATGTCGGGCGGAGCGCGCCCGCTCGGGCTTGTACGCCACTATCGAAGCCGGGGAACGCCGGGCCAACGGCTAGGCACGGCACGGTGGCACTTCGACTTCGAGTACGAGATACTCGTTGGCAACACCGTTGCCGTGTTCTCGCCAGACGGCATCGAATACGATTTCAACCAGCCGACGCCGGGGGTCTACGCGAGCGCCTATAGCGAATCGAAAGCATCGCTGACGAGCTCTGACAATGGCGGCACGAAGTTCTTCTCTTTCAAGGACGAGAATGATCGAACGGTCATTTTCATACAGAGCGGGAATACCTATTGGCCCAAATCGATCACGGAAAGGAACGGCGTCAACAAGGGTATCATCGCCAACACAGCCGTACATCCCACGCGAATCGACTCCATAGGATTCGCCGATTCGAGGCATATCGATTTTCGCTACGAGACGAGCGCCTCGGGAACCCCTCTCCATGTCTCGACCGCAACGTTTTACACCTATGCGCAGAGCACAGGCCCCACTGAATACTTCAAGATCGACTACGGATATACGAACGGCAACCTGACGACTGTCACGAGGTCGGAAAAGAACGACGGAGTATGGCAGCAGATCGACATCACGACGTATCACTACGAGAACACCACCTTTCCGGACCTTCTCACCGGGATGACCGACGCTCGAGGCGTACGTTACGCAACTTGGACGTACGACCAGGATGGGCGACCGGTGTCCAGCTCGCACGCAGGTGGCGCAGACCTGACCACGGTTGTTTATGACGATGCCGCCGTGGCCCGAACGGTCACCAATGCTCTTGGAAAGCAGGCTACCTACTCGTTTGCAAAGCGAGAGGGAACGATGAAGTCAGCAGGCGTGGCCGGCCAGGCGAGCACAAATTGCCCCGCTTCGGCTCGATCTGTCAGCTACAACACGCTTGGGCAGGTCAGTCAGGTCATCGATGACGAGGGACGCGTCACAGCCTATACGAGGGATTCGTACGGACGCCCGACCTCGATTGTACGCGGAAGTGGCACCGCAGCGGCGACTACCACGGGTTTCGTGTACGACAACACATTTAATGTGGTCGCGCAACAGGTCGAGCCTGGCCTGACCACGACATACACCTGGAGCACGGCCGGTCAGCTATCGCAAGTGACCCAGACCGACACGACGTCGCAGACGGCGCCGTATTCGACTAATGGACAGACGCGGACCTGGACGTTCAACTATACCGGGACGCTGCTGTCGAGCGTTGACGGCCCCCTCCCCGGCCCAGGCGATACGGTCTCTTTCTCATACGATGCCAACGGCTATCCTGCCTCCTACACAAACGAGATCGGACAGGTCACGATCATCAACTCGGTCAATTACCGCGGACAGCCGACGCTCGTCACCGATCCCAATGGCGTCACCACCAGCCTTACCTACGACGCGCTCGGCCGACTCCTGACTGTCACAGTCGACCCGTCGGGATTGGCCGCGACGATGTCGCTGACATACAATGCAGTTGGCGATGTCACCAGAGTGACGCGCGCCAACGGAGCCTATCTGTCTTATACCTATGATGATGCGCGGCGGGTGGTTCAGATCCAGGACAATACTGGCGCATCCATCTCACTGACGCGCGATGCGATGGGCAACGTCACAGCGCGACAGATCAAGGGATCTGACGGAACCATCCAGTTGGCGCAAACGGCCGTATTCGACGAACTCGGCCGACTGTTGAAGTTCATCGGGGCTTCAAAGCAGACCTGGGTTCACGGCTACGACAAGACCAACAATCGCGTCTCGATCACCGACCCGCGCTCGAATGTCTTCGGCTGGTCATTCGATCCGCTGAACAGGTTGGTCAATTCGAAAGACGAGGAGGGCAATAGCGAGACGGTCACCCTCGACGGCAGAGATGAAGTAGCCAGCTATAGCGACCCACGCTCTCTCAACACCACTTTCGTGCGGGACGGCTTCGGCGACGTAATCCAGCGAACGAGCCCTGATACAGGCACGACCACCTATGTCTACGATGCCGCTGGTCAACCGACGCAAATGACTGACGGGCGTGGCGTCGTTACCAATCTGACCTATGACGCAGCAGGGCGCTTGTTGAGCAAGCAATATCCGGCTGCACCGGGCGAGAACGTAACACTAACCTGGGATGGGACATCTGGCGGAAGCAAGGGCGTTGGGCGCCTGACACGGATCGACGACGCCTCCGGGAGCATCGAGTGGACCTTCAACTCGCTTGGACAGGCCATTCAGGAAAAGAAGACAACAGCCGGGATCGTCTACCTCGTTGGCTATGCCTATGATCTCGACGGCAATCTGACCCGCATCACCTATCCATCCGGCCGGATCGTCAACTATTACCGCGGTGCAACGGGGCTCGTGAACACCGTGACGCAGCAGCCGGGCGCCGCAACTGCCGAAATGCTGCTCGCTAAGTGGGTGACTTACCAACCCTTCGGTCCATTGCAGTCGCTCTCGTACGGCAATGACCTAATCCTGTGGAAGACATTCACGCAGGACTACAATTTGAGCACCTTCGTGGTCGAGCAGGGATCGAATTCGGTCATCAACCGCGCCTATACCTACTGGTACGATGATTTCGACATCACCAATGTCTGGGACAACAATGTCGCCGGTCGGACCGACAACTATGTCTTCACTCCGGGTCATCGGCTGCAGAATGTCTACGGGGACTGGGGGACGCAGACCTATTGGCAGGACCCGGTCGGCAATCGGACCGGCGACGTCTTTACAAATGGCACAACCACCACGACAAGAGTTTTGGGCTATCCGTACAACAGCAATCTCTACGTCGGCACCACTGAGGGCACGAATACGCTGCGGAGCGTCACGAATGACGGAGCCGGCAATATCGTCACTGATGTCAGGGGCACTACGACCTACAACTACCGCTATAATAATCGCAATCGGCTCGATCAGCTCACAATCGGCACGACGGTGACCGCGAGCTACGTCTATGACGGGCTCGAGCGGATGGCCGTTCGGACCACCCAAAATATGACGCCATCGACGACGACCCACTATATCTATGACAGCTCTGGGCGGCTATTGGCCGAGGCAGGTGCGAACGGCACGACGCAGCGGGAATACGTCTGGCTGGATGATACACCCCTTGCGCTTTTTGCAGATCTGGACACGGCAACGCCTAAACAATGGTACGTGCATCCTGATCATCTCGATCGCCCGAGCAAGATGACCGACGCAAACCAGACCGTGGTTTGGGACGCATGGTACTGGCCTTACGGTGAGGTCCGCTCGATCACCGGAACCGCAAGCAACAACCTGCGATATCCGGGTCAGTATTTTCTCGTCGAGTCAGGGCTTCACTACAACTGGCATCGGCATTACGATGCATCGATTGGGAGATACACGCAGGCAGATCCGCTTGGGCTCGTCGCAGGGCCGAGCCTCTATGTATACGCTGGCGGGAATCCTGTCTCTTTTACAGATCCGACGGGAGAATTCGCGTGGGGCCTCGCTTTTGCCGCAGCAGATATTGGACTTCAGCTCTACGAGAACGGCGGAAACTGGCGGTGCATTAACCTCGGAGAGGTTGGACTCAGCCTCGTCGGGGGGGGCCTCGCTGGCGCCTTGGAGAAGGGAGCGTTCCGATTTAAGGATTTTGGGAGTCATACTTGGAACGCGACACGCAAGTGGATGAACAGGGAAGGCATTCAGCTTCTCGGGGAAGGGCAGGCGAGACATCATTGGCTATTGGAGCGGAACCAAGGCATAGGACGGATGGTACCGGATTGGATTAAGAACCAGCCCTGGAACACCAATCCCATCTCCGCGTCCCTCAATTCGACGCTCGCGCAGTATCCCGAGCTGGCTTGGGTGGCTGGCCCCGGATGGTCTAAGAGCCTAACGATCGGCGCAATTTTAGCGGGCACTTCACCCCGGGGAGGCGGATGTGACTGCAGATAGTGGGCCACGTACCTTGCTGTTCTTTGATGAGAGAAGAGAAACGATCCTGCCATATAGCAGCGATGCGTTCAAAGTCTCGACGGGTCCGAGAGAACGGGTCCTTGAGCGCTATCTCGGGGTAATTGTTTTGGATCGTGACGGGACAATCTGGCGGATTGATGAGATTCGCTTCGAGCATCTTTGGGGTGAAAGCCGTTGGCGAAGGATATTCAGCTTTGTGAATGGTGGGACCAGGAAGATATCGGTAACTCTGCGCCAGGCGCCTGAAATTCGCTTTAATGAGATGCGGCAGCGCGCCGTCGACTATATAACAAAACGTCCCGAACTCATTGAGCAGTACTTTGACAAGACGGATCCTGGACAGACTGTAAGTCAAGCGGCCCGGTCGTCAACGGCGTCAGAGCTGTTTGACGCCCTGGGAGCACCGGCGCCGTTAGACTGCCTCGACGCGCTCATTGCTGGGTCCTGATTCCTCCAAAGAACCAACATGACTTCACCACTACATGGCAGTGAGACGGCGGTTAACGGATGGACCGGCTCATCCCAATGATGTTGATATTTGTCGGCGACCGAATCGATGGCTAATGACGGAAAAGGTTAGACATGCGCTGAGACGGGTCGTTCAATTGAGAATCGTCCCAGCGCTTGAGCAGCGAGGATTCCGGACGATCCCGCTTACGGGCGGCGATGCGCGGAGCCGGGAGATTCGTTCCGCATTCCCATTTGGGAGACTGCGGCGCGAAGGCATTCAAGGATTTCAGATCGTCGAAATCCAGCTCGACAAGTGCGGCCGCCCCGCGTTTCGCCTCAACCTTGGCATCGTCCCTCGAGAGGGGATTGTCCATGCGTCAGGGCGCATCCCTGCAGAGGACGTATGGGTCCAGTATCTCGAACAATACTTCCAGGTGTATCGTCGCCCATTCTTCAGGCGCTGGTTCGATGCGCGGGGGTGGCTGGGTTCGGCGCCAACAGAGGCGGATATCGAAGCGACTGTCGATGAGGCAGTGACCTTGATGCCTGAAATCGAGGAGGTGTTCGTCAGTGGAACTTGTGGTCCGCACGTAAGATGCGTGGGAGGCTAGCGCGACCATGGTCCAATGCCTGCATCAACGCGCCGTCCAGCGAGCCGACCACCTTTGGCAATGCCGCAGGATCTAATCAGGACGGATCAGTGTGAGATCGCCTCGAGATTTACACAAAGTACGCGGCAGAGCGAACGCCGTCAAAGCATCGGGAGGCAAGGTTGTGCAATCCGAGACGATGGCTGTCGAACCAACAGTGGATTATCAGATACCGGCAAAGTTGAACTAGACGCCCGCGTAAAGGTCGAGACGGCCGTCGGCAACACGACGAGACTCGTCGCCAGCTCCCCCGTTGCGTCTTTGGTCTTGAGCATTGCAGCGAAAAGACCGGGCAAATCCGTAGAGCGTCAAGGATGGTAGGTGTTGAGCGACGTCCGTAGGCGCTTCGCCTCGTACGTGTCGAGCAGCGCCATCGATCTAATGTCACTGACAACGCCCGGGAGCTTCCAGCCGAGATTTACGGCGATCGCAGATCATGGGATTTAGCCGACCCCATCCATCGGCGCAAACGCGGCGCTGATCCGCCGCTTCCATGAGGCCAAGCTCGCCGATGCGCCGGAGGTCATGGTCTGGGGCACCGGCACGCCGCGGCGCGAGTTCCTCTATGCCGACGACATGGCGGATGCCTGCGTGCACCTGATGAAGACCTATTCGGACACCGCGCTGGTCGACATCGGCACTGGCGAGGATATCACCATTGGCTACTTCGCCCGCGTGGTTGCCGCCGTAGTAGGCTTCAAGAGCAGCATCAGCTTTGACCGGTCACGGCCGGATGGCACACCACGCAAGCTTCTCGACGTCTCCCGCCTGACGGAGCTTGGCTGGCGCGCGACGACTTCCCTGGAAGTGGGAGTCGGGCTCGCCTATCAGGCATTCTGCGCGAAGCGGCGACGCAGTCGTTAGTCATTATTGGCAAGGGCGAGACCACCAAAGGCCATTCGGCGCTGGATCTCGTTGAAGCTGCCGTAAGCCTCGATCTCAGCAACGATGTCAAGACCCCGATAGTGCCGCGAATAATCCGGATTCTGGGCCTTGCCGAAGTGCTCGGCTGCCATGAGAGCCTCACACTCCTCCGTCCGACGGTTGTTGTTGATAGCGGCGAGCCCCCTGTTCTGCGACGAGACGCGGCTCACTTCACGAGAAAGCGTGGCCTATCAGTGAAGTTCCTGCGGCACCGTGGCTAGCTAGCCTCCCGGTTGCCAGCCGCATCTCTCGATTGCCGGTGCGGATCAAACATTTGCTGCGGCAGCAATACGTAGCACCTTGCCGCCGCGCGGACTGAGCCGCCCCATGTTTCCGTGACATTGCGGCCTCATCTTCGTCGCTCCAACGTAAGCGTAGCTCTGCGGCCCTACTGACTGGCGCTTGACGCCTATTTGGTCCGCGGGGTACGCCGCCGCGGCGTCCCGCTTTCGCACAAGGCATTGACAGCTGCGTCGAGCGTCTTCCGGTCGATAGTCGACGTCCTCGCCAAGCTCGCGGCCAGGAAGGTGTTCCACAGACACTACGTCTCTGACAGAGCGCTGGTCGCGAGCTTACGTCATCTTCCAGCTGAGAAGGAAATAGGGATGTACCGGATTGTCCGTCATTCGAATAACAGCTCGATATCGAGAAACCTGGCCTGACTTTGCGACTTCGATACAGATCATGAAGGCGCGACCGCGCAAGGATGACGTTGGCTCTTCGTTTGCGCCGATCGGAAATGGAGGCGGGCGATCGGAGGCTGTCCCTTGCGTACTGATCATCTCGGGCATCGCCGCCAGAGCTTCAGGTGTGGCACGTCGTGGGTCAACGAACTGGCTTCCGGAATACACGGTCACGGCTGGTTCGATCCGCTGGAAGAGAGCAGGCGTCATGTCCATTACGAGAAGAAGCTCGTCGACGCTCTGAAACGGACCGTTGCGCGGCCGGTGGGGACTATTCGCCGCGCGATAGTCGAACTCCTTGGCGCCATTAAGATGCTTCAATTCGCTCGCGGTTCGCCAGTCTACGATCTTGTCTGCAAGCCCACTTGCCGCATCGGCGTTTAGCCCCGCCGACCGCAGCAAACTGGCAAGCAAGGCAGGGTCGGCCTGGTTGATGTCGATCTTGCCGAGCTCGTCCTGGATCACGATCCGGATCTCGGCTTCGCCAAAGTGGAGCAGGTGAACCTCGCCTACACCTGGACGCAAGAGGCGATCAGATTTTTGATCAAACAATCCCGACACGGCGTAGTCCAGCGCCCCGTCCGCAGTCGCACTCCGATTCGCAAGTTCACAATCGTTGCGGGCGAGGCGGTACGACACCTCGCTGCCCCAGAGCAGCGACAGTGACAACGTTGTCAATAATCCTAGGATCCACAGGACCGCTATGACTGGCATTTCTGATCTCTGGGACTGCCATGGTCCGAAGATCGCTTGGCGGACGACGGTTTCGAGAAGACATGTAAGAGACCTAGCTCATATGAGAGCACCGAGAAGCCGAGCCAAGCAGGAACGAACAATTCGCGCTCCTCCTCTACGAGCGGCTGTCTGCGGATTGGCCCTTGATCTTTCGTCTGTGCGAACAAGGCTATTCTACTCCGGCTCGAGGGGCCGCAGCGCGGCCTGTATTCTTCAATTCTTGGGGTAGAGCTGCAATTCGATGGCGCGCCCCGCCTGCTCGATCCGAACACCTGACGCGTCGATCGACGTCACCCGCCAGCCCTGAAATGTCTCGTTTTCGTTGACCCAGGAGCCTGCGCCACCTCCCACCTTGGAGAGCAGATAGGCCTTGCTCGTGCCGCTGTTGATCATAACGCCGCCGACCTGGAGGCCCGGGTCAGTGGCCACCGGGGGCGGAGCGGCCACCGGCATCGGCGGTGGCGGCGCGGGTGGGGGCGGAACGAACGGCTCGCGCGACTTCTGGAACACCGGATGGGCCAGGATCTCGGCATATGTCTGCAGCGGCTGCCGTCCAGCCACGCCCGCCATGGTCCGGGGCACCGGCGCTTCCCAAGCCGCGCGGCGGGCGCCGGGCGCTTCGCCGCCTCCGACCGACGTCGCGAGCCAGGCGCCGAGCACTAGATCAAGACCCGCCAGGAGCGCCAGAACGGCGGCCTGCGGCCTCACCCGCCATCGCACAAAGCTCCTCATTGCACGGCACCGTAGATATCGAGCTGCGCCTGAAGCACCGGCTCCTCGGCCGTTCCCGGGCGCACCGCAGGCGCGCTCTTCAGCACCGCATTGGCAATGAACAAATATGGCCTTGCGCTCTCGACCGCGTGGACCGCGCGCATGACGGCGGGCAACGGCCCAGACAGGTCGATGCGCGCGCCGCTGTACTTGATCTGATCGACGGTCCGGCCCGGCAGCGATTGAATCGCGCGGGACTGGGCGCCGGCATTGCCCATGATCGTCTTCAGCTTCGTCTGCAGGTCGGCGGCGATCACGTTCTCATTCGCACCCGTCAGGAACTCCCCGTTCTGGAGCTGCGACTCGGTTTCGGAGGCAAGGCCCTCGATGGCCGATGCCTGGGCTGCGATCGCGCTCAACCGTGCCAGCAGCGCCTGCTGCTGCTGGATCCGCGCCTCCCGCTCGGCGAACATCGCCGCGATCGGCGCCACGAAGCCCCAGAACAACAGAGCAAGAAGCGCGAGGTTGACGACGATGAACAGGCCGCGGCGTCCGAGCGCGTCCCTGCGGTTCGTCCATTCGCTCATGGCGCCACCTCCTTGATGGCATCGGGCACACGAATCCTGGCCTGCAATGAAAAGCGTTCCCGGTTCTCGATCGGATCCATCGCGACCGGCGACGTCAGGGCAGCGTCCACGAACAGTCTCGATCCACCGAGCGTGTTGATCAGGCTCGGCGCCGCGGCCGAGAATCCGGTCATCGTGACCGTTGCGCTCCGCGGGTTCGCTCCCTCCACGAGCCGCAATTCGGTCAGCCAGGAATGCTTCGGCAGAATGCGCGAGGCTTCATCCCAGACGTCGATCAATCCCGGCACTTCGCTGCGCTGCAGACGAAGGCGCGACAGCGCCGTCCGCCGCTCCCGCAATTGATCCACCAGGACGCGAACGCGCTCGGCGCCCTTGCGGGCCACAACGATCTCGGCATCGAGCCGGTCCAGCGTGGCCTGTTGCCGGGCAAAGGTCAGGACCGCGATGCCGGACCCTAGAAGCACGGCGAGCGCGCCAAGCACTGCGATCGCAACGGTAGAGGTCTTGCGGGCAGCAGCAGGACGCGCCAGTCGGATCGATGGCGAGGTTTGATCGTCGCCGAACACGACAAAGTCGATGTGCGCGACGGCAAGCCCGAGCTGATCTGCGGCCTGCTGCACGTGATGGCGCCGCGTGACCCATTGCCGAACCGCGATCCGACCGTCAGGCGATGTGGCGGTCAAGTGGTCGCAATAGATGTCCTCCGCCTTGAACGGCGTCCGGCGCAGCAGGTCCTGCGGCACGATCGTATCGATCGCGCCCTTCGCCTCGGGTGGAAGCATGAGCTCGCGGCGAAAAACACTCTCTTCCGGCAGACGCAAGCCCAGATCCGCGTCGCGCCGATCCAGACCATGACGCCGCAGGATGGATGCGATCGCCGCCGTCACCTCACCTGCATGGGTCGTTTCGACAGCCTGCACTCCTGATCGGGGATCGTTCAACTGAAGCCGGATCCGCGTGTCGTCGCGATCGACCAGAAGTCTCGGCCGGCCGGCCGGCGCCAGCGCGGCCACAAACCGTCGCGGCAGCAGATCGACCGCTTCCCTGCACCACCAGGCGGCCGCCGATTGCGCCCAGTCGCGCGGACGCGCCGCACGAACCGTGGCCAGCAACGCGCCTCTATCCTTGCTCTCATGCATCGCCCGTCCCGCCGCCCTATCCCATGCGCGTCGCGCGCAGAACTTCGTCGATCGTGGTCTCGCCGCGCCAGACCTTCCGGACTCCGGTCTCGTACATGCTCTGCATGCCCTGCTCGCGGGCGGCGCGCTCGATCGCAGTGTCCGACGCCTTGGCCAGGATCAGACTCTGACATGCCTCGTCGATGACCAGCATCTCCGCGATGGTCGAACGTCCGGAGAAGCCGGCATTGCCGCAATCGGAGCAGCCGAGAGGCTGGCGAATGTCGGGCCGCCCATGCGCAAGGAGCCCGGTCACGGAGCGCTCGAAGCTCTCCGCCCAATAGGCCGCCTGCGGATGTTCATGGGAACAACGAGGGCAGAGCCTGCGCACCAGGCGCTGCGCAATCACGCCCTTCAGCGTCGAGGCCAGCAGATAGTTCTCGACGCCGATGTCGATCAGCCGCGTGATCGCAGACGCCGCATCGTTGGTGTGGAGCGTCGAGAGCACGAGGTGACCGGTCAGCGAGGCCTGAATGGCGATGCGCGCCGTCTCGAGATCGCGGATTTCACCGATCATGATGATATCCGGATCCTGCCGGAGCATCGAGCGCAGCGCGTGAGGAAACGTCAGCCCGATCTCCGACTGGACCTGCACCTGATTGATCCCCGGCATCTGATATTCGATCGGGTCCTCCACCGAGAAGATCTTGCGCTCGGTGCTGTTGAGCGTCTTCAGCGCCGTATACAGCGTCGTGGTCTTGCCGCTGCCGGTCGGTCCGGTGACCAGGATGATGCCATTGGGCTGCTGCAGCAGCGCCTGCAGCGTCGCGATGTGCTCGTCGGAGAAGCCGAGCTCGACAAAATCGAGGCTGACGCGATTGCGGTCGAGCACGCGCAGCACGACGCTTTCGCCGAAGGCTGTGGGGATCGTGGAGACGCGGAAGTCGATGTCGATGCCACGGACCGCGATCTTGATCCGCCCGTCCTGCGGCAGGCGCCGCTCCGCAATGTCGAGCTTCGACATGATCTTTACGCGGGACGTGATCGCGGCACGCAGGTCCGCCGCGAGCACCTGGACCGAGCGCAAGGCGCCGTCGATGCGATAGCGGACGAGCACCTGGTCCACATTGGGCTCGATATGGATGTCCGACGCCCTCGCCTCGACGGCACTGGTGATGATCTGGTTGACGAGGCGGATGATCGGCGCCTCGCTCGCAAGATCGCGCAGCCGCTGCACGTCGGCTTCGTTGGCCTCGGCGCCGCCGGTGGCGCGGGTCTCGTCGCTGCGCGACATGGCGGGATAGAGCCCCGTGCAGGCCTTGTCGAAATCGGCCGCCGTGAACAGCCGCATGTCGACCGAAAGGCCCGTGAGGAATGCAAGGGCCCGGATCGGATCGTGGTTGAACGGATCGGTCACGCCGACGGCAAGCCGGCCATCGCTGCAGCCGAGCGGCAGCACATGATTGTGACGCACGAACTCGGCTTCGACCAGTTCGGGCAACACAGGGTCGATCGGAATCTGATCCGGACGCACCAGATCGAGTGCCAGGAATTTCGCCAACGCCGCGACCAGACCGGCCTCCGACACCAGACCGAGCTTGGTCAGCACGGTGTCGAGCCTGTCTCCGGTGGTTTGTGCCGCGCGTCCGGCACGGTCGAGGCTCATACGATCGACGATGCCTTCCTCGCGCAGGAAGTCGCCAAAACTCTGCAACAATGCGGTCCGGTCCATGTCGGGCATGGACCCGTGCAGCTGCGCGCGCGGCTGCTCAATGTCTGCGGCGAAGGCGGCGTCCTGCTGCATCGCTGGCCCTGCGCGTCCGGTCATCGCGTCCCCCAGCTCAGCACCCAATAGGGCTGCTGCGGATTCTCCGTCAGGCGCACCGCGACCTCGCCTTCGACCACGCGCGAAGCCTGGGAAAACTCGGTCCGGATCGTGAAGGCGCGCCCACGCAGCACCGTCATCGGGTTGCCTTCGGCAAGGCCAGACCTGGCACCGTCACGCGCGGCCAGCGTCGCTTCGGCACTCTGCGCGGTCATGCCGGGCAGCGCGCGCAGCACCTCGCGCGGCGCCAATTGCGGATCAACGAACTGCCGTCCCGAATGGACCGTGAGCGCCGGCGCGATCCGGGCGAAGATCGCCGGAGTCATGTCCATCACCAGGAGCAGCTCATCGACGCTCTGGAACGGACCGTTGCGGGGATGATAGGCGGCGTTGCGCGACGCGTAGTCCCGGTCCTTGGCGCCGTTCAGATGCTTCAGGGACGTTGCGGTTCGCCAGTCGACGATCTTGTCGGTCAGGTCAGCGGCGGCCCGCGCGTCCAGCCCCGCTGATAGCAGCAGGCTGTTCAGCATTGCCTCATCGGTCTGGTTGAGGTCGACCCGTCCGAGCTCGTCCTGAATCCTGATGCCGATCCGCGTGCCGTTGAAATCGAGCGTGTAGAGACGGCCGTCGGCGCGCCAGCGGTGGTCCGCCCGGGCATCGAGCAGACCGTCGATGGCGGCGTTCACGCCGGCCTCGACGAGCGCACCGAGAGCGGCCTGATCGACGCCGTTACGGGCAAGGCCATAGGACACGCTGCTCGACCATGACAGCGACAGCGCAATCGCCGTCAGTAGCGCGAGCCCCCAGAGAACCGACAGCACCGGCATGAGGCCCCCTATCGCCCGCGACAGCGCATCGTGAGCGCGTCGTAGACGCAGGCCACATCGGCCTGCACCCGCGGCGCGATCACGAGCTCCGGCCAGTGACGGGCATCGTCGGGACGCATCAGGACCCGCAGCCGGATCAGGCCGGGAGCCTCGCTCTGATCCTTCCAGCTTGTGCTCCAGGCCGCATTGGCGTCTCCCGTTGCTCTTGCCGCATAACTGAGCTCGATTCGATCGATGTCGGACACCAGCAGCGTCCGCTCGGTGTCCTGCTTCACCGCCAGTTCGGGTCGGGACTGCAGAACGAGATCGACCCCGTCACGCCTGCGGTCTGCGAACAGCTTGAAGCGGAAGCGGCCGGCCCCACCGGACACGGCCGGCGCGTCGCTGAGGAACTCGAGGCTCTCGGCCTGGCCGTCGATATCGATGCGCCGCTGCGCCGCGCCTTCGCCCAGCATCATCGGATAGAGATTGCCGATCAGTCGCCGCAATACGTCCTGCGCCGCGAGCTCGCGCTGGAACGACTCCGCGCGGGCGCTGCCGCTTTGCCAGGCCTGCGCGCCGAATTTGAGATTGTCGAACAGCAGAACGGCGAGCAGGCTGAACAGCGCCAGTGCAACGAGAACCTCGACCAGGGTGAAGCCTGCGTCGCGATCATCCATCCCGCTTGCTTTCGGCGACATCATCGGCCTGGCTCACTGCGACCTGGAGACTCTGGGCCCGAGGCGAAGCGTAGAGAGCGCATAGGAGCGAGGGTCCTGCCCTTCCTGCCAGCCGACCTCGACCGAGACCTGATACAGCTCGACCGGGCGTGCATCGCTGTTTGGTGCCGGCCGATAGGGCTGCATCGCAAGGCGCCACCGATAGCCGTTCGCCTCGGCGCCATCGCGCGTCTCGGTGCGCAGCGGAATCGAATTGCCGACCTGGGCCATGAGCGACTGCGCCAGCGCAACGGCACCAGCCACGCGTTCGGCCATGCCCGTTCGTGACAGTCCGGTCGAGAACAGGCTCATCACCAAAGCGAGGCCGACCGACAGCATGGCAAGTGCGACGAGGACCTCCACCAGTGTGAAACCGGCGTCGTCGCCGTCCGCGTGCTTCATCTCTGCCGTGGCGGGAGTCACGGCTGCCAGCTCGTCACATTGGCCGTTGCCGAGGTCTCGTCCTCGCGTCCCTCGGGCCCGAGCGAGACGATGTCGTAGGTGCCGTGCTGCCCCGGGAATCTGTAGACATAAGGCCGTCCCCACGGATCGTTCGGGACCAGGGTGCCGCTGAGATAGGGTCCGTTCCAGGTGGTCGCGGTGGCCGGCTTCTGCACCAGCGCACCGAGCCCTTCGGCTGCGGTCGGGTAGCGGCCGTTGTCAAGGTGATAGAGGTCGAGCGCCGAGGACAGGCTGCGGATCTGGATCCGCGCCGTCTTGAGCTTGGAGTCGGAGAGATAGCTCAGCACGCGCGGGCCGACGAGACCCATGATCAGGCCGATGATGGTGATGACGACCAGCATCTCGACCAAGGTGAAGCCGGCCTCGCCATCGCGGCCTCTGCGTAAACGAAGCCGGAATTGCCCGGGCCACGCGGCCAAGCGCAGCTTCACGACATCACGACATTCCATCCATCCCAGCATGATCGTCCCCTCCCCTCAACACGTCGCGGCGGTCCGCACCGTCCCGGTCAGCCATTCGACACAGAGCCTGATATGACGCCCGTTCAACTCCAGGCTCAGATCGCCGCCGGTCGACGAGCCGTCCGGAAAGAACCGGAAGCCGCCCACGGCGGCGCCCACGCGCGTCGCGGCGGCATAGGTCAGCTTCGCCTGGATGTCCGGCGCAAAGGTACGCGGCCGGACGACGTCCGAGCTGAAGGCCCGGCGGTCGACGTCGATGCTCAGGGTCATCACGCGGTTCTGCACGATCGCAGCCGAGCGCGTCGCGCGCAGCGCCGACGCAATCTCGCCTGTCGCCGCATCGAGGCTCACCGTGCCGGCGCCGCGTGACAGCAGCGGGACGGCGGCGGATACCGTCAGCGCCAGGATGACGAGCACGGCAAGCATCTCGACCAGCGTAAAGCCGGCGCTCGCCTCGTCCCGTCCCAGTTCCGCCCGCGCGCTCATCGCCCCGCCAGATCATTGATGCTGAGGACGGCGTTCATCACCGGCATGATCAGCGCGCCGATGATCAATGCGATGCCGACCGTCATCGCCGGCGTCAACGCCGCCATGAAGCGATCGACGCTGGTCTGCAGCTGCTTCTCCAGCATCTGCGCCACGCGCAGCAACATGCGGTCGAGCTTGCCCGCCTCCTCGCCGACCGCGATCATCTGCAGCGCCACGGCCGGCAAGGCCACCTCGTTGCGCAGCGCGCGGTGCAACGCTGTGCCCTGCTGGATCCGCTCGATCGCCTGTTCCATGCCGGCGCGGAGATGACGGTTGTCGACGACGTCGCTCGCCGATTTCGTCGCCGCTATCAATGGCACGCCGGCCATCAGCATCGTACCGAGCGTGCGGGCGAAGCGCGCGGTGTCCTGCTGCAGAAGGAAGCCGCCGAGCAGCGGCAGCCGCAGCGCGAGCCGGTCGAGACGCCGGCGGCGGCCGGGATCACCCAGCACGAATGCGACGACCGCCCCCCCAGCCACGATGGCGGCAACGCCGCCGATCACCATCTCGAGCCAATGCGCCTTCAAGGCCAGCATCAGCTGGATGGTCAATGGCAGCGGCTTGCCGCTCTGCGTGAAGATCGGGGCCATCGACGGGATCACGCCGCCAACGATGATCGCCAGCGTTGCGAGGCTCAGCACGATCAGCATCGCGGGATAGATCAGCGCCGACTGGATGCGCGCACGGATCTCCGCCCGCCGCTCCAGGAGCTCGGCGAGCTCGGTCAGCACCTGCGCCAGCCGCCCGCCGCTCTCGCCGGCGCGCACGACAGCGACATAGTCGGCCGGGAAGATGCGCGGCTGCGCCTGCATCGCCTCCGACAACGGGCGGCCATTGAGGACATCGGCGAGCAGCGCCTCGACCAGGGTGCACAGCCGTGCTGCCGAGGCCTGCGTCTGCACAATGCGCAAGGCGTCGTCCATCGGAATGTCGGCCGCGCAGAGCGTGGCGAACTCGCGCGTGAAGGCCAAGAGGTCCGCGCGCGCCGCGCCGTTGCCGAGCGTGATCTCGCGGTTCCACCATGCCGTGCCGGCGCTATCGGCGGCCTGCATCTGGAACGGCGACAACCCCTGCGCCCACAGCGTCGCGCTCGCCGCATCCGCGGACGCAGCCTCGATCGTCCCCTCCGCGAAGGAGCCGTCGGTGCCGTAGGCGCGGTAGCGGAAGCGCGGCATCAGTCGAGAATCCTGCGTCCGGTGTCCTCGACCCGCCGCCGCGCCGGCTGCCGGCGATGCGGACCCTCGATCGCCATGAAGTGGCGGTACTCCTCGGTCACGCTGCGCGCCTCGTCGAGGCTGCGCATCACGTGCGGCCGGATCAGGATGATCAGCTCGGTCTTGCCGATGACGTTGTCGCGGCTGCCGGCGAAATTGCCGATGAACGGGATGTCCCCAATGATCGGCAGCTGGCTGCGGCCGGTGGTGCGGCCCTCCTGGATCAGCCCGCCCAGTACCAGCGCGTCATTGTCGTTCACGACCACCGATGTCCTGATCTTGCGCTGCCGGATGGTCGGCGAATCGATGTTCGATGACGTGGTCGGCGCCACGCTCGACACCTCCTGCTCGATGTCGAGCAGCACCCGCCCGCTCTCATTGATGCGCGGGATGATCGACAGGATCACGCCCGTATCCTTGTAGCTCACGGTATTGACGATCGGCGCGCCGGGCGTCAGGGTGCCGGTCGCCGACTGCGTCGTGATCGGCACCTGATCCCCGATCTGCAGCACCGCCGGCTTGTTGTCCATGACCGCCAGCGACGGCGAGGACACGATGTTGACGTTGGTGATCTGGTTCAGTGTGTCGATCGTGGCAGCGATGTTGGCCGCTGTCAGCGCGTAGGAGAAGCCGGGAAACACCGAGCTGACGGCGCCGGAGGCCGCCTCCGTCAGGGTGAATTTCGAGCTGTGCTTCTGCATGTACCATTGCACGCCGAAGCGCAGCTCGTCGTTCAGGGTGACCTCGGCGATTGTCGCCTCGATGAGCACCTGGTTCGGCATCTGGTCCAGCCGCTCGATCACCTGCAGCACGCGCTTGTAGTCGGCCGAGGCCGCCTCGATCAGGATCGCGTTCTTGGCCTCGTCGGCGACGATCCGCAGCCGCGGCCCATCCGCATCGCCGTCGCGGCCGGTGGGTGCAGCCGGAGCCGCCGCCGGCATGACGCTCGGCGCAGCAGCCGCCGGCGCCGCATTGCGCATGCCGCCAAAGCCGCCGCCGGACGCGCCGAGCCCGCCGGTGAAGGACGGCGACGACGATCCGGACAGCCCGCCTCCGGAGGGCGACGGCTGCGACTGCACGCTCGCCTCCTGATAGTTCGGCGCCACGGTGCGCCGACCGGCTGTCGCCGTCTGCGTGTCCGTCGGGAACATCGACTGCAGCACGTCGACCAGCTCCTGGGCCCGCCGGTTCTGCACCGCATAGGTGAAGAGCTGCTTCTCGGACCCTTGCGCCTGCGCGTCGAGCTTGCGGATCCAGGTCTCGGCGCGGCGCAGATACGCAACCTGCGGCGAGATCACCAGGATCGAGCGCAGCCGCTTGTTGGGCACGAACTGCACCATGCCGGCCATCGGCCCGTCGCGGTCCGAGGCAAACACGCTTTTCAGCTCGCTTGCGATCGCATCTGGCGCCGAGGTCTTGACTGGGATCAGCGCGAACGACATCCCCTTCATGGTGTCGACGTCGAACAGCGCGATCGCATCCATCATCGCCGCGATCTCCTGGCGATTACCCGAGAGCGTGATCAGGTTGCGCGCATCATCGACCCGCACCACGCCGCCGCGCGGCGCGATCGGCTCGACCACGCGCCGGATCTCGGAGGCCGAGACATATTTCAGCTGCACCACCTGCAGCCCGTTGCCGACCATCTCGCCGCCATCGGCCGGATCGTCGGTGCGATACGCGGATGACACCGCCGTCTGGTCCGCCGCCACGATGCGATAGATGCCGCGATTGTTGACCACGGCCGCATTGTTGGCCCGCAGCGCCGCCTGGAACAGATCGATCACGGCGGCCCGCGCCACCGGCTTCGGCGTCTGAATCGTGATCCGCCCCTCGATCCCCGGATCGACCGTGTACTTGACCCCGAGAATATCCCCGAGCACCGTCTTCGCCGCCTGCGGCGCCGGCACGTTGACCAAATTGATCGTGACGCCGTCGGCCACGTCCTCCGCACCGCGCGACACCGCCCCGGTCGTCGGCTCCCCGACGAAGCGCCCGGTGCCTTCCATCACGGTGGCCGGGCCGCCTTTACTGTCGTCGAGCAGCGGCGAACCCGAGATCCTGCTGGCCCTTGCACTCCCCGCGGGCGACCGCATCGCCGCCTGCGCCTGTGCAGCCGATCCCACCTCCGCAGCACTCGTGCTCCAGACGAACGACGACGTCCCCTCCTCCAGGGTCTGGCACGCCGAAAGCGCCAGCACCATGGGAAGCGCCATGTACCCGCGTCTGCAAGACTCACCACGCACAGCCGTTCGCCCCAACCCGAAGCAGCCAAGGCTGCTCAACAACTAACAGGCGGAGACTAGAGGGTTTTGAGAGCGAGAGATATTGCTGGCAGGACACGCCGGTGAGTCATACACATGCTTTGATACGCGGAGGTAAGGCGACAGCCGTAAGACTCAATCCTGGATTGCGCACTTACAATGGGAATTTCGACCAGACTTTTCCTACTCGTCGATCGCCATAGCATCACGCACCCAATCAACGGTTAAACGCACTGTCACCATAATCCTCGCCACCAGATCCTCGGATCGGCCCTGTACTTGCCCCCCCCGAGCACCGTCTTGGCCGCCTGCCGCACCGTTACCCGGCGAGATTGATGCTGACACCTTCGGCAACATGCTCCGCACCGCGCGGCACGACGCCGGTCGGCGACTCACCGACGAAGCGTCCGGCACCTTCGACCATGGTGGCAGGGCCGCCCTTATTGTCATCGAGCAGCGGCTAGTCCGAGATCCTGCCGGTCCGAGCACTCCCCGCCGGCACCCGCATCGCCGCCGGCGCCTGCGCCGCCGATCTCGCTTCCGCACCACCCGTACTCCAGGCGAACGACGTGCTCTCGTCCATGGTCTGGACGCCGACAGTGCCATCACCATGGGAAGCGCCATCCACCCGTGCCTGTAAGCCTCGCCAGGCACTGCCGCTTCCGACAACCTGAAGCAGCCATGGCTGCTCAACATCTAACAGGCGGCGACTAGAGGGTTTCGGGAGTGAGAGATATTGCTAGCAGGGACACGCAAGTGATTCATTCACAAGCCTTGACACCTGCAGTTTCGGTCAAAAAACGCATCACACTTTCGATCTGACCGCACCCGCTCATCGAGCGCCAATGACGTCGTAACACCACACACCTAGTCAACAATTTAGGCGCACTCAATTTATCCAATCAAGCTCCTCAGCGCGGCGTCAATGCTTTGTGATCAACTCGTCACCCTTAACTAAACATAATTCTCATCTCCGCCAACGCCTCTCGACTCGCAGTCAATCCCGTCGCTCCAGACGCATTGGACCGGAGCACCTTCTGCTCCTCTGAAGTCAACACGATGAATTCATCAGGTGATTTAATCCGCCTTTTGAACAGACTATCCACGAGGGACAGCTCATCTGAGTCAAACTCAAACTCATGCTGCCACCTGTGAAGAGCATCGTGACCAGACAAAAATTGACGCTCAATCAGAAGCGCACCTTCCTCAAATACGACGGACCAAGGCTCCACGGCTTCCACAACTGATCCTTCGGCTCCGCACCAGAACGCCGCCGTTACAACCGGAATTACCTGCCCCTGGACGTCCTGAATAACGTACCGCAGCGCCTGCTCTTTAAGAGTTACGAGATCTGAAGGCAGACTGAATAGAAGATGTTCACTAAGTCCTTTCGTTGCATCTACCGGTCGATCGACCGTAAGACGGAGAGGATTTCTAGAGCTTTCTGAATAATAGAAGACACCAACGAACTGAGTCTTACTGGGTGCAAATGCGACGGCCCCCCGCGAGTCCGCGTTATCTTGAACACAGTAGACGTTATCATCCCACGATTGAGAGCTAACCATATATGGCGCTCTCGCAACAAAGACTGCATGCGCGATTGATGCTAGCACTGCTCCTTCCCACAATGAGCGCGGATCCGGTATTGGGCTTTTCATTGCGTCCTACGGAAGAATGTTGGATTTGGCACGATTTTCTGCACGCGATATAACTTGCGCATTACTGTAACTATTGGTTCCCCCGAAACTCCGTGGGAATATATGGTCGATTTGCCACTCGTTCGGATCCGGCACCATCCCGCTCTGGCTCTTAAGTGGCTGACTTAAGACCTGACCAGAGATGTCTGAACGCACTACGCCCCCATTTCGGCTCATGTTCTCTCGAATGATCGCATCCTTTTGTGCCGCAGTAAACTCTCCAAAGTAATCAACAGGTCTGGAGTCCTTAAGATTGCTGTATGGTCCCCTTACCGAGTCTACCCAGTCTTGATAGGCGTCTCCTATGGCGCCCCCGAGTGCGCGCGCAATATATACTAGGGCAGGATCTGCTGGTCCGGTCTCGGCAAACACTACCATAGCAATCGAACCTGCGATCAGTCCTCCAGCTATTCGCCCTCCCTCTGCATTGAACAGGTAGCCAAATGCACCAGTCACCGCGCCGTTTGCGAATTTTCCGCCTCCCGCGACAGACGCGGCGCCGCCGATGACAGCATTGGCTGTAAGCGCGGCAACCCCGTTCAGCCTGTTAACTACCGGACCGAATGCGGCACTCACTCCCCCCGATAGAGCACCAGATTTGCAGTCTCCGCCGGAAGCAACAGAGGATCCACAGCCGACCAGTGCATGACCGGCAACATTGAATGCGTACTCGGGAGTCCCAAAAGCTGGCTGCGTGTGTGGCCCCACTATGGAGAACTTATCCATGTTACCAGCGGCAAGGGCGTCAGTTGCGCCTCCGACGACCGCGAAAGCAAACGCCGTTGCTGCTGCTATTGCACCCGCTCTCAGCGCCTGACTGAGACTACCGCCCTGCAATCCCGTAACGAAGGCCGCAGCCACACCTGCCGCCGCAAATGGCCCAATGAACGGTGTCAGCCCAATTGTGGCAGCCAGCTGCACGATGCTCGCCAGGATCGGGACCTGCTGGAACAGCCGCTGAATCGGTTTAGCAATCCAGTTGAAGATGCCGCCGAAGAAATTGGAGAACCAGTTGAATCCGTTCGGATCGGTGAACGTCAGCGGGTCGTTGCCGACATACGAGTACCGGTTCCATCCCTGCGGATTGAGCGGCTCGGTCACCGTTGGATCGGCGCTGGTGAAACGCGCCAGCAGCGGATCGTAAACCCGGCCGTTCAGGTGCACGAGGCCGGCGACCGAGAGCTCCTCCTGGCCGGTGAAGCCGCGCGTCGTCTGGCTGGTGGTGCTGCCGGCGACGTCGTCGGTGCCGTCGACGTTGCGGCGCTTGCCCCAGGCGTCATACGACAGGCGCTGCTGCAGCAGACCGTTCTCGTCGGTGAGCGCCACGATCGAGCCGAGATGGTCGGTGTGGAAGTAGCGCATCGTCAGCGTGGCGCCGCTGGCGGCGGTCTGGGTGACGCGCATGCCGACCTTGGCATTGCCGACCGAGAGATAGTCGGTCCATTTCTGCGTCGTCGTGCCGGAGTTCTGCACCTCGGCCATCACGCCGAAGCCGGCAATGTAGAGCGTCGTGCCTTCCGGCGTCACCTGCTTGAAGCGCTGGTGCTCGGTGTCGTCGACGAAGGAGATCGTCCGCGTGCCTTGCGTGATGCTCGCCGGCTTGTTGTAGGAGGTATAGACGATGCTGCGGCCGAGGCCGGAGGTCTGGTTGCCGTTGGCGTCGTAGGTGAAGGTCGCATTGATGCTGCCGCCGGCGACGCTCATGACGGCGTGCGGCAACGGCGCTCCGGCCGCCGGATAGACGTAGGTGCCGACATCCGACTTCGACAGGATGTTGCCGATCGCGCTGTAGGAATAGGTCTTCACCAGCGGCGTCGGGTTGAGGCTGGTCGTCGACGTCGTCAGCCGGTTCAGCCCGTCGTAACTGAAGCTTTCGCTGACATTGGTGTTGGCGTCACTGCGCGAGGTCAGATTGCCGAGCCGGTCGTAGCCGAAGCTCAGGTTCTGCACGGCGCTGCCGGTGCCGGTGGCGACGCTGGTCAGCCGCCCCGTCAGCGGGTCGAAGCCGCGCGTCGTAACGAGACCGTTGCCAGCCGTCTGCTGCGTCAGATGCCCGTCGGCATCCATCGTATTCGCGGTCCAGAAGGCCTGGCTGGTGGCGTCGTCCTGCAGCTGGTTGGCGAAGCCGAGGCTGTTGTAGCCGTAGCGCGCGGTGAAGCCGGAGGGGTAGCTGACCTTGATCAGCCGGCTGTTGGCGTCATAGGTCGCACCCATCGTGTAGGTGGCGCCATCGATCGTGGTCGCGACCTGCTGCGGACGGCCGAGGCTGTCATAGCTGAAGCTGCGGGCAAAGCCGTTGCCCGAGCCGGAGGTGATACCGCTCGAGGCCAGCTTGCCGATGCCGTTGGCCGCGGTGTCATAGGCCCAGACCGAGGTCATGTCCGGCTCGACCCGCTGCACCATGCGGCCAAGCTTGTCATAGCTCAGACTGACCGTCTGGCCCTTGGCGTCGGTCTGGGTGACCAGCTGCCCCAGCGTGTTGTAGCTGTAGGTCCAGTTGCCGAGATCGGGATCGCTGCTCGCGATCTTGCGGCCCCTGAGATCATAGGTCGCGCTGACAATATTGCCCAGGGCATCCGTGGTCTGCACCAGATTGCCGACCGCATCATAGGCATAGGTCATGGTCTTGCCGAGCGTATCGGTGACCGAGACCACCTGGCCCTGGCTGTTCTTGGTGACCGTGCGCGTCTGGTTCAGCGCGTTGGTCTCGACGACGGTCAGGCCGTGATAGGCGGTCTGCGCCACGCTGCCGTCCGGCTGGGTCGACGAGACCACGCGTCCCAGCACGTCATGGCTGAACGTCGTGTATTGCGGCGTGCCGCCGGTCAGGAAGTACGGCCGGCTGGTCTGCGCGACGCGCCCGAGCGCGTCATAACTTTTGGTCGCCTGCACCGTGCTGCCGTCGAACCCCTGGGTGCGGCGGCCGATCTCGCGCTCCAGCGTGTCGAAGAACACGGTCGTGACGGGGCCGTTCACGGTGGCGCCGTCGGCGGCGTAAGGCGTTTCCTGCACCAGATAACTCGCGCCCGACAGACAGCTCGCGCTGCCGCCGTTCACGCCGCTGCAGAATTGGTAGGCCCAGCGCGTCTGCGTGCCGTCCGAGCGCGTCTCCTGCGTTTTGCGGCCGAACTCGTCATAGCTCCACGTCGTGGTCAGGCCGTTCGGGCCGGTGCGGCTGACCGGCTGGCCGAAGCGGCCGTCATATTGCAGCGTCTCGCTCTGCCCTAGTGCGTTGCTGTTGGACGTCGCGAACTGCCCGCGCGCGTCATAGCTGGTCGTGCTCGAACGCGAGACAATGTCGGCGCCGCTGACGGTGACCGACTGCTTCTGGCCGAACGCATTGTAGACATAGTCGGTCTGCAGCCGCAGCGTCGGCGTATCCGGCTCGACGACTTCCTGGGTCAGGAGACCCGAGGCGGAGTCGTAGGCGAACGAGGATGTGCGGGTGATGGTGTAGATATCGGAGACCGGCGTCGATCCTCCTCCGCCCGTCGCCGGTGTGTAGGTGATGACGATGATGCCCGGCGCACCGGTCGTACCAGCTGTGCTGACGCCGGAGCCGCCCGGACCACCTGCGCCGTAGAGACCCGCGGCGCCGTTGGATGCGCCTGGGCCGCCCCCGCCGCCGCCGCCGCTGCCTCCGCCGCCACCCGAACCATGCGTCGCATCCCACTCGGAGCCGCTGCTGCCACTGCCGCCTGCATTGTTGACGAACGCGATGACACCATCCCAAAAGCCTGCACCGCCGCCGCCGCCATTGCTGCCGACGCCGCCGGGAACGCGCAGCGCGCCCGCGCTGCCGCCTCCAGTTCCAACAAAGTTGTTGCCGCCCGCACCGGCGCCAGCTCCGCTCGATCCGCCGCCATTGCCGCCGCCGCCGGCGCCCGAGCCGTTCGCGCCGCTGGAGCCGCCATTGCCGCCATTGCCGTTCGGGCCAGCCGCACCGCCGCCGCCTCCCCCGCCGTTGCTGCTGGCTCCCGTTCCTCCGCCAGCGCCACCTGAGTATCTGACGGTACCGACGCCGTTGCCCGCTGCACCACCCGCACCGCCACCAGCCGGATTGAGCCCGCTGCTCACGCCGCCTCCGGCGCCGCCGCTGGCACAGACCGACTGCCACAAGCAGGCCGTCCCGGTGCCATTGAAGTAGGTATCACCACCGCTCGCACCGACATTGGCGGCACTGCCACCAACGCCACCTGCGCCGATTCGGTAGCTGACGCTCGATCCGGATTGAAGCGAGAGGTTGGAGATCTTGGCGTAGCCGCCACCGCCGCCGCCGCCGGCTCCTTCCGACGATGCATTCGAACCAGCACCGCCGCCGCCGCCGCCGATGACCTCGACGGTATTGTTCCCGCTATTCCAGTCCGCCGGAACCGTCCAGCTCGAGCCGCTGGTCAAGTAGATCCGCGTGGCCGATGAAGGCGGCGGCGGCACCGGCGTATAGTTGATGACGATGATGCCCGATGCACCAGGCGCTCCGGCAGTGCTGTTGCCGGAGCCGCCGGGGCCACCCGCACCATAGAGACCCGCCGAGCCGTTCGCCGCTCCCGCGCCACCGCCGCCGCCAGCGCCGCTGCCGCCGCCGCCGCCAGAGCCGTGGTTGGCGTCCCATTCCGTCCCGGTGCTGCCGCTGCCACCTGCATTGTTGACCCAGGCGCTGGCATTCCAATAGCCCGCGCCACCGCCACCGCCGCCGCTGCCATTGCCGCCAGCGATGCCGATGGAGCCAGCCGTTCCTCCTCCCGCTCCGGAGTTGTTGTTGCCGCCGACACCCGCGCCGATTCCGCTCGTGCCGCCACCGTTGCCGCCACCGCCCGCACCCGAGCCGTTCTGGCCGCTGGAACCGCCGTTGCCACCATGCCCGAGCGGCCCCGCCGCACCGCCACCACCGCCGCCGCCATTGCTGCTCGCGCCCGAGTTGCCGCCCGCTCCGCCGGAATATCTGACGGCACCTATGCCGCTCGCCAACGCGCCGCCGGCACCGCCGGCTGCGGCATTCAATCCACTGCTGGGCTGACCGGCATTGCCGCCCTTTGCGCACACCGATTGCGCCTGACAGGTCGCTCCGGAGCCGTTGAAATAGGTGTCGCCGCCGCTCGCACCGGCAGCCGTCGCGCCGCCTCCCGCGCCGCCGGAGCCAACGCGGTAGGTGATCGCCGCGCCTGGCTGAAGCGGGAGGTTCGATATCTTCGAATAGCCACCGCCGCCGCCACCGCCAGCTCCTTCCGTCGAAGAGTTCGAGCCGGCGCCGCCGCCGCCCCCTCCGATGACCTCGATGGTGTTGTTCGAGCTGTTCCAGTCACTCGGGACCGTCCAGGTCGATCCATTGGTGAGGAAGATCTGCGCAGCGCTGGCGAGCGACGGAGCACCAGCGCCGATCAAGAACGCCAGCGCCGCAGCTGACAGCCGGAGCGGTGCACGGGAGCGCAAGGCGCGCGGAGACACGGCATTGAACATGGTCAATTCCTTAACCAACCAAAGCAGCAGAAGATGTGAGATCTGATGAGAGGCAGCGGCCGGCTATTGTGGCCGCTGGCTCGTGACGGTCGCGCGCGTCAGACGCCCGAGATACCAATAGGACGTATCATTGGCGTAGATGTTGGACGTGGTCTTGCTGAACCCATCGGACGTCGAGACCGTCACGCGCGTGGCATTGCCAAACGAATCGTACTGATTTGATGTCGTCACGGTCGGCACTGCCGATCCATCGAGGTCAGTGCTGCTGGACACGCCCTGCGTCAGAAACACACGATACGGCGCGCTTGACGGCGAGATCGTCGCTCCATCGCTCGCATTGATGAAGCGATACGTGTTCGTCGATTGGCCCAGGGTCTGCGCGCCGAGCGTGCGAGCAGCCGAAGCGACCATGCCGATGTAAGGAAAGTCCTGCCGATAGGTCGTCGTATCCGCAATTCCGGTCTGAGCATCTCTGACCGTCACCTGACGGAACCCGAGCAACCCGCGCCCGGTCAGATCGATCTTGGCGCCTGTATAAGTATACGTCGAACTCGATGTGCCGCCGACACCATTGGATGCGTCGACCCGCGACACGACATAGAATGGGATCTGCAGGTCCTGAACCGGATAGGCGCTGGTCGTATCCTTGGCGTAAACAGTCGTGTCTGTCAGCGGAGTATAGCTGATGCTGACCGTCGCTCCGAGACCGCTTGTGATCGTGCTGATGACATCGCCAGCCGCCCCGTCGGCCCTGACGCTATAGACGTTGGTGCCGGCAACCATGGCGAATTCCAGCCGACCATCGCCGTTGAAATCACCGAGTTGGGGCCAGAAATTCTTGGCGGGCGGAGCACCGAAATTGAATCCGTAGGGCATTCCGAGTGTACGATAGCCAAATGTGCCGTCACCATTGCTCATGAACTGATAGATATAGGGACTGTTGCCGCCGATGAGCGCAAAGTCGGTCTTCCCGTCCGCGTTGAAATCGCTCGAGAACGCCATGAAGTTCGCACTCGGTTGAGCACCGAAATCCCAGCCGTTGGAGATATGGATCGAGCTGTAGTCGAACGTACCGTCTCCACGGCTCTGCATTTCGTAGAGCCAGGGCCCTTGCAGCATGATCAGGTCGGTCTTGCCATCGCCGTTGAAATCGCCCCCGATCGGCGTAAAGTTCGTGCTGCTGGTTATTCCGAAACTCCACCCGCCCGGCAGTTGCCACGAGCTGTATGTGAAAGATCCATCGCCATTGCCGAGCATCAGATAGGCAATCTTCCCGGCCGTGCTCGTCGCCGCGCCTGGACCGGCAGCAGCAAGACCGCCGAGGACCATCAAGTCCGTCTTCCCGTCGCCGTTGAAGTCACCCGTGACTGGCGTGTAGCCGGCCGAGGACGGAACGCCGAAGTCCCATCCAGGCGTCTGCACCGTGCGCCCCACGAATGTCCCGTCTCCGTTGCTCAGGAACATGTAGAGGTACTGACCAGCCATCATCGCGAAATCGCTACGACCGTCCGAATTGAAGTCACCTCCGATCGGAATGAAGTTGTCCGCCGGCGCCGTGCCGAAATTCCAACCGTTCGGGCAAGGGAACGTTACGCCGCTGAACTGCCCGTCTCCGTTGCTCAGGAAGACGTATAGATTGGCGCCGCCCAGCATCGCAAAGTCGGTCTTTCCGTCGCCGTTGAAGTCGCCGCTGATGTTCATGAAGGTCTTGGACAGACCGAAGTTCCAGCCATTCGGCGCTATCGAATTCACGTTGGTGAAGCTGCCGTCACCATTCCCAAGGAATCCGTACACGTTCGATCCCAACAGCATGACGAAATCGTTCTTCCCGTCGCCATTGAAATCAGCCGAAACCGGCACGCTCAGCATGCCCAGAAACAGCGGCCCCAGATTGGAAAGAAATCCGCCGCCAGACGTGCTGGAGCCGGACGGAGGAGTGAATGACAAGCCATTCGGGAGCGTCGTCACGGCTCCGGAGAATGACGCTCCTCCGCCATTCGCCCATTGGAACATGGTCGGCGGCAGGCAGCCGCCCGATCCGCCACAGACATTGATGGATGCGATTTCCGACACATTGCTGGTCGGGCTCTGCTGATAGGAAAGCTGATAGTCGGACACCAAGGCCGCATCCGAGAACGTCCTGATGTTGGTCAGCCGGACAGCCGTTCGGACCAACGAACCGGCCTGGTAATGTTGAATGACGTCGGGACGCGACGAATAGACGAATCCGATTGAGTTGTAGGGCGAGGCTCCCGCCGCCGCATTGCCGGTGTAGACGATGCCGCTCGGGACCGACTGCCCCGTCGTCGTGTCCGTCGTATAAGTGACCGAGAAATAGTTGCCCTTTGTGTCGCTGACCTTGTTGACGCCCCACGCGCGCGCGGTGGTTTTCCCCTGAGCCAGAACCTGCGAGTCGGCCGTTCGACCGAACTCCATGATCTGCCCAGCCTTCGTGCGCACCTCGAACCAAGCCGGGCCGCTACCGGCTATGCCGCGCGATACGATCTTGGAATAGGCATCGATCTCGGTGCGATATTCGGCGCCGTCGGCACCATAGGCGCCGCTCACCAGGATCAACCGCTGCCCTTCGAGGCAGAAACGATCATTGCCATCGAAATTGACACCACCGAGCACACCGTCCTGCGCTACCGTCCGCTGACATCGGCCGATCGATGGCAGCCCGCCCAACGACCAACCGACACCCAGCACGCCGTTGCCCCCCTGGCTGCTGTAGTCGAGCGTCAGCGACGGCACCATACCGGCGGAGCCAGGCGGAATGGCAATCGGAAGCGAATAGGTCGCGGCACCCATCTGGCCAACAGAAAACTGGCCGGGGAGCGTCATCGTTCCAGCACTACTTAAAGTAGTAAAAGACATACAAAAAAAAGCGGCGCTCAGTCCGACGCGCGCTGCTCGTCCTACCAACCCACGCGCGCCATTTTCTCGACTGGCCCGAGTCGAATTCCCAAACATCCCTGCCCCCGCAGCATCTTCACAATTCGAAATATAGCAGATGCCATTCGCGTCTGACGATCAACGGGCATTGGAACTTATTCACAACATAAGGTGATGACAAACGACGAATACAACCCGCTTCAGCAATTCCACCAAACTTCTCCTGTCGCGTGCATCGAGCGGTTAGTTCGGGTGCGAGAGGAATTTCGGCTGCTTTCCGTCGTTCGTTGGTTTTGGTTTTCTGCGGAGGTCATCTCACTCATCCCAGGGTCAAAGATGGGAATGCCGCTGCGCGCGCAGCAATTGATGCAATTGATCGTAACCGGCGATCATCTTGCCCAGATGATCGGCGTCGCCAACTCGCCATTGATGTTGATGGAGGTCGCAGGACTGACCAGAGCCATTTTGGCGAGAAGAGCGCCCTGCGGCTGGCACATCAGAGTGGCTGTCGCGACCGGACTTGGAGGCGCGAGCCGGTGCGGTCGAACTGCGTATCTCCAAGCTACGCAGGGCGAGCTACTTCCCAGGCTTTCGCAAGCGGCGGCGGATGGCGGAGAAGGCGCAACTCCCTTGATCCAGAAGGCCTATGTGCAGGGCGTCCCCACTCGCTCGGCCGAGGATCTGGCGTGGGGGGCGATGGCATGGGCAGAATCTCCAGGAGCCGGGTGAGCCGGCTCTGCGGCTGGATCGACGACACGGTGAGCGCGGTCCTCGGTCGTCCTATCGAGGGTGACGGGCTCTACCTGTGGATCGACGCTACCTACGCGAACATACGTTGCGTGAAAGTGCGCCAGAACGCCCAACTCACCTCAGTGGAGGCTATCGTTACGATTGCAGTGAAGGCGACGGCCGCCGCGAGGTTCTTGGCATGGATATCCCGCGCAGGCTCGCGCGGCGCGGGCCGGCGGTCAAGCTGCTGATCTCCGACTCGCATGAAGGCATCAAGGCCTCCGTTGCCGTGGTCCTGAGCGCCATCTGGCAACGCGGCCGGATCCATTCGATGCGCAATGTCCTGGCACCTGCCGGCAAGAGCGGACGGCTACGCATTCTCGGCGCTCATTGCCGCGGCATTCCCCCGGAACGACCCCAACACCCAGATGGTGCAAGACACTGATATGATTCCTTCCGCCGAGACCGACGCACCACTCTACACAGACTTCCTAGCTTGGCGGACAAGCCACCACTTTAACGAGAGCAACAGCGCATCGCCACTTTTTGGCGCCGAGACTGCGGCACACTGGCCACACCAATTGGCTAAATCCCCAGGACTAACCACAGAGGACTGGCTGCAATGCGGCTTCCGTGCCATCGCAGATGGTACGCGGGAGGGGTAACGGAGTGCCGATTCTACGTCGATTGTCTTTAATGTTGGGGCTGTTTCTTCTTTGCTTGGCCTTCTTCGCGCTGGCCAAATTGGCGGCCGACAAAGATCCTGGTGGTCCTCCGTGCAGCAGGGGATCCATTGCGAGCATCATGACGGGTTGCCAACCGGCATCGCGCCCCATGGCAACAGAGGACGTGATGACCTTCCAGAGGCCCGGCGGCATTTCCCGAACGGCACCTCCGAACTGAGCCACAAGATTGCTCCGAATCTGCTGGGCTTTGGTGTGCGTAAGAGCGTCTGTATCGAATGTGTAGCGCTGGCGTGAAGCAGACTGAAACGCTCTCTATGAATTCACTCCCTTGGGCAGGCCGAGATGTGGTCCGTTCGTCGCAGGTCGAAGGCATCCGCCCCGCCGCCCTCGTCTGCCGGTGCCTTGGTAGCTCAACCCGTGACTTCGTTTCCACATCTCGCATGGTCTAAGGCACGCAACCATTATCGAGAATCAACATCACAATTGAGAGCGGCGGGACCAGTGGCCGCGCAATTCGCGCGTTGAGTCGAGAGCAGCGGGAGCCGGTCGCCATTCTCCTCATAATGCGCGTATTGGCCGACTTCTTAGAGGCGGCGGTCACGGAGCTCAAAGTTTGGTCGACGGAGACGAACTTCTGGACAAGCTTCACAGTCAGACGATGTGGAAGCTCGATAGATGCGACAGCAGCTCGGCGGTCGACACATGCTTGACGATGATCGCGTCCAGTGGCCGCATCGGTGATGACGGCGTTGCCCGCCGTATCGTCATGGATCGCTGCCTGCAACGCCGACTGGTCGGCGAATAGGCTCTGGGTGAACACGACCTTGTCGGCTCCAAGGGCGAAGTCGTCGATTCTCACTTGACCGAAATGCGCGGCGAACACGAATGTGTCGTGGCCCTGCAGCGATACCGGCTCAGACATCACGCCGGCCGCTTGCGCCGCCGCGCCGGAATTCAAACTACCGCCTAGGCCATCCCCGGCGAATTGGAAGTTATCCTGCGACAGCGGACCGACGAATTGCAGGGATGAGCTGCTCGTCCCGTCACTTGGCGACAGCACGCCACTCACCTCGTCGAAATGCGTCTGCAGCGACGCGAAGACGATTTTCTGGAGGTCGATTTGGGCCGCAGTGCTGCCAAGGGCGACAAGATTGCCGCTGAAGGAGGGGGCGGCGAGCATCAGGTTGGCGCCGCCCGACGTGTTGGCGGTCACCGCGGTCGCCGTTACCGCGCTATTCGAAGCCCGAATGCCGATCGTGCCGTCGCCGTTGAGATCCTGGTGGAAGCTGGCTTCCAGCGTCTCGAGCGCCGCCGACCCGCCCGAAACGGCGCCGATCGCGTTGCTGACATACCGTCACGCCCGTGGAATTGCCGCCGAGCGCCTGAACGACTTGGGCGCTGGTCGCGCCTTGTGCACTGACCGCCGAGGCGATGGCTTCCGTCACGGCGTGGTGGAGCGAGGGCGCGGGCTCTCCGCTCGGTCCGGCGTGCGCCGCCGCCGGCTTTCCGAGGCTGCTGAACGACCATGTCTGCAGCGATGCGCTGGCGCCCGACCACATCGCGACGCTGATCGATAGGACGAATCCGCTCGCGCCGGTGCTCTGCCCGGCATGCGCCGGTTCGACGGAGACGCTGCCCGCAACCGCTGGGGCCGGATGGAAGGACGTCTCGGTGACTCGCCAGGTCGAGCCGGCGATCACCGTCCCAGCCGTTTGCTCTGCCGCCGCCTGCGCCCGCGCGCTCACATCGAACAGCTGTGCGAACACCATTGTCTTGTCGACATGCGCGAGAAAACCGCTGGTTTCGTTCGGAGCAACGGCGATCGATGCTACGGCCCCGAGATCGATCTGCTCGGCCGGGCCATGCTGGGTCTGCGCGACGGCGGAGGCCGGCTTGGATTCGTCTGCAGCGTCCGCAGCAGGCTGCTGCACATGCAACTCGTGACGCCCGCCAGCAACAGGATCGAAAATGAGGGACTGGGCGGCTTCACGCCAGCGGTCAGGAATGTCTTCGGTACGGCCAGATTCGTAAAACATGCATGCCACGATGGTGATCCTGTCCTCGAGGCCGGACAGGCGTGATGGAATTGAAGCATCGGGCAGTGATGCCGCCAGATTTTGTATAAAATGGTATCGAAGAAAGGCCGCTCGGGCCATACGCCATTGTTCGATCCGTCCGGTCGCAATCAACTATTGATCGTATTTGGGGGAGCGGCTATTTCCCGGGGTCCCAAGCCAGCCTGCGCTGGGGCAGCTCGGACATGGGCAGAGATCGGAGCGGGCACTGCAGGGGATTTGCTCCCCGTCAGCCCGTCCCGAGGACCGCTGACGCGCCGATCAGATCAGGTGGAAGCTGGACAAATGGCTCAGCAGGTCCGCCGTCGTGACGTGCTGGACGGTGATCGTGTCGTGCGCGGCGTCGGTGATCACGGCGTTGCCGGCCGCATCGTCGTGAATCGACGCCAACAGCTCTGCCTGACTCGCGAAGATGTTGTGGCCGACGACGATCGTGTCGCTGCCCGGATGGAAATCGGTAACGCTGACCTGACCGAAATGCTCGGCGAAGACGAAGGTGTCGTGTCCTGCCAGGGAGACGGCTTGCGGAGCGGGGCCGCTCGCCGGACC
>NZ_JAUHHY010000016.1:0-190022 GCF_032377435.1 Bradyrhizobium sp. SZCCHNS3002
CGATTTGCGTGACCCCAAAAGTGTCAACCATGTCCCCGAACAGGTGTAAGCTATGTCTCCGGGCTAAACAGCAGCGACGCAATTCAGAGTCCTTGCGCGGCCCGGGTTGCTTCACTGCGCTCGCAATGACGGAGGAGAGAGCATGCGAGTCTCTTGGTTAGGAGGAGACGCGCGTCTCTATTGCTTAGGCTCGTTGATGGCCAATACAGCGCCCTCTCCCCTTGTGGGAAAGGGCATCTTCGGCCTCTCCGCGAACTTGCTTGGGTGAGGGGTTGTCTCTTCAAAGAAGGTGCTCGTGGATACAGGCCCCTCACCCGACCGAGCTTGCTGCTCTGTCCTACATGCCCTCTCCCACAAGGGGAGAGGGCCCATTCATGGGCCGTGTAACGGGACTCAGAGCTTGAGCCAACGCGTCGCGGTGATCAAGTCGCGCGGCTACGATCTCAATCGAGCCGCTTGATCGCGAGCACGTCGCTTCCGGTGGCCTTGATCCGTGCAATCGCGGCGCTGACCGACTCGATCGCCGTCGCCATATGAAACGCGTTGGCATGGACCATCGTATCGGCATCGCGGGCGATCGCAACATGGCCCTTCCAGAAGATCAGATCGCCGCGGCGAAGCGGCTCGCCGCCGTCGAGCACGCGGCCCAGCGCCGCGAGCTGCATGTCGCTGTCGCGCGGGCACGGCACGCCGGCGGCATTCAGCGACACCTGCACCAGCCCCGAGCAGTCGATGCCGAGGCTGCTCTTGCCGCCCCAGAGATAGGGCGTGCCGACGAAGCGCTCGGCAACGGCGACGTAATCGGGCTCGCGCTGATCGCGCGCCACGACGTGCTGTTTCGGCACGAACCAGCCTTCATGCGTGACGACGAAGCTCGCTTCCTCACGCGTCACCGCGATGGTCGCTCCCATGAGCAGCGTCTCGAGCGGCGGCAGCTTGATCGACGGTCCGGGAAACGCGAAGCTGCGCAGTGCGCTGATCTTGTGCGTCGGCGCAGCACTGGGCGCCGCCAGCGCCGCCTCCGGCAGCCAGCCGACATAGCCGTCGCTTTCGAGCTGGCCCCAGGCCCAGCCTTCGCCATTGCGGTCGTAGACCGTGACGCGCTCGCCCTTCAGCGCCTGCGTCGCCTGCTCGGCGCCGGAATGCGGCTGCAGCCGCAGTGGCGCGATCGGATCGACGACGACGAGGGTCTCGCCGTCGACGAAGCGCGCAGCCGTCACCTGTCCCTGGAGATGCCTGGCCGCGATATCGCCGCGTGCCGGCGTGAGCCTCGGATCAGCCATAGCGCTCGCTCAAGAGCTTGTAGAGCGCGCGCGCGGCCTGGCACTCGCCGCCCTCGGGGCGGCCGGGCTTGGCCGACGGCGTCCAGGCGAAGATGTCGAGATGCAGCCAGCTCCTGGCGTGCTCGACGAAGCGCTGCAGGAACAGCGCGCAGGTGATCGAGCCGGCGAAGCCGCCCGACGGCGCGTTGTTGATGGTCGCGACCTTGGAGTCGAGCCAACTATCATACGGCGCCCACAGCGGCATGCGCCACAGCGGATCGTTCTCGGCGGCGGCGCAGCGCGCGACATCGGCGGCGAGCGCCTCGTCCTGGGTGTAGAACGGCGGCAGCTCGGGACCGAGCGCGACCCGGGCCGCGCCCGTCAGCGTGCCCATGTCGATCAGCAGATCGGGCTTGTCTTCGTCAGCGAGCGCCAGCGCATCGGCCAGGACCAGCCGGCCCTCGGCATCGGTGTTGCCGATCTCGACCGTGATGCCCTTGCGCGACGGAAACACGTCCATCGGACGGAAGGCGTTGCCGGCGACCGCGTTCTCGACCGCCGGAATCAGCACGCGCAGATGCAGCTTGAGCCCGGCGTCCATCACCATCTGCGCCAGCGCCAGCACATTGGCGGCGCCGCCCATGTCCTTCTTCATCAGCAGCATGCTGCTCGACGGCTTCAGGTCGAGCCCGCCGGTGTCGAAGCAGACGCCCTTGCCGACCAGCGTGACCTTGGGATGCGATGCGTCGCCCCAAACCAGCTCGATCAGCCGCGGCGCGCGCGTCGAGGCGCGGCCGACGGCGTGGATCAGCGGATGGTTCTGCTCCAGCAGATCGTCGCCGACGATGCTGGTGAAGCGTGCGCCGAAGCGGTCGGCGACCTGCTTCGCGGCGGCCTCGAGCTCCTCGGGTCCCATGTCGTTCGACGGCGTGTTGACGAGGTCGCGCGCCAATGTCGCCGCGTCGGCCAGGCGGCTCAGCTCGGCGGCGTCGACGCCGTCCGGCGGAACGAGGCGGACCTCCGGCGTCTCGGCCTTGCGGTAGCGGCCGAAGCGGTAGCTGCCGAGCGCAAACGCCAGCGCGGCGAGCCGTGCATCATGCGGCGCATTGGCGAAGCGATAGGTGCCGGCGGGCAGCAGGCCGGGCAGGGCGCCCGGCCGGAACAGGTCACGGTGCTTGGCGTCGTCGTCCTCGATGCCGAACAGCACCTGAGCGATGCGCCCGTCCGCGCCGGGCAGCGCCAGATAGCTGCCGGGCTTGGCGGTGTAGACGTTGGCCTCGGCGAAGTTGCGCGCTTCAGCCGACAGGCTCTCCTTGATCCCCGGCCAGCTCGCCTTTGTCACGAAGGTGATCGGGATGGCGGACGTTGTGGAGGCGGTCTCGAACATCGACGGCATGCCTAATGGTTCCCTAACTGGCGCGCTTGAGCCAGACTTCGCAGAGTTTGAAGGCCGCCGCAATCGCGCCGGGCGCCTCGCCCGCAAGCCGACGCAAATGTGACGTCTGCGCCGGGATCGCGCCATTAACCGGCTGTTAGCGTTAACAGTTTATTGCTGGCGCGTTCAATTCGCCCGGTCGAGTCCAAGTGACATGCGTCAACCGCCTTCCATTCCCCGGCTCCTCGCGTCCGTCGCCTTCGCCGCGCTCGTCGCTGCGGGACTCGGCGGCTGCCAGACCATGTCCGACGTCACGGGCTCGCTAGGCAGTCGCGCCGAGCCGCCGCCCGCGACCCCGCAGCGCGCGGTCGAGGTCTATGGCGAGCGCTACCGCGCCAATCCCAAGGATGCGGCCATTGCCGTCGCCTATGGCCAGGCACTGCGCAACAACGGCCAGCGTGAGCAGGCGGTTGCGGTGCTGGAGCAGGCCACGCTCGCCAACGCGGGCAACAAGACCGTGCTTGCGGCCTATGGCCGAGCGCTGGCCGACAACGGCAATTTCAAGCTCGCATTCGACGTGCTGTCGCGCGCGCATTCGCCCGACAATCCCGATTGGAAACTGCTGTCGGTGCAGGGCACCGCGCTGGACCAGATGGGCCGCCACGAGGAGGCGCGGCGCTATTACGACAGCGCGCTGAAGATCGTGCCCGGCGAGCCCTCGGTGCTCTCCAATCTCGGCCTGTCCTACATGCTGACGCGGGAGCTGCCGAAGGCCGAGGAGGTGCTGCGCCAGGCCTACGGCTCGCAGCGGGCGGACGCGCGGGTGCGCCAGAACCTCGCGCTCGTCGTCGGCCTGCAGGGACGCTTCGCGGAGGCCGAGCAGATCGCGCGGGCCGATCTGCCGCCGGACGAGGCCGCCGCCAACGTCGCCTACCTGAAGCAGATGATCCAGGGGCAGAGCCAAAGCAAGGGCAAGGCGCGCAACGCGGCGCCGATGGCCGCGCTCAATCCGCCGGACTGACGACGTGCCTCGCTGATCGCGAGCCTTATCGTGTGGCGCCCGCCAGCAGGCGGCGGCAGGTATCGACGAACACGTCGGCGCCGGTGACGATGTCGGCATCGGCGGTGTTCTCGGTCCAGTGATGGCTGATGCCGCCGATCGACGGCACGAACAGCATGCCCGCCGGCATGATGGTGGCCAGCACCTGCGCGTCGTGTCCGGCGCCGCTCGGCATCCGCAGCGACCTGCCGGCGGCGAGATCGCGGCTGGCGGCCTCGACCGCATCCTGGAACGTGCCGTCCATCATGGCTGGCGCGCCGGTACGGATGCGCTCGACGGCGACATGGCAGGGACCTGCGTCTGACGCCTGCGCAGCCATCTCGCGCAGCAGCTCTTCGAGCCGGTCGACCACGGCGGCATTGTCGTCGCGGATCTGGAAAAGCATCTCGGCCTGGCCGGGGATGATGCTCGGTGCGCCCGGATCGAGCGTGATGCGTCCCGTGGTCCACACCGTGCGCGGGCCGCAGGCGGCCGGAAAGCGCGCGTCGATCGCGACGCAGAACTTGGCGAGCGCGAGCCCGGCATCCTTGCGCACCGCCATCCGCGTCGTGCCGGCATGGTTCTGCTCGCCGGTGAAGGTGATGCGGTATTGCCAGATGCCGACGATCGAGGTGACGACGCCGATCTTGAGCTCGCCCGCCTCGAGCGTGTCGCCCTGCTCGATATGAGCTTCGAGATAGCCGATATGCCGGCCGGGCTCGGCCTGCAGGCGCGGCCGTCCGGCAAGGCCCATCTCGGCAAGCGCCTCCCGCAGCGTGCGCGGGCTGCTGCGGTCGCGGGCAGCATCGATTTCGGCCTCGCTGACGTCGCCGACATAGGAGCGGCTGCCGAGCATGCTGCCGAAATGGCCCTCCTCGTCGCACCAGGAGGCGATCTCCACCGCACCGACAATAGACGGATCGGGATTGAGCACGCGCGCCGCCTCCAGCGCGTAGACGACGCCGAGCGGGCCGTCGAGCCAGCCAGCCTGATTCTGGCTCTCCAGATGCGATCCGGCCAGCAGCTTGGGGCCGGGCTTGGCGCTGGTGCCCAGCACGTTGCCGATGCCGTCGATATCAGGCGTCAGCTGCGCATCGGGCAGGCGCTCGGCGAGCCAAGCGAGCGATTGACGATGGGCGTCGGAGAAGGTCGGCCGGTGCACGCCGGTCTTGTAGGTGCCGAAGGCGCGCAGTGCGTTCAGATCGGCCAGGACGCGGGCGCCGTCGGCGCGGCGGAGCTTGTCGGACATCAGGCGGAGACCTCGATCATGCTCCGCCTAGCTTCCAGGGTAGAGCCCTGACCGCAAGCGAAATTTCTCGCGAGCGGTCTACGTCTACTGCATGGCCGCGACCTTGATGCCGGTCGGTCCCAGAATGACCACGAACAGCACCGGCAGGAAGAACAGGATCATCGGCACCGTCAGCTTCGGCGGCAGCGCCGCGGCCTTCTTCTCGGCCTCGTTCATGCGCATGTCGCGATTTTCCTGCGCCATCACGCGCAGCGACTGCCCGAGCGGGGTGCCGTAGCGCTCCGATTGCTGGAGCGCGAGGCAGACCGACTTCACGCCCTCGAGGCCGGTGCGGCGGGCGAGGTTCTCATAGGCGACCTTGCGGTCCTGCAGATAGGAGAGCTCCGCGGTGGTCAGCGTGAACTCCTCCGACAATGCGATCGACTGGCTCGAGATTTCGATGGCAACCCTGCGGAAGGCGGCTTCGATGGACATGCCGGATTCGATGCAGATCAGCAGCAGGTCGAGCGCGTCGGGAAACGCGCGCTTGATCGACAGCTGGCGCTTGGAGATCGCATTGCTGAGGAACAGCATCGGCGCCTGCAGGCCGAGATAGGCCATGCCGACGCAGATGCCGATCTTGACCGGCATCGACTTCTGCAGATGCGCGATCACGAAGACGTACAGCACGGACCCGACGAACAGCACCAGCGGCGTCACCAGGCGCGCGAACAGGAAGGTGATGTAGGGCGCCTGGCCGCGGTAGCCCGCCATGATGAGCTTCTCGCGGGCCGCCTCCTGGGCGAGCCATTTGGTGAGGTTGAAATCCTCCACCACGCGAGAGATGAGCTGCTTCGGCGTCTGCCGCAGCGAGACCTTCTCGCCGGCGTTCAACCGCTCGCGCTCGCGCTGCTTGATCCGCTCGCGTTCGCTGGCGACCGCCTTCATGCGCTTGTTCAGGTTCTCGCCTGCGAACAGCGGCATGATCAGCGTATAGACGGTGGCCGTCGCCGCGATGGCGGCGAAGAACATCGTCATGAAGTGCGGGTCGTGCAGCTTGGAGACCAGAATGTCGACCATGGTCCACCTCAGAAATCGAAATTGATCATCTTCTTCATGACCAGGATGCCCATCGACATCCAGATCACGCAGCCGACCAGCATCAGCTGGCCGGTCGGATGGGTCCAGAGCAACGAGATGTACTCGGGCGTGCTCAGATAGACCAGCAGCATCACGATCGGCGGCAGCGATCCGATGATGCCCGCGGACGCCTTGGCCTCCATCGACATCGCCTGGATCTTCTCGCTCATCTTCTTGCGGTCGCGCAGCACCTTCGAGAGGTTGCCGAGCGCCTCGGAGAGATTGCCGCCCGACTTCTGCTGGATCGCGATGACGATGCCGAAGAAGTTGGCTTCGGGAAGCGGCATCCGTTCATAGAGCCGCGCACAAGCCTCGCCGAGCGGCATGCCGATCGCCTGGGTCTCGATGATCCCGAGGAACTCGCTGCGCAAAGGCTCCGGCGCGTCGGCGGCGACGACCTTGATGGATTCGAACAGCGGCAGGCCGGCCTTGATGCCGCGCACGATCACGTCGACGGCGTCCGGCAATGCCGCCAGGAATTTCTTCTCGCGCCGCTTCTTGAGGTAGCCGAGGATCCAGCGCGGCAGACCGAGACCGGCGGCGAAGCCGAGCCCGAGCGCGCCGAGCGGGCCGCCACCGGCGAAGAAGGCAACGGCGCAGACGACGAAGCCGAGGACGCCGGAAACGATCCAGAATTTCTGCACGGTCCAGTCAAGTCCCGCCTGCGAAATCCGCATGTTCAGCGGGACTTTACTCTGCTTCTGGGCCTTCGCCTCGAGATCCTTCAGCGAGGACTCGACCTGCTCGCGGCGCGAGCGTTGGCTGCGTTCGGCCTGTCGGACCACCGGCTCGGACTTGGCGACGGTGCTGCGCCGCTGCTCGGCCTTCCGCTCACCCGACAGCAGGGGATAGAGGAACACCCAGGCGATGCCGCCGATCGCGGTGGCGGCGAGGAAGGCAAGGGCGAGAGCCTGGAGCTTCATGGGGTCTCTCCTCAGTCCTTGCTCGCGACTTCGGCGGCATCGAGTGCAGCCGCAAGCCGCTTCTCTTCGCCGTAGTAGCGCGCACGTTCCCAGAATCGCGGCCGGCCGATTCCGGTCGAGCGGTGGCGCCCGATGATCTTGCCGTTCGCGTCCTCGCCGATCATGTCGTAGAGGAAGATGTCCTGGGTGATGATGGTGTCGCCTTCCATGCCCATCACCTCGGTGATGTGCGTGATGCGGCGGGAGCCGTCGCGCAGGCGCGCCGCCTGGACGATGACGTCGATCGAGGCGCAGATCATCTCACGGATGGTCCGCGACGGCAGCGAGAAGCCGCCCATCGTGATCATGGATTCGCAGCGGGACAAAGCTTCGCGCGGGTTGTTGGCGTGCAGCGTGCCCATCGATCCGTCGTGACCGGTGTTCATGGCCTGCAGCAGGTCGAAGGCCTCGGGTCCGCGGACCTCGCCGACGATGATGCGCTCGGGTCGCATACGCAGGCAGTTTCTCACCAGCTCGCGCATCGTCACCTGGCCTTCGCCCTCGATGTTGGGCGGACGGGTTTCGAGGCGCACCACATGTGGCTGCTGCAGCTGGAGCTCGGCGGCGTCCTCGCAGGTGATGACGCGTTCGTCGTGATCGATATAATTGGTCAGACAGTTCAACAGCGTGGTCTTGCCCGAACCGGTACCGCCGGAGATCAGCACGTTGCAGCGGACGCGGCCGATGATCTGCAGGATCTCCGCGCCCTCCGGCGAGATCGCGCCGAACTTGACCAGCTGATCGAGCGTCAGCTTGTCCTTCTTGAACTTACGAATGGTGAGCGCGGGGCCGTCGATCGCCAGCGGCGGAACGATGGCGTTGACGCGGGAGCCGTCGGCGAGACGCGCGTCGCAGATCGGCGAGGATTCGTCGACGCGGCGGCCGACCTGGCTGACGATGCGCTGGCAGATGTTCAGGAGCTGCTGGTTGTCGCGGAACCGGATGCCCGTGCGCTGGATCTTGCCGTTGACTTCGATGAAGACCGTGCCGGCGCCGTTGACCATGATGTCGGCGATGTCGTCACGCGACAGCAGCGGCTCCAGCGGGCCATAGCCGAGCACGTCGTTGCAGATATCGTCGAGCAGCTCTTCCTGCTCGGCGATCGACATCACGATATTCTTGATCGCGATGATCTCGTTGACGATGTCGCGGATTTCCTCGCGCGCGGATTCGCCGTCGAGCTTGGCCAGCTGAGCGAGATCGATCGCTTCGATCAGCGCTCCGAAGATCGTCGCCTTGACCTGATAGTAACTGTCCGAGCGCCGGGCCTCGACAACCGGTGGCGGCGGCGGCGGAGCCTGCCGGGTCGGAGCCAGAGGTGGCGACGGCACGGCCGGAGCCGCCGCGCGTGGCGCAGTCGGCGCCGGCTCGGGCGCCGGCGCGGCCGGCCTGAGGGCCCTGGTATCGTTGTCCAATCCGCTACGCTTACCAAACACGACTTAGAACTCCACGCGTGCTTACTTCGCCCTCAGCTTGTCCAGCAGAGGCGACAGGAAGGAGCCTTTCGGCTTCTTTGTCTCGCTGCGGCCGGTGAGCCGCTGCGCGATCTGGAGAAACATCTCCGTCGTCCGATGGCTGGGAGACATTTCCGCAATCATCTGGCCGTTGTTGGCGGCCGCGCCGAAGATCTGCGGCTCGAACGGGATCGTGGCGATCGGCGGGCTTTCGATCGCCTTGGCGAACTCGCTCGCATTGATCTCGGGTCGCTTGGGAACGCCGACCTGGTTCAAGCAGTAGAGCGGCATGCGATCGTTCGGCCGGGCGGCCTTGAGGAGATCGAACATGTTCTTGGTGTTGCGCAGCGAGGCGAGATCCGGCGCCGCGACGATCAGGATGTCGTCCGCGGAGATCAGCGCCCGCTTGGTCCAGCCTGCCCATTGATGCGGAACATCGAGCACGATGCAGGGCATCGAGGCCCGCAGCGTGTCGAACACCGCATCGAATGCCTCAGCGCCGAAATCATAGACCCGGTCGAGCGTCGCAGGCGCGGCCAGCAGGCTCAGATGATCGGTGCATTTCGACAACAGCCGGTCCATGAAGGCGATGTCGATCCGGTCCGGTGAGAACACGGCGTCCGCGATGCCCTGCGCAGGATCCTGGTTGTAGTCGAGGCCGGCGGTGCCGAACGCCAAATCAAGATCTGCCACCACGGAGTCCATCGCCAGGTCGCGCGCGATCGCCCAGGCGATGTTATGGGCCAGGGTCGAGGCTCCGACGCCGCCCTTGGCGCCGACGACGGCAATGATCCGTCCGACAGCCTTGGCTTCCGGCGCCGAGAACAGGTTGCAGATCGAGCGGACGACGTCGATCGGCGTCACTGGCGACAGCACATAGTCGCTGACGCCGCGACGAACCAGCTCGCGATACAGCGTGACGTCGTTGACGCGGCCGATCACGACGACGCGCGTGCCGGGGTCGCAAACCGTAGCGAGCTGATCCAGGCCGGCCAGGATGTCGGTGCGTGCATCCGTCTCCAGGATGATGACGTTCGGGGTCGGGGCAGACCGGTAGGCCTCGATCGCGGCCGCCATGCCACCCATCTGAACCTTCAGATGGGCCTTGCCGAGGCGCCGGTCCTCACCGGCGGCCTGAACCGTCGCGGCGGTTTCCACCGTCTCACAGAACGCCTGCACGGACACGCGCGGCGCGGGCGCGATGTGATCGTCGGCCGGCGGCGGCACGACGTCAGGCTGCTCCTCTTGGGTCTGTCGGGCGTAGCTGATCATTTGCCTGTGTCGCTGAGTTTGGCCTTGTCGGCCTCTGGATACGTGATCGCGGTTGATTGTCCCTTGCGATATTTGTCGAATAACGCCGTGCGCCGGGTGGTATAGGACGGCGTTTCGGATCGCGGCTGCACGAGATCCGACGGGTTTGCGACCATTGCCGCCATGTTGCGCTGGTAGGCGCAGCCGTAGTTCCAGTCAGGCTTGTTGTCGAACCAGTTCTTGTTCTTGATCGAGGGCCCGAGGTCGTCCGGCCAGATCCCGCAGGGCCCCGCCGTGGCCGACAGTTTTGGATAGCTCAGCCGGATCGCGGCCATCTGGCGCGGGTCCTTCGGCTGATAGTTGCGGACGGTGATGCCGTGCGGCGGGACGCCGGCGGCGGCCAGCAGGGAGTGGATCTCCCGCATCGAGTCGGCGGCCGCCCGTGCGTTGGGGGTGCCGCTCGGCACGTCGGCGCTGATCCCGCCCGTGCCTTGGCGAATCCAGCTCTGGGCCAGTCCCATCACGTCGGCGCGCTGCTCGGCCGTCAGGCCGCCACGGCCCTGGCCGACGAAGACGACCAGGGAGTCCGGGGCCTCCTGGATCGCGATCGGGTGGCGTAGCCGGTAGTCGTCGGGGATGCTGGCCGTGACGGCCGGATCTCTGCGGAAGTTGCAAGCGCCGAGCAGGACCGCTGCGCCGGCCAGGGCCACGGCAAGTTGCAGTCGGCGGTGTCGAGCGGGGCTGGGTTTCGTGGTCATCGTTGCAGGTCCTTGTCCCGGCTCAGTCCGTGATGAAGCCATAGGTGCCGCGATAGTTGCGTCCGGGTTCGACCCGGCCGGGTACGCCGTAGATGCGGTTGATGCTGCCCAGGAGATCGGCCTGGGGATCGGAGGCGGCCGCAAAGCCGTCGTCTGGGCGGGAGAGATCCTTCTGTGCCACGGCGCGGACGACGAACGGCGTCACCAGAACCATCAGCTCGGTCTGGTTGTTGACGTAGTCGCGGCTGCGGAACAGCGCGCCGAGGACCGGCAGCTGCATCAGGCCCGGCATGCCGCTGATCGCCTGCTTGGTCTGCTGCTGGATCAGGCCGGCCATCGCCATGGCGCCGCCGGAAGGAATCTCCAGCGTGGTCTCGGCGCGGCGGGTCTTGATCGAGGGAACCGTCAACGAGTTGACCGTCGACGCGCTGACGGCTTGCGACAGCGTGATCGAATTCTCGTTTGAGAGCTCGGAGACCTCGGTCATCACCCGCATCGAGATCCGGCCCTCGCTGAGCACGACGGGCGTGAAGTTGAGCGAGATGCCGAACTTCTTGAAGCTGATCTGCGTCGTACAGACATGGGTCGTCGGGTCGCAGGAGTAACCGGCGGGAACCGGAAACTCGCCACCGGCGATGAAGGTCGCGGACTCGCCCGAGATGGCGGTCAGATTGGGTTCCGCGAGCGTACGGATCACGCCCGCGTTCTCCATCGCGCGCAGTGTCGCCTGCACCGTCGGGGTCGCTCCGCCTAACGACGCGGTCACGGCGTTGTTGGAGACGAGATTGCTGCCGTAGGCGGTGAACGGATTGGAGTTCGCGTATTTGATAACAGCCGTTCCGTAGTTGAGCTGGCCGGAGAGATCGATGCCGAGCTGCTTGACGACCGAGCGCTGTACCTCGGCGACAGTCACCTTCAGCATGACCTGGTCCCGGCCGCGCACGGTGATCGAGTTGACGACCTTGTCGGCGCCGCCGGCGAGCCGAGCGGCGAGTTCGCCGGCCTGCTGGGCTTCGATCTGGCTCGATGCCGATCCGGTCAGCACGATGCTGTCGGCAAGGCCTTCGATCTGGATATCGGCATTCGGCAGCAACTGCTTCAGCGCCGCCCGCGCGCCGTTCAGGTCGCGCTTGACCGCGATGTCGTAGGCCGCGATCTGCTGGCCCTGCGCGTCGAAGAAGACGATATTCGTTTGACCGATCGCCGCGCCGATGATGTAGGCGCGCTGGGACGAGCGCACGACGGCATTCGCGATCTTCGGATCGGCGACAAGAACGTCCTTGATGTCGCGCGGCAGATCGATGACGACGGACTTGCCGATGCCGAGCGCAAGGAAACGTGCATTGATCTGACCGTCCGCGGCGGCGGCTGCAGTCGCCGGGCGATAGTCTGCCGCGATCACCGGCGCGATCGCCGGATTGAGGGTCAGCGCAGCGGCGGCCGAAAACGACAGCGCGCGGACCAGCAGGGTCCGCATCTTCCGCTGATTTTCGCTGCAGGTCATCTTGGTGGTCCTCTTGCTCACTTCTGCGTCGTCATCGTGCTGGGGATGCCGAAGCGGACGACGGCAACGCTGTCGCTGCGCTTGCGGCTGGTCTCGTCCGTGCGGCGCTCGGCCACGTTGACGTCGGCGATGCTGCGGAGCGCCAGGGACAGCGTTCCGGTTTGACGGGCACGCGCGAGCGTCTCGGCCTGTTCTGGCTTCAGCTCCAGCGTGACCGTCTTGCCGACCACCGTGGTCTGGCCGTCCTTTTCCTTCGGAGCCTGATCGATCGCCAGCACGCGGATGTTCGACAGGATGATATCGGAGCTGACGACGTCGCCCGCGTTGGGCTGATCCGGATTGCGTTCGCGCTTGGACAGGATCACGTCGACGCGATCGTTCGGCAGGATGAAGCCGCCGGCGCCGGTTTCCGGCGAAATCTCGGTGGACACGGCGCGCATGCCGGCCGGCAGGATCGCGGCCATGAAGCCCGAGCCGTCGGCCTTGACGAGCTTCTGTTCGCGGATGGGCTCGCCGGCAATGAACGGCGCCCGCGCGATCGTGCCGGTGATCTGCGTCTGTCCTTCAGGCCGCTCGTTGCGGCGGATGAAGCTGGCGCTGGCCGTGGCCGCCGGCCAGCTCTGCCACTGCAGATCTTCGGGCTTGAGGGATTGGCCGAGGGCGATGTCGCCCTTGGCGACGAGAACGTCGACGGTCGGCATCTGCGGCGCGGGCGCGGCAACTTGAGCCGGCCGGTCGTCGGACCCGCTCGCGAGATATGCGGCCACGCCGCCAGCGCCTACAGCGATGGTCAGAACCACAATGCGTGCGGTATTCATACGCTTCACTTTCCACATGACGCCGCGACGTTTCCGCCGCCGTGATGGGAGTTGAGCAGTTATTCGTCAAAGCATGGTTAATGAGGCGTATCTAAATCGCCTTAACACCGCGTTGACACGGTGTGTTCAGAGCAATGCAAGACGCGCAGCGTCGATCGCCTTCACCCAATCGGTCTCCGGATAGACCATCAGAGCGCCCAGGGCGAGCGCGATGCCATAGGGCACGCCGCTCTCCTTGGCGTGCAGGCGTGCAAGCCAGGGTTGCCCCGCCAGCATGTAGGGCAACGGCCATTGCCGGAACTGCATGAGAGCGAGGGTGAGCACGCCGCCGAAGATCGAGGCGTACAACAGGTAGTTCATCAGGTGGGCGAAGCCGAACCACAGGGCGGCGGCGGATGCGACCTTGGCGTCACCGCCGCCGATCCAGCCGAAAGCAAAGCAGGTGAACGCAATCACCAGCAAGGTCGCGCCGGCACCGAGATGCATCAGCATGTCCGCCATGCTCATCCCGCTCAGCGGCGCCAGAACCAGGAAGCCGGCGACGAGCGCCAGGGAGACCCGGTTCGAAATGGTCATCGTGAACAGGTCGCTCGCCGCGGCAAAGGCCATCAGGGCCGGAAACAGCAGGAGGCGCGCGAGATCGAGGGTCATGGGCTCTCAATGGCATCGACGCGGGGCATGGGTGCGCCGCTGCGCCAGAATCTAGCTGCAAGAAATAAATGATCGGGAAACAGCCGGAATGGCCGGCCGGTTGTCGATCTCACCAGACGCTGACGATGCGGGCCGCCAGAGCGAGGATGGACAGGCCGAGGCCGCCGCAGATCCAACGCAAGGCGACGTCGGTCCCGCTGGGCGGAGGCCGGGACGCGGCTGCGGACAAAACGTGGTTACGCATCACTGAACGCCGCGGAGCTGAAGGTGGAAATGATAAAGGCCCCGGATGTCCGGGGCCTTCTTTGCTCGGCCGTGACGACCGCTTACTTCAGCGAGGTGTTGATCGCGCCGAACTTGGAGCTCAGGCTGGAGCCGAGACCGTTCACTGCGGCAATGATCGCGAGCGAGATGCCGGCGGCGATCAGACCGTATTCGATCGCGGTCGCGCCGGATTCATCCTTCACGAAGCGAGCAAGAAGATTCTTCATAGGTAACTCCATGTACACGTGGCTGGTCGAACAAACTCTGGTCGTTGCGGCGTTCTCAGCACCGTGACCATGCGGCCACCCTAGGGGGCAGGAATTTCGGCGTAGTTAATTCGGTCGCCGAAACCCGGCGACAAATGGCTGTTATTGTGCAGAGTAAACGTAGGATGAAGCGGACCGTGATCATTCTAAATGATCCACGGCACGCGCTGTGCCAATCTCGCTGAAAAGATGAGCGCGAGCTTCCACTGCCGCGCCCAATGTTTCCAGCGCAGGAGCCTGCGCCGCATTCCGCACCATAGGCATATGGTCCCGTCGACCTGGCCGGCGAGCCCTTGGCTCCGCGTCGATCGTGCTGGACCGATCGGCAGCCCAGCTCGGCCGGCCACGAGGTTCACGGCTCCTTAAGCGCCAAGGAGTACCCCTCGGAAAAGTTCATGAGATGAGGAATGTGATGTCCGGTCTGCCATGGGAAGTCGCGCTGATGCTCGGCCAGACCATCGAGAAGGTGCTGCCGATCACCTTGGTGCTGGCAGTGGTGTTCTCGGTGCTCAGCCACTTCTGGGCCTGCAATCCCGGCAAGCCGTGGTGGCAGAAGCGCGAGCTCGTCACCGACGTGGTCTACTGGTTCTTCGTGCCGGTTTTCGCGCGGGTGCTCCGCATCGGCTTTCTCGTGCTCGGCGCCAGCGTTCTCTTCAAGATCCGCGACGCCGACGAGTTGATCGCCTTCTATGAGAACGGGCACGGCCCGCTGGCGCAGCTTCCGGAATGGCTGCAGGGGCTGCTCTTTCTCGTGCTCTCCGACTTCATGCTGTACTGGACGCATCGTCTGTTCCATGGCGGCGAGTTCTGGAAATACCACGCGGTCCACCACTCCTCGGAAGATCTGGAGTGGATTTCGGCGGCCCGCTTCCATCCCATCAACCTGATCCTCGGCACGATCGCGGTCGACGTCATCCTACTGATGGCCGGCATCTCGCCCAATGTCATGATCTGGGTTGGACCGTTCACGACGTTCCATTCGGCCTTCGTCCACGCCAATCTCAACTGGACGCTGGGCCCGCTGAAATATGTCCTCGCCACGCCCGTCTTCCATCGCTGGCACCACACGTCGATGGAGCAGGGCGGCAACACCAATTTCGCCGGCACGTTCCCGATCTGGGACATCCTGTTCGGCACGTTCCGGATGCCGGAGGGGCAGTTGCCCATGGCCTACGGCAAGGACGAGGCGACGATGCCCGGTGAGTTCGGCGGTCAGCTCGCGTTTCCGTTCCGAAGATGACGTGTTCTGCAACCGCCCGAGCTGAGATGGCGGCGTTTGCAGAACGTTCACCAATTGAGCGCAGATTTGCCGCGTCGGGCGCCGTCACCGCTGCGTATCGCTTGAGACGGCTCGTCAAGGTCCCGGGGTTGAGTATGTCGTTCTGTGTATCGCGTCGTCCTTCTGTTTCCTTCGCATTGCGGGCGGCTGTCGCCGCCGTGCTGCTGTGGCCGGCTGCCGCCTCGGCGGAACCCGATCCTGCCATCGCCGTGAATGTCGACCAGGCCAAGCTGGTCAAGTTGCCCGACCGGGTCGCGACCCTCGTCGTAGGCAATCCGATGATCGCCGATGTGACCTTGCAGAGCGGCGGCATCATCGTCGTCACCGGCAAGAGCTACGGTGCCACCAACTTCATTGCGATGGATCGCGGCGGACAGGTGCTGATCGATCGCCAGATCCAGGTCGCCGGACCCACCGACCAGCTCGTCACGGTGTATCGCGGCGTCGATCGTGAGACCTATAGCTGCATGCCGATCTGCCAGCGCCGGGTGACCTTGGGCGACGGCGACAACTACTTCAAATCGGTGCTCGACCAGGCTGGAACGATGTCCAGCACGGCGAGCGGCAACGCGGCAGCGGCGTCGAAGACCAACTGAGCGCTGGCTTGGCCATGCCTGGCCGGGTCGATGGCGACGTCTGACCGCCTCTCCACGCGCGTCCGCACCGACGATGCGGTGAGCCTTGCCGCTGGCGCTGCGGCTCGATAGCCCGATTCGTTTGGTTTCGATGATCGGGTCGGACAGGTGGCGCGCTGCCTCGAAGGGCTGACTGCGAGCCACCCCCAAGCATGCAGGGCGATCGCATATGGTTTTCCCGGGCGGACCTTTCATGGCCTCGTGGTTCGAGACGCGTCGCAAGAGCGAGGCTCCTCACCATGAGGATCAACAGCTTGGCGGCGGAGAAAGGCCCTCATCCTGAGGAGCCCGCCGAAGGCGGGCGTCTCGAAGGATGGTCGCGAAAAGACTGCGCGCCCAGCCTCTTTCACCATATGCGATCGCCCTGCCCAAGCATGGTTAGCGGGAGGTTGATGCGGCGGGCCATACTGTCCGTATCGTAGGAAACTCTTTCCCAAGGAGTTTCCGCTATTCGTTTCACTCAGGTTGATGTGCCTTTCCAGTCCGGATGACCCCATGCAAGCCTCCGTCTCCTCGACAGCTTCGATGCGCCGGCTGCTGCGCCGCTTCCGGCGCAACAGGCGGGCATCGGCCGCGCTCGAATTCGCGCTGGTCGCGCCGGTCTTCTTTGCGCTGCTGTTCGCGATCATCGAAACGGCGCTGATGTTCTTTGCCGGCCAGGTGCTCGAGACCATCACGCAGGACTCGGCGCGCATGATCCTGACCGGACAGGCGCAACAGGGCTCCTATACGCAGTCGCAATTCGCGAGCTACGTCTGCACCCAGGTTCCCGCGCTGTTCGACTGCAACAAGATCTATATCGACGTGAAGAGCTACTCCTCGTTCGGGAGCGTCTCGATCAGCAACCAGATCGACAACAGCGGCAACTTCGTCAACAACATGACCTACAGTCCGGGCGCCGCCGGAGACATTGTCGTCGTCAGGCTGTTCTATCAGTGGCCGATCTTCGTGACCGGCCTCGGCTACAACATCGCCAACCTGAGCGGCAGCAAGCGGCTGCTGGTGGGTACGGCCGCATTCAAGAACGAGCCGTATTCATAACACGGACCTCGCGAGCTGCTTCTGAGGGACACCAGGAATTCATCATGCCGTTGGGAAGAATGCCGGGTATGTCTTCGCGCCTGCGCCTGTGGCGTCGCATCGACGCCTTCGCTGCCGATTGTCGCGGTGTCGCGGCCACCGAGTTCGCATTCATCGTGCCGCTGATGCTGGTGATGTTCTTCGGCACGGTCGAATTCTGCTCGGCCATCGCCGTCGACCGCAAGGTCACTTTGATGGCGCGCACCCTGTCCGATCTGACGTCGCAGTCGACCACGGTCGGCGACAGCGACATGTCGAACTTCTTCGCCGCCTCGACCGGCATCATGTATCCGTACTCGACCACGCCGGTGAATGCGACGATCACCGAACTCTATGTCGATCCCACCACCATGCAGGCGACGGTGAAGTGGAGTAAGGGGTCGACGCCGCGGACCGTGGGCATGACGGTCGGCGTGCCGGCTGAATTGCTGGTGTCCGGCACCTATCTGATCTTCAGCGAGGTGAACTACCAATACGTTCCGACGATCGGCTACGTCATGGGCAAGACGGGCGTCAATCTCAGCGACGTCGCCTATACCCGGCCGCGGCAGTCGACCTGTGTGATGTATAGCCCGGCGACCTCCTGCTGAGCTGAGCGCCGGACTAATCCTGCGCGGTGCGGGTCCGCTTGCGCGCGGGCAGCAGACGGCGTTCCAGGTGATCACAATCCGACGGCGAACAGCCGGCAAATAAAAAAAGGCCGCACAAGGCGGCCTTTCGTTGTCCAGGTGGGCAATCGTAGGCGATTGCCCTGGCGTCGCTCAATTGGCGGCGCGGAGATTGTCGGCCGACGACTTGCCCGAACGGCGGTCCGCCACGATCTCGTAGGAGATCTTCTGGCCTTCGCGCAGCGTGCCGAGACCAGCGCGCTCGACGGCGCTGATGTGCACGAACACGTCGTTGCCGCCGTCGTCCGGCTGAATGAAGCCATAGCCCTTGGTTGCGTTAAACCACTTCACGGTTCCCATGCTCACGGGGGTAGTTCCCTTCTCAGATACCAAATGCGTAACCCAGTCTCCTGGGCTGGTTAGATCGAATTTTTGGAAGGGTCGTCAGCGTCTGAACCGGCTGTACCGGTAATAGCTAATCTCGTCCGGCCGAAAATCGATTGCGGGATATATTATTGGAAATGCCCGCGCAAAACAATCCTGAGCTGCGCGAGAGTGCATGATTTTTTGACGCGCCGGCTCGATGCCGACGCGCTGAATTGTCGCTGATTGCGCAAGGCTTGATCAATCCGCCGGGCCGGGCGGAACATTGCTCCGCCCAATCCCCCTAGCGCCGACGGAACTGGCCGCCGCGCTGCGCTGCGCCACGCGGAGGACCGCCGGGCGAGCTGGGACGCTCGTCCTTGTGGCGGAAGATCAGCCGACCCTTTTCGAGGTCGTAGGGCGACATCTCGACGGTCACGCGGTCTCCCGCGAGCGTCTTGATGCGATTCTTTTTCATCTTGCCGGCGGTGTAGGCAACGATCTCGTGCCCCGCGTCGAGTTGTACCCGATAGCGTGCATCGGGAAGGATTTCGGTGACCAGCCCTTCGAACTGGATCAGCTCTTCCTTAGCCATGTCTTTCTCCAGATCGATAGACGTCTAGTTTGGCCGTTGGTTGCGGTTGTGAGCGTGGTTTTTGGGTCTGCCCTCGCGATGCAGGAAAGCAACGCCTTGAATCGACCCGGCCTTGCCGCCGCCTTGCGACGGCCGCTGGGGCTCCTGACGATTGCCTGGCAGAGACGCCATCTTAGCATTGGAACGACGGCGACGGCGAGGGCCTTTTGCGGCGGTGCCACCCTCGTTGGTCCGCGCATTCTGCATGCCAGGACGGCCACCGCGCTGAGGCGGTTTAGCCGGTGCTGCAGCTTCGCGGAGGCCGGGCGTGCGGCGATCGTCGCGCGGCAGCGAGATCTTGATCAGCCGTTCGATGTCGCGAAGATAGGACAGCTCGTCCGATCCCGCCACGAGCGAAATCGCAACGCCCTCGGCACCGGCGCGCGCCGTGCGGCCGATCCGGTGGACGTAGGTTTCGGGCACGTTCGGCAGGTCGAAATTGACGACATGGCTGACGCCGTCGACGTCGATGCCGCGCGCCGCGATGTCGGTCGCGACCAGGGTGCGGATCTCGCCGGAGCGGAAGGCGGCCAGAGTGCGCTCGCGGTGATTTTGCGACTTGTTGCCGTGGATCGCCTGGGACGGGATGCCGGCCTTTTCCAGGCTCTTCACGACCTTGTCGGCGCCGTGCTTGGTCCGGGTGAACACCAGTGCGCGGTTGACTGGCTCCTGCTTGAGCAACTGAGCCAGAAGGTTCGGCTTGGCCGAGTGGTCGACGTGGATCACGCGCTGGGCAATGCGCTCGACCGTCGAGGAGACGGGGGTCACCGCGACCCGCGCGGGGTCGCGCAGCATGGCGTCCGCGAGCTCGGCGATGTCCTTAGGCATGGTGGCCGAGAAGAACAGCGTCTGGCGCTTGATCGGCAGCTTGGCCACGATCTTCCGGATGTCGTTGATGAAGCCCATGTCGAGCATGCGGTCGGCTTCGTCGAGCACAAGGAACTCGACATGGGTCAGCTTCAAAGCGTTGCTCTGGACCAGATCGAGCAGCCGGCCAGGGGTGGCAACCAGCACTTCGAGGCCGGGCATCACAGCGCGGACCTGGCGTCCCATCGGCACGCCGCCGATCGCGAGCGCCGAGCTCAGGCGGATGTGCCGGCCGTAGGTGTTGAAGCTGTCGAGGATCTGACCCGACAATTCGCGGGTCGGGCTCAGCACCAGCACGCGTGCCGTCTTCGGCTGCGGCTTGATCCGGTTCTGCAGCAGGCGGTGCAGGATCGGCAGCGCAAACGAGGCCGTCTTGCCGGTTCCCGTCTGGGCGATGCCGATCACGTCGCGGCCTTCGAGCGCGAGCGGGATGGTCTGGGCCTGGATCGGGGTGGGGGTGGTGTAGTTCTCTTCCTTCAGCGCGCGCGTCAGCGCGTCGGCGAGGTTAAAATCCTGGAAGGATGTCAAAAGATTGGGCTTTCCATAAGAGGATAAGGCCCGTGTCGGCAGGCAGCCGGACGCGGGTGGGTGGTTGAGAGACACCCGCGTGTTTGGAGCGCCTAGATTGGATGGGTGAGAATGCAAAGCCAGAAGCTCGGGTCGAGCTAAAGAACACGCGGCTTGCAAAGATCCGGCCGATTCGCCTCGATCTACCAGATATATGGAACAGGTGGACGGCACATGCAAGGCCGCTGCGCAACGGATTGGCTTTCCGGGTGGTACCTGGCTGCTTTAAATTTAGCCATTCAAAACAAAGTGCACAAATCCTGCGCTACATGCTATCTGATTAATCATCGAGCTTGCTCGTTTCGACGGCGGAAGGCTGCGACCTCGTGCCACGAGAACGCGAAGTTCCACTTCTGTGTCAATGCCTTACCAGATGTGCACGGCATGGCACACTTCTTGCGATTCTTCCGCCGCAGACCGCCGGCCGCCTTGGCTGCGAAGCACGTCTGCGTCAGGGAGATATTACCTCATGCTTACTCGACTCACTCAGGAATTAACGGCGCCGTTCAGCCGCCGTCGCTGGCTGGCTGCTGCTGCCGGCCTGGCGCTCGGCGCAGCCGGCTTTGGCCCGGCCAAGGCCGCTGACGACACCATCAAGATTGGCGTTCTGCATTCTCTGTCCGGCACCATGGCCATCAGCGAGACCACGCTGAAGGATACGATCCTGTTCCTGATCGACGAACAGAACAAGAAGGGCGGTGTGCTCGGCAAGAAGCTCGAGGCCGTCGTCGTCGACCCCGCCTCGAACTGGCCGCTGTTCGCCGAGAAGGCGCGCGAGCTGATCACCAAGGACAAGGTCGCGGTCGTGTTCGGCTGCTGGACCTCGGTGTCGCGCAAGTCGGTGCTGCCGGTGTTCAAGGAGCTCAACAGCATCCTGTTCTACCCGGTCCAGTACGAGGGCGAGGAGAGCGAGCGCAACGTGTTCTACACCGGTGCGGCGCCGAACCAGCAGGCGATCCCGGCGGTCGACTACCTGATGAAGGAAGAGAAGGTGAAGCGCTGGGTGCTGGCCGGCACCGACTACGTCTATCCGCGCACCACCAACAAGATCCTGGAAGCCTACCTGAAGTCGAAGGGCGTGGCTCAGGACGACATCATGATCAACTACACGCCGTTCGGTCACTCCGACTGGCAGACGATCGTGGCCGACATCAAGAAGTTCGGCTCGGCCGGCAAGAAGACCGCCGTGGTCTCGACCATCAACGGCGACGCCAACGTTCCGTTCTACAAGGAGCTCGGCAACCAGGGCATCAAGGCCAAGGACATCCCGGTGGTCGCGTTCTCGGTGGGTGAGGAAGAGCTCGCCGGCATCGACACCAAGCCGCTGGTCGGCCATCTCGCTGCCTGGAACTATTTCGAGTCGATCAAGACCCCGGCAAACGAGAAGTTCATCAAGGAGTGGCAGGCCTACACCAAGAATCCGAAGCGCGTGACCAACGACCCGATGGAGGCCCACTATATCGGCTTCAACATGTGGGTGAAGGCGGTCGAGAAGGCGAAGTCGACCGATCCGGACAAGGTCATCGACGCGCTCCCGGGCATCGAGGCGCCGAACCTGACCGGCGGCGTGTCGAAGATGCTGCCGAACCACCACATCACCAAGCCGGTGTTCATCGGCGAGATCAAGGGCGATGGCCAGTTCAGCGTCGTCTACAAGACCAAGGATCTCGTCCCGGGCGACGCCTGGTCGAAGGAGCTCGAGGGCTCGAAGGACCTGATCGGCGATTGGGTCGGCAAGAAGTGCGGCAACTTCAACGTCAAGACCAACAAGTGCCTGGGCTCGGGCTCCTGATCCCGACCTGACGCGACCATGACGACAGGAGAAGGCGGCGATGTTGCCGCCTTCTCCTGACCTCCTGAACTCCTGCCGGGGTTGTCCAGTGCCTGCTGTTTTTCTGGCGATCATTCGCCGTCTGCTTGTTTTGCTCGCCCTGATCGCCGTTTCCGTTCCCGCCTTCGCAGCCAGTTTCGAAGAGTCGGTCGCGAAGCTCGCGAACGATGATTTCTCGGACACGGACGAGGCCGTCGGCGAGATCGCGGTGTCGGGCAACCCGCTGGCTTTTCCGATCATCAGCGCGCTCCAGGACGAGCGGCTGATGTTCGATGCCGAAACGAAGAAGGTCTATGTCAAGCAGACCGACGGCAAGATCATCGATGCCGCGACCGGCGCTGCCGTCGACAAACTTCCGGACAATGCCGCGGCGGTCAGCCTCAACAACCGGCTCCGGCGCAGCGTGGATGCTGCGCTGGGTGGCCTGACGCTGTTGTCGCCGGATACCAACACACGCCTGACCGCCGCCAAATCGGTGTTCAAGTCGCATGAGGAGGCGACGCTGCCGACGGTGGAATCGGCGCTCGCCAAGGAAACCAATCGCGCGGTCAAGCAGGCGTTGACCGAGGCGCGGGCTGCCATCCTCCTGTTCAAGTCCGACGCGAGCGAGGTGGACAAGCTTGAGGCGGTCGCCACCATCAGGTCGCGCGGCGACCAGGAGGCGCTTGCGCTGCTGACCGAGATCAGCGGCGGCGACCAGCCGGCCACCGTCACCAAGGCTGCTGCCAGCGCGATCTCATCGATCCAGAGCTCGCTCGCAATCTGGTCCGGCGTGCAGAACGCCTGGTACGGCCTGTCGCTCGGCTCGGTGCTGCTGCTCGCCGCCATCGGCCTCGCCATCACCTTCGGGGTGATGGGCGTCATCAACATGGCCCATGGCGAGATGGTGATGCTCGGCGCCTACACCACCTTTGTCGTGCAGGAGGTCATCCGCACGCGGTACCCGGCGCTGTTCGACTATTCGCTGCTGATTGCCGTCCCGCTCGCCTTCCTGGTCGCCGGCGCGATCGGCGTGCTGATCGAGCGCACCATCATTCGCTTCCTCTACGGGCGTCCGTTGGAAACCTTGCTCGCGACTTGGGGCCTGTCGCTGATCCTGCAGCAGGCGGTGCGCACGGCGTTCGGTCCGACCAACCGCGAGGTCGGCAATCCCTCCTGGATGAGCGGTGCGTTCGAGCTCGGCCAGATCACCATCACCTACAACCGGCTCTGGATCCTCTGCTTCACGATGGCCGTGTTCGCCATCCTGCTGGCGATGCTGCGCTACACTGCGCTTGGTCTGGAGATGCGCGCGGTGACACAGAACCGGCGCATGGCGGCCTCGATGGGCATCGCGACCTCGCGGGTCGATGCGCTCACCTTCGGGCTCGGCTCAGGCATTGCCGGCATCGCCGGCGTGGCGCTGTCGCAGATCGACAACGTCAGCCCGAACCTCGGCCAGAGCTACATCATCGATTCCTTCATGGTCGTGGTGTTCGGCGGCGTCGGCAATCTCTGGGGCACGCTGGTCGGCGCCTTCACGCTGGGCATCGCCAACAAGTTCCTGGAGCCGGTCGCCGGCGCCGTGCTCGGCAAGATCGCGATCCTGGTGCTGATCATCCTGTTCATTCAGAAGCGCCCGCGCGGCTTGTTCGCGCTCAAGGGCCGGGCGGTGGAAGCATGATGCCGCACGTCCTCACCCGGTCGCTCGATCGCGCCGCAACCATCTTCGTGCTCGTGGTCGCCGCCTGCGGCGTGCTGATCCCGCTGTCCAACCTGCTGCTGCCGGCCGGCTCGGCCTTGCAGGTGCCGACCTATCTGGTCGCGCTGTGGGGCAAATATGTCTGCTACGCGATCCTGGCGCTCTCGATCGACCTGATCTGGGGCTATTGCGGCATTCTCTCGCTTGGCCATGGCGCGTTCTTCGCGCTCGGCGGCTACGCGATGGGCATGTATCTGATGCGCCAGATCGGCACCCGGGGCGTCTATGGCAACCCGATCCTGCCGGACTTCATGGTGTTCCTGAACTATTCCAAGCTGCCCTGGTACTGGCACGGCTTCGACATGTTCTGGTTTGCAGCTTTGATGGTGCTCGTGGTGCCCGGCCTGCTCGCCTTCTGCTTCGGCTGGCTCGCCTTCCGCTCGCGCGTCACCGGCGTGTATCTGTCGATCATCACCCAGGCGATGACCTACGCGCTGCTGCTCGCCTTCTTCCGCAATGATTTCGGCTTCGGCGGCAACAACGGCCTGACCGACTTCAAGGACATTCTCGGCTTCAACGTCCAGGCGGAAGGCACCCGCGCCGCGCTGTTCGCGCTGAGCTGCCTTGCGCTCATTCTGGCGTTCCTGATCTGCCGGGCGGTCGTGTCATCGAAGCTCGGCAAGGTGCTGATAGCGATCCGCGACGCCGAGTCGCGGACGCGCTTCCTCGGCTACCGCGTCGAGTCCTACAAGCTGTTCGTGTTCACGCTGTCGGCCTGCATGGCCGGCGTCGCCGGCGCGCTCTACGTCCCGCAGGTCGGCATCATCAACCCCTCCGAGTTCGCGCCCGGCAATTCGATCGAGGCCGTGATCTGGGTCGCGGTCGGCGGCCGCGGCACGCTGGTCGGGGCTGCGCTTGGCGCCGTCGTCGTGAACTACGCCAAGACCTTCTTCACTTCGGGCGTGCTGGCGCCCTACTGGCTGTTCATGCTCGGCGCATTGTTCGTGCTCGTCACTCTGCTGTTGCCCAAAGGCATTATCGGCACCTTCAATTCCTGGTGGGATCAGCTCGGCAGCAGGAGGCTGAACGCCGAGAGCGCCGCCCGCGAGGACGGCGTCACCGAACCCAAGATGGCGGAGTGAGCGCATGAACGTGATGGACACCCGCGCGACGTCGTCGCTACTCTATCTCGACGGCGTGCACGTCTCGTTCGACGGCTTCCACGCCATCAACAATCTTTCGCTGACGCTCGAGCCCGGCGAGATGCGCGCCATCATCGGCCCGAACGGTGCCGGCAAGACCACGATGATGGACATCATCACCGGCAAGACCAAGCCCGACGAGGGCACGGTGCTGTTCGACGGCAAGACCGACCTGACCCGGCTCGACGAAACGCGGATCGCCGAGCTCGGCATCGGCCGCAAGTTCCAGAAGCCGACGGTGTTCGAGAGCCAGTCGGTGGAGGACAATTTGCTGCTTGCGCTCAATGTCGACCACAGCGTCAAGGGGACGCTGTTCTGGCGCGGCTCGAGGGGCGAGGCCGAGCAGATCGACCGGGTGCTCGAGACGGTGCGGCTCAAGGATGCCCGACGCAAGCTCGCCGGCAGCCTCTCGCACGGCCAGAAGCAGTGGCTGGAGATCGGCATGCTCCTGGCACAGGACCCGAAGCTGCTGCTGGTCGACGAGCCGGTCGCCGGCATGACCGACGTCGAGACGCATCAGACGGCTGAGCTGCTCAAAGAGATCAACAAGGATCATACCGTCATGGTCGTCGAGCATGACATGACTTTCGTTCGCGAGCTCGGCGTCAAGGTCACTTGCCTGCACGAAGGCACGGTGCTGGCCGAGGGCACCATCGATCAGGTGTCGTCGAACGATCGGGTGATCGAAGTGTATCTGGGACGCTAGGCGATGTTGGACGTCAAGGACATCAACCTCTATTACGGCGCCGCCCAGGCGCTGCGCGGCGTCTCGATCGCGGCGGAGCCGGGCAAGGTCACCTGCGTGCTCGGCCGCAACGGCGTGGGCAAGACCTCGCTGCTGAGGGCGCTGGTCGGGCAATATCCGCTGGCGTCGGGCAGCATCACCTTCGATGGCGCCGACATCACCCGCCTGAAGCCGTATGAGCGGGCGCGCAAGGGCATCGGCTTCGTGCCGCAGGGCCGCGAGATCTTCCCGCTGCTCACGGTCGAGGAGAATCTCAAGACCGGCTTCGGGCCGCTGAAGCGGGCCGATCGCAGCATCCCGGACGACGTATTCTCGCTGTTTCCGGTGCTGGAATCGATGCTCGGCCGCCGCGGCGGCGATCTTTCCGGCGGCCAGCAGCAGCAGCTTGCGATCGGCCGCGCCATGGTGATGCGGCCGAAGCTCTTGCTGCTGGACGAACCGACCGAGGGCATCCAGCCGTCGATCATCAAGGACATCGGCCGGGCGATTTCGTACCTCCGCAATCTCGGCAACATCGCCATCGTCCTGGTCGAGCAATATCTCGACTTTGCCTGCGAACTCGGCGACAACTTCGCCGTCATGGATCGCGGCGCGGTGAAGTTCACCTGCACCCGCGCCAATCTCGACCAGGCCGAGATCAGCCGCCAGATGGCGCTGTGATCATCACGTAGCTTCTCGACGCGGTCTCGCCCGCGTCTGGTCCCAGGGGAGGGGATCGATGCGGGCCGATCCCGCCAACGCCGCTGCCGACATCTTCGAGGCCAACCGCGCCCGCGGCGCGGTGCGCTTCGACGTGCGGCTGCAGGACGACGTGACGCGGCGCCATCACCTGCATGAATCCGGCTCGCTGCGCGTCCGCTTTCCCTCGCCCGAGGACGACGGTCTGTCGGCGATGTTCGTCAACACCGCCGGCGGAATCGCCGGCGGCGACCATTTCGCGATCGAGGTCGCGGCGGGCGAAGGCAGCCGCGTCACGCTGTCGAGCGCCGCGGCCGAGAAGGTCTATCGCGCGCCGGGCAAGCCAGCCGAGCTCGATATCGCGCTGACGGCTCATGCCGGCGCGCACATCTCGTGGCTGCCGCAGGAGACCATCCTGTTCGACCGCGCCCGCATTCATCGCCGCATCGACATCGACCTCGCCGACACCGCCTCGCTATTGTTGTGCGAGATCGTCGTGTTCGGCCGCACGGCCATGGGCGAGCGCATGCGCGAGGGCGAGTTCGTCGATCGCTGGCGGCTCAAGCGCGGCGGCAAGCTGGTGTTCGCCGAGACGGTCCGCCTCGACGGCGACATCGGCGACAAGCTGGCGCAGCCCGCGATCGCCAAGGGCGCCGCGGCCATCGGGACTGCGCTGATCGTGCCCGGCGACGCCGCGCTGGTGGAGCGCATCAGGGAGAGCCTGCCGGCGTTTCGGGGCGAGGCCGGACTGTCCGCCTGGAATGGATTTGCAATGGCGCGCTTCTGTGCCCAAGATGCCGCGAGCCTGCGCGCCGACATGATGGCGGTGCTCGGCTGCGCATCGGCCGGACCGCTGCCGCGGCTGTGGCTCAACTAGACGTTTACCAACTGACGATCATTAGAAGACGATCACCAGAGAGTCCGCATGAACCTGTCTCCCCGCGAAAAGGACAAGCTCCTGATCTCGATGGCCGCCATCGTGGCCCGCCGCAGGCTCGAGCGCGGCGTCAAGCTGAACCATCCCGAAGCGGTCGCGATCATCTCCGACTTCATTCTGGAAGGCGCGCGTGACGGCCGCACCGTGGCCGAGCTGATGCAGGCCGGCGCCCAGGTCCTGACCCGCGATCAGGTGATGCCGGGCATCCCCGAGATGATCCACGACATCCAGGTCGAGGCGACGTTTCCGGACGGCACCAAGCTGGTCACGGTGCACGAGCCGATCCGCTAAGTTCTTGCACGTCATTCCGGGGCAGCCCGCAGGGCTGAATCCGGAATCCAGAGATTGTCTGCAATCGATTTTGAGATTCCGGGTTCGGTCCTGCGGACCGCCCCGGAATGACGGAGAAAGACACATGATCCCCGGCGAATTTTTCATCCAGGACGGCGAGATCGAGCTCAATGCCGGCCGCAAGACCGTGACGCTGTCGGTCGCCAACACCGGCGACCGGCCGATCCAGGTCGGCTCGCATTACCATTTCTTCGAGACCAATCCGGCGCTGAAGTTCGACCGCAAGAAAGCCAGGGGCATGCGGCTCGATATCGCCGCCGGCACGGCGGTGCGCTTCGAGCCCGGCCAGACCCGCGAGGTGCAGCTGGTCGCGCTCGGCGGCAAGCGCACGGTCTACGGCTTCCGCGGCGACGTGATGGGCAAGCTGTAGACGATGCTGACCGGATTGCGCCTCGTCTCCGAAGCGGCCGAGCTGGCGGCGCGCCGTCATGCCGGCCAGCAGCGCAAGGGCCGCGACGAGGAGCCGTACATCAATCATCTCGCTGAGGTCGCCAACATCCTCGCGGTCGCCTGCAACGGCGAGGACGCCGAGCTCGTCGCGGCCGGCTGGCTCCACGACAGCATCGAGGACACCGACACCAGCCACGACGAGCTGATGCAGCGTTTCGGCTCGCGCGTCGCCGGGCTGGTCGAGGAGGTCACCGACGACATGACCCTGCCGAAGAGCGAGCGGCGCGCGGTCCAGGTCATCGCGGCTCCCGGCAAGTCTGATGGCGCCAAGCAGATCAAGATCGCCGACAAGATCAGCAACATCCGCGCCCGCATTGTGTTCGAGCCGGATCTCGAGCAGCAGCTCGAGCTGATGGAGTATCTTGGCTGGGCCGAGCAGGTCGTCGCAGGCTGCCGCGGTGTGAATGTGGCGCTGGACGCGCTGTTCGACGAGACCGTTGCGAACGCGCGGGGGACGCTGTGAGCGGACCGTCGGCGTTGCGAGAACAAGACAAGCAGAGCTAATTGGGGGCCAACGATGTCCGTCAAGATCAAGCGTTCCGTCTACGCCGACATGTTCGGTCCCACGACCGGCGACAAGGTCCGGCTCGCCGACACGGACCTGATCATCGAGGTCGAGAAGGACTTCACCGTCTATGGCGAGGAGGTGAAGTTCGGCGGCGGCAAGGTCATCCGCGACGGCATGGGCCAGTCGCAGGCGACCAACAAGCAGGGCGCCGCCGACACCGTCATCACCAATGCGCTGATCGTCGATCATTGGGGGGTCGTGAAGGCCGACGTCGCGATCAAGGACGGCATGATCTCAGCGATCGGCAAGGCCGGCAATCCCGACATCCAGCCTGGCGTGACCATCGTGATCGGCCCGGGCACCGACGTGATCGCGGGCGAGGGCAAGATCCTCACCGCCGGCGGCTTCGACAGCCACATCCACTTCATCTGCCCGCAGCAGATCGAGCATGCGCTGATGAGTGGCGTCACCTCGCTGCTCGGCGGCGGCACCGGTCCGTCGCACGGCACCTTCGCGACGACCTGCACGCCCGGCCCATGGCACATCGGGCGGATGATGCAGTCGTTCGACGCTTTTCCGGTGAACCTCGGCATTTCCGGCAAGGGCAACGCCTCGCGCCCGGCCGCGCTGGTCGAGATGATCAAGGCCGGCGCCTGCGCGCTGAAGCTGCATGAGGACTGGGGCACGACGCCGGCGGCGATCGACAATTGCTTGTCAGTGGCCGACGACTACGACGTCCAGGTGATGCTGCACTCGGACACGCTCAACGAATCCGGCTTCGTCGAGGACACGATCAAGGCCTTCAAGGGCCGCACGATCCACGCCTTCCACACCGAAGGCGCCGGCGGTGGCCACGCGCCTGATATCATCAAGGTCGCGGGCCTGAAGAACGTGCTGCCGTCGTCGACCAATCCGACGCGGCCGTTCACGCGCAACACGATCGATGAGCATCTGGACATGCTGATGGTGTGTCACCATCTCGATCCGTCGATCGCCGAGGATCTCGCCTTTGCCGAAAGCCGCATCCGCAAGGAGACGATCGCGGCCGAGGACATCCTGCACGATCTCGGCGCGCTCTCGATGATGTCATCGGATTCGCAGGCGATGGGCCGGCTCGGCGAGGTCATCATCCGCACATGGCAGACCGCCGACAAGATGAAGAAGCAGCGCGGCGCGCTGCCGCAGGACAAGGGCAAGGACAACGACAATTTTCGCGTCAAGCGCTACATTGCCAAATACACGATCAACCCGGCGATCGCCCATGGCGTGTCGAAGCTGATCGGCTCGGTCGAGAAGGGCAAGCTCGCCGATCTCGTGCTGTGGTCGCCCGCCTTCTTCGGCGTCAAGCCCGACTGCGTCATCAAGGGCGGCACCATCGTCGCAGCTCCGATGGGCGATCCCAACGCCTCGATCCCGACGCCGCAGCCGGTGCATTACCAGCCGATGTTCGGCGCGTTCGGCAAGTCGCTGACGGCCTCCTCGGTGATCTTCACCTCGAAGGCTGCCGTCACCGGCGGGCTCGCGCGCAAGCTCGGCCTGTCCAAGAAGCTCTATGCGGTGCAAAACACCCGCGGCAGGATCTCGAAGAAGAGCATGATCCACAACGACGCGACGCCGAAGATCGAGGTCGATCCGGAGACCTATGAGGTGCGCGCCGACGGCGAGCTCCTGACCTGCGAGCCGGCCGAGGTGCTGCCCATGGCGCAGCGCTACTTCATGTTCTAAGCTTCCGCTCGGTACCCAGAACCAGAAACGTACCGGGAGGACTGCTGCGTGATCTATGTCGTTGCCACCTTGACCATCAAGCCCGAAACCCGTGCGGAATTCATTGCCGCTGCAACCGCCTGCATTGCGGGGACCCGCAAAGAACCCGGCAATATCGCCTATGATTTGCATGAGAGCGTCACCGACCCGAGCAGGATGGTCTTCGTCGAGCAGTGGGAAAACGCCGAGGCCTTGGTGCCGCACCGCGCGACCGAGCACATGAAGACGTTCGGGCGCGTCGCGGTCAAATGCATGGCGGCCCCGCCGAAGATCGAGATCATTACGCCTGAGAAGGTCGATGTCCGCTGAGCGGAATAAGAGTGAGCGGAATAAGAGAATGAGAGTTTCAGCATGATCCGCGCGACACGCGTGCTCGGGCAGCATCGTTGGAAAGAGGCCGCCGCCGATTCCGTCCTGCTCGATTTCGATGACCGGCACCGGCGGCGGCTGGTGATGACCGGAACGCGTGGGCTGGAGTTTCTGTTGGACCTCGAGCACGCCACCGCCTTGCGCGGTGGCGATGCCCTGGTGCTGGAGGACGGCCGGCTGATCGAGGTCGTGGCGGCGGCCGAGCCGCTGCTCGAGATCCGGGCTTCCGATCCGCATCATCTGGTGCGGCTCGCCTGGCATCTCGGCAACCGGCACCTGCCGACGCAGCTCATGCCCAAGAGCCTGCGCATTCGCCGCGACCACGTGATCGAGGCCATGGTCAAGGGCCTCGGCGCGCGCGTCATCGAGATCGAGGCGCCGTTCGATCCGGAGGGCGGTGCTTACGCCGAGCCCAGCCATGCGCATGGCCATGATGATCATGATCACCACGGCCACGATCATCATCACGATCATGCCGGGCACGATCACGCGCATCACGACCACGGCCATGCACATGATCATCACGTGCATGACGAGCACTGCGGCCATGACCATCACGATCACGGTCATTCCCATGCTCATGAGCACAAGTGAGGAGGGGGCTCGGCCGGCTGCAATCAGCGCCACGGATCCGGCTGCGCTGTATCGGCTGCTGACATGGCTGTCGCCGGCGTTTCCGATTGGCGGATTCTCCTATTCGAGCGGCATCGAATGGGCGGTCGAGGCGGGCGACATCGGCGATGCGGCGGCGCTGCGCGGCTGGCTCGCGACGATGCTGACCAATGGCTCCGGCTTATGCGACGCGGCTTTCCTCGCGCACGCGTATCGCGCGGCTGAGCTCGACGATATGGCAAGCCTCCGCGAGGTGGCCGAGCTTGCCGCCGCTTTCGTACCGTCGCGCGAGCGTCAGCTCGAAACCACGGCGCAGGGCCGTGCCTTCATCGAGATCGCGCGGTCCGCCTGGAACTGCGCAGGCCTCGACGAGGCGGTGGCGCGATGTGAGAGCATCGTCTATCCGGTCGCCGTGGGGCTGGTCGGCGCTGTTCACGGCGTTCCTCTGGGACCCCTGCTGCACGGCTTCCTGCACGCCCTGACGTCGAACTGGATTTCCGCCGGCAGTCGTCTCGTACCGTTGGGGCAGACCGACAGCCAGCGCGTGCTCGCCGCGTTGGAGCCTGTCGTCGCTGCGACGGCGGACCGCGCCCTGCTCGCCTCGCTCGACGACATCGGCGGCGCAACATTTCGCGCTGATCTCGCAAGCCTTCATCACGAGACGCAATATACAAGGCTGTTTCGGTCGTGATGAAGCGGGGCAACGGCTGCTCCGATCACGGCCCCGCGCGGTTACGCGTACGACAGAAGGGTAAATGACATGGCATCGTCTCACGGTCCGCTCCGCGTTGGCGTCGGTGGCCCGGTCGGGTCCGGCAAGACTGCGCTGATGGATCTCCTGTGCAAATCGATGCGGGAGCGCTACGACATCGCCGCGATCACCAACGACATCTACACCAAGTGGGACGCGGAGTTTCTCGTTCGCTCGGGATCGCTCACCCCGGATCGTATCGCCGGCGTGGAGACCGGCGGCTGCCCGCACACTGCGATCCGCGAGGACGCTTCCATGAACCTCGCCGCAGTGGCCGACATGCGGGCCAAGTTTCCCGGACTCGACCTGGTGTTGATCGAGTCGGGCGGCGACAACCTCGCGGCAACGTTCTCGCCGGAACTCGCCGATATCACGATCTACGTCATCGACGTCGCGGCGGGCGACAAGATCCCGTCGAAGGGCGGACCGGGTATCACCCGCTCCGACCTTCTGGTGATCAACAAGATTGACTTGGCACCCCATGTGGGCGCTTCTCTGGAGAAGATGGAGACGGATGCCAAGCGCATGCGCGGCGCACGGCCCTTCGTCATGACCAATCTGAAGAAGAGCCAGGGGCTTGACCGGATCATCGGCTTCATCGAAGCCAAGGGCGGTCTGAAGCCGTCGGCCTGAGCGCCGGGACTGATCTGCGTCGCAGCGTTCTTCGTTGCCCGATGCGTCTGCTGCAATGACAGACGCAAAAAAGCCTCATCCGGCCGGAACAACTTGAGCCCTCGGGTGTTTCCTCGACCCGGGGTGCGCCTTGCCCAAGGCGTCTCGGCGCCGATGCACCGGTATCCTGGGATCGCTATCCACTGATCGCTCCGATCACTTCCGATCGCCCCGAGGTGCGTCCTTGAGTTGCAGGCCCGGTTATTGGATGACTCGTCTCCTCCTTCGCCAACCCTTTACTTCAGAGTAAACGAGTGCTCCGGCTGGGTGTCATCATCGGTTTGATCGCGCTGGTCGGGACGGCGCTGTCCGGCTTGGCCGCCTATCGCGTCCACGACCAGGAGCTGGCCCTCGATCGCATTGCGCTGGCCCGAGCCATCGACGTCCATGCCAGCCTCGTCCAGGACCGGCTGACCGAACGTGAGCTGCTGGCCCGGGTGGCCTCCGGGCTGTTCCGCGCTCCCTCGGTGATCAAGGCCAATATGCTGGAGCCGCTGCGATCGTCGATCTACGCGTTCAAGACCGACTTCGTGGTGGCATCGTGGATCGCGCGGCTGCGGCCGGATGAGCTCTCCATCGCGCAAACCGAGCTGCGCCAGGCTGGCTTCCCGAATCCAACCATTCGCAATTTCGACGACACGCCGCTGGGGCCGAACGTCGATCGTCCGTTGGACGTTCTGATGGATCTCGAGCCACGCAATGCCGAGACCTCCAGGCTTCCCGGCATCGCACTCGACCGGCAGCCGATCGTCGGACCGATGCTTGCGCGCGCCATGGCCGAGGGCAAGCCGGTCGCTTCCGACCCCACCCCTCTGGTGCGGAGCGACGGTCCGATCGGGATCGTGCTGGCAGCCCCGGTCGTCCCGCAAGGTGCCACTGCGCCGGCGGGCTTCGTGACGTTTTCCTACGAGATCGGGCCGCTGCTGCTCACCAATGACGATCTGTCGTTGTTCTCGGTAGCGTTGAAGGATCCGCGCAACGCCTCGGACGAGCTGGTTGCCAATGATCAGGGCGCGGTGACGAGCCGGACCCGGGGGCCGGACGATCCTGCTCCGTCGTCGACCCGCACCGTAGCCTTCGGCAATCACGACTGGTCGCTGGTCTATTACGCCAAGAGCAATGCGGTCCGGCGTGCGCAACAGACCGCGGCGATCGTCGGCGTCATCGGGATGGCGCTGACCGGTATCATCTGCGGCCTGTTCGGCTACGTCGCCTACAATAATCTGCGCCTGAGTCGCGAAATCCAGGTGCGGATCGGCTTCGAGCGCCGACTGACGGCGGTCATCGACGAGCTGAACCACCGGGTCAAGAACATCCTGGCGGTGATCCAGTCCATCGTGACGCGCACGCTGCGTCATGGCAGCGACATCGATGTCGCGCGCGAGCTGCTGATCGGGCGGATCCATGCGATGTCGAACGTCGTCACGCTGCTCAGCGAGAGTCAATGGCAGGGCGTGCAATTGCGCGGACTGTTCGAAGCTCGCGCCATCCCGCATGCCGACAGGATTGCGGTCAACGGACCCGACATCACCGTGAGCGCGCGTGCCGCGCAGAGCCTGTCGCTGCTGTTCTTTGAACTCGCCTCGCACTCGGACGAAGGCCTCTCGCTGGTGGGAAAGCACCCGCACATCACCGCCAAATGGGAGGTGACTGGCGAGGAGCCGAATGCCGTCTTCCACTTCCGTTGGGAGGAATTGAACACCAGTGAAGCAACGCGGCGGCCGGACAGCGATTTCGGACTGATCCTGCTCGATCGCGTTGCGCCGGAGGCGCTCGGCGGCACGTCAAAGCGCTTCTTCACCGAGGCGAGCTATGTCTATGAGCTGAGCGCGCCGATGGAGACGGTCATCGACATGACCGAGCGCGATCGGACCGAGCAGTTCTCCGCACCACTGCATCCGGCGCGATAGCCGCAGCGCTGGTCGGCGAACAGGCTGCCGGGGCGTACGATCCCGGGCACAAGAGATCAACAACAAGAAGAGGCGGCTCGCTGAGGAGCCGCCTCTTTGCTGGTTCGTTTGCGACGGCTTGGCTTATCAGCCGCCGCTGCCGCCGATCACCGCCCGCACGGTCTCGTCCGGGCCGAAATCCTCGGCGCCTTCGACGTAGAGCAGCGCTGCCAGCTTCGAGCGCGCGCGGTTCACGCGGCTCTTGATGGTGCCCACCGCGCAGCCGCAGATCGCTGCCGCATCCTCGTAGGAAAAGCCCGATGCACCGACCAGGATCAGTGCCTCGCGCTGGTCCTGAGGCAGCTTCTCGAGCGCCGCGCGGAACTCCTCGAACTCGAGATGCGCGCCCTGCGAGGGATGTGTCTTGAGCGTCTTGGCGTAGTTGCCTTCGGCATCTTCCACTTCGCGCCGGCGTTTGCGGTAGTCGGATCGGAACAGGTTGCGCAGGATCGTGAACAGCCAGGCAGGCAGATTCGATCCCGGTTGAAACGAGTCGATGTTGGCCAGCGCCCGGAGCAGGGTTTCCTGCACGAGGTCGTCGGCACGATCGCTGTTACCACTCAAGGAAATCGCAAATGCGCGAAGGCTGGGGACGGCCGCGAGGATATCGTCCCGCAAGGAATCAGTGAGAGGCATTCACTCCCTCCCGTCGGTTTGGTCGTTGGATCCCCCGCCGTTCTCCACGTGGGACTGTGCTGCCGGCGCATCAAGCTTCCGCACCAGATCCGCGAAGCGGTCCGGCACTCCCTGACGGACGACGTCGTCGTACATCGCGCGGAGTTGATGACCGATTCTGGATTGAATTTCCGCGTTCAGTCCGCCGGGCTTGCGCGGTGCCGCATTCTTGCTGGCTTGAGACTTTACATCTTTCATGACCTTTTCCACGTTTCCCCGAGAGTTAAGTCCCTGAAGCTTCAAGAATTATTCTCGCCACCGAGAGGGTCTGTCGGGAACTAATGCGACGGGGCGATAAAAGTTCCACGCGTTTGGGGAACTTTTCGTCGGTTCGGGCGTAATCAGCGCATCATGGAACCCGGGCGGAAGCCCAGATGACCGAATGGAGTGGGGATGAGCCGATCACAGCTTGTTGCTGAACATTTGCCGCTGTTGCGCCGGTATGCGAGGGCCCTCACCGGCAGCCAGGGTTCCGGAGACGCCTATGTCGGAGCAATGCTGGAGGCTCTGATCCAAGACCCGGCGCTGCTGGACGAGCGCTATGGACCGCGGGCGGCCCTGTTCCGCCTGTTCACCCAGATCTGGAATTCGGTGGCGCTCAACGACGACGCCGAAGTGGCGACCCTGCCGATGCCGCCGGAACGGCGGCTCTCGAATATCACCCCCTTACCGCGCCAGGCCTTCCTGCTGCTCTCGCTCGAGGGTTTTCCAGAGGAGGAAGTGGCCTTCATCCTCGACATCGACGTCGCGGAAACCCGCCGGCTGGCGGATGCTGCCGGACGGGAGCTCGCCGCCGAAATCGCTACCGATGTGCTGATCATCGAGGACGAGACGTTCATCGCGATGGACCTCGAGAGCCTGGTCAAGAATCTCGGCCACAACGTCATCGGCGTGGCGCGCACTCATGCCGATGCGGTGGCTCTCGCAAAGAACAAGAAGCCCGGTCTGATCCTGGCTGATATTCAGCTCGCCGATGGTTCGTCCGGCCTGGACGCCGTCAACGAGCTACTGCGCACCTTCGAGGTACCGGTGGTCTTCATCACCGCCTATCCGGAGCGCTTCCTCACCGGTGAGCGGCCCGAGCCGGCGTTCCTCATCTCCAAGCCGTTCCAGCCGGCCATGGTGTCGGCGGTGGCGAGTCAGGCGCTGTTCTTCCAGCGCAATTCGCGCAACCGGATGCCGAAGCCGGCAGCCTGATCAGGCCACGCGTGCACGATCCTGTTCCGGCGCGTTCCTCGTGGAGCGCGCCGGCTTCTTTTGCAGCATCGAATTGCGAGATCAGCAGCCGCGGCACACCCCGCCGAGTCGTGCCTTCAGGACCGCGTCACTCGGATCGATGTCCGTCTGCAAGATTTGCGACGTCCGCCGGGGCGCGAAAACGATCGGCACGAGAAACGTCAGATCCCCATCCGCCAGCTCCGGCGGAGGTGGGGCAAATGGCTGGGCGCGCCGGACCATGGCGAGCGCCTCCTGGTCAAGCGCGGGATCGCCGGTCGTTTCCGCCAGCACCGCCGAGATGAGATGACCCTCGCGGTCGATGTGGAACAGGACCTTGGCCGTCCCGCCCTCATCCGAAGCCCGCAGTGGATAACGGCGCTGAATCTTCAATTGTGCGACGAGATTCTTGATCCAGGTCTCCTTGGCGCTCTCAGCCGCTCCCATCGCGGGAAACAGGCACAGGAGAGCCAGCGCTAGCCCAAGCCCCTTCCGCACGCCATCCAACGAGCTCAGCATCTCCGCCCCCATGCGCGGACGATGAACGTGGCCGCGCCACTGCCACATATACCTCAGGGGAAAAGCGGATAAAGCGCCGGGAATGTCGGGCTGGGATCCGATCGAGCAGATGGATCAGAAAAGAATGCGGGGCACCGCCGGCATCACCACGGCGGTGCCCCGCGTCGCCGGTCAATGGGGCAGGGGGAATAACCGGCTGCCAAGATGACGCGCGACCCGAAAAGTCGTTCCGCGTGAGATCGAATTTTTTGACGCCACGAATTTGAAGAATGTCGCCGCAGTTTACACACGGTTAAGTGATTTGCCCGACCGAGAACCCAGTTCCTGCGACTTACGTTGGTATGCCGATCGCCTTGCGGCGAGGGGAGCAGAGACATGTCGCAGACCAGGAAGGTTATCGTTTTGGGTTCGCTTGCGGCTTCCGCAATGCTCGTGGGTGCAATGCAACTGGCCTCCGGCCATGATCTTGGCGCCAACCTGCCGCTCCAGAACTCCGCCCGCGAGACGATCGTCGCGACCGCGAACGACGTGAACCGGGCCGCCAAGTCTGACCGCGCGCAACAAAGCGGTACTGTGGCGCCGTCACAAACTGTGTCGATCAAGCTGGCAGCCTTCGCGGAGACGTCCTTCCTGGTGCGGCTTCCCGTCAACCCCGCCGCTGTGAGCGCGGGCTCGTTGCCGTCGCCGCAGGGATCGCAGCTCATCACCACCGGCAACGAGCGGCAGGCCGTCGAGCATCCGGTGGCGTGCGAGCCGTCGGTGTCGGTGCTGACGGAGATCGCCAAGCGCCTGCAACCGGGACGGTGTGTGACTTAGTTGATAGCAGCTTGCACCCGATCCGCCGCCTAAGCACTCGATCAACGCCTTGGATCCTCACTCTGCGGGCGTTTGCTCCTCCGCCGCTGGGCGGCTGACCATGAATCCGAGCGCCAGACCGCCGACGGCCAGAATGGGAATCAGCCGCTTGATGCCGATCATGCGGACGATCTGCAAGCCGCTGGCCAGCAGCATCGGGTCTGCAAAAGCCGATTGGACTGCCGACCGCGCCGTTTCCGCGCTTCGCGCGGCACGGCTCTCGATCGCGCGCTTGCGCGCCATGTAGCTGATCGCGGCGATCAACGTCACCACGAAGAAGATGGCGGCACCGGTGAGGCACGCGGCCACGAGCCCGTATCGATCCAGGACGGCGACGAAAGCGGCGGCGCACAGAAAGCTCGTGGTTACGAACAGTCCGACCGCTGCAGCGATTGCGAGCGACGTGAGCCTAACGGCATGCCCGGTCGATTCCTGGAAGTCCGCAATCAGGCGCTGCAGCATGTCATTCCCTCCCGATCTCATTCATCTGCGCAACAGACTCAAATCGGCGCCGAAGACGCGGCGCCGAAACGAGACAAGCCTCTGGATTTCAGGGGCCAAATCCTCAGCGTCTCCAGGCGGCGCCGATGAGAAATCCAAGTCCGAGCGCGAGACCCACGGTGGCGAGCGGACGCTGCGAGATCACGTCCTCGAGGCGCTCCTCCAGCGAGTTCGCGGCCTCCTGGGCCGCACCAAACATGGCCGTGCCGCGCTCGGACATGTCGTCGAGCGTCTGGTCCGCGTTCTCGCGCGCCTGTCGATAGCCGCTGCGGGCCTGCTTGCTCGCCTGCCCGGCGAAAGCATTCAGCGCGTCGGTGATCTGTTCGGTGAGAGCTGCGATATCGTTTTTCACGGCGTGGACATCCTTCTGCAGGCGTTCGTAGTTCGCTTTGTCGACGAGATCTTTCAGGGCGGTCTCACCGTCAGTCGGTGGCATGGCAAGCTCCCGGAGCAAGGTGATTGCGTCTGCTCGACAAACGCGGGGTCTCAGCCGAAGTTCCGACGCTGGAAACCGAATTAGTCCGCCGGCAGTTGCGGCGTATCGTCCGGCAGCAGATGCTCTTTGACGATGAGGGCGACGATCAGCAGCGGCGAGGCGAGGAAGGCTCCCATCGGGCCCCACAGCCAGGTCCAGAATGCCAGCGCAATGAACACCGCGAGTGCGTTGAGCGCGAGCCGCCTGCCGATGATGGTCGGCGTGACGAAATGGCCTTCCATGAAGGTGATCACGGCGAAGATGGCGGGCGCGACCATGCCGGCGCTCAGGGTCGGGAATGCGACCGCGCCGACCAGGACGAGCACCGCAAACATTGCGATCGGGCCGATGATGGGGATGAAGTTCAGCGTCGCTGCGAGCGCGCCGAGCCCGGCGGGGTTTGGCATGCCGGCGATGGCGCAGGCGAGGCCTGCGGCGATGCCGACCCCGGTGTTGATGAGCGTGACCGTCAGCAGATAGTTGCCGAGGTGCAGTTCGAGCTCGTTCAGGATGCGCAGCGTCCGAAGCCGGGCCTCATGATCACCGAAGGTCATGATCAAGGTGCGCCGCAGGTCCCGCCAGCTCGCGATGAACAGCACCAGCGTGGCGAAGAACAGCAGGAATTCCGTGAAGGTCGGCGACAGGAATTCGATCGTCGGCTGAACCCAATCGAACTTGGGCAGCTCCAGGCTGGTCGAGGCCTGCCCGCTTCCACCGCCGATCGCCGCCTGCATTTCGTGCCACAGCGCCAGCGGCCGATCGAAGACGTGCAGCTTGGCCTTGAGCGTCGTGGCGAGCTCGGGAAGGCGATTGGTCCAGTCGAGGACCGGCGCCGAGATCAGGCCGATGATGAAGGCCAGTCCCGCGGCAACGGCGATCACGATCAGCACGGCGCCGACGCCGCGCGGCACGTGGTGGCGTTCGAGAAAGTTGGCGGCCGGCGACAGCATGGTGCCGACCACGAACGCCATCACGATCGGCAGAAAGAACCCGCGGGCGACGTAGAGAACGCCGGTGACGCAGATCGCGGTAAGAATCACGAGCGCGATGGCGACAACTTCGGCCCGCCTGATCACAGGAGGAAGCTCGTGGCGGCTTTCATCCAGCGCCGCGCCTTCGCTCCCGCTCGCGAGCAGCCGCTCGGTGGGAAGTACACGCACCATAGGTCCCCCCGATCGGGTCGTTCGCGCACAGTTCGCGTGATGACGTTCTTCTTTCGCCTAACTGGCGAGACGGCGCCGGGTTCCGTCGCGAGAACGTGACAGCAGCTACGCTTGACTGACGCAGGGCGACCACAGCGGAGCCGGAACTGCGGCGAGCCGTTCGGCGTTTGGAAGGCAATCATGCATCGCACCGCGATGCTCGTCTGACAGGGGCACTCCATGACACAGCTCGTTTCCGGCCATCGCAACCTTTCGCGGCGGACCGCTTCGCTGATCGTCGGCGTCGCGGTTCTTCTCGTCGCGGGTCCCGCCGCGTCTCACGCGCAGAGCCTCGGCTATGCGCCGGTCGAGCAGCAGCAGGCCTTCCCGCCCGACCAGGCGACTGCACCCGCCGTGGAGCAGGACGAGGACAGCCAGCTTCCGGACCGGCTGCGTCGCACGATCGTCAATCTGGATACGCGGGAAGCGCCGGGGACGATCATCATCGATACCGCCAATACTTACCTGTACTACGTGCTCGGCGGCGGCCGCGCGCTGCGCTATGGCGTTGGCGTCGGGCGCGAGGGCTTCACCTGGTCGGGTGTGCAGACGGTGACCCGCAAGGCGGAATGGCCGGACTGGCATCCGCCGGCGCAGATGATCGCGCGCCAGCCCTATCTGCCGCGTTTCATGGCTGGCGGCCCGGGCAATCCGCTCGGCGCGCGGGCCATGTATCTCGGCTCCAGCGAGTATCGCATCCACGGCACCAACGATCCGACCACGATCGGCAAGTTCGTGTCCTCGGGCTGCATCCGCCTGACCAATGAGGACGTGAGCGACCTGTTCAGCCGCGTGCAGGTGGGGACGAAGGTCGTCGTGCTGCCGAAGGCCGCATCGCTGCAGGCGCGCGCGAATTCCGACCGGGCGCCGCGCGTGACCTCGCTGCCGTCGGGGCGTCAGGCGATGTCGCTGCCGGTCTCGGCCATCAACTGATCTGGGAGTGGGACGATGAAAGGTCGACGTGCACTCGCCGCGATCGCAGTGGCAACCATGGCAACCGCGGGTGCGTTGGCAGCGCCGACCTCGGCGGGGGCGCAGGATTTCTTCTCCGCGCTGTTCGGCGGCTTCAACGCGCCGCAGCGCCAGGCGCCCTACATCCGGATGCCGTTCGCCGACGAGGCGCCACCGGCGCCACGGCCGGCCCCGCGGGGCGATGTCAGCTATCGCGGCGGCAGCAGCAGCGTCGCCTGGTGTGTCCGCACCTGCGACGGGCGCTACTTCCCGCTCGGAGCCACCGGCGACCAGAGCAAGGAAGCCGCCTGCAACAGCTTCTGCCCGGCGGCCAAGACCGAGATCGTCTACGGCAGCTCGATCGACGCCGCCGAGACGGATGGCGGCAAGCCATATTCGGCGCTGCCCAACGCCTTCAAGTATCGCACCGAGATCGTCGACGGCTGCACCTGCAACGGCAAGGACCAATTCGGCCTTGCCAAGGTGTCGATCGACAACGACCCCACCTTGCGCAAGGGCGACGTCGTCGCGAGCGACGACGGCCTCAAGGTCGCCAACCGGACCGGCAGCGGCAAGCGTGCCGAGCTGAACTTCTCGCCGGCGCCCGCGGCACTGCGCGCGAAGTACGAGCGCGCGCCGGTGATGGCGTCCGACTGATCCTGCGAGGCCGTCAGGCCGCGCGGATCTTGCCGAGGAAGTCCGTGACCTGATGACCGAGGTTCCTGCTCTGGCTCTCCAGCGTCTCTGAGGCATTGCGCACGTTGTCGGCGGCCGCCGCAGCGGCATCGGCGTCCGACTTCACGCCGGTGATGTTGTCGGAGACGTGCTTGGTGCCGTCGGCCGCGAACTGGGTGCTGCGCGAGATTTCCTGCGTCGCCGCCCCTTGCTCCTGCACCGCCGCGGCGATCGCGGTCGCCACCTCGTTGACCTCGCCGATGATGCCGCCGATGCGCTTGATCGCGTCGATCGCGTCATTGGCGACACGCTGGATGTCGGCGATCTGCTCCGAGATATCGTCGGTCGCCTTTGCGGTCTGGCTCGCCAGCGTCTTCACCTCGGAGGCGACGACGGCGAAACCCTTGCCGGCCTCGCCGGCGCGCGCCGCCTCGATGGTGGCGTTCAGCGCCAGCAGGTTGGTCTGCGAGGCGATGCTGTTGATCAGCCCGACCACCTCGCCGATCCGGTTCGCCGACTGCGCCAGCCCCTGCACGGTGCCGTCGGTCATGCGGGCCTGCTCCACCGCGCGGCTGGCGATCCCGGCCGCATGCGACGCCTGCTTGCTGATGTCGGCGATCGAGGCGTTCAATTCCTCCGCGGCGGAGGCCACCGTCTGCACGCTCATCGAGGCATCGCTGGAGGCCTTCGAGGCCTCCTCGGCGCGGGCGTTGGTCTGCCGCGATACGTTGGTCAGGCCGGCGGACGTCGCCTGCATGCCGGTGGAGGCGCGGCCAAGCTGCTCGAGCGAATCGCGCACCAGCCCCTCGAATTCGCTCACATAGCTTTCGATCGCCCGCTGGCGCGCAACCGTCGTTTCGTTGCGTTGGCGCTCCTGGGCCTCGATCGCGAGCTTGTCCTTGGCCTGCTGCTTGAACGTTTCGAGCGCGCCCGCCAGCGCCCCGATCTCGTCCTGGCGCTGCATGTAGCCCGTCTCGACGCCGAGGTCGCCGCCCGCAACCGCCAGCATGGCATCGCGCATTCTGTTGAGGGGCTGGATCACCCGGCGGCTCACCAGCATCAGCGCGGCGCCGCCGATCCCGGTCGCCGCGATCAGGAGGCAGAGTTCGATGCCGAGGGTCCGCATGGCGGCCGCATGCTGCTCCTCGATATAGGTCCTTGCGGTTTCAAGCGCGGCCTCGGCGACCGCAACCGCGGCATTGAGGCGCCCGACCGTGAACGGGCTCCATTTGTTGGCGACCATCTCCGGCGTCTCGCCGCTCGCGACCGCGTTGACGAGGCGATCCCTCAACGCGGTGTATTCCGCGTCGAAATAGGCCTTGCGTGTGGTCTCCAGCGCGGCGGTCATCGCGGCCGGCCATTTCGCGCCGGTGGTCGCCAGTTCGAGCGCCTTCCATGCGGCCTCGGCGCCGCCGACCGCCTTGGTATAGTTCAGCCGCGCCTCGGGCGTGATCTTGCCTGCGGCGAGCCCGTTCGACACCAGGAAGGAGGCGTCGCCGGCGGTGTTGCGCAGCAGCCATGCGATCTGCTTGATCTGCAGCAGCTGATCGATGGTCGGGTCCGCGTGGTTGACCTCGGCGGCGAGAATGGCCTGGATCTTCTCCAGCGTCTCCAGCAGCCTGTCCTCGGTCTGCATGTATTCCTTGCCGAGCGCCAATCGGCGCGACGCCTTCGGCTTGGCGACCTCCAGCCAGAATTCCTTCTGCTGATCGCTCAGCGTCGCCAGCAATTGCTGGAATTGCGAGAGCAGCGCCGCCTTGTCGGCAAACGCGATGCCCGGAAGGATGCCGAGCGCGCGGCCCATGGACGGCATGGCAACGTCACGCAGGGCGCGGACGTATCGCTCGGTCTCCGGTTCGACCTTCTCGTCCACGGTCACCATGCGGTTCGAGGTGGAGCGGTCGGCCCGCAGCTTGTCCATCGCCTTGAACATGCTTCCGGAGGCATCGACGATCGAGGTGATGCGCGCGGTGAGCTTGAGCTGCTGCCACGAATAATAGGCCCGCGAGGCGAACAGGCCGACAAACAGGCACGCCGTCACCAGGATGATGGCCTTCAACGTCGTGGAAATGGTCAGGCGGTTCAGCATGTTGATCTCCGATTCACCGTATCTGACCGCAAACCGGTAAAAATCTGGATGAGGGGTGGCTCCGTGGAACTACGGAGGCGGCCCAGAGGGCTCACGGTTCCGGGTGCGGAACTACCAGCCCGCAAGCGGGTTAGCTGACCAACGCCAGCGCATCGTTCTCGCCAAGGGGCTCGTCATGCTGATCAGTGCACTCGTCACCTTTCTCGTCGTCATCCTCATTCTCTATTTGATCAACCTGCTGCCGATCGACGGCCGCGCCAAGCAGATCTGCCGGGTCATCGTCATCGTGCTCGGTGTGATCTCGCTGCTCCGCTTCATCGCGGTGATATGATCCGGCATCATGTTACCTCCGACTGATCAAAAAAAGCCCCGGCGGATGGCCGGGGCTTTTCGCATCAGGCGTTTGCCTTCGCCTCGCGCCGCCGCGCCGTGAGGATGTATTCGGTGTAGCCGTTCGGCTGGGTGCGGCCTTCGAAAACGAGGTCGCAGGCCGCCTTGAACGCCACGCCGTCGAACGACGGTGCCATCGGCTGATAGAGCGCATCGCCGGCATTCTGCTTGTCGACCACGACGGCCATGCGCTTCAGCGAGTCCATCACCTGGTCCTTGCTGACCACGCCATGGTGCAGCCAGTTGGCGAGATGCTGGCTGGAGATGCGCAACGTCGCACGGTCCTCCATCAGGCCGACGTCGTGGATATCCGGAACCTTGGAGCAGCCGACGCCCTGGTCGATCCAGCGCACGACGTAACCGAGAATGCCCTGGCAGTTGTTGTCGATCTCCTGGCGGACGTCGTCCGGCGCCCAGTTCGAGTTCGACACCGGGATGGTGAGGATGTCGCCGAGCTTGGCGCGCGGGCCACCCTTGGTGAGCTCGGCCTGGCGGGCGTGCACGTTGACCTGATGATAATGCAGGGCGTGCAGGGTCGCCGCGGTCGGCGACGGCACCCAGGCGGTGGTGGCGCCGGCCTGCGGGTGGCCGATCTTCTGCGCCAGCATGTCCGCCATCTTGTCCGGCGCCGCCCACATGCCCTTGCCGATCTGGGCGTGGCCGGGCAGGCCGTCGATCAGGCCCATGTCGACGTTCCAGTCCTCATAGGCCTTGATCCAGGGCTGCGCCTTCATCTCGTTCTTGCGGATCATCGGACCCGCTTCCATCGAGGTGTGGATCTCGTCGCCGGTGCGGTCGAGGAAGCCGGTGTTGATGAAGACGATGCGCTTCGACGCCTGCTGGATGCAGGCCTTGAGGTTGACCGTGGTGCGGCGCTCCTCGTCCATGATGCCGACCTTCATGCTGTTCTCCGGCAGGCCGAGCATCTTCTCGACGCGCGCGAACAGCTCGACCGTGAGCGCGACCTCGTCCGGGCCGTGCATCTTCGGCTTGACGATATAGATCGAGCGGGTGCGGCTGTTCTTGACCTTGGAGTTGCCCTTGAGGTCGTGGATCGCCAGCAGGCCGGTGACGGCGGCGTCGAGAATGCCCTCCGGCACCTCCTTGCCCTCGGAGTTGAGCACGGCGTCGGTGAACATGTGGTGCCCGCAATTGCGGATCAGCAGCAGGCTGCGGCCGTGCAGGGTGAGCGTGCCGCCGGCCGGCGTGGTGTAGCTGCGGTCGCTGTTCAGGGCGCGCGTCAGCGTCTTGCCACCCTTCTCGAAATCGGCCGACAGCGTGCCGTTCATCAGGCCGAGCGTGTTGCGGTAGACCAGCACCTTGTCCTCGGCGTCGACGGCGGCGACGGAATCCTCCATGTCGAGGATGGTCGAGACCGCGGCTTCCAGGATCATGTCGGAGACGCCGGCCGGATCGTCCTTGCCGATGACATGGCTGCGGTCGATCACGACCTCGACGTGCAGGCCGTTGTTGGCGAGCAGGATCACGGACGGCGTCTCCGCCGAGCCCTGATAGCCGGCGAACTGCGCGGCGTCCTTCAGCGCGGTGGCGTTGCCGCTCTTCAGCTTGGCCGAGAGCTGGCCGGCAATGACGCTGTAGGCGGTGACGTCGGTGTGGCTGCCGGTGGCGAGCGGCGCGGCCGTATCGAGGAAGGCCTTGGCCTTGGCGATCACCTTGTCGCCGCGGGCCTTGTTGTAGCCCTTGCCCGCTTCGCTCGGGTCATGCGGGATGGCGTCGGTGCCGTAGAACGCGTCGTACAGCGAGCCCCAGCGCGCATTCGCCGCGTTCAGCGCGTAGCGGGCGTTGGTCAGCGGCACCACCAGCTGCGGTCCGCAGATTTTGCCGATCTCCTCGTCCACATTGGCGGTCTCGACCTTGTGGGTCGCCGGCTCGGGCAGTAGGTAGCCGATCTCCTTCAAGAACGCCGTGTAGGCGCCGAGGTCGAAGGCCTTGCCCTTGTTGGCGAGGTGCCAGGCGTCGATCTTGCCCTGCAGGGCGTCGCGGACCGCGAGCAGCTCGCGGTTCTTAGGGCCGAGATCGCGCAGGATCGCGGCCACGCCGGCCCAGAACGCGTCCGGATCGATCCCGGTCTTCGGCGCGGCCTCCTTGGCGATGAAGTCGAACAGAACGGGGGCGATCTTCAGTCCATGGGCGTCGATACGGGTCATGATGAGACGTTTCTCTCTCGGAGGGCGCGGCGTTGCGCGCGAATTGGGCATGCTGAATGGCCGCCTCGAAGGCGGCGTGTGCAGTGCATTTAGCGCCAAAGCGGGAGCCACGGAAGGGGGGGAGGGGTATCGCAGTTGGTCGGGGAGGGCGTCGGTTCCGAGATCGGGGGCGAGGGGCCGATCCTGTCGATCCGGTGTTGCGGAAGCCCGCGGCCCTTGCCCCGGCCTCCGCCGTCATTGCGAGGAGCGAAGCGACGAAGCAATCCAGACTGTCGCTGCGGAGATGGTCTGGATTGCTTCGCTTCGCTCGCAACGACGCCTGAGGTTGCATCTCGCTGCTCATTTGGATCGTGCGCTTGCGAACAGTCGCCAACGTTCTCGCGGCGCCTGTTGGCGTCCGAGCTTTGCCAGTTGAACGCCTCTGCTAACGAGAGGCGCAGGGAAGGCCGGGTGCAGGCTGCACCCATGGCCCGCCTGCAGAAAAAAATGCAGGCGGCAGTCACCACAGGTACGAGCCGGACATCCGGCCTTCCCTGCGCGATGGTCTTACGGTTGCTCCGTGGTCTCCCCGGTGCGCCGGGCTTTCTGGTCACCGTTGCCCGCGCAGCGCGTTGGCGCTGTCGCAGACGTGGCATCAGCGTCGGGATGCCAGGACCCCACGGCTTGGCCGTGCGCCTCGGGACTGTCCGTCGACATGATCGCTCACGCCGCAGCCCAAAGCGCCCACCGCATCCCGCACCCGACGTCCGTGACGGTCGCGAACTGTCCCTCGTGTGGGACGGGATGCGGAGAGATATACATGATTTCCGAAAAAAAGAAAGTAGAATATTTTCGGACAAGGACTGGACAGGGCAAATCAGGTTGAGGGGATTGTGAATTCGGTTTTTCGGAACAGGCGAATTTGAATAGTGCGCCGTTCATGAAAGTCCGAACGTGCTCCGCTTATCATGAAGTCGACAGCTTCTGACCTCTCCGGATCGGCTACGGCGGAAAACGTATTCGGTCTCTGACGTCGCGCCTTGAAAGCGAGCCGCAGTGCCCCATGAATGGACCCTCTCCCCTTGCGGGAGATGCGAGGTCCCGAATAGTCTCATAAAAACAACGCGATGGACATCCACGGCCCGCCGTTCTGTCCAGGCTGGCCGAGCGCGGGAAAAGCTGTTGATGACGTCGCCGAGCATCGATTCCCCGCCCGTTTAGCGCGTCGCCGGGGACCGGGTCACCCCCGAAAGTCAGTGCGCGCATTGGTGGTATTGTTAAAATCCCTCTGCTTTACTGGGGTCTATACAGGTCTCCCTTCGCTGAGTTCTCCATGGCCACGCCTCGCAAGCGGAAAAGCCGCGCTGACGGCACCGAGCATTACCGGTTCAAGATCGATGCCTATACCCCGGCGACGATCCCGATGGGCCGCCTTGCTCAATACATGAATGAGCTGGCGATCCTGCTCGGCGAGCGCGACTCCGTCCACTTTCGCGGTCTCACCAAGGGCAGCACCATTCTGAACGCGCGCGTTGACCGTGAAGCCGCGCCGAAGGTTCACGATCGTATGGTCGCGGTGCGGGCGGGAGACGCTAACGCTGACGCTCAGCGTGCCTTCAATGCCTTGAACACACTTCTCAGGGCCGACAATGCTGTTGGCGTGTTGCGGGATGCCGCGCCTCGTGGCGCGGTGGTGATCCGCTTTCCCGGCCGCGAGCTGACCGAAGAGAAGTTAACCGTGCGCCAGCAGGGCTCGATCGACGGATTCGTCACCGGGGTGCGCGGCAAGGATGCGACTATCCACGTGACGCTTCAATCAGAAGGTCGGCAGATCAGCGGCTGCGAAACTACCCGCGCTATCGCAAAGCAGCTTGGTGCCAAGCTGTTCGAGCCCGTGCGCCTGTTCGGGCGAGGCCGCTGGGTGCGTGAGGGCGATGGCGAGTGGACGCTTGAGCATTTTCGGATCGAGAGCATTGAGCCTCTGCAGGATGCCTCGCTCGCTGACGCGCTCGCGGCTCTTCGCGACATCCCAACGGAATGGGGTGACGACGCATATACCGAGCTGACCGATGAGCGGAAGGGACGGGGGAGCCGAAAAAATGGTGGTCATTGATTCCACCAACCTGCTGCTGATGCTCCGGCCTGAGACGCGAGTCCCCCGCGGCGCTGACGGAAAGCCGATCGATCGCGCCAAAGAGCGGATCGACTATTTGGTCGCGCGGCTGAACAAGGCAAAATCAAAAATCATCATTCCGACACCTGCGTTGGGTGAGGCGCTCGTAAAGGCAGGAGCTGCGGCCTCGCAGCAGATCGTTGATGAACTGCAAAAGTATGCGGTGTTTAGCATCGAGCCTTTCGATACGCGGGCAGCGCTGGAGGTTGCGGCGATGTCCCGCACAGCTCTTGCAAACGGCAACAAAAAAGCAAACTCAACAGCTCCGTGGCAAAAGGTGAAGTTTGATCGTCAGATTGTTGCCATAGCGAAGGTCCACGGCGTGACTGAAATTTACTCTGACGATAGCGACATTGCTGCTCTTGGCGCGCGTGCGAAGATCAAGGTCATCCGATTGGCAGACTTGCCGCTGCCACCTGAGAAGGACCAGCTCGACCTTCAACTTGAACCGGCGACTGCGGGCGTTGAAGCCATATCCGGCGACGAAGGTTGAGGCGAGTCCGTCTACTCCTTGAGCCAAAAAACGACGACGGATGCCACTTTGGGATCCGGAGTATCCCCCGCATACCAGTCCCACGTCTTGCCATCGTTGTAAGAGATGATGGGGCTTCCGGTTTTGCTATCGCGCCCGTATTTTGGCGCGTCTTCCCCACCGACCAACGCACCGCCTGCATTATAGGCCTTCACGTGCACCTTGTAGCTGCAGCCTTTGTCACCAAGAGGCGCGTGCATGAAGTCGCAGTCTTTTGGCTTGGTGCTCGTCTGAATTTTATCGAAGCCAACTTGGTATTTTACGCCATACCAAAGCGCATTCGTCCAACTGTCCGGAGCAAAGAACCAAAGAGCCGCCAACCCGAAAAGAAAATATACGGCACCGCCATCGTCAGATTGAGCCACGTTTTCAGCTCCCCTAAATAGCTATGCGTCCCGCGTGAAGCCGGCGCAGAGCCAGCCAATGCACCAGAAGCCGAGATAGGCCACGACGGCAATGATGCCGGTGATCATCAACCCGATGCCGAGGTTTGTCACGCCATCGCTTGTCAGGAGGGTCGGCGCTGGCGCGTCGGCGATGGCGATCACTTGGGCGACGGAGTTGTAGGAGAACCTGTATCCACCGGAGCATCCGCCCACGTCATAGTCGAGATCTCTGCTGTATTCGTATTTCGGCTTGAACGTGACGCCACTGCGCGCGAGCCGCGCGATACACTGTGCAGCTTCGTGCTTGTCTACATCAGAGTTGTAACTGTTGATCCCGGCCATAATGGAGGCCGAGACGCCGATCACCACCGTCAGCACAGCGATAACCGCGCCGATCCGCGTGAAGCCGCGAATGAAGCGCGCGCCGGCCGTGAGCGTCAGGCTCGGCTTTTGATAGGGTTTCAGATCATTCATTGATTTTCCCTGCCCCGTGATCGCAGCCTGCATCTCCTTGCGCCGGAATGCCATTGACGGCGCGCTCCAGCTTGGCTCGGCGGTCGTAACGACCGACCACCTTTGAGGCCCGTCGCGGGCCGGTATGCAACCGATGGATGCCGTTATCCCCGGAATACCGCGCGCACAGCTCCTGTCGCCAGCCAACCGAGCCGCCGCCGAGCGTGCGGATGGGCCTGAGATGCCCTCTCCCGCAAGGGGCGAGGGCGCTGTATTGCGTATCGCTGTTGGTCTCATACTGAGGTCGTACGGTGGGCAAAGACGCGCCCGCGCATCGCGCGGGAGCGGCCCGGCCAACATTTGCTTGCTCGGTTTGAGACGGCGGGCACGCGCCGCCGTTTCGGCGCCGCTTTGCCCACCCAACGAATACGAACGAACGCCAGTGCAGCGGACGTGGCCCGCGTGAGCTCTTGTGCGGCTAGTCCTGGATGTCGCTGCGCTCGTGCGGGCTACGGTCGATCCCGGACTACTCCGCCCTCACGCGCGCGACGGCGCCAAACGGAACTCGACGACGTCTTCGGCGCCGGAGAGGTCGCGCGCCATCTGCGCGGTTTCGAACCGGCCGGCGGCCTGCAGCACCAGCTCGAAATGGAATTGGCGCTTCGTCTCGCTGTATTCGTAGCACCAGTCCAGCACGTCGAAGCCATAAGCCCGCATGCATTCGCGCAATTCGGCCTCGCTCGGCTGCAGGCCGTGGCGATAGACGACCGACAGCGACAGCGTGGTCTGGTGCGGCAGCCATTGCTCGACCGCGCCGAGCAGGGTCATCGCGGCCAGAGACAAGGCCGTAGCGCACAGCGCGGTGCCGTAGAGGCCGATGCCGATGATGATGCCGATCGCCGACGTCATCCAGATCGAGGCGGCGGTCGACACGCCGCGGATGGTGAAGCCGTCCTTGATGATGACGCCAGCGCCGAGGAAGCCGATGCCGGTCATCAGGCCCTGGATCACGCGTGTCGGATCGGACACGGTCGGCGACACCGCGATGCCGCCATACCAGCTGCCGGGAAAACCGTTGATCGCCGTCAGCAAGGTCGATGCGACGCAGACCAGCGCATAGGTCCGCATGCCGGCCGCGCGTCCGTGATAGGTGCGCTCGTAGCCCAGCAACAGGCCGACGGCCGCAGCACCCATCAGGTGCAGCAGCAGAATTCCGTTCGTCTCCAGCTCCGCCCTCGACCAATAGGCCGCCAGATGCTCCATCATGCGCCTCGACAGCGTTGCTGCGCGTGCCGTGAACTGTGCGGATGAAGTGCTAATTTCTGCTTGCAGATCGTCCGGCGGCCCGATGGCCAGGCTGGCGTCCAAGAGCGAACCAGCGCACTCCTCCGTAGTTCTTCGGGCAGGATGTGACCACGCTTGGCTGCGGCGATCGCTGTGCGCCGATGTCGCGCGTCATGTCACGAGGCCGACTCGTGGCCGCGCTGCGGACGGCACCTCGGCGAGGCGCTCGCAGGCGGGCGCGATGTTGTCGCTCGATCCCACCTGCGCCGATTCATTGCCCCCGCACAGTCCCACTTCGGACGTAAAGGCTATCGATAACTAATTGCATCTAGCGGGGTGTGGGGAGACGCATCATGTCGTTCACTGGGCTGCGGTCGATCGTCCTGTGCCTCGGTCTGCTCGCCGTGCCCGCCCTCGCCGCCGACATGTCGACGGCGCCATACCTTGCGGCGGCTCCGGAAAAGCCGACCTTGCTGCAAATGCTCGCGTCGGCGCTGAAGCCGAAATCCGCGCACCCGGCCGTGCCCGAGTACAGGCCGAGACTCCGCCAGGCCGCGGCGAAGAGGAGGCCGAAGGCCTCAGCACCTGTCGTGACCGAGGCGCCGGTGGCCTCGCCCACTACGGTCGGTGCGGCCGTGGCGGCACCCGCGCAGCTCTCCGAAGTGGAGCTCGCCGCCAAGGGGCTGGAGCTGTTCAACGACGCAAGCCTCTCCGGCGGCGGCAAGGCATCCTGCGCCACCTGTCACTTCTCGACCGGGCACACCAACAACAAGACCTATGTCGGCCTCGACGTGGTCGCCGACGGCGATCCCAACGGCCGCAATACGCCGACGCTGTGGGGCGTCGGCGAGCGTGCGGTGTTCGGCTGGGCCGGCCAGGCGCCGACGCTGGAGGACAGCATCCGCGGCATCATCGTCAACCGCATGAAGGGGCCGGAGCCGTCGCCGGAGACCCTGGCGGCGCTGGTCGCCTATGTGCGCACGCTGAACTATCCGGCCAACTGGCAGGTCAAGGAGGACGGCACGCCGCGGGAGGATGCCAGCGCGGCCGTCAGGCGCGGCTATGAGCTCTATATCGGCGACGGCGGCTGCGGCACCTGCCACCAATTGCCGAGCTTCGACAAGAAGAGCAAGGACGACATCGGCACCGGCGGCAAGTTCAAGGTGCCGACCCTGCATGCGGCCGCGTCGACCGCGCCGTATTTCCACGACGGCCGCACGGCTTCGCTGCGCGACGCCGTCAAGCTGATGTGGGAGTTCTATGCCAAGAAGATGGAGACGCGGCTGCCGACCGAGGCCGAGCTCGACGATCTCACCGCCTATGTCGGAGCGCTGTAGGCGGCGGGCCGGAACTAACAATCGTCGTCGCGGCGATACCTCGCCGAAGATCTGCGATGACTGGGCCTCATGGTTCTCAAGGCGATGCGAGAGCATCGCCTGAACGCGCCGAAGGCGGCGCTCCTCACCATGAGGGGTCAGCTCCGAAGCCAGAGCTGCACATTGGGTATGAAGGACGGTTTGGGGCAGGCCGCCTGCTACAAGCTTTGGGAGCTTGTACGGCGCCTCAGATATTCGCGCCGAGATCGGCGATGTCGTCGAACAGCACTGATGTCCGCGACAGCAGCGCCTCGAGCTCGTCGGTGGCGTCCGCAATCCCGCGCGTCGCGGTGTCGATTACCAACTCGGCATCGAGCGGCGGCTCGTAGTCGGTGCCGATGCCGGTGAAGTTCTGCAGGTTTCCGGCGCGGGCCTTGGCGTAGTGGCCCTTGGGGTCGCGGCTCTCGCAGATCTCGGCGGCGGTGGCGACGTAGACCTCACGGAACAGGTCGCCGGCCACGCGGCGCGCAGCCGCGCGGTCCTCGCGCGCCGGCGACACCGCGGCGACGATCGCGATGTGGCCGTTGCGGGCGAGATGGGTCGCGACCTCGGCGAGGCGGCGGATGTTCTCGGCGCGGTCCTCCGGCGTGAAGCCGAGATCCTTGTTGAGGCCGGCGCGCACGGTGTCGCCGTCGAGCAGCACGGGCGCGCCGCCGCGGCTGAACAGCCGCCGCTCCAGCGCACGCGCCAAGGTCGACTTGCCGGCGCCGGGCAGGCCGGTCATCCAGACCACCGCGCCCTTGTGGCGATAGCGGTCGGCGCGCTCCTGCGGCTGCAGGGCCGATTCCACCGGCATGATGTCGACCGGCGCGGCGCGCTTGCCGGCTGCGATCGACAGCACCAGTCCGCCGCCGGCGATGCGGCCCTGCACCTCGATGACGAGGCGGCCGGTGCGCGCATTCTCGGTGTAGGGATCGACGGCGACCGGCTGGGTCAGCGCGATCTCGATCTCGCCGACATGGTTGCGCGCGATCGACGCGTTCTGCTCGTTGGATAGCGAGCCCGGATCGACGGCTTTCTCGATCGCGACCACGCTGCCGCGCGCCTCGCGGGTGCCCAGCCGGACCAGGATGTTGTCGCCCTTGGCGAGCGGCTGGTCGTGCAGCCAGAAGATGCGGGCGTGCAGCCGGCGCGCCGCCTGCGGCTCGCGGCCGACATGGGCGATGACGTCGCCGCGCTCGATGAACAGCTCGCGGTCGAGGGTGATGCCGACCGAGCGGCCTGCGCCTTGCGGCGTGGTCACCGGGGTCTGCGGCCAGCCCTCGACGGTCTTGATCTTGGCGATCTTGCCGGCCGGCATGATCACGATCTCGTCGCCGGCGCGCAATTCCCCGGCCTCGACGCGGCCGGCGACGATGCGGCGATCGTCGAACTTGTAGATCGCCTGCACCGGCAGGCGCAGCGGCAGGCTCGACAGCGGCTTGGCCGGCTCCAGCCCATCGAGCGCCTCGACCACGGTCGGGCCGTCGTACCAGCCGATCCGCGACGTTAGCGCGGCGACGCCATCACCGTCGCGCGCGGAAATCGGGATCACGGCGACCGGCTTGACGCCGAGGCCTTCGAGATGCGCCGAGATCTCGGCTTTGATCGCATCGAAGCGGTCCTCGCCGAAATCGACACGGTCCATCTTGTTGACGACGACCGCCACCTGCTTCACGCCGAGCAGATGCAGCAGATAGCCATGGCGGCGGGTCTGGTCGCGCACGCCCTCGAGCGCGTCGATGATCAGCACCGCGCCGTCGGCCTGCGCGGCGCCGGTGATCATGTTGCGCAGGAATTCGGCATGGCCGGGCGCGTCGATCAGCACGACCTCGCGCGCATTGGTGCGGAAGCGGATCTGCGTGGTGTCGATGGTGATGCCCTGGTCGCGCTCGGTCTGCAGCGCGTCGAGCAGGAACGACCATTCGAACGGCATGCCGCGGCGGGCCGAGACGGCCTGCAGCATTTCGAGCTTGCCCTCGGGCAGGCTGCCGGTCTCGTGCAGCAGGCGTCCGACCAGGGTCGACTTGCCGTGATCGACATGGCCGACGATCACGATGCGGACCTGGGGACGGGTGGTGCCGTTCGGTGTGGCGGGAGCGGCGGCCGGGACTCTCATGTTCATTGCCTCAGGCTCCGCTCACAGATAGCCGGCGACGCGCAGCCGCTCGAAGGCGTCCTCGGTCTCGTGGTCGAGCGCGCGTCCCGCACGCTCGGGCACCTTGGTGCTTTCGAGCTCGGCGAGAATCTCGGGGATGTTCGAGGCGGTGGACGCGACGGGGAAGGTGATGTCCTGGTCGCCGAGCGAGCGATAGCGCTTGCCGTTCTTCGAGAGGTACAGCGGGATGATCGGGATGTTCTCCCGCGCCGTGTAGGCCCAGATGTCGGCCTCGGTCCAATGCAGGATCGGATGGATGCGCAAGTGAGCGCCCTGCGGCGGCGAGGCGTTGAAGTGATCCCAGAATTCCGGCGGCTGGTCGCGCACGTCCCAATGGCCTTCGGCGCCGCGCGGCGAGAACACGCGCTCCTTGGCGCGCGTCGCCTCTTCGTCACGGCGGATGCCGGCGATCAGGCCATCGAAGCCGTGCTTGGCGAGCGCCATCTTCAGGCCTTCGGTCTTGCGCGCAGCCGAGCGCGCCGCGGGCGGCAAGGTCGGATCGACGGCATCGATCGGCGGGCACGGCTCGATCTTCAGGTCCAGGCCCCATTCCTTCGCGTAGGTGTCGCGGAAGGCGTACATCTCCGGAAACTTCTTGGCCGTATCGACATGCATGGCCGGAAACGGCACGCGGCCGAAGAACGCCTTGCGCGCCAGCCAGATCATCACGTTGGAATCTTTTCCCAGCGACCACAGCAGCGCCAGCTTCTTCAGCCGTGCAAAGGCCTCGCGAAGGATGTAGATGCTCTGCGCCTCCAGCTCATCGAGATGGTCCATCGCCGGCGCGGCGTTGAGGACGCGCGGCATGGAAGATGCTTGCTCGATCTCGGAGGAGGGCAACCGATCTCTGGAAACGTCGTTGGTGAGAATGTGCATGCTATCAGCCATCGCCTGCCTGGGAGAAAATTCTATGGCGAAGCCAAGGAATAATTTTCTCTTTACGTCGTAGGCGAGACACTTATATAGAAAATAATTCCAGTCAACCCCGAAGTGCCGAAGCTGAAGAACGCAATGCAATATCTGCCGGTGTTTCTCGACCTGAAGACCGGCCCCGTGCTGCTGATCGGCGCGGGCGAGCTCGTGCGCGCCAAGCTTCGCGTGTTGCTGTCCGCGGGCGCGCGGATTCGTTGGTTCGCCACCGACGGCGACTTCGATCTCGCGGGTCTGCGCGATGAGCACGGCCAGATCGAGCGCGCCGAAGGCGACCCGCTGAGCGCCGATCTCACTGGCGTCATCGCCGTGCTGTGCGCGGGCGCCGGCGACATCGGCGTGGCGATGTCCGCGCGGGCACGCAGCGTCGGTCTGCCCGTCAACGTGATGGACGACCTCGCGCATTCCAGCTTCATCTTTCCGGCGATCGTCGATCGCGGCGATGTCGTCGTGGCGATCGGCACCGGCGGCTCGTCGCCCGTCGTGGCACGCCGCGTGCGCGAGCGCATCGAGGCGCTGCTGCCGGCGCGGATCGGCGAGCTCGCGGGCTTCATCGGCGACTTCCGCAAGACCATCAATCCGCTGATTGCGGAGATGCCGCTGCGCCGCCGCTTCTGGGAGCGCATCGTCGACGGCCCGATCGGCGCGCTGGTGCTGGCGGGGCGCAAGCAGGAGGCCGAGGCGGCGCTGCACGGCATTGCCGATCCCAGTGCTTTTGCGGGCGCCGATCATGCCGGCCGCAGCAACGGGCATGTGACCCTGGTCGGCGCCGGTCCGGGCGATCCCGATCTTCTGACCATCAAGGCGCTGCGGGCGCTGCAGGACGCCGACGTCGTGTACTACGACGAGCTCGTCACACCCGAGATTCTCGACCGCATTCGCCGCGATGCTTCGCGCGTGCCGGTCGGCCGCAGGGTCGGCAAGCCCGGCATCGGCCAGGATGCCGTCAACAAGCTCTTGATCGAGGCGGCGCGCGAGGGCAAGCGCGCGGTCAGGCTGAAGGGCGGCGATGGCTTCGTGTTCGGCCGTGGCGGCGAGGAGGTCGACGCGCTGCGCAAGGCGGGCGTGTCCTACACCATCGTGCCCGGCATCACCGCCGGCCTCGGCGCCGCCGCGCAGTTCGAGGTGCCCTTGACCTTCCGCAGCAAAGCGCTGCGCATCACCTTCCTCACCGCGCACAAGGAGCGCGATGCCGAGGCGGTCGACTGGTCTGCGCTGACCGACACCAAGATGACCGTCGTCGTCTATATGGGCATGACCGCGGCGCCGGCGGTGCGCGCGGGGCTCCTCGCCGCCGGCCGCTCGCCGCAGACGCCGGTCGGCGTGTTCGCCAAGGTGACGCGCCCCGATGCGCAGGCGGCGGTCGGCACGCTCGATCAGTTGCCGGATCTCGTCGGCCAAATCGATGGCGGCCCGGCCATCCTCATCATCGGCGATGTCGTGGCGCACTCCGCGCCGTGGCGTCAGCAGACCCTCAGTGGCGTGATCGCACAACTCCTGGAACCCGTCTGAATGACCTCCCCGCTGCAACAGAAGATCAAGATCGCCGGTCCCTCGATCATCACCGCGAACCGGACCTGGGACGGCGCGGTGATCTACCGCACCGGCGCCAAGAGCTGGTCGGATGAGCTCTCCGATGCGGCGATCGTGCGCACCGCCGACGAGGCGCGCGCCCTGCTGACCGAAGCGGTGGCCGACGATCTCGGTGCGATCGGTCCCTACATCGCCCCGGTCGAGGTGGGCGCCGACGGTGCGGTCAAGCCCGGCAACATGCGCGAACACATCCGGCTGACGGGCGCTTCCATCGCGCTCCCGGCTCAAGCCTGAAGGCCCTGTCATGTATGCTTATGACGAAATCGACCGCACTTTGGTCAACGAGCGCGTCGCCGAATTCCGCGACCAGGTGAAGCGGCGCCTCTCGGGCGAATTGTCCGAGGACGAGTTCAAGATGCTGCGGCTGCAGAACGGCGTCTATCTGCAGCTGCACGCCTACATGTACCGTGTCGCCATCCCCTATGGCACGCTGGCGTCGAACCAGCTGCGCAGGCTGGCGCATGTCGCGCGGCGCTACGATCGCGGCTATGGCCACTTCACGACGCGGCAGAACATCCAGTTCAACTGGATCAAGCTCGCCGAGCTGCCGGATGCGATGGCCGATCTGGCGGAAGTGGGCATCCAGTCGATGCAGACCTCCGGCAACAACATGCGCAACGTGACCTCCGACCAATGGGCCGGCGTCGCGCCGGGCGAGATCGAGGATCCCAGGATCTGGGCCGAGCTGCTGCGCCAGTTCACGACGCTTCATCCGGAATTCTCATTCCTGCCGCGCAAGTTCAAGATCGCGATCACGGCGTCCGAGCACGACCGCGCCGCGATCAAGATCCACGACATCGGTCTTCGTCTCAAGAAGAACGAGCAGGGCGAGACCGGCTTCGAGGTGCTGGTCGGCGGCGGCCTGGGACGCTCGCCCTTCATCGCCAAGACGGTCAAGCCGTTCGTGCACGGCCATGACATCCTGAGCTATGTCGAGGCGATCCTGCGCGTCTACAACCAGTACGGCCGCCGCGACAACATCTACAAGGCGCGCATCAAGATCCTGGTCCATGAGCTCGGCATCGAGAAGTTCGCGGCCGAGGTCGAGGAGGAGTGGCAGCAGATCCGTGACGGCGTGCTCAAGCTGGACGACGGCATCGTCGAGGACATCCGCTCGCGCTTCTTCTATCCGGCCTATGAGACGCAGCCAGCAATGCCGGACGAGCTCAGGCAGGCCGCGCATGATCAGAAGTTCGAGGCCTGGCGCAAGAACTCGGTGGTCTCGCACAAGGTGCAGGGTTATGCGATCGTCACCGTGTCGCTGAAGCCGATCGGCAAGCCGCCGGGCGATGCGACCGCCGACCAGATGGATGCGCTGGCCGACATCGCCGACAAATACTCGTTCGGCGAGATCCGCGTCGGGCATGAGCAGAACCTGGCGCTGCCGCATGTCCGCAAGCGTGATCTGCCGGCGGTGTGGAAGGCGCTCGAGGCGATCGGGCTCGCCATCCCCAACGTCAATCTCGTCTCCGACATCATCGCTTGTCCGGGCCTGGACTACTGCTCGCTGGCGAACGCCCGCTCGATTCCGATCGCGCAGGAGATCACGCGGCGCTTCGCCAACCACGACACGGCGAACCTGATCGGCCGGCTGCACATCAACATCTCCGGCTGCATCAATGCCTGCGGCCACCACCATGTCGGCCATATCGGCATCCTCGGCGTCGAGAAGAACAACGAGGAATTCTATCAGATCACGATCGGCGGCCGTGCCGACGAGGGCGCCGCGCTCGGCACCCTGATCGGACCCGCGGTACCCTATGCCGAAGTGGCCGATGTCGTCGAGGACATCGTCGAAGCCTATCTTGCGCTGCGCGCGCACCCTGAGGAGCTGTTCGTCGACACGGTGAAGCGGCTCGGGGTCGAACCATTCAGGGAGCGGGTTTATGCCACTCGTTAAGGGCGGACACATCATCGCGGACGCGTTCGTCCGCATCACCGACGATGCCGAGCTGCCGGCAGAGGGTGCGATCCTCGTCCCGGAGACGCGCTTCCTCGCCGGCCCCGACGCGCTGGTCAGCCGCGCCCTCGGCAAGCTCGGCGTGATCTGGCCGAACAATCGCGATGTCGACGATCTCGTGCCATACCTCGATCGCCTTGCGCTGGTCGCGCTGGTGTTTCCGAGCTTCCGCGACGGCCGCGCCTATACCCAGGCGCGCCTGCTGCGCGAGCGCTATGGCTATCGCGGCGAGCTGCGCGCGACGGGCCAGGTGCTGCGCGACCAGTTCGTGTTCATGCTGCGCGCCGGCTTCGACGCCTTCGAGGTCAAGAAGCAGGCCGACGCCGAGGCCTTCACCGAGACCGTGAAGCGCTATTCGGTGTTCTACCAGCCGGCCGGCGACGGCCGGATCTCCGCGCTGCATCAGCGCCTGCAACTGCGCCATTCGGAGAGTGCCGGGCTGTGAGCACGCTGGCTGCATCGCCTTCCGTTGCGGAGATCCCAGTCGCGGCGCTCGACGCCGCGTTGCGCACCGCTGCGCCGCAGGAGATCATTGCTGCCGCTCTCGGGGCGATCGGGCGCGAGCGGCTCGCCGTGGTGTCGTCGTTCGGCACGGAGTCGGCGGCGCTGCTGAAGGTCACGGCCGATGTCGATCCGGCGATTCCGGTGATCTTCCTCGACACCGGGCACATGTTCGCAGAGACGCTCGCCTATCGCGACCAGCTGATCGAGCTCCTCGGCCTGCGCGACGTGCGCTCGATCAAGCCGGATGCCGCAGCACTGAAGCGCGAGGACGCCGACAACGAGCTGTGGTTCTCCGACCCCGACGCCTGCTGCCGGATCCGCAAAGTCGAGCCGCTGGCGCGCGCGCTGGTGCCGTTTACGGCCTGGATCAATGGCCGCAAGCGTTTCCAGGGCGGCCTGCGTGCCGCGATTCAAGTCGTCGAGCAGGACGGCGCCCGGGCGAAGTTCAACCCGTTCGCCAATGTCACCCGCGAAGACATCGCGGACATCTATCGCTCCGCGAACCTGCCGCAGCATCCGCTCATGGCCGCCGGCTTCCGTTCGATCGGCTGCATGCCCTGCACCAGCCGCTCCGACACCGGCGAGGACGACCGCGCCGGACGCTGGCGGGGCCGCGGCAAGACGGAATGCGGCATCCACACGGTGGTGACGTCGTCGAGCTAAGAGACACCACAGGATTTCAGGACCGTCGGTAACACTTGTTCGCCGTTGTCGGCCCGGATCACAAAGGTGAAGTTGGTCACAGTGTCCGCCCATATGATCTTGTCGGCGGTCGCGCTGAGATCTGCAGAGTCAGGCGGCGCGAGATCCCAGAGCATCAATCCGGTGCCTGCGAAAGACGAGGCCTTCAGCCCCTCAACCTTGAACAGCATGACGCCGTCCTTCGCCGTCTTGCCAGGCAGATAGGTCGCAGACGCTTTCAGCGTGCGCTGCTTGGCATCCTGCAATTCCGCGGGCCTGTCCTTGAGATTGCGGAGAGGCGGAGGGACAGCACCATCGCGGTCGACGATATAGAGCGCTATGGATTGATCGAGGCAGCGCAGCATTCCCGGATATTTCTTCGTCTTTAGCCGAACGTCGATCCGGGCAACCGGGCCGCCGTCGATCTCGCCGACCCGGAAGCCGGTCCGATCGTCGGCCCGGGCGACCGTGGACATCACCAGCAGAGCGGGGAAAGCGGGCAACACGATTGTCATGATGGCCAGCTTCAGCCAGCGTGCGAGTGCGCTCCCGTCGATCACGTCCCTCGTTGCCACCGCTCTGTTCTCCTGCTGAGGTTGCCGGCTATTTTGCGAACATAAAGTGAACAATGTCAAGCCTCGCCCTGTTGCAATCTTTTCGAGATCGCGCCCTATCGTGGTCACCAGCGCGCCGATGACGGCAATGTGTCGCGGCGAAGAATGCCAATCCCGTTGCGCGGCGCTTCATAGCAAAATGCCCATGTCCTGCCGGAAACAAGAAAATCCGCTTTCGTTGACTCTGACGTGCACATCCGGCGATCTGGCGTGCGCGCCTGCAACATCGCGGGGCCTGGAAATGGAGTGCTCGAATCATGCGGCGTGTTCTGGCTGTGGTCGCGGGACTGGCATGGGCAGGCCCGGCCTATGCGGCCGACATCACCCTGCTCAACGTCTCCTACGACCCGACCCGTGAGCTCTACGTCGAGTTCAACAAGGCGTTCGCGGCGAGCTATCAGAAGGAGACCGGCAAGAGCGTCGAGGTCAAGCAGTCGCATGGCGGCTCCGGCGCGCAGGCCCGCAGCGTCATCGACGGGCTGCAGGCCGATGTCGTGACTCTGGCGCTTGCCTATGACATCGACGCGATCGCCGGCAGGGGGCTGCTCGACAAGGAGTGGCAGAAGCGGCTGCCGCAGAATGCATCGCCCTACACCTCGACCATCGTTTTCCTGGTGCGCAAAGGCAATCCCAAGGGCATCAAGGACTGGGACGATCTGCTCAAGAAGGGCGTCGACGTCATCACGCCCAATCCGAAGACATCCGGCGGCGCGCGCTGGAACTACCTGGCCGCCTGGGGCTATGCGCTGAAGAAGTTCGGCTCGGCCGACAAGGCCAAGCAGTTCGTCGGCGACCTCTATCAGCACGTCCCTGTGCTCGATACCGGCGCCCGCGGCGCCACCGTGACCTTCGTGGAGCGCGGGGTCGGCGACGTTCTGCTCGCCTGGGAGAACGAGGCGCATCTGGCCCTGCGTGAGTTCGGCAAGGACAAGTTCGAGATCGTCGCGCCGCAGCTCTCCATCCTGGCCGAACCGCCAGTTGCGGTGGTCGACTCGGTGGCCGACAAGAAGGGCACGCGAAGTGTGGCTGAATCCTACCTGAAATACTGGTATACAAAGGAAGGTCAGGAAATTGCCGCACGCAACTCCTACCGTCCGCGCGATCCTGAGGTCGCGAAGAAGCATGAGGCTGACTTTGCCAAGGTCGAGCTGTTCACCATCGACGAGGTGTTCGGCGGCTGGACCAAGGCTCAGAAGGAACACTTTGCGGAAGGCGGGATCTTCGATCAAATCTACAAGAATTGATCGAATCATAGGGAACGAGTTGGTGACCGCCGGTCTGCTACGGCCTCGACGGCAAGGCAGAAAAAACGAAGGCAGTAAGCTGGTGTTGCGGCAATCTGCGACATTGCGCGTGAGACGCTGTCCCCGGTCTCGATCGACAAGACGAGACGGGGGGCCGCGGGCGGACACCGACTATCGACACTGATCATCAACGGACCAGGCCTTTTTTTGAACGTACTTGCACCACGCCGCAGCACCTTGCCGGGCTTTGGTCTCACCATGGGACTGACGCTGACCTGGCTGTCGCTGATCGTTCTGATTCCTCTGGCGGGACTGTTCGTCCGCTCGACTGATCTCAGCCTCGACCAGTTCTGGGGCATCGTCACCAGCCGGCGCACCTTGAGCGCGCTCAAGATCTCGTTCGGACTCGCCTTCGCCGCGGCCTGCGTGAACCTGGTGATGGGCACCATCGTCGTGTGGGCGCTGGTGCGCTACCGCTTTCCGGGGCGCCGCCTGTTCGACGCGATCGTCGACGTTCCCTTTGCGCTGCCGACCGCTGTGGCGGGCGTGGCGCTGACGGCGCTGTTCACCCAGAAGGGCTGGCTCGGCGCGCCGCTCGCCGCAATGGGCATCAAGGTGGCGTTCACGCCGCTCGGCATCTTCGTTGCGATGATCTTCATCGGCATCCCCTTTGTCGTCCGCACCGTGCAGCCGGTGCTGATCGATCTCGATCCGGAGATCGAGGAGGCGGCGGCGAGCCTCGGCGCCGGGCGCTGGCAGATCGTGGCCCGCGTGATCCTGCCGAGCTTGACGCCGGCGCTGCTCACTGGCTTCGCACTCGCCTTTGCGCGCGCGGTCGGCGAGTACGGATCGGTGATCTTTATCGCCGGCAATCTGCCGAACGTCTCCGAGATCGCGCCGCTGCTGATCGTGATCCGGCTGTCCGAATTCCGCTACGCCGATGCCACCGCGATCGCGGTGGTGATGCTCGTCGTGGCGTTCCTGATCATCTTTGCCGTGAACCGGTTGCAGCGCTGGGCGCAGAGCCGGGCGCCCTTGAACTAGGACCCGACATGAGCGTGGAGATGACCCTGCAGGCGCCGTCCGTGGCATCGTCCGCGACCAGCCGGCGCGTCGCGCAGGCCGGCCGACCCGATCCGCGTACCGAGCCGCGCCTGGTCCGCATCGTCATCACGACGCTGGCATTGGCGTTCCTGTCGGTGTTCGTGGTGCTGCCGCTGATCGTCGTGTTCGTGGAAGCGTTCGGCAAGGGCATCGCGGCCTATTTCAGCGCGCTCGCCGATGCCGAGGCGTGGGACGCGATCCGCCTCACCCTGCTGGTGGCGCTGGTCTCGGTCGGGACCAATCTCGTGTTCGGCCTGTGCGCCGCCTGGGCGATCGCCAAGTTCGACTTCCCGGGCAAGACGTTCCTGATCACCCTGATCGATCTGCCGTTCTCGGTGAGCCCGGTGATCTCGGGCCTCGTGTTCGTGCTGTTGTTCGGCGCGCAGGGTTTCTTCGGTCCATGGATGCAGCGCCATGGCCTGCAGATCCTGTTCGCCTTTCCCGGCATCGCGCTCGCGACCGTGTTCGTGACGTTCCCGTTCGTCGCCCGCGCGCTGATTCCGCTGATGCAGGAGCAGGGCACGCAGGAAGAGGAGGCGGCGGTCTCGCTCGGCGCGTCCGGCCTGCAGACCTTCTTCCGCGTCACCTTACCGAACATCAAATGGGGCGTGCTGTACGGCGTGCTTCTCTGCAACGCACGTGCGATGGGCGAGTTCGGCGCCGTCTCGGTCGTGTCCGGCCACATCCGCGGCGAGACCAACACGATGCCGCTGCTGGTCGAGATTCTCTACAACGAATACCAGATGGTCGCCTCGTTCGCGATCGCCTCGCTGCTGGCGATGCTCGCGCTGATCACGCTGGTCGTCAAAACCGTCCTCGAACGGCAACTCGATGAGGGAGGTCCGCGTGACCATTGAAGTCAGGGGTGTCGTCAAGACGTTCGGCACCTTCAAGGCGCTCGACGGCGTCGATCTCAAGGTCGCTGACGGCGAATTGCTGGCGCTGCTCGGCCCGTCCGGATCGGGCAAGACGACCCTGCTGCGCATCATCGCGGGGCTGGAATGGCCCGACTCCGGCGAGATCCTGTTCGACGGCGAGAGTGCGCTCGATCGCGGCGCGCGCGAGCGCCACGTCGGCTTCGTGTTTCAGCACTACGCGCTGTTCCGGCACATGAACGTGTTCGAGAACGTCGCCTTCGGCCTGCGCGTGCAGCCGCGCCGCATCCGCAAGAGCGAGGCCGAGATCCGCGCGCGCGTGAAGGAGCTGCTCGATCTCGTCCAGCTCGACTGGCTCGCCGACCGCTATCCGAGCCAGCTCTCCGGCGGCCAGCGCCAGCGCATCGCATTGGCGCGCGCGCTCGCGATCGAGCCGCGCATCCTCCTGCTCGACGAGCCGTTCGGCGCGCTCGATGCCAAGGTACGCAAGGAGCTGCGGCAATGGCTGCGCACCCTGCATCACTCCATCAACGTCACCTCGATCTTCGTCACCCACGACCAGGAGGAGGCGCTCGAGGTCGCGCACCGCGTGGTGGTGATGGACAAGGGCCGCATCGAGCAGGTCGGCTCGCCGAGCGACGTCTATGACGCGCCGGCGACCGCCTTCGTCCACGGCTTCATCGGCGAGTCGATCATGCTGCCGGTGGAGATCACCGGCGGCGCCGTGCATCTGAACGGACGGCCGCTGGACATTGCTGCGCCTGGCGATGCCGCGGGCGCGTCCACTCTGTTCGTGCGTCGTCACGACATGCTGATCGGTCCGGCTGACAGCGGCACGCTGCATGGTGCCGTGACCCACGTCCGCAGCTTCGGCCCGGTGCAGCGCGCCGAGATCGCGCTGACGGAGGGATCCACCATCGAGATCGACGCGCCACGCGACCGCGACCTCCGCATCGGCGAACGGGTCGGATTGAAGCCACGGCACTATCGGATTTTTGCGGGCGGGTGACGACACGCTGAGCTCAGCCCCCGACTATAGGTAGTTGGTCCAAGACAGTCGGCCAAACAGGAAGCCCGGCAACGTCCTAATTGGCGCAGCTGCGCGCCGTAGCCTCCGCTGTCGTCCCGGCGAACGCCGGGACCCATACCGGGTGATGTCGCGGCTAGAAACGGCTGGTCGTCCCGCCTGCCTCGAACCACTCCCTGGGGTTATGGGTCCCGGCGCGGAGGCCGGGACGACACCGGCTTTGGGGCGCCTTGCTCGTCACACGATTGGCAGGGCTAAAGAGGCTTTGTCCCACCCGGCAGGCTTGACCGCGCCGCTCTTATGGTCAACGAACCGTAACCGGCCGGAATGGCCGCAATTGTACCGACGGAACATACCGCCGATTCACCTTTCAGCCACGGTTGATGTGCAACAACCCGCCTCTCGTATCGGCATAGGGACTGGTTCATTGAAGCATCGGGCACTCGCTTTCTCCTTGGCATTCCTGCTCGCCGGCTGCGCGGCCGAGACGCCGGTCGTGCAGGCGCCGACGATGTATGCCGACATGGCGGTCGCAGGCGCCAAGCTCGATGCTGTCGCTGCCGCGACGATGATCTCGCAATACCGCCAGAACAACGGGCTCGGCACGGTCGAGGTCGATCCCGAGCTGATGCGGCTGGCGGAGTCGCAGTCGCAGGCGATGGCCGACAAGAACAAGCTCGATCATGACGTGCGCGCCCCGCTGGCCAAGCGGCTGAACGGCGCGGGCTACGACGCCACCGTCGCGGTCGAGAACGTGTCGGCCGGCTATCACACGCTGGCGGAAGCGTTTTCCGGCTGGCGCGACTCGCCGCCCCACCGCGCCAACATGCTCAAGAGCGGTGTCACAAAAATAGGCATCGCCGCGAGCTATGCTCCGAACACCAAGTACAAGGTGTTCTGGACCATGATCCTCGCCGCGCCGGACGGCAAGAAGCCGTCATAACGGGCAGGCCCGCTCCGGGCCTGTGCAGCGGAGGCTCGCTCGACGCCGACACGCGTCCCGGTGCAGGGTGCTATCCCTGGGGGTGGATTGACGTCACCGCGAAGTGACGCCACGGTGGCGCCTTGCTTTGCTAATGACCGCAGTGATGACGCAACATCCATTTCCCCCGCTGCCTGCAACTCCAGCCGAATCGCAACGCGTGCTCGTCCTGCAGGGCGGTGGCGCGCTTGGCTCCTATCAGGCCGGCGCCTATCAGGCGCTGTGCCATTTTGATTTCGAACCGGAATGGGTTGCCGGTATCTCGATCGGCGCCATCAATGCCGCGATCATCGCCGGCAACGACCGCGAGAAACGCATCGGCCGTCTCAAGGAATTCTGGGAGATGGTGTCGTCGCCGGTGCCGTGGAAGCCGCTGCTCAATGGTGATCATCACCGCTCGGCCTTCAACGAAGTCAGCGCCGGGCTGATCGCGGCCTTCGGCGTGCCCGGCTTCTTCACGCCGCGCTTTCCGCCGGCGCCGCTGTGGCCGTCGGGCACGCCGCAGTCGGTCAGCTATTACGACACCGCGCCGCTGAAGCGGACCCTGGAGCGGCTGGTGGATTTCGACCGCATCAACGATCTGAAGACGCGGCTCTCCGTCGGCGCCGTCGGCGTCACCACCGGCAATTTCACCTATTTCGACAATGTCGAATTCAGCAAGCGGGGCAAGCGGATCGGGCCCGAGCACATCATGGCGTCGGGCGCGCTGCCGCCCGGCTTCCCGCCGGTCGAGATCGATGGCGAGCACTATTGGGATGGCGGCATCGCCTCCAACACGCCGCTCGACTACGTGCTCGACATGGAGACCGATCGCGATCTCCTGATCTTCCAGGTCGATCTGTTCTCCGCGCGCGGCGATCTGCCGCGAACGCTGCTGGAGGCCGCGGAGCGCGAGAAGGACATTCGCTATTCCAGCCGGACGCGGATGAACACCGACAAGAACCGCATGATCCACAACACGCGCAAGGCGCTGCGCGAGCTCTACGCCCGGCTGCCGGACGAGCTGCGCAACGATCCGTCGCTCGAGATCCTGTGCAAGGCGGCGCAGGAGAACACGGTGACGGTGGTGCACCTGATCTATCGCAGCAAGAGCTACGAGAGCTCATCGAAGGACTACGACTTCTCCCATGTCGCGATGGTCGAGCATTGGGAGGCGGGCGTGCGCGACGTCCACCAGTCGATGCGCCACAAGGACTGGCTGCAGCGGCCGCAGTCCGGCGAGACCATGGTCACCTACGATCTCACGCAGGACGGCAGTCCCGCTGCCGCCAAGAAGGAGTGAAGCAATGACGACGAATCTGAAGGGCAAGACCGCGGTCGTGACCGGCTCGACCAGCGGCATCGGGCTGGCCTATGCACGCGCCTTCGCCTCCGCCGGCGCCAACATCGTGCTCAACGGCTTCGGCGCGCCTGCCGATATCGAGAAGGAGCGGGCGGCGATCGAGAGCGACTACAAGGTCAAGGCCGTGCACTCGCCGGCGGACATGAGCAAGCCGGCCGAGATCGCCGGCATGATCGCGCTCGGCGAGACCACGTTCGGCGCGGTCGACATCCTCGTCAACAATGCCGGCATCCAGTTCGTCTCGCCGGTCGAGGACTTCCCGCCGGAGAAGTGGGAGCAGATCATCGCGATCAACCTATCCTCCGCGTTCTACGGCATCCGCGCCGCGGTGCCCGGCATGAAGAAGCGCGGCTGGGGCCGCATCATCAACACGGCGTCGGCGCATTCGCTGGTCGCCTCGCCGTTCAAGTCGGCCTATGTCTCGGCCAAGCACGGCATTGCCGGCCTGACCAAGACCGTGGCGCTCGAGCTCGCGACCTTCAAGATCACCTGCAACTGCATCTCGCCGGGCTATGTGTGGACGCCGCTGGTCGAGAAGCAGATTCCGGACACGATGAAGGCGCGCAACCTCACCAAGGAGCAGGTCATCAACGACGTGCTGCTGGCGGCGCAGCCGACCAAGGAGTTCGTGACATCCGAGCAGGTCGCGGCGCTGGCGCTGTTCCTGTGCGGTGACGATGCGGCGCAGATCACCGGCACCAATCTCTCGATCGACGGCGGCTGGACCGCGGCTTGATCGCTGCGCAAGCGCCGGACAAAGCGCCAGTTTCGCGCCGAGGCGGGTTTCGCTTCGGCGCGGTCCGTTCTACAAGCGTGCTTCTCTTGGACGCACGCCCACGGACCTCACCTTGCTGACCACCATCATCGGCCTCGGCGCCGCCACCTGCACCACATGCTCGTTCCTGCCGCAGGTCATCAAGGCCTGGCGCTCGCGCTCGACCCATGACATCTCGATGGGCATGTTCGTGCTGCAGACCACCGGCAACTCGATGTGGCTGCTGTACGGCGCGCTGATCAGCGATCTGCCGCTGGTCGTCGCCAACGCCATCACGCTCGGCCTGGTGGCGGCGATCCTCGGCTTGAAGCTGCGCTACGGCTAGCGGGACGCCAGCCGATCAGCTACGGCGCGCGAACACGTTCGGTGTGGTGGAGGCGACGCTCTGGCCCGGAGGCAGCACGACCACGGTCGAGCCGAGCTGGACGTGGGTGTAGAGGTCGGCGACGTCGGTGTTGGTCATGCGGATGCAGCCCGACGAGATCGCCTGGCCGATATATTCGGGCTGGTTGGTGCCGTGGATGCGGTACAGGGTGTCCTTGTTGCCCTCGTACAGATAGATCGCGCGGGCGCCGAGCGGATTCGCCGGGCCGCCGGCGACGCGCTTGGGATACGGCCCGAGGCGCGCCTGGATGTCGGCGGTCGGAACCCAGTCCGGCCATTCGGCGAGCTTGCCGACCGTGGCGACGCCGGAGAACGCCATCGCCTCCTCGCCGACGGCGACGCCGTAGCGGATCGCCTTGCGGTCCGGCAGAACGTAGTACAGGAAGCGCGCATCGGTATCGACGACGATCGTGCCCGGCTGCTCCTGCCTTGTGTAGTCGACGATGTGCCGCTGGAACTGTTGCGGGATCTGCGCCTCGGCATAAGGCGCGCGCGACAGCAACTGGCGGTCGCGCGGCGTCAACGCCGCGTCCGACGTCGGCGACAGCGTCGCTTCCATGCAGCCGGCCAGCATCACGGTTCCGGCCAGCGAGAGTGCGACCCCCAGTCTCGACATCTCATTCTCCCCCAGCGCGCGATCAAATCATGTGCCTGGAGGATCGCGCCAATATCAAGGCGTTGCACCCAACACTTGCGTGATCGTCGCGCGCGGCGCGCTGCGCTCGCAGTTCCGACAAGACGAGGACAAGATGACGCAACAGATGCGTCAACATGGTTTCCTCAAGATGCCTTGCCGAAGGCGAGGACATGCAGCCCCAACCGCTGCTTGACGATCCGGAACAGCAGCACGGTCTCGAAGGCCAGCGACAGCGAGGTCGCCGCCGCGGCGCCGTGGCCGCCGAACTGCGGCACCAGCAGAATGCAGAGCACGAGGTTCATGACGAAGGCCGCCGCATAGGCCATGGCGCAGGCGCGCTGCTGGCCCAGCATGTTCAAGAGCCGCTCGACCGGCCCGATCGCGGCGCGCACGACGAGGCCGATCGCGGCGATGAACATGATGTCGTAGCCGGCGGTGAACTGCGCGCCGAACAGAAACAGCAGCGGCTTGCCGAGCGCGAGCAGCACCAGCGTCGCCGCGAGCGACGGCCAGAACGTCCACTTGATGGCATGCGCGACATAGGCCGACAGCCGCACCTTGTCGCCGAGCGCGTGATATTCGGCGAAGCGATGCGCCGTCGTCGCCGACATCGCGTAGTGGATGAACGACACCAGCGCGAGCGTCTTCACCACCGCGAAATAGATGCCGACCTCCTCGGAAGAGCGGAACTGCTGCAGCACCAGCACGTCGGTGTAGGACAGCAGCAGATAGAAGCTCTCGACCAGGAGGATCGGCAGCGAGATCGCGAGCCAGCCGCGCAGATCATATTGCTTCGGTCCCGGTTCGATGTGGAGGCGGAGCCTGTCGTTCAGCACCAGCATCTGGCCGAGCATCGCGAGCCACACCGCGGCCGCGCTCGCGGCCATCGCCGCGGTGGCGCCGAGATCGAGACCGAGCACGACGGCGCCGGCGGTGAAGCCGATGATCAGCGTCTGGCGGATGATGAATTGCGGCATCAGCCCGAGCGTCATCCAGTCGTGCGAGCGGGCGATGCCGTCCTGGGTGTTGGCGACGACGAAGGCGGGCAGGGTGAGACAGCCGATATAGAGCGGCATGCGCTCGCCGGCGTCGATCCAGGGCGACAGCAGCGCGACCAGGCCGGCGAGCAGCAGCGCGGCAGCCGTGGAGGTCGCCAAGGTCAGCCAGCGTCCGCCGGAGAGGAAGCCGCGCAGCAGCGCCTGCTGGCCCGAGGTGCGGTAGTCCGGAATGATCTTCTGCGCCGAGGAGGCGATGCCGACATCGAGCATGCTGCCGAGCAGCAGCACCCAGGTCCAGACATAGACGTAGGTGCCGTAGTCCGAGCCGCCCATCCAGCGCGCGAGCAGGATCTGGCTGAGATAGGCCAGGCCGGCGCTGAGCACGCGGATAAGGAAGATGGTGCCGGCGAGGCGGCGCGTCAGCGAAGCCTCGCCGCTGCCGCCGAGCGCGGCCAAGCGCGCCTTCAGGCGGGCCGCGAGGCCGGTCGGTGCGGGGTCATTGCGGGCATCCATCACGGCCACGGCGGGGGTCCGGCTCCACGGCCGCGCGGATGGCGGCGATGGTCCTCCCTATCAACGCAACGTTAAGATTGAGTTGGACCGGCGCCGCGTCGGTCGCGCGGCGCACCAGCCGTCACGGCAGAGTGAAATTGAACTCGTAAGACTTGTCGGGGCCGACCAGCGTGAATTTCAGCGCCGCGCCGTCCGGCTTCACGCCCGGCGGAACGCCGTCGAGCTCGAAGGCGAAGCGCTTGATGCCCGGCATGCCGCTGTCGCGCGCGGTCGGGATCGGCAGCGCCCAGTCGGGCGTCGGACCCTCGACATAGAGCTGGACGCTGCGCGGATCGGCGACGGCGACGTCGACGACGACGTCCTTCTGGCCGTCGCGCTTGACGTCGCGGATCGTCAAGGGATTGGCATCGCCGACAGTGGCCGGCTTCGGCACCGTGTCGAGGGCCGCCGAGAGCGTCGTATCTTCGGTGCTGGCGACGCTGGTGAAGGCGAGCTCGGCCTTTGCCTCGACGGGAATGCAGATCTTCTCGCAAACCGCGTAGCTGATGTCGGCGCGCAGGGTCATCGGCTTGTCGGGGTTCTTGGCGACGATGCGCAGCGGCAGCACGACCTGATCATGATAGCCGAGCGAGTGTCCACCGGCGCCGTCATCGAACTTTGTCGGCGCGGGCCACAGAACCGTCACCGCTTCGACGTTCTCCGACTTGGAAAAGTCGAACCGTGGCGGCACGCCGGAATCGCCGGGCGTCCGCCAATAGGTCTTCCATCCCGGCTGCAGCGCAAGGGCGATGCCGCCCAGCATGACCGGACCGCTGCGCGAGCCCGCGAGCAGGCGCACCGCGGAGTGGCTGTCGCGCTGCCAGGGCGAGGAATCCTGCGCCTGCGCGCCGAACGCAAGGCAGGATGATACGACGGTCGCGACCAGCAGTGTGGCAGAGTGGTGAGGAACCAAGGCGGACATGAGACGTCTTTAGAGTGCGGTTCGGGCGCAAACCATTGAAATGCTTGTGAGCAGATTTCCTCGCGAGGACCTGAACCTTGATTGACAGATGCGCATCCCAATATCAGGATATCGATGATCATGAGAGTCCTTGCGGATGAATCCTGAGGCAAAAAGGCTGGGCGACATTCGCCGCAAAGTGACGGGGATCGGGGATCACACCTCTCACGGTGGTTACCTCGACGGCCAGCTGCTGGTTGCAATGCCCGTGATGGGCGATTCCCGGTTCGAGCGCTCGGTGATCTATCTCTGCGCGCACTCGGCCGAGGGCGCCATGGGTATCATGGTGAACCGGCCGGCGGGCAGCATCGACTTCCCTCAGCTCCTGATGCAACTGAATATCATCGAGAAGAGCGATCAGATCAGCCTGCCCGACAGCGCCGAGACGATGAAGGTGCTGAGCGGCGGCCCTGTCGATACCGGCCGCGGCTTCGTGCTGCATTCGAGCGACTACTTCATCGCCAACGCGACCTTGAAGATCAACGACGGCGTCTGCCTGACGACGACCATCGACATCCTCAAGGCGATCGCCAAGGGCGACGGTCCAAAGCACGCGATCCTCGCGCTCGGCTATGCCGGCTGGCGCGCCGGCCAGTTGGAGGAAGAGATCCAGGACAATGGCTGGCTGCATTGCGACGCCGATCCGGAGCTGATCTTCGGCGACAATGTCGACGCCAAATACGATCTCGCGCTGCGCAAGATCGGCATCGATCCCGGCATGCTCTCCAACGCCGCGGGGCATGCGTAGAGGCGATCATCCTGCTGATGGTCCGGCGCGCGCCGGGATCGAAGAAGCGCGTTATCGAGGTATCGCCTGTTTCTCCAACCGTCATTGCGAGCGAAGCGAAGCAATCCAGAGTCCCGCCCGCGACTCTGGATTGCTTCGTCGCTTCGCTCCTCGCAATGACGGCATCTCTCACGACAGTGTGTGAAAGGGCGCTACTCCGCCGCCTGCTGCGCCACCGTCGGTTCGGTGCCGGCGACCGTGGCGCGGCGCATGTCGCGCGGCTGCGACTGGTCATAGCGGCGCACGCGGTGCATGGTCTGCCTGTTGTCCCACATGATCAGGTCGTGCAGCCGCCATTTGTGGACGTAGACGAACTCGGGCTGTGTCGCATGCTCGGTGAGGTCGCGCAGCAGCAGCCGGCCCTCCGGCATGCTCATGCCGATGATGGCGCCGGCATGCGATGACAGATAGAGCGACTTGCGGCCGTGCGCGGGATGCGTTCGCACCAGTCGCTGCCTGACCGGCTTGAACATCTCCTTCTCCTCGTCCGTGTAGTCGAGGAAGCCGAGCGCGCCGCGCGAATACATCAGCGAATGTTCGCAGACGAGATCCTCGATCTCGTCCCTGGTCTCCTGGTCGAGCGCGTCATAGGCGGCGCGCATGTCGGCGAATTCGGTGTTGCCGCCCTTCGGGTTCACGATGCGCGCGGAGAGAATCGAGTATTTCGCCGGGATCGGCCGGAACGAGCTGTCGGAGTGCCACAGGCAGTTGCCGAGATTGAACAGATGCGTGCGATGGTCCGGTGGCAGCGGCTTGCCATCCTTGCCGAGATTGGAGACGTCGTTGAGGCCAGTGGTTAGGCGGTAGTCTTCCTTCTTGGTGACGGTGCCGCCGCGCGCCTGCTCGCGCTCGCCGAAGCTGAGCGCAAAGCCGAGCTGCTGCGCGTCGGTGAGGTCCTGATCATGAAATACGAGAACGGCGTAGTGATCGATCGCGGCCTGCAGCTGCGCGACGTCGTCCCCGGCGAGAGGCTTGCGCAGATCGATACCGGACACTTCGCCGACGAAATGCGGGTGCAGCTGTCGGATGGCGATTGCCATGGTGTCCTCCTCGCGTCCTCATGAGGGCGGACTCCTGTCCGCTTCTTCTGATGGAGGCTACGCCGGCGATGTGCGAAGTCAACGCAAGGCGCGGAGCGCCGCGTGCACGGCTGTCATGCCGGGGCGGCAGACATCACGCATTGCGGGCCATCAGCCCGCCATCCACCGGGATCACCGCTCCGGTGAGGAACGAGGCGGCCGGCAGGCTCAGGCTCAAGGTCATGTGCGCCACTTCTTCGGGGTCACCATAGCGGCCAAGCGCGGTGCGGCGCCGCGCATAGACCGCCTTCTGCTCGTCCGGAATGCGCGCGGTCATGGCGGTCGTGATCGGTCCCGGACAGATGCAGTTGACGGTGATGCCATCGCGGCCGAGCTCGACCGCGAGCGCGCGCGTCAATCCGGTCACCCCGGCCTTTGCAGCCGAATAGGCGCTGTGCAGCGCAGTTGCGCCGAGCGCCTCGGTCGAGGCGATGTTGACGATGCGCGGGCTGTTCGAGCGGCGCAGATGTGGCAGCGCGGCACGGATGACGCGCTGCTGTGCCGTCAGCATGATCGCAAGCCCTCTTGTCCAGGCCTCGTCGTAGGCCGCGTCGTCGATCGCGACGCGCACCGAGATGCCGGCATTGTTGACGACGATGTCGAGCCCGCCGAAATGCGCCGCGGCCTCGCCAACGACGGCGCTGATGGCGTCGCGGTCGGCGAGGTCGAGCCGCCAGGCACGTGATGTTCCGCCGCAGGCCAGGATATCCGCCACCACCGCGCGGGCTCCGTCCTCATCGATATCGGTGACTGCGACCCTGGCGCCTTCATCTGCGAACACGTGCGCGGTCGCGCGCCCCATCCCCGACGCCGCGCCGGTGATCAGGACGGTCAATCCCTCGACCGAGCGGCTGAGTTGCCTGTGCTGGTGCATATTTGCGGCTCACGGAAAAATGCGCATCGCATGCTCGCCGTCGGGATTATCACTGATCGGACGCATTCGATAGGCACCGATCCAGCATGGCCGAATTCTCGTTGCTAGCGACGCGAAACAACAAACCGGAGTGATCATGGTGCTCTCCACGACCTTCATGCGCTTGGCATTGGTGATGGGACTCGTTGCGACCACGGCCGCGCGAGCCGAGAGCATCAACGCCGGCGATCGCAAGGCAAGCGCGGTGCGGCCGTTCGAGGCGCGGAGCGTTGCCGAGTTCGATACGCCCTGGGCCATCGCCTTCCTGCCCGACGGGCGGATGCTGGTCACGGAGAAGCCCGGCCGGATCTTTCTCGTCACGCAGGATGGGAAGAAGATCCAGATCGGCAACGTGCCTGCGGTCGCGGCGCGCGGACAGAACGGTCTCCTGGACATTGCGGTGTCGCCGAGCTTCGCGACGACGTCGCAGATCTATCTCACCTACACCGAGCCGAGCAGGGAGGGCAGCCGGCTCGTGCTGACCCGCGCAGTGCTGTCGCTCGCAAACGACAGCGCCGCGCTGACCGACCCCGTCGTCATCTGGCGCCAGACGCCGGCCGGCGGCGGCGGCCAGCCCGGCGGCATCATCGCGTTCGATCCGTCGGGAACGCATCTGTTCCTGACCATCGGCGACCGCATGCAGCCGAACAGCGCGCAGGATCCACGGCAGGCGCGCGGAAAAGTGCTCAGGCTCAATCTCGACGGCGCGACTCCGTCGGACAATCCCATGGCCGAGGACAAGGGCGTGCCGGCCCAGACGTGGACCAGCGGCCACCGCAATCCGTACGGGCTCGCCTTCGCATCAGATGGCAAGCTCTGGCTGCACGAGATGGGACCGCGCGGCGGCGACGAGCTGAACCTGATCGAGCCGGGCAAGAACTACGGCTGGCCGCTGGTGTCCAACGGCGACAACTACGACGGCACGCCGATCCCGCGGCATGCGACGCGGCCCGACCTCGCGCCGCCGGCGCTGTATTGGGATCCCGTGATCGCGCCGGCCGGCCTCGTCTTCTATGATGGTCCGATGTTTCCGCAATGGAAGGGATCGGCATTGATTGGAGGCTTGCGGGCGCAGGCGCTGGTCCGCGTTGCCTTCCGGCCCGATGGTCAGCCTGACGAGGCCGAGCGCTGGGACATGGGCGAGCGTATCCGAGATGTCGCCGTGGCGCCGGATGGCGCTGTCTGGGTGATCGAGGACGATTCGCCCGGCCGCCTGCTGCGGCTGACGCCGATGAATTAGCTGCGCAGCAGCATTGATGCGAAAGGTGCCGATGCCGGTGTCGCCACAGCCGCGATGCCGTTGACAGGGCCTGCGCCGATCCCCACACCATCCGACAAACAACAATGGAAGGAGTGGGGAGATGAACGCACTCGATTTCACGGGACGTTCGGTGCTGGTGATCGGCGGATCGAGCGGCATCGGCAACGGCATCGCGCAGGCGTTTCGCGCGCAGGGCGCGCGCGTCGACATCAGCGGCACGCGGGCGAGCGCTGCCGATTATGCCGAAGGAGAGGGCTCCGATCTCGCAGGGGTGAACTACCATCAGCTCGATGTGAGCGATCCCGGCGCGATCGAAAGCTTCGCGCCGCGGCTCGATCGGCTCGATGTGCTGGTGCTGGCGCAGGGCGCGGTGTTGTACCGCCGCGGCGAATTCGCCATGGAGGGCTTCCGCAAGGTGGTCGAGGTCAACCTCATCAGCCTGATGGCCTGTGCGACGAAATTTCACGGCCTGCTGCGCGATGCCAGGGGCGCGCTCATCATCGTCTCGTCGACTGCGGCCTATCATTCGACCATGGGCAATCCGGCCTACAACGCCTCGAAGACCGGCGCGATGGGATTGACGCGAACCCTGGCTGAGGCGTGGGCGGAAGACGGCATCCGCGTCAACGGGATCGCGCCCGGGCTCGTCGACACCAAGATGACCAAAGTGACGACCGCCAATCCGAAGCGCCTCGAGGGCGCGCTGCAGCGCATCCCGCTGCGGCGGCTGGGGACGCCGCAGGACATGGCCGGTGCGGCGCTGTTCCTGGCCTCGCCACTGTCGTCCTACATCATCGGCCAGACCCTCGTCGTCGACGGCGGCCTGATTTTGTAGTCGTTCGGAACCTGCGCCGCGCTGGCCGGTTAGCAGGCCAGCAATCCCGCACAGTGCAGAGAAGGAGAGCGGCAATGGATCAGGATCGGCTGACCGGTACGGCCAAGGATGTCGCAGGCAAGATCGAGGGCGGCGTCGGCGAGATGTTGGGCGACAAGAGCACGCAGGCCTCGGGCCGTGCACGCGAGGCCGCGGGCGTCGTGCAGAACATGTATGGCCAGGCCAAGGACGCGGCGCGCGAGGCCGGCGATGCGGCGATGGATTTCGCCAAGGATAAATTCGGTAACGGCTCCGAGACGCTGCGTGACGGCACGCAGGCCCTGACCAAGCGGGTTCAGGACAATCCGATGGGCGCGCTCCTGGTCGCCGGCGGCATCGGCTTCCTGCTGGCGATGCTGATGCGCTCGCCGAGTCGGCCGCAGCCGCCGCAGCGCTGGCGCTACTGAATCCGTAAGTCCCCCTGACGATCAGATGACAATCGGCCCGCATTCGCCGCGAATGCGGGCCGATCTTGTTGTGGGCATTTCGTTTCGGACGATCGCGTCGATCACCCCTGGCGCTCAGGCGCGGCCACGATCAGCGTCCCTGGGACTCCAGCGCTGCCGCCGAGCGGCCGACCGATGCTGGCGGCCGCGGCGGCACGTTCGGATTGCGCGCGGCAGGGGGCCGTGCCGGCTGCTGAGGCGCGCCGAAGCCGAAGAATTCACGGACGCCCTGACCTGGCTGATTCGGCTGCTGTGCCTGGGCTGGCGGCTGCTGGCCGGGGGCCGTCGGCGCGGTCAGCCGCTTCTGTCTCGGTGGCGCCGGTGTCGGCGCGGCCGGCGTTGCTTCCGCCGGCGTGGTCGCTGCCATCGGCGCTTCGGGCCGGGTCAGCTCCTTCGGCGGCTCCTTGGCCTGTTCGCGGCCGACCTCGCGGCGGGGCCAGACGAAATCGTCGGCGCGGCCGGCCGGCGGGCTCAGGGCCTCGCCCTTGACCAGGGTTCGGGCCGCCAGCGCGTCGACCGCCGCAGGTCGGGAGCCGGGGCCGCCCAGCAACTGGTCGGTGCCGACGGATGACGCCACCAGCGGCAGGATCGGGCCGGCGACCGGCCGCGGCGCCGGCTGGCCGGGCACGGCATTGGCGTCCGGCGTCGCCGGCTCGTTTGGCAGCTCGAGCGGCGCAGAACGGGCCGCGAGCAGCCGGTTGATCTCTCGCTCGGCATAGTGGGCGAGCTTGCGCGCGCCCGGCTTGGTGAAATAGACGCCGTCATAGGAGCGCAACTGGCGGATCTGGCCCTCGAAGTCCGGGCCCTTCTGCAGGAAGCGGCCGGACTCGTCGACGAAGCCGTCCCAGACATCGACATAGGTGATGCCGGCCTTGCCGGCGGCATCGCGATACAGCGAGTCGAGGAACAGCGTGTCCGCGGTGCCCTTGGGACCGCGAACCGCGGGCAGGCCGACCCAGAGCACGGGCACGCCCTTGCTCTTGGCGATCGCGATCATCTCCTCGATCTTCTTCGCATACAGCTCGACCCAGCGCTCGTCCCGGAACTCATAGAGGCCGCCCGGCGAGCGGGCGGCCTTCTCCGGTGCCGCGACCGCGGGCGTGTCGTTGTCGACCTCGTCCTGCGGCAGATCGGTATCGGCAGCCTTGTCGTCGGGCTTGGCCGCCGTGTCGGCCTTGCCGTCCGGCTTGGCTTCGCCCGGCTTGGCCTCACCGGGCTTTGTCTCGCCGGGCTTGCCCTTGGCATCCTTCTTGGCCTTGTCGCCCTTCTTGTCGTCCGGCTTCTCGGTCTTCTCCACCGCAGGCTCGCGCAGCGAGATGCGGTCGTTGAGGCCGAGCATGATGACGATGGCGTCGGCGCGCTCGGTCGCCAGGATGCCCTTGGCGGCGGCGGCCCAGTCGGCCGGCTCGCCCCTGGGCTGGTACTTGATGAGGCCCGACGTGGTCCTGATCCTGCGGGTCACGCCCATGTCGGGCTGCTCGGCATAGGCCTCTTCCAGGCCATAGGCGAGCCAGTCGGCCATGGCGTCGCCCAGCACCAGCACGTAGCGGTCCGGGGCGCCGTCACGCTTTTCCGGCGGCGGCGCCTTGGAATAGTCCTGGATCACCCGCTTGGGCTGTTGCTGCGGGAACGGAGCGAAGAAGTCGCCGCCGAACCAGCCTCCGCCACCTCCACCGCCGCGCGGGGCCGGGCGGGGCGAAGCGAACGGGTTGAAGTTGAAGAACTGGGCCGAGGCGGGGCCGGCGATGCCGACGAGCATGGCGATGACGACCGCCAGCACGACCAGCGGGCCGGGCTCGTTCAACAGCTTGAGGATGGACTTCAGCTTTGACATGCGCACCCGTCGCGCGGCGTGATCGTGACGATCCATATAATAGGACGCGAATCAGGCCGCAAACGGGCATTCACCGGATGGTGTTGACGGCGCGCCGGTAATCACCCCAGAAGGTTACCGGCAGGGCAGATTGGGCTGCGATCAGCGCGCCCGCAGCCGTTCGAGCACGTCCGAGGTGGCAAATCCGTCCGCCGGCGCCCCGATCGAGGCCTGGAAGTTCCGCAGCGCCTCGCGCGTCTGGCCACCGAACTGGCCGTCCGGCGTTCCGCGGTAAAATCCGCGCTCGGCGAGCAATTGCTGCAGCTCGAGCCGTTCGCCGCGCGACAGCGTTCGCTCCTCGCGCGGCCAGGCCTGAACGAACGGCGGCGCGCCGCGCAGGCGGTCAGCGAAGTGTCCGATCGCCAGCGCATAGGCTTCCGCAGGGTTGTATTTCATGATGACGCGGAAGTTCTGCAGCATCAGGAAGCCGGGGCCCTGGGCGCCGGCCGGCGCCAGCAGATAGGCCTTTTCGGCGCTAGTCGGGAACGGCTGACCATTGGCCCGTCGCAGGCCGAGCTGTTCCCACTGGCGGAAGCTCATGCTCTTGGCGCGGTCGGCGAGCATGTAGTTGAAGCCCTGGGGCACCACGACCTCGTAGCCCCAGCTCTGGCCGCTCTGCCAGCCGTCCTTCTTCAGATTGTTGGCGGTCGAGGCGATCAGGTCGGCCGGATTGTCGACGACGTCGCGGCGGCCATCACCATCGGCATCGACGGCGAAGCGCTTGAACGCGGTCGGCATGAACTGGGTCGGGCCGAAGGCGCCTGCCCAGGAGCCGCGCAGCTGCTCGGGGCGCAGATCGCCGCGATTGAGGATTTCCAGGGCGGAGAGGAACTCATCCTTGAAATAGGCCTGGCGGCGGCCGATGCAGGCGAGCGTCGCGGTCGACTGCAGCACGCTGCGGTCACCGATCTGGGTCGAGTAGTTGGACTCGATGCCCCAGATCGAGGCGACGATGTAACGGTCGACGCCGTAGGCACGCTCGGCCGCATCGAACTGCGGCTTGTACTTCGCCAGCACCTCGCGGCCCTTCGCCAGCCGGTTGTCGTTCACCAGGATGTCGAGATAGTCCCAGATCGATTTGGTGAATTCGGGCTGCGCGTCGAGCAGGTCCATGATGCGCAGGTCCGGCGACAGGCCGGCGGTAAAGCGCTGGAAATTGTCCTGCGTGATGTTGCGCCTTGCGGCATCTGGCCACATGCCGGCGACGCAATTGTCGAAATTGCCGGCGGCCTCGCGGATCGCCGCCGCCGTCATCAGCGGATGGCCGGAGGCGCCGTCCTCGCCGCTCCACGGCTGCGGCCCGCCGGCGGCAGGGGGCTGGTTGGGGGCGGGGTTGCCCTTGGTCAAGGTGCCCGTGAACAGGCCGTCGAGAAAGTTCAGCGGCCCGCCGCCGGATTGCGCGACAGCGGAACCGGACACCACCGTCAACGCCGTGACCAGAACCGCCGCGCCGGCACCCGCCTTCAGAGCTGTCAGCATCACGTTCCGTCGCATCATGTCTCGATCCAGATCGCATGGAAGATCGGCCTCCACGAGGCCCGGTCCTGCTTAACGGGAGATTAACAAGGTTAACGATTTCCGCAGCGAAATTTAGCCGTTCGGTCCATGTCGAGCGGGACACCGGACCAACATCCGCCTTTGTTCTCGGCTGCAAACGAGCTACCTAAAATGCGATCGATTTCGCATTCATATCGCCACAAGGTCTAGTCATCCCCATGAAGATCCGCAAAGCCGTTTTTCCGGTCGCCGGTCTCGGCACCCGCGTCCTTCCCGCCACCAAGGCGATGCCGAAGGAAATGCTGACGATCGTCGACAAGCCGCTCATCCAATACGTCTTCGATGAAGCCAAGGAGGCGGGCATCGAGCATTTCGTGTTCGTGACCGGGCGAAACAAGACCGCGATCGAGGATCATTTCGACCGCATGTACGAGCTCGACGCGACGCTCGCGGCGCGCGGCAAGAAGACCGAGATGGAAATCCTGGCGCGCGACCAGCCGGAGGCCGGCGCCGTCAGCTTCACCCGCCAGCAGGCCCCGCTCGGGCTCGGCCATGCCGTGTGGTGCGCGCGCGACATCGTCGGCGACGAGCCGTTCGCGGTGGTGCTGCCGGACGAACTGGTGCTGAACGCGCCGGGGTGCCTGGCGCAGATGATCGCCGCCGCGAACAAGCTGCCCGAGAAGAGCAATGTGCTCGCGGTGCAGGAGGTGCCGGCCGACCAGACCCATCAATACGGCATCTGCGGCGTCGGCAAGCGTGACGGCAAGATCTTCGAGGTCGACGGCATGGTCGAGAAGCCGGCCAAGGGCACCGCGCCGTCGAACTTCTCGATCACCGGCCGCTACATCCTGCAGCCGGAGATCTTCAAGATCCTGGCGACGCAGGAGCGCGGCGCCGGCGGCGAGATCCAGCTCACCGACGCGATGATCGGGTTGTCCAAGACGCAGAAATTCTACGGCGTGGATTTCGACGGCGAGCGGCACGATTGCGGCTCGAAGTCCGGCTTCCTGAAGGCCAACATCGCCTTCGCCATGGCGCGACCCGACCTGCGCGATGGCCTGCGCGAGGACATGAAGCGCTATCTCGACGGCAAGGGCTGAGGCCCAGCCGACGAGAAATGCCGCGCCTTCGAGACAGTTGGTGGCATCACGCCGCCAGCGAGGCCGCGGGTGACGGGTTATGCACCGCTGCGCTGGCGCAGCGGTTGCGGCCTGCGGCCTTGGCCATGTAGAGGGCGCGGTCGGCGGCATTGAGCAGGCCGGTCCAATCCGTGTCGCGCGACGGCGTGACACTGGCGGCACCGATGCTGATCGAGGTGGTGCACGCCTCTCCCGCCCACAGCTTGACCTTGCTGCGGATCGTCTCCGCGACGCGCAGCGCATCCGCTTCCGAGGTCCCCGGCAGCAGCACCGCGAACTCCTCGCCGCCATAGCGCGCGGCGCAATCGCCGGCGCGCCGCACCGAATCGGAAATGCACACGGCAATGCCGACCAGCACCTGGTCGCCGGCCTGGTGCCCGTGGGTGTCGTTGTAGCTCTTGAAGTGATCGGCATCGATCATCAAGAGCCCCAGCGGCGCGCCGGCGCGCTGCGCCCGCCGCCATTCGAGCTCGATGGTCTCGTCGAACTTGCGCCGATTCTTCAGGCCGGTCAGTGGATCCGTGGTGGCAAGCTGCTCCAGCCTGGATTCGACCTTCGCCCGGAGCTGGATCTCGCGCGCGGCGACCTGCGTCGCAGCCAGCACGAACACGATCAGCGCCAGCATCATCGCGCCGATCTGCGCAGCTTCGTTGCGCCAATAGGCGAAGACGCTGTCCCACGACTTGCTGGCGATCACGACCAGCGGCTCGGTGCCGTTGCGCCAGACCAGGAGCCGCGGCAGATCGTCGAGCGCGCCATGGCTGCTCGACCAGCCGGCCGGCTCGGTGAGCGCGCGGGTCACGGCCGGCGCCCGCGCCAGGTTGCGTCCGATCGCGGCAGGATCGAACGGCGCGCCGACGATGACGGTGCCGTCGCGCCGGAGCACGGTGATGTTGTCGCCCGTTCCGAGCGTGAGCCGCGCGAACAGGTCGCGGAAATAGCCGAGGCGGATCGAGCCGGCGACGACGCCGGCGAAGCGTCCGTCCGGCGTCGAGATGCGGCGACTGAGAACGATGGAATATTGGCCATGATGCTGGGCGGGCCGCCCGACATAGAGCCCGGTGTCGGGCCCGTCGCGATGCACCTGGAAGAAATCGGCGTCGCTGCGGTCCTCCGGCAGCGGGTCGAGCGTCGACGATTCGAGCGACAGCCGCCCGCGGGCGTCAAAGACCTGGATGATGCCGAAATTCTTCGCGGTCGACGAACGGTCGAACAGGATCAATTGGCGGACCGGCTTGCTGACCTCGTTGATTTCGGGCAGCAACATGTTGCTGGCCACGGCCCGCAGCGAGAGATCGTAGAGCTCGACGTTGCGGCTGATGTCGGCGCCGATGCTGGCGGCCATGTTCTCCAGCGCCTGCCGGGCGCGGACCTCCTCGCTCCGGCGCAGGTCGATCATGACGCTGGCGCAGATGGCGGAGAAACCGATGATGGTCGAGATGGAGCAGGTGATCAGCGTGCGCGCCGAGAGCCGCCAAGGCTGCGTCGCCCGGCCCGTTCGGCGTGTCCAGCGCATCGGCTCGTCCCGTCCCCGTGAAACCCCGTCCGTAGACTGACGGATCAGGCCGAAGTAACGCATGTTAGGTTAACGAGCGGTTGCGTTCGCTGCGCCTGTCGTCAAGGCGGCCGCACACGCGCTGGTATGAGGGAGTCGAGACTTGCCGGACTATGATGCGCTTCGAGATTATCTGAAGCGGCAGACCCGCCCCGAACTGGTGCTCAGCCTCGAGGAGATCGAGGAGATGATCGGCGACGGCCTGCCGCGCGCGGCGCAGCGCGCCTCGTGGTGGGACAGCCTGAGGAGTCCGCAGGAGAAGATGCCGCAGCGCGAGGCCTGCCTGGCGGCGGGGTATGTCGCGACCCGGCTGCCCGACGGCAAGGGTGTCCGCTTCCGCAAGCTGAAGCCGGAGCGCTGAGCTGCATCATGTCCGCGACAATTGGCCTGCATCCTGCTTTCCGGGCGGTACTGCAGTGTGGTTGAGCTTTCAGGGCGCGATCGAGCCCGCATTGTGACTGAGGATCTGGAGAGACGGACATGAACGAGCAGGACCTGCGCCACGAGATCGCCGCGGTCAAGGACGGGCGGCTGTCGCGCCGCGACTTCGTGCAGCGGATGCTGGCGGCCGGACTGACGGCGCCGCTGGCCGGCATGATGCTGGCGCATTCGGGAGTGGCAATGGCGGCGCAGGAATTCCCCTACAAGCCGACCAAGGCGGGCGGCGGCGGCGCGCTGAAGCTCCTGTTCTGGCAGGCGCCAACCCTGCTCAATCCGCATTTCGCCATCGGCGCCAAGGACCAGGAATCCGCGCGCGCCTTCTACGAGCCGCTGGCCGGCTGGGACGCCGACGGCAATCTCGTCCCGGTGCTGGCGAGCGAGATTCCCAGCGTGGCCAACGGCACCGTCGCGGCCGACGGCACCTGGGTCATCTGGAAGCTCAAGCAGGGCGTGAAGTGGCACGACGGCCAGCCGTTCACTGCCGACGATGTGATCTTCAACTGGCAATATGCCACCAACACAGAGACGTCCGCGGTCACCATCGGCGACTACAAGGACATCAAGACGATCGAGAAGATCGACGACCACACTGTTCGCCTCGTGTTCAGCCAGCCGACGCCGCAATGGTTCACGCCGTTCGTCGGCGGCCGCGGTGCCATCATTCCGAAGCATCTGTTCGGCGACTACGTCGGCGCCAAGTCGCGCGAGGCGCCGAACAATCTCAAGCCGGTCGGCACCGGCGCCTATCTGTTCGTCGACTTCAAGCCGGGCGACATCCTGACCGGCAGGCTCAATCCCGACTACCACGTTCCGAACCGGCCGCATTTCGACACGCTCGAGATCAAGGGCGGCGGCGACGCGGTATCGGCGGCACGCGCGGTGCTGCAGACCGGCGAATATGACTACGCCTGGAATCTGCAGGTCGAGGACGAGATCCTCGTCAAGCTGGAGACCGGCGGGACCGGGGTCGCCGAGATCGTGCCGACCGGCAATCTCGAATTCATCCTGCTCAATGCCACCGATCCCAATGTCGAGGTCGACGGCGAGCGGTCGAGCCTCAAGACCAAGCACCCGCTGTTCTCGGACCCGGCGGTGCGCGAGGCCATCAACCTCCTGATCGATCGCGCATCGATCCAGAAATTCGTCTATGGCCGCGGCGGCATCGCCACGGCGAACTGCGTCAACAATCCCGCGCGCTATCGCTCGCCCAACACGCGCTTCGAGTTCAACATCGACAAGGCGAACGAGATCCTGGAGAACGCCGGCTGGAAGAAGGGGACGAGCGGGATTCGGGAGAAGGACGGCAAGCAGCTGAAGCTCGTCTTCCAGACCTCCACCAACGGGCCGCGGCAAAAGAACCAGGCGATCGTCAAACAGGCCTGCCAGAAGGCCGGCATCGAGCTCGAGCTGAAGTCGGTGGTGGGTTCGGTGTTCTTCTCCAGCGACGTCGCCAATCCCGACACCTACACGCACTTCTATTGCGACATGGAAATGCTGATGATCACGATGTCGTCGCCCGAGCCGCAGGCCTTCATGACTCAGTACGTGTCGTGGGAAGTGGCGAGCAAGGCCAACAAATGGCAGGGTCGCAACATCTCGCGCTGGCAGAGCAAGGAGTATGACGATCTCTACAACGAGCTCACGCGCGAGCTCGATCCGGTGAAGCGTGCGGCGCTCTACATCAAGCTCAACGACGCGGTCTGCGCCGGTCGTCACGTGCTGCCGGAGCTCAATCGTCCGCGCGTCAGCGGCATCCGCAAGGGTCTGCAAACCCATTCCTCGGGGTGGGACAACGACCTCTGGCAGCTGCCCAACTGGTATCGCGAGAGCTGAGCACTCCTTACGGCGTCCCGGTGCGGGGCGACCGTCGTTGACGACGTAGTTCCATTTTCCGGGATGCTCTGGCAGTCATTCTTCCCGCATCTGCGAAGTGCGACAATCGATCCATTCTTTATTGCGGAATTGGCCCGGATTCTGCTTTGACAGTCGCTTCGAAGGCTGATCCAATTTTGTGCAGTTCCCGATCGATGCATGACGGGGACGCGTTTTTGGCATTCAGCACCACTTTGGAGTCGATGAATGAACGAGCGTGACCTCCGTAGCCAGATCGCTGATGTCAAAGCAGGACGCCTGTCACGGCGCGAATTTGTGCAGCGGATGATTGCCGTGGGGCTGACCGCGCCGATGGCCGGCGCGATGCTCGCCCATTCCGGCGTTGCGATGGCCGCCGAGCCGATCGCATACAAGCCGACCAAGGCCGGCGGCGGCGGCCCGCTCAAGCTGCTGTTCTGGCAGGCGCCGACTTTGCTCAACCCGCACTTCGCCAACGGCACCAAGGATCAGGAGGCCTGCCGGCTGTTCTACGAGCCGCTCGCCGGCTGGGACGCCGACGGCAATCTCGTGCCGATTCTCGCGGCCAAGATTCCGAGCAAGGAGAACGGCCTGCTCGGCGCCGACGGCCTGTCGGTCACCTGGAAGCTGAAGCAGGGCGTGAAATGGCACGACGGCAAGCCGTTCACCGCAGACGACGTGATCTTCAACTGGGAATATTCCGTCAATCCCGACACCGCTGCGGTTTCGATCGGCAGCTACCGGGGTATCAAATCGGCAGAGAAGATCGACGACCACACTGTCAAGCTGACGTTCAAGCAGCCGACGCCGTTCTGGGCGGATGCCTTCGTTGCAGCCTACGGTCCGGTGATTCCGAAGCATCTGTTCGCCGACTATATCGGCGGCAAGTCGCGTGAGGCGCCGGCAAATCTGAAGCCGGTGGGCACCGGCCCGTACGTCTACGTCGATTTCAAGCCCGGCGATTCCATCTCCGCCAAGCGCAACCCCGATTATCATCAGGAAAACCGGCCCTATTTCGACACGGTCGAGGTCAAGGGCGGCGGCGACGCGGTGTCGGCGGCACGCGCGGTGCTGCAGACCGGTGAATACGACTACGCCTACAATCTCCAGGTCGAGGACGAGATCCTGACCAAGCTGGAGGCCGGCGGCCAGGGCAAGGCGCAGCTCACGGTGACCGGTCACATTGAATATATCGCGCTCAACGTCACCGATCCCTGGACCGAGGTCGACGGCGAGCGCGCGAGCATCAAGACCAAGCATCCGGTGTTCTCCGATCCGGCCGTCCGTAAGGCGATCAACCTGTTGATCGATCGCGCCTCGGTGCAGAAGTTCATCTACGGGCGCGCTGGCGTCGCGACGCCCAACTTCCTCAACAATCCCGAGCGCTTCCGCTCGCCGAACAACAAGTTCGAGTTCAACATCGACAAGGCCAATCAGATCCTGGAGGAGGCGGGCTGGAAGAAGAACTCGTCCGGCATTCGCGAAAAGGACGGCAAGCCGATCAAGCTGGTATTCCAGACGTCGATCAACGCGCCGCGCCAGAAGAACCAGGCGATCATCAAGCAGGCTTTTCAGAAGGCGGGCATCGAGGTCGAGCTGAAATCGGTCGTCGCGTCGGTGTTCTTCTCCTCCGACGCGGCCAACCCCGACACCTACACCCATTTCTACTGCGACATGGAGATGTACCAGACCACGATGCCGCAGGCGGATCCGCAGTTCTTCATGAACCAGTTCACCTCGTGGGAGGTCTCGAACAAGGAGAACAAGTGGCAGGGCCGCAATGTCTCGCGCTGGCAGAACAAGGAATATGACGAGACCTACAAGCAGGCCTCGAGCGAGCTCGACCCGGTCAAGCGCGCGGCGCTGTTCATTAAGCTCAACGATCTCGTCGTTCAGGACAATTACATCCTGCCCGAGATCAATCGCCGCAACTGCATCGGGTTGAAGAACGGCATGGTCGCCAACAAGAGCGGTTGGGACAACGATCTCTGGCAGATCGCCAACTGGTATCGCGAGACCTGATTGCGCCACCAGCATGATTAGACATCTGAGAGGCTGAGCGATGGGAAACTACCTCCTCAGGCGCCTCATCGTCGCGGTGCCGAGCCTGCTCGGCATCAGCGTCATCCTGTTCGTGCTGCTGGCGCTCGCACCGGGCGATCCGTTCGGCGAGCTCGCGAGCAACCCGAACATTCCCCCGGAGGTCCGCGAGGCCCTACGCGTCAAGTTCGGCATGGATGACCCGATCATGGTGCGCTACTTCCACTGGCTGATTGCGATGTTGCATGGCGACTGGGGCTTCTCCTTCGCCAGCCGCGTCAACGTCGACACACTGATCCTGCAGCGCATTCCGGCAACGCTCTACGTGGTCGGAACCGCGCAGCTCCTCGCGCTGATCGTGGCGATTCCGGTCGGCGTGCTTGCAGCACGCCGGCCCTATTCGATCTTCGACCAGATCGCCAACACCTTCGCCTTCATCGGCTTCTCGCTGCCGACCTTCTTTACCGGGCTGCTGCTGATCCTGATCTTCAGCGTCAATCTCGGCTGGCTGCCATTCGTCTATCGTGCCGACATCCAGGCCACGGGCTGGATGTGGTGGTGGGAAAACTTCAAGCAGGCGGTGATGCCGGTCACCGTGCTCGGCCTCTACCAGGCCGCGTCGTATACGCGCTACGTGCGTTCGGCCGTGCTCGACGTCATCAAGCTCGATTACGTCACGACGGCGCGCTCCAAGGGGCTCGACGAGAGCAAGGTCATCGTCAAGCACGTGGTGCGCAACGCGCTGATTCCGGTGGTGACGCTGGTGGCGCTGCAGATGCCGACTGTGTTCGGCGGCGCCATCGTCACCGAGCAGATATTCCGCATTCCCGGCATCGGCTCGCTCCTGATCAGCGCGATCCTCGCGAACGATACGCCCGTCATCATGGCGGTGACCTTCGTGTTCGCCTGCCTCGTCGTCCTATTCAACCTTATCGCCGATATCCTGTATGGCTGGCTTGACCCACGCATCTCCTTCCGTTGAGACGCCGCTCGCGCCGGCTTCGACGAAGCGCCGATTCTCGCCCGGACGAGATGCGGTCAGGCGCTTCCTGCGTCACCGCCTCGCGGCCGCGAGTATTGTCGTGCTGGCGCTGCTGGCGCTTGCGATCGTCGTTGGCCCGTGGATCTGGCGCGTGCCGATCAACGAGATCGATTTCACCGCGCGGCTCGCGGCGCCGTCCTGGGACCATCCGTTTGGCACCGATGATCTCGGGCAGGATCTCCTGGCGCGCATGATCTATGGCGGCCGCATCTCGCTCGCCGTCGGCTTTGCGGCAATGGCGGTCGGCCTGTTCGTCGGCGTGGTCATCGGCGCCATTGCCGGCAACTCCAAGGGGCCGGTCGATGCCGCGCTGATGTGGCTGACTGACCTGTTCCTGTCGCTGCCGCAGCTGCCGCTGCTGCTGCTCGTGATCTATCTGTTCCGCGACTTGCTGAAGGGCCTTGTCGGGCCGGAGGGCGGCACCTTCGTCCTGATCGTGCTCGTGATCGGCGGCTTCCGCTGGATGCCGGTGGCGCGGCTGGTGCGCGCGCAGTTCCTGTCGCTGCGCGAGAAGGAGTTCGTCGAGGCGGCGCGCGCGCTCGGCGCCTCCAACGCCCGTCTCGTCGTCCGCCACATCCTGCCGAACGCGCTGGGACCCGTGATCGTCGCCGGCACCATCGACGTCGCGGCGGCGATCATCGCGGAATCGACGTTGTCGTTCCTCGGTCTCGGCTTCCCGCCGGACATTCCGACCTGGGGCCGGCTGCTGTTCGACGCCAAGGACTATCTCGACATCGCGCCGCATTGGGCGCTGTTCGCCGGCGGCGCGATCTTCCTCACGGTCATCGCGATCAACTTCATCGGCGATGGCCTGCGCGATGCGCTCGATCCGCGGAAGGTGATGTGATGGACGCGCGCGTGGCTCCGCTGCTCGAGATCAAGGGGCTGAAGACCTATTTCAACACCGACGAGGGCGAGGTCCAGGCCGTCGACGGCGTCGACATCTCGATCGGCAGCGGCGAGACCCTGTGCGTGGTCGGCGAGTCCGGCTCCGGCAAGACCGTCACCGCGATGTCGGTGCTGAAGCTGATCGCGATGCCGCCCGGCCGCATCGCCGGGGGCCAGATCCTGTGGCAGGGTCGTGACCTGGTGTCGCTCGGCTCGTCCGAGATGAACAAGATCCGCGCCAGCGAGATCGCGATCGTGTTCCAGGAGCCGATGACCTCGCTCAACCCGGTCTACACCGTCGGCGATCAGATCGCGGAGGTGATCCGGCTGCATCAGGGCCTGTCCAAGAAGGCGGCGATGGATCGGGCGGCGGAGATGCTGGCGCTGGTGCAGATCCCCAATCCGAAAGCCCGCGTGCACGATTATCCGCATCACTTCTCCGGCGGCATGCGCCAGCGGGTGATGATCGCGATGGCGCTGTCGTGCAACCCGAAGCTCCTGATCGCCGACGAGCCGACCACCGCGCTCGACGTCACGATCCAGGCGCAGATCCTCGATCTGCTGCTCGACATGAAGGAGCGGCTCGGCATGTCGATCATGCTGATCACCCACGCGATGGGCGTCGTCGCCGAGGTCGCCCAGCGCGTCGTGGTGATGTATGCGGGCCGGGTGGCCGAGGAGGCGCCGGTCGATCGTCTGTTCGCCAATCCGCGCCATCCCTACACGCAGGGCCTGATCCGCTCGATCCCGCGCATCGATCTCGACGCGGTCAGGAAGAGCCGGCTGGAGAGCATTCCCGGCAGCGTGCCGAAGCTGGTCAATCCGCCGGAGGGCTGCCGCTTCGCCTCGCGCTGCCGCTTCGCCATTCCCGATTGCAGGACCGCGCAGCCTCTGCTGCGCGAGATCGAGCCCGGCCACAAGGTGGCGTGCATCCGCGCCGAAGAGACGTTACTGTGATGACCGAAGCTGCGATTGCCACGCCCGCCGCACCCGCGCCTCTGCTCAGCGTACGCAACCTGACCAAGGCGTTCCCGATCCGGGGTGGGCTCTTGAAGCGCCAGATCGGCAGCGTGCGCGCGGTGGACGGCGTCAACTTCCACATCGAGCCGAGCGAGACCTTCGGCCTCGTCGGCGAGTCCGGCTGCGGCAAGTCGACCACCGGGCGCTGCGTCCTCAGGCTGATCGAGCCGAGCTCGGGCGAGCTGAATTTCGAAGGCAAGGACGTCATCGCGCTGTCCGGCGAAGGCCTGCGCGCGCTCCGCCGCGACATCCAGATCATCTTCCAGGACCCCTATGCCTCGCTCAACCCGCGCATGACCATCGGCGCCATCATCGGCGAGGCGCTGACGATCCACGGGCTGGCGACTTCACGCCAGCAATACGAGGCGCGCATCGTTCATCTCTTGGAGACCGTCGGCCTGCAGGCCGATCACATGACGCGCTATCCGCACGAGTTCTCCGGCGGCCAGCGCCAGCGCATCGGCATTGCGCGTGCGATCGCGGTCGAGCCCAAGCTGATCATCTGCGACGAGCCGGTGTCGGCGCTCGACGTGTCGATCCAGGCCCAGGTCATCAACCTGCTCGAGGACCTGCAGCAGAAGTTCGGCATCGCCTATCTGTTCGTCGCGCACGACCTCTCGGTCGTCGAGCACATCAGCCGCCGCGTCGCGGTGATGTATCTCGGCCGCATCGTCGAGACCGCGCCGTCACGCCAGCTGTATTCGGCGCCGAAACATCCCTACACGGAAGCGCTGTTGTCGGCAGTGCCGATCCCGGACCCGAGCATCAAGCGCAAGCGCGTGCGGCTCAAGGGCGAGGTGCCGAGCCCGATCAATCCACCATCGGGCTGTCACTTTCACACCCGCTGCCCGATCGCCAAGGACGTCTGCAGCAAGGAAGTGCCGCCATTGAAGGCGAGCGCCGAGGGGCATCTCGTCGCCTGCCATTTCCGTTGAGGCGGAGGTCGGCGCGCTACGCCGCCTGACGGTCCGAGACCAGCGCCGTCAGCCGCGCCGATTGCTCCGGGTTCAGTGCGAACTGCACCAGCGCGGTGCGGTCGCCGACGCGGGTCACGGTCCCCGGCAGATCGGACACCATGCCGGTGATGGCAAGCGTCACCGACGTGTTCATCGTCAGACGAACCGGAACGGCTTCGAGCAGGGCGCCGCCGAGCGAGAGGTTGCGCACGGTGACGGGGATCGCTTCGCCGTTCACCTGCAGCGTGCCCGGGCGATTGATGTTGAGCCGCGTCGACAGCCGGCGATCGACGTCGGCCGTCGAGGTCCGGATCACCCGCACCAGCTCGGTGCGCAGTCGCTGTACCTTGTCGGCGACAACGGTCGAGCCGTCGCGGATGTCGGTCGAGCGCCGGCCGGCCTCGCTGGCCTCGCGCGAGACCTCGGCGATCTGGCTCGCGACCTCGCGCGCGGCGGCGGACGTCTCTTCGACCGTGCGCGAAATCTCGATGGTCACACCGTTCTGCGCCTGGATCGCATCGGCAATGCCGGAGGATACGGCTTCGACGTTGCGGATGACTTCGCCGATCGCCCCGATCGAGGTCACCGAGGCGCGCGTCGAGTCCTGAATCTCGGCAATCTGCTGCGCGATCTCGCTGGTCGCCTTGGCGGTCTGCTCGGCGAGCGATTTGACCTCGGAGGCGACGACCGCAAAGCCACGGCCGGCATCGCCGGCCCGGGCGGCCTCGATGGTGGCGTTCAGCGCCAGCAGATTGGTCTGGCCGGCGATCTCGCTGATCAGACTGGTCACGGCGCCGACCTTGTCGGCGGCCTCCGACAGCTTCGCGATGGTGGCCTGGGCATCGGACGAGGCGGCGACGGCCTTGCGCGTGAGCTCGCGCGACGAGCTGACCTGGCTGGAGATCTGCGAGATCGAGGCGGCGAGCTGGGCGGACGCCTTGGCGACCGTCTGGGTGGTGGCGAGAGCCTGCTCGGCCGCCGCCGCAACGCTGCTCGAGTTGCGCTCCAGCGTCAGCGCACTGTCGGTCATCGACTTGGCATTGTCGGCCATGTGGCCGGTGCCCTGCGCGACCTCGCCGACCGCGTTGCTGGCGGCCTGCTCGACGGCTTCGGCCATCTCCTGCAGCGCCCTGGTCTTGATGCGTTCGGCGACCTGGCGCTGCTCGTCTTCGAGCATCGCGGTCTGCCGCGCCTTCTCTTCGGTCTTCTGCCTGAACTGCTCGATCGAGCGCGCCATGTCGCCGAGTTCGTCGCTGCGGTTCTGACCCGGCAGCTTGATGTCGAAGTTTCCGTTGCCGAGCTCGGTCAGCGCGCCGCTCATCGCGGCCAGCGCCGATGACATCCGCCGCGCGATGATCAGCGTGATCGATCCGATGATCAGCATCACCAGCATGGCGGCAATGAACACGCTGCGCTTGCTCTCCCACATCTGGGCTTCGAGATCGTCGACATAGACACCGGTGCCGATGATCCAGCCCCAGGGCTCGAAGCCGGCGACATAGGACATCTTCGGCTGCGGCGCATCCTTGCCGGGCTTCGGCCACATGTAGTCGACGACGCCGGCGCCCTGACGCTTGACGACATCGACCATTTCGACGAACAGCCGCTTGCCGGTCGGGTCCTTGTTGTCAGCGAGGTTCTGGCCATTCAGCTCCGGCTTGATCGGATGCATGACCATCTTCGGACCCATGTCGTTGATCCAGAAATAGTCGCCGCTGCCGTAGCGCAGCTTGCCGATTCGCTCGGCCGCCTTCTTCTGCGCGACCTCGGGCGCCACCTTGTCGCGCGCGATCGCGTCATATTCCTCGCGGGCGATGCTGACTGCCGTCTGTGCCAGATGGCTCAGCTCGCTCTGCCGCTGATCCTTGAGAGCGGTCTCGAGGTTCTGGCTCTGCGTTGCGGCGAGCCCGACCAGTCCACAGAATGACAGGCCGATGATCGCGTAGATGCGGAGGGCGAGAGAGAAACGCGGCTTGGCCATGGGGCGGTCCGGACAAATGAGGGAGCTAGATGCAAGCCATTTTAAGGATTCGCAGTTGATGCCCGGTTAAGTGTGACTGGTAGCTAATTGCCGTATTCGCGAGGCGTTTCCGTAATTATACGTGCGACATTTTGTGAGTGAGTCGAGTAGTCGTGTAGTTCCGGATCAGGACATGTCGGGCCTGATCAGCTCGGTCGCGGTTTCATCCTTCAGTCGTGCGACCAGATCGGCGCGGCGGCTGAGCACCGCGCGCTGGTTGATATAGCCCTTGTCGGTGATCTCGCCGGCATCGAGCAAGGGCGGCTCCGCCATCAACAGCGCACGGCTCGCATAGCGCGACGAGCCGACCGCGTCAGTGCGAAGCCTGGCCAATCCTCGCGCGATGGCGGTGCGCACCGATGGATGCGCCAGAACGTCGCTGGCTGGCGTCGTCTCGGTCAGCCCCGTGACGCCGCGGCAGGCCGCGATGTTGGGCACGATGAGAAAGTGCACCTCGTCGGTGCCGTGGCCGGCGATCACGATATCCTGCGCCAACGGTGCCAGCGCCGCGATGCCGGCGACGCGTAGCGCGCCGACGTTCACCCATGTCCCGGAGCTGAGCTTGAAATCCTCGGTGATGCGGCCGTCGAAGAACAGGCCGCGCTCCGGATGCTCGGGATCTGCGAGCTTCACCGCGTCGCCGATCCTGTAGAAGCCCTCCTCGTCGAAAGCCGCGGTCGTGATCTCGGGCGCCTTCCAATAGCCGGGCATCACGTTCGGCCCGCGCACGCGGACCTCCAGCTTCTCGCCGGTCGGCACCAGCTTGAGCTCTGTGCCGGGGATGGGCACGCCGATGTTGCCGGCGCGCTCGGCGAAGAAGTGGCAGTCGGTCGCGAGCGGCGATGTCTCGGTGGCGCCCCACGCCGACACCAGCGGCGCAGGACGGCCGATCGTGGCGCGGCTCATCTCGTTGAGCGCATCCCACAGATTTTGCGGCAAGGCCGCGGCCGCATAGAGGATGCACCTGACGCCGGAGAAAAATCTGCGGCGCAGATCGTCATCGGCCCTGAGTGCGGCGACCAGCATGTCGAAGCCGCGCGGGACGTTGAAATAGATCGTCGGCACCAGGCTGCGCAGATTGGCGAGCGACGTCTCGAACAGGCCGGGCGCCGGCTTGCCGCCGTCGATGTAGATCGACCCGCCGTGGCTCAGCACCAGGTTGAAATTGTGGTTGGCGCCGAAGGTGTGGCTCCATGGCAGCCAGTCGACGATGACGGGGCCGCCCTCGACCTCGCGCAGGAACGTCCAGAGCTGCGCCTTGGCCTGCTGGCTCATGGTCAGCATCCGGTGCGTGTTGATCACCGCTTTCGGCTGCCCGGTCGAGCCCGAGGTGAACAGCAGCTTGGCCACCGTGTCCGGCGTGACGGCGGCAAAGGCGCGGTCGACCTCGGCGCCTGGCTTCGTCGCGAGCAGGGTCTGCAGCGGCACCGCGCTCGTTCCATCGCCATCGCCGGCGATGATCGTTGCCCGGTGCAGGCCGTCGATGGCGGCGAGCGCGCGCGCGAACGGCTCGCGCTGCGCGACGAAGATGGCGCCTGGATCGAGCAGACGGATCATCGCACGCAGCTTCTCGTGATCCGTCGACATCAGCGAATAGGCCGGCGAGATCGCGCAGACGGGGACACCGACATGTTGCGCGGCGAGCGCCAGCACGGCGTGCGCAATGCTGTTGTCGGAGAGGATCGCGAGCGGATGCTCGGGACCCAGGCCCTGGGCGAGCATCCAGGCCGCGGCGGCGCGGACCTGCATCAATGTTTCGCCGTAGGTGAGCCAGGTCCAGTTGTCGCCACGGCGTTCGGCCAGGAACGTGCGATCCGGGAAATGGCGGCCCCAATGCTCCAGCCATTCGCCGGTGCAGCGCGCGGCCGGCTGCAGCGGCGTGCGCGAGCGCAGGATGATCGTGCCGTCGTCGCGCCTGACAGCCTCGATCGACGGCTCGGCGAACATCGCAGGCTCGGAGGCGCGGCGTTCTGCATCAGCCATGGCGTGTCTCCGGGCTGCGGGACGTGATCGCGGAAGCCGCAATGCGGGAGGAGGCGGGGAGGGAGGATGCCGCGCGGCAGGCGCCGCGATCGGGTGCCATCTGCCGCCGCATTGCGGTCGCAATGCAGGCAGCCGTCGTCGTCTTTGACGGCATGCGTTTCCCTCCCATGGTGTAGTCGTTGAGCGCGAGACTAACAGAATGGTTGTACTTTGCAATTATTGTGGATGTGACCAATCGGGGCGGCTTGCCCTGGCGACGGCATCGGTCTAGGCAGGGATGCTTCATGTCAGCGAGCCAGCATGCCCAAGAGCGCGAGCGCCGGAGCGCAGCGAGACGCAACCAGCCGGGAGTCCGGGATCGGTCTCGGTGAGCTCGAGAACCATCTCGGCTATTTCGTCCGCCGTCTGCAGCACTGGATCTTCCGCGACGTCAACGCCGCGCTTGCGGCGGTCGAACTTGACGTCATCCTCTATTCGATCCTGGAGACGATCGCCGCCAATCCCGGCGCCGCGCAGATCGCGATCGCCGGCGCGCTGGGCATCGAGCGCGCGCGCATGGTCGCGCTGCTCGACGACCTGCAGCAGGCCGGTCTGATCGTGCGCGAACGCTCCGAGCACGACCGCAGGGCCCATGCGCTCGGCCTGACGCCGCGTGGCCGCCTGATCCTGAAGAAGGCCAATGCCCTGGTCGCGGCGCACGAGAAGCGGGTGGCATGCCGGCTCGGTGCCGACAATTATCGCCGCGCGCTCACGGCGCTGTCGCAGTTCGAGACGGACTAGGCTCGTCGCGAACGGGCCAGGTCGCGAGCCTTCTGCCCCGCAAGCACGCATTGGTCATCACTCACACGGCACCCTTTACGCGGTACCGTGGTAACTCTACCTCAAACGAGGCAAAAGGAAAGATGCATCCTGAGGCTGTTGCCATCATGGATGCATTGCGGCCCTCAGCTCGCCGCTTCCAGCCGCTCTTCGGTCAGCAGCCGCATCGCGGCATCGGCATCCATCGGCTCGCCGAAGGCGTAGCCCTGGGCGTATTCGCAGCCGAGCTGGTAGAGCTCGACGGCATCGGAGTCGGTCTCCGCGCCTTCGGCCACCACGTCCATGCCGAGGTCGTGCGCCAGCGCGATGATCGATTTGAGGATCACGGGACGGGTGCCGCGCGCCGTGGTGCGCACGAACGACTGATCGATCTTCAAGGTATCGAACGGGAAGCGCTGCAGATAGGCCAGCGACGAATGGCCGGTGCCGAAATCGTCGATCGACAGGCCGACGCCGAGCTCGCGGATGCGCGCCAGCATCTGCGCGGCGTGCTCGGGGTTTTCCATCACGAGCGATTCCGTCAGCTCGATCTTGAGCGAGCCGCGTGCCACCGACGAGCGCGCCAGCACCGAGCGGATGTCGTGGATCAGGTCGTGGCGGAGCAGCTGGCGCGAGGAGACGTTGACGCTGGCGAAGATCGGCTCGCGCAGCCGCGTTGCGCGCTGCCACACCGAGAGCTGCCGCGCGGTCTGGTCGAGCACGAAGGTGCCGAGATCGACGATCAGGCCGATCTCCTCGGCGATGGTGATGAACTCGATCGGCGACATCCGGCCGAGTTTGGGGTGATCCCAGCGCGCGAGCGCCTCGAAGCCGGCGACCGAGCGATCCTCCAGCCGCACGATCGGCTGGTACAGGATCGTGATCTCCTGGCGCTCGATCGAGCGGCGCAGCTCGCTCTCCAGGGTCAGGCGGTCGTTCTTGCGCGCGCGCATCGCCGGCTTGTAGACGTCGATGCGGTCGCCGCCGATGCGCTTGGAGTGATACATCGCAAGCTCGGCATCCTTGATGATGTCCTCCGAGAGCTGCGTCTGCGGGTCGGACAGCGCGAGCCCGATCGAGGCGGTCAGGAAGATCTCGCGCTCGTTGAAGGCGATCGGCGCGCGGATGGTCTTGCGGATGGTCTCGGCGAACGCGGTGATGCGGGCGGGGTCCTGCTCCGACAAGAGGATCAGGCCGAACTGATCGCCGGCCAGCCGCGCCAGCGTGTCCTGGGGCTTGAGGATGCGCGACAGCCGCCGCGCCAGGGTCAACAGGATGGAATCGCCGACCGCGATGCCGACGGAGTCGTTGACCTGCTTGAAGCGGTCGAGATCGATCACCATCAGGGTCGGCCGCATGGCCGGCATCGATTTGGCGAAATTGGCGACGGCGGCAAGACGATCGATGAACAGCTTGCGGTTGGGCAGGCCGGTCAGGTTGTCGTGCACGCTGTCGTGGAGCAGGCGCTCCTCGGCATTCTTGAACTCGGTCACGTCCGTCAAGGTGCCGACGACGCGCGAGACCTCGCCGTCCGAGCCGACCACGGGCCGCGCCTTCAGCGCGAACCACATGAAATGGCCGTCGGGGGTGCGCAATCGGAAGTCCTGCACCAGGCGGCCGCGGCGCTGGTCGAGGACACTGTCGAGCGCGGCGCGGAAGCGGTCCTGATCGAGGGGATGCAGCACCTCGAGCCATTTGGCGGCCGGGCCTTCGAGCGTGCCGCGCTTGAGGCCGAGCAGGCTCTCGGTCTCCGGGCTGGTGAACACCTTGTCGGCGGAGACGTCCCAGTCCCAGATCAGGTCGCCGGAGCCGGCCAGCGCCAGCGCGCGGCGTTCGACGTCGGAGACGATGCCGGTGGTGGCGCCGCCGCCGGCGAAGGCGTGCTGCATCACCGTGAAGCCGATCAGCATCACGATCAGCACCAGGCCGCCGAGCAGGGCCGGACCGACGATGTCGTTGGTGACCTGGCCCGCGACCGTCATGCCGGCGGCGGCGACCCACACCGTGAGCAGGAACCAGGTCGGGATCAGCAGCACCGCGCGGTCGAAGCCGTGGCTGGAGAGATAGACGATCAGCGCAAAGCCGAGCACGGCGATCAGGAGCAGCGACATGCGCGCGATGCCCGAGGCCACCGCCGGGTCGAACAGCGCCACCGCGACCAGGGACCCTAAGAAGAACAGCCAGCCCAGCGTGATGTGCGAGTAGCGAACGTGCCATCGCGACAGGTTGAGATAGGCGAACAGGAACACCAGCAGGGTCGCGGCGAGGATCGCCTCGCCGGCCGCGCGCCAGACGCGCTCGGCATTGTTCGACATGTCCAGGACCTTGCCCCAGAAGCCGAAATCGACGCCGATATAGACCAGCACCGCCCAGGCCAGCGCCGCGGCCGCCGGAAACATGATGCTGCCCTTGACCACGAACAGGATCGTGAGAACGAGGGCGAGAAGTCCGGAGATGCCGATCACGATGCCCTGGTACAGCGTGAACGAGTTGACCTTGTCCTTGTAGGCCTCGGGCTCCCACAGATAGAGCTGCGGCAGCTTGTCGGTGCGCAGCTCGGCCACGAAGGTGACGACCGAGCCGGGATCGAGGGTGACGCGGAAGACGTCGGCGGTCGGGCTCTCCTGCCGCTCCGGCAGGTCGCCGACCGAGGGCGTGATGGTGGCGATGCGCGACAGGCCGAGATCGGGCCACAACACGCCGGAGCCGACCACGCGGTAGTGCGGTGCCACGATCAGGCGGTCGAGCTGGTCGTCGGTGTTGTTGGCCAGCGCGAACACGATCCAGTTCTGGCCGCCCTCGCGGGCCCGCACCTCGATGCGGCGGACGATGCCGTCGGTGCCGGGCGCGGTCGAGACCTGGATGCGGTCGTTCTCGCTGCGCTGATGATCGAGGATGCCCGTGAGGTCGATCGCAGGCGCGTCGCTGCGAACGCTGACGGCGTCAACGGCCTGAGCGGGGGCAGCGGCACCACACATCACGAGGCCCAGCGCCGCCAACGACGCGAGGCACCTGATCAGACGCAATGTCAAATCTCCGCGTTCGACACCAATCCAAAGCGAAACAAGCCAAATCGAAAGAGGTCGTCGCCGGGCTAATTGGAGCCGTTCCAGGCACGGTTCAGATGTGCGCGATCATTGGCACGAAAGCGAGGAGAATCAAAGAGTTTCCAAACACGCTCTGTTTAGACTGCGCCTAGATTTCCAACACAATTTTGCCAATATGTTGGCTGGTCTCCATGCGTGCATGCGCTTTCGCGGCGTCCACGAGGGGAAAGGTCGAGTCCATCAGCGGCTTGATGCGGCCCTCGCGCAGGAACGGCATCACCTTGGCCTCGATCGCCGCCACCATCGCCGCCTTGTCGGCGTTGCTGCGCGGGCGCAGCGTGGATCCGGTATGGGTCAGGCGCTTCACCATCAGCTTGACGAAATTGACTGACGCCTTGGGGCTGGCGAGGAAGGCGATCTGGACGATACGGCCATCGATCGCCGCGGCGTCGTAGTTGCGCTCGATGTAGTCGCCGCCGACCATGTCCAGGATGACGTCGGCACCCTTGCCGCCAGTCGCCTCCTTGACCACGGCGACGAAGTCCTCCGTCTTGTAGTTGATGGCTCTGATGGCGCCGAGCTTGACGCAGGCGTCGGCCTTGTCCTGCGAGCCGACGGTGACCAGCACCTTGGCGCCGAATGCCGTGGCGAGCTGGATCGCCATGGTGCCGATGCCCGAAGAGCCGCCATGGATCAGCAGGGTCTCACCCGCCTTCAGACCGCCGCGCTCGAATACGTTGTGCCAGACCGTCATCAGGGTCTCGGGCAGGGCGCCGGCCTCCAGAATGGAGAGTGAGGAGGGGACCGCCATCGCCTGCGCGTCTTGTGCGATGCAATATTGCGCATAGCCGCCGCCGGCGACCAGGGACATCACGGTGTCGCCGAGCTTGTGCCGGACCGCGCCCTCGCCGAGCGCCACGACCTCCCCGGCCACTTCCAGCCCGGGCAGGTCGCTGGCGCCGGGCGGCGGCGGGTAGCTGCCGGAGCGCTGGGCGACGTCGGGACGGTTAACGCCAGCGGCCTTCACCTTGATCAGGATCTCGCCGGGGCCCGGCTTGGGGAGGGGCCGGGTTTCCGGCTTGAGCACCTCGGGTCCGCCCGGCTGGCTGATGGCGACCACGGTCATTTGCGCGGGCAGCTGTTCCATGAGAAATCCTTCGGCGAGGGCTGAAAGCGATGCTGCCGCGTGCTTAAGCCAGCCGGGGCATGGCTGGCAACCGGGAGGAGGGTGAGATGGCCAACGAGGACGACGACCGGCCGCGCAAGGCCGTTTCGCACGAGATCGGGCAGGATCTGTCGATGCTGTCGGTCGAGGAGCTGACCAGCCGGGTGGCGCTGCTCCGCGCCGAGATCGAGCGCATCGAGCAGGCGGTGGCGAAAAAGCGCGCCTCGCGTGATGCCGCCGCCAGCATCTTCAAGTCGTGAGCCTCGCGGCCGTGGAAACACGGTCGGCCAGTGGCCGACATGGCTAACGAAGATTGAAAAATTTTCGCCATTTACGGTTGATTAAGCTTTCGCGTTTACAACCGGAACCGTCCTCGTTTGGACACCGAGTGGCTCCTGTCCACTCTGTTTGACGCCTCCCTGTTATCAACTTCAAAGCCGCCGGAAACGGCGGCTCTTTTTTTGCGCGCTCGCCGAGCCGGGCGAACCGGGCGGTCGCCCGTGGCGCGCTCGTCCATCCGCAGGCGGGCGATCGTGGAACGATTGTCGTACCTGCTCATTGCGCCCGTGCCGGTCTTCGGTCGCCAGCCGGTCACGCGCGAAAATCCTGTGCGCCGCGGCAGGCGTGACGATCCTGGTTCGACCACTGCAAACTATTGCCGTGATCATGGTTGCTAGTTGAGCTGATCGTGCGACTCGGCCTGAAACGGCCGTGTTGCAGTCGCAAGTGGTACGAGGGCACGGCATGGCCCACGCCGTGGAAACCATAAAAGGCGTTGCTGCTGGACTCTCGAAACCGGCCGCGCAATGATTTGTTCATCATACCGGCGCCGTTGCCGGGTTGCGTAAACAGTCGCGTTTAAGAGGCGTTAACCATGTCGGACCGTTTGCTGAGCGATGGCGCTCTGGTTCAGTTCAACGAGCGGCTCACCAATTCTGCTGCATTCGGCGCGCTGTTCCGGGAAGGCATGGATCTGGTCGAGGAGACCGCCGCCTATCTCGATGGCGACGGCCGCAACGAGGCCAAGGCGCTCGACCGCGCCGTCAGCCTGACCTACGCGACCGAGAGCATGCGTCTCACCACCCGCCTGATGCAGCTGGCGTCCTGGCTGCTCCTGCACCGCGCGGTGAAGGAGGGCGAGATGACCCTGAGCCAGGCCAACCGCGAGAAGACCAAGGTCAAGCTGACCGCCGCAGATCCCGGGCCGGATGATCTGCTGGAGAAGCTGCCGCAGCAGCTGCAGAGCCTGATCTCGCGCTCGATGAGCCTTCAGGTGCGGGTCCGCCGGCTCGACTCGACCATTCATTCCCCGCCGCCGGACCAGAGCGCGATCGGCAATCCGCTGGTCCCGCATCTCAATCGGCTGAAGGCCGCGTTCGAGCAGTAGGCCGCGGCATCGGGCGGCCCTGCCGGGCCGCTCGCCTCACCCGGAGGTCTCGTTGCGTCCAGCCCAGAAACAAAAACGCCCCCGTGTCCGGGGGCGTTTTGCTGTGAGCTGTCCATCGGCGCAGGCCAGGATGGCCGGTGCCGAGGGCCCAGGAAGGATCAATCCTTCTTGAGGAAGCCCTGGAACTTCTTCTGGAAGCGCGAGACACGGCCGCCGCGATCCATGATCTGCTGGGTGCCGCCGGTCCAGGCCGGGTGCGACTTGGGGTCGATGTCGAGGTTGAGCTTGTCGCCCTCTTTGCCCCAGGTCGAGCGGGTCTGGTACTCGGTGCCATCGGTCATCACGACCGTAATCGTATGATAATTCGGGTGAATGTCGGCTTTCATGGCTGATCCTGCGGCACGATGCGAAGACATGATGCGGCGCGGCCGCGCCTGATCCCGTCGTCACTGAAGGGGGACAATTGGCGGGCTCTATAGCCCAAGGTTCTGCCCAAAACAAGCCAAGGTCGCGGTTGAACACCTTGGTACGTTTCCGGATTTGCCAAGCCCGGTCCGGCGGGCCTATCAGGACGGCAGATCGCATTTGGAAGAATTCTCAGGTGGCTCATGAGCGCAGTGGAACGGCTTGACGAACGGCAGGGCGCTGCCACGGGGCAGGATCCGGTCGGAGATGCCGTTGCGGCCGTCGAGGCATTGGCCGAGCCGGCAACCCCTGTGCGGCGCTCGAAGCTGCGCCCGCTGCTGGCGCTGTCTCCCTATGTCCTGCGCTATCGCGGCCGCGCCCTCCTGGCGCTGATCGCGCTCACGGTCGCGGCCCTGACCACGCTGCTGGTGCCGATCGCGGTCCGCCGCATGATCGATTTCGGCTTCACGCCGAAGGGCATCGAGCTGATCAACAGCTATTTCAGCGTCATGATCGCCGTCGTGGCGGTGCTCGCGCTGGCAAGCGCGGCCCGCTACTACCTCGTCATGACGATCGGCGAGCGCATCGTCGCCGATCTCCGGCGCGACGTGTTCGCGCATCTGATGTCGCTGTCGCCGTCCTTCTTCGATTCCGCCCGCTCCGGCGAGCTGGTGTCGCGGCTCACCGCCGACACCACCCAGATCAAATCGGCGGCGGGCGCCTCCGTGTCCATCGCGCTGCGCAATCTGCTGCTGTTCATCGGCGCCACCGCGATGATGGTGATCACGAGCCCGAAGCTGTCCGGCTTCGTGCTGCTGGCGATCCCGCTGATCGTGCTGCCGCTGGTGGCGTTCGGGCGCTGGGTCCGGCGGCTGTCGCGCAACGCCCAGGACACGCTCGCCGACGCCTCGGCCTATGCGTCCGAGCTGATCGGTTCGATCAGGACGGTGCAGGCCTATACCAGCGAGAAGCTCGCCGCGGCGCGTTTCGGCGGCGAGGTCGAGCAGGCCTACGAGGCGGCGCGGGTCTCGACCCAGGCGCGCGGCGTGCTCACCGCGATCATCATCTTCATCGTCTTCTCCAGCGTGGTCGCGATCCTCTGGGTCGGCTCGCACGACGTGTTGACCGGCGCGATCAGCGCCGGCCGGCTCGGTCAGTTCGTGCTCTACGCGGCCTTTGCCGCCGCCGGTCTCGGCCAGCTCTCGGAGGTCTGGGGCGAAGTGTCGGCGGCGTCCGGCGCGGCCGAGCGGCTGTTCGAGCTGTTGCATGTGCAGCCGGAGATCACGGCGCCCGCGCAGCCGCGCCCGATGCCGGAGCCGGCGCGCGGCGACCTCGGCTTCGACCACGTCAGCTTCGCCTATCCGAGCCGCCCCGACGTCCGCGTCCTCGATGACGTCTCGTTTGCGATCAGCGCCGGCGAGAAGGTCGCGATCGTCGGCCCCTCCGGCGCCGGCAAGAGCACGCTGTTCCATCTTCTGCTGCGCTTCTACGATCCGGCCTCCGGCTCGATCTCGTTCGACGGTGTGCCGGTACGCGCGGCCGACCCGCGCAAGATGCGCGAGCGCATCGCGCTGGTGCCGCAGGAATCCGTGGTGTTCGCGACAAGCGCGCGCGAGAACATCCGCTTCGGCCGGCCCGAGGCGACCGACGCCGAGGTCGAGCGTGCCGCCGATCTCGCTCATGCCAGCGAATTCATCCGCCGCCTGCCGAACGGCTTCGACGCGGCGCTGGGCGAGCGCGGCGTCACGCTGTCCGGCGGTCAGCGCCAGCGCATCGCCATCGCGCGCGCCATCCTGCGCGATGCGCCGCTGCTGCTGCTCGACGAGGCGACCTCGGCGCTCGACGCCGAGAGCGAGACGCTGGTGCAGACCGCGCTCGAGGGGCTGATGAAGGACCGTACCACCCTGGTGATCGCGCATCGCCTCGCGACGGTGCTGTCCTGCGACCGCATCCTGGTCATGGACCGCGGCCGCATCGTCGAGCAGGGCACGCACACGTCGCTGGTTGCGGCCAACGGCCTCTATGCGCGGCTGGCGCGGTTGCAGTTCGAGGGCGTGTAGTTTCGGCAACACCGTGGATGAGCGGCAACACTCTCGGAATTCTTGTTCCCGACCCTGCAACCTTTCTCCCGCTTTATACGTTCCCTGCCGGAACAGATGGCGCGCCGTCCAGCTGCGCGCCCAACCGCACAGGAGCAACGCGCATGCCTTATCGCCGTGGCAGTTTTGCCCTCACCCCACCCTCGTTCGTCATCTTCGCGATCGCGCTGGTGCTCGCGCTCGTCGCGATGCTCGCGCACTACATGCACGCGTCGGTGCCGCTGCTGTCGGCAGCGCACGCCTTCGATGCGCTGGCGATTGCCTTCGTGGTGCTGACCATCGGCGTGCTGTTCCGCGGCGTGTAGTTGCCTGGCCACCCCACACTCGGTGTCGCCCCTGCGAAAGCAGGGGCCCATAACCACAGCCCGATATTTGACGGGCAAATGCCCGTGGCCGCGTCCTTCAAAACGTCTGCTGCGGAGTATGGGTGCCGGATCTGCCCTTGCTGCGCCCGGTCGTTCGGGACGACATCGTTGATGTGACCGTGATGCGGCCCGTCGCGGCGACTAAGGCGTCCACGCCATCCGCAGCACGGGACGGCCCGAGGTCGGGTTGACGTCCTCGCCGGCATCGACGAAGCCGTTGCGCCTGTAGAAGCTGATCGCGCGAGCGTTATCCTTGTTGACCAGCAGCGTGATGCCTCCAGGAGATTTCTGCTTGGCGGCATCGACCAGCTGCGTGGCGAGCGGCGAGCCCCAATGTTGGGGCGAGACCACGAGCTGATCGAGATAGCCTGTTGCGTCGATCGTCACGAAGCCGGCGAGCGTCCCCTCCGTCTCGGCGACGATCACCTCTGCGTTCGGCACCAGCTCATTGCGCCAGCGCTCGCGCCACCACGGTACGCGCGCGGCAAAATCGATGGCGGGATAGGCGAGCTGCCACGTCTCCTGCCACAGCGCGATCGCCGCGTCCTCGTCCTCGGCGCGATAGGGGCGCAGGGTGGAGTTCGACGTCACCGCTCCGTCAGCTTCAGCTCGATACGCCGGTTGCGGCGGAACGCTTCCTCGGTGTTCGCAGGATCGAGCGGCTGGAATTCGGCGAAGCCCGCCGCGACCAGGCGCTGGGCCGGTACGCCGAGCGAGATCAGATATTGCACCACCGAGATGGCGCGCGCCGAGGACAATTCCCAGTTCGACTTGAACACCGGGCTGTTGATCGGACGAACGTCGGTGTGGCCGTCGACCCGCAGCACCCAGGAGATCTCAGCGGGGATCTGCTTGTCGAGGTCGACCAGCGCGGTCGCCACCGAGTTCAGCTCCTGCTGGCCCTCGGGCAGCAGGGTGGCCTGTCCGGTGTCGAAGAACACCTCCGACTGGAACACGAAGCGGTCGCCGACGACGCGGATGTCGGGACGGTTGCCGAGGATGGCGCGCAGCCGGCCGAAGAACTCCGAGCGGTACCGGGTCAGCTCCTGCACCCGCTGTGCCAGCGCGACGTTGAGGCGCGAGCCGAGATCGGCGATGCGGCTCTGCGATTCCTTGTCGCGCTTCTCCGAGGCATCGAGCGCATCCTCGAGCGCGGCGAGCTGGCGGCGCAGTGCGCTGATCTGCTGGTTGAGCACCTCGATCTGGGCCAGCGCCCGCGCCGTGACCTGCTTCTCGGAGTCGAGCGCCCGGTTGAGCTCGTTGGCGCGGCCGGCGGCATTGCTGCCGGCATTGGCGAGCCCGTCATAGAGGCCCTTGACGCGGTCGCGCTCGGCCTCGGCGTTCGCGAGCCCGGCGCGCAGCTGCGCAACCTGGTCGTCCAGCGAGAGCTTGCCGAGCTTCTCCAGGGACAGCATCTCGTTGAGCTGCGCGATCTTGGCGTTGAGCTGCTCCAGCGCCTTGTCCTTGCCGGTGACCTCCTGCGACAGGAAGAACTGCACCACCAGGAACACGGTCAGCAGGAACACGATCGACAGCACCAGCGTCGACAGCGCGTCAACGAAGCCCGGCCAGTAGTTGAGGCCGGAATCTCCGCGGCGGGTACGGGCAAGCGCCATTCAGCGTCTCCTAGCTCGTCTAGTAGTTCGGCCTGGGCCGGCCGACGGAGCAGCTCAACTCTTCTCCGTCTGCCGCGCCAGCCGCTCCAGCAGCCGCTTGATCTCGCGGTTCTGCTCGCCCTGGCCGTCGGCCCATTCGCGGATCATCTGCTGCTCGGTGCGCATGTGCCCGACCAGGCCCTGGATCGCCTCGGCGAGGTTGGCCATCGCCGCGGTGGCGCCGCGGTTGGAGCCTTCTTCCATGGCGGTGCGCAGCCGCTCGATGGCAACCGAGAGGTCGGCACCGGTGTCGCCGCTGCCGCCATATTCCCGCACGGTGCCGGCGAGCCAGTCCTCCAGATCGGTATAGAAGCGGTTCTGCGCCTGGCTCGATTGCAGGTCGAGGAAGCCGAGGATCAGCGAGCCGGCGAGGCCGAACAGCGAGGACGAGAACGAGATGCCCATGCCGCCCAGCGGCGCGGCAAGGCCGCCCTTCAGCGTGTCGAACAGCGCACCGGCGTCGCCGCCGACCTTCAGCCCTTCGATCACCTTGCCGACCGAGCCGACCGTCTCGATCAGGCCCCAGAACGTGCCGAGCAGGCCCAGGAACACCAGGAGGCCGGTCATGTAGCGCGAGATGTCGCGGGCCTCGTCGAGCCGGGTCGCGATAGAGTCGAGCAGATGGCGCATGGTCTGCTGCGAGATCGACATCCGCCCGGAGCGCTCGCGGCCGAGGATGGCGGCCATCGGCGCCAGCAGGACCGGGTGGCGCGGCACCGCCAGGCCGGGATCGGCGATGCGGAAATTGTTGACCCAGGACACTTCCGGATAAAGCCGGACCACCTGTCGGAACGACAGGATGACGCCGATCAGCAGCACGGCCCCGATCAGGGCGTTGAGGCCGGGATTGGCGAAGAACGCCATGACGATCTGCTTGTAGAGCACGACGCCGACCAGGGCGCACAGCACCAGGAAGACCAGCATCCGCACCAGGAAGATCCGGGGCGTGGACAGCTTGGTCCGTTCGACGTCCATCGCGGAGCGGGAGGGGGAGCCTTGAGGCATTGTCGATGACATCCGTTGCGGGGACCGGTCCCTGAAATCCACTATGGCACAGCAGCAGCGGGAAAAAAGCCGCGATCGGCGCAATCCCGTCCCCTGCGCGGAACTATGGCTGAAACCGGCGGGCACCCGCGGCGTAGTTAGTCCCGTGGCTCATATCTAGCGGGAACGCCCTGGCTTTGTCATGACCGTCGTTGAATATCTGCAAGCGCTGCTGGCGATGGCCGTGGCGATGTCGGTGCTGATGGGGCTCGCCTGGGTCGTGCAGCAGCGCAGCGGCAACTCCGGCTGGGTCGACACGATCTGGACGTTTTCCGTCGGGCTGGTCGGCGCCGCCGGCGCGATCTGGCCCGCCGGCGGCGCCGCCCCCAACGCGCGGCAATGGCTGGTCGCGGTGCTGGTAGCGGTCTGGTCGCTGCGGCTCGGCGGCCATGTTGCGGCGCGCAGCCGCGGCATCTCCGACGACCCGCGCTATGCGGAGTTTGCCCGGCAATGGGGCGCGGCCGCACCGCGAAAGATGTTCCTGTTCCTGCAGCAGCAGGCCTGGGGCTCGGTCCCGCTGGTGTTCGCGATGTTCGTCGCCGCCCATGCGCCGGCCGCCGAGCTGCGCCTGCAGGACTATCTCGGCATCCTCGTGCTGTTCGCAGGGATCGCCGGCGAGGGCGTCGCCGACGCTCAGCTCAAGGCGTTCCGCGCCGATCCCGCCAACAAGGGCAAGGTGTGCGACGTCGGCCTGTGGCGCTGGTCGCGCCATCCCAACTATTTCTTCGAATGGGTGTGCTGGCTGTCCTACCCGGTCATCGCGCTGTCGTTCGACCACCCGTGGGGCTTCGCCAGCCTGCTCGCGCCGCTGTTCATGTACTGGATCCTGGTCCACGTCACCGGCATCCCGCCGCTGGAGCAGCAGATGCTGCGCTCGCGCGGCGATCGCTACCGGGCCTACCAGGCGCGCACCAGCGCGTTCTTTCCCCTGCCGCCCCGCAACGGAGCCACAGCATGAGCTTCATCTCGACCATCATCGGCGCCGCCGAGCGTGTGCCGCTGCCCGATGCCGTCATCCGCTCGGCGATCTCCGAATTGTGCGCGCGCACGGCGGCGCGGCTCGGCGGGGCCGATGCGATGGGCGACGCAGAGTTCGCCCGCCTGCTGACGACGCGGCCGATCGCCGAGCATACCGACGCGGCGAACAGCCAGCACTACGAGGTGCCGGCGGCGTTCTTCGCCCGCGTGCTCGGGCCGAACCGCAAATATTCCTGCTGCTTCTACAAGGAGCCGGTCTCGACCCTGCAGGAGGCGGAGGAGGAGGCGCTGCGCCAGACGGTGGCCAATGCCGATCTGCAGGACGGCCAGAGCATTCTGGAGCTCGGCTGCGGCTGGGGCTCGCTGTCGCTGTTCATGGCCCGGCAGTTCCCGCGTGCGAAGATCACGGCGGTCTCCAACTCACATTCGCAGCGCCGCGCGATCGAGGAGATGGCGGCCGCGCGCGGCCTGCTCAATTTGCGGGTCGTCACCGCCGACATGAACGGGTTCGCTCCCGACGCGCGGTTCGATCGCATCGTCTCGGTGGAGATGTTCGAGCACATGATGAACTGGCGCGAGCTGCTGTCGCGGGTCCGGGCATGGCTCCTGCCGGATGGCCGGCTGTTCATGCACATCTTCACCCATCGCACCGCATCCTACCTGTTCGACCGCAACGATCGCGAGGATTGGATCGCGCAGCACTTCTTCACCGGCGGCATCATGCCGAGCCACGGGCTGATCCGGCAGTACGACGATCTGTTCGCGGTCGAGAAAGAATGGCGTTGGAGCGGCGCGCATTATCAGCGCACGGCGCGGGACTGGCTCGCCAATTTCGACGCCGACCGCGACCGCATCCTGCAGGTGCTGCAGCCCGTCTATGGCGACGACGCGACGCTTTGGATGCGCCGCTGGCGCTGGTTCTTCCTCGCCACCGCGGGTCTGTTCGGCCATGACGAAGGCCGCGAATGGGGCGTCAGCCATTACCGTCTGCGGCCGGCCAACTAATTTGTTCGCTGCGGCGGGATGCCGCAGCGCCGTCATGGGATTCGCGTTTCGCTCTGCGGAACCTGCCCGGAACTTGTTGCCACAAAGCGCTCACAATCAGGTGAGTCGCGAAAAAGCTAAATCTATCAGCTACGTAGTTCGTGTGACATCAAGCCGCCCAGGTTCCGCGTTGCGTCGCAGCAGCTATTTTCTATGTTGCACGCAAGGCGAGCGCCAGAATGGCGCCATGACCGGGCCATCCGGTCGACTGGTTTTCATCATCATCGAGGGGGCTCCTCCACTCATGTCTCGTTTTCGCGCGTCGCTGGTCAGCAGTGCATTGATGCTCGCGGCCGCCGCGCCGCTGCTGGCCGGCTGCAACGACCCCATCCAGGCTCAGGCCTCCGCCAATGAGCAGATCGTCATCCCCGAGGTCGGCATCGTGACCGTCGAGCAGAAGGCGCGCGCGATCGTGCGCGAGCTGCCCGGCCGCATCGCGCCGACCCGCGTCTCCGACGTGCGCCCGCGCGTCTCGGGCATCGTCGTCGAGCGGCTGTTCCGTCAGGGCAGCGAGGTCAAGGCGGGTGATCCGCTCTATCGGATCGATCCGCGACCCTTCGAGGTCGAGATCCTGTCGAGCCGTGCGGCGCTGGCCAAGGCCGAAGCGGTGCATGAGCGCGCCGTGCAGCAGGCGAACCGCATCGCGCAGCTGTTCAAGGAGCGCGCGGCGCCAGCCGTCGAGAACGAGAAGGCGATCTCGTCGGAACGTGAGGCTGCGGCCGATATCGAGGCCCGCAAGGCCGATCTCGCGCGCGCCCAGCTCAATCTCGACTACGCGACCGTGCGCGCGCCGATCGACGGTATCGTCGGTGCGGCCCAGGTGAGCGAAGGCGCCATCGCGGTCCAGAACGAGACCTCGCTGGTCACGATCCAGCAGCTCGACCCGATCTATGCCGACTTCACCCAGTCTGTGAGCGAGCTGAACCGCCTGCGCCGCGCGTTCGAGTCCGGCGATCTCGACCAGATCTCGCCCGACGCGATCAAGGTCCGTCTCGTGCTCGACGACGGCACGCCGTACTCGATCCCGGGCAAGCTGCTGTTCTCCGACGCCAAGGTCGATGCCGCCACTGGTCAGGTCACCCTGCGCGGCGAGTTCGCCAATCCGAAGCGCGAGCTGCTGCCGGGCATGTATGTCCGCGTCCGCATCGAGCAGGGCATTGACAGCGACTCCGTCGGCGTGCCGCAGCAGGCGGTGCAGCGCAATGCGGCCGGCGGCTCCGAGGTCTACGTCATCCGCGACGACAACCGCGCGATCGCGAGGCCGATCCGCACCGGTCCGATCCAAGATGGCCTGGTGCTGATCACCGACGGCCTGCGCGCCGGCGACAAGGTCGTGGTCGACGGCTTCCAGAAGTTTGCCGCCGGCGACAGGGTCGCGCCGCAGGTCTGGACCGAGGTCAGCGCCGCGACGCAGCTCGAATCGAAGTCGACGTCGCGGTAAGTCGCCATGCCGAGCTTCTTCATCGACAGGCCGATCTTCGCCTGGGTGGTCGCGCTGTTCATCTGCCTGATCGGCGCGATCGCGATCCCGCTGCTGGCGGTGGCGCAATATCCGATCATCGCGCCGCCCTCGATCTCGATCTCGACCAGCTATCCCGGCGCGTCGCCCGAGAACCTCTACAACAGCGTGACGCGGCTGATCGAGGAGGAGCTCAACGGCGCCTCCGGCATCCTCAATTTCGAATCCACCAGCGACTCGCTCGGCCAGGTCGAGATCACCGCCAACTTCGTGCCGGGCACGTCGACCAACGATGCCTCGGTCGAGGTGCAGAACCGCCTCAAGCGTGTCGAGGCGCGGCTGCCGCGCGCCGTCATCCAGCAGGGCATCCTGGTCGAGGAAGCCTCCGCCGCGGTGCTGCAAATCATCACCCTGCAGTCGACCGACGGCAGCCTCGACGAGGTCGGCCTCGGCGACTTCATGATCCGCAACGTGCTCGGCGAAATCCGGCGCATCCCCGGCGTCGGCCGTGCCACGCTGTATTCGACCGAGCGCTCGCTGCGCGTCTGGCTCGATCCGGCCAAGCTGATCGGCTACGGTCTGACCGCCGACGACGTCACCAAGGCGATCGGCGCCCAGAACGCGCAGGTCGCCTCCGGCAGCATCGGCGCCGAGCCCGCGACGACCTCGCAGCGCACCTCGGCGCTGGTGCTGGTCAAGGGCCAGCTCGATTCACCCGACGAGTTCAGCGCGATCATCCTGCGCGCCAACCCCGACGGCTCGACGGTGCGGCTGCGCGACGTCGCGCGCGTCGAGATCGGCGGCCTCAGCTATCAGTTCAACACCCGCCTCAACGGCAAGCCGACCGCCGGTCTCTCGGTGCTGCTGTCGCCGACCGGCAATGCGCTGGCGACCGCTGGTGCGGTCGAGGCCAAGATGAAGGAGCTGTCGCGCTTCTTCCCCTCCAACATCACCTATGAGATTCCCTACGACATCACGCCGGTGGTGAAGGCCTCGATCAAGCGGGTGCTGATGACCCTGGTCGAAGCCGTCGTGCTGGTGTTCGTGGTGATGTTCCTGTTCCTGCAGAACATCCGCTACACCATCATTCCGACCATCGTGGTGCCCGTGGCGCTGCTCGGCACCTGCGCCACCTTGATGCTGGTCGGCTACTCCATCAACATGCTGACGATGTTCGGCATGGTGCTCGCGGTCGGCATCCTCGTCGACGACGCCATCGTCGTGGTCGAGAACGTCGAGCGCATCATGACCGAGGAGGGGCTGTCGCCGAAGGAGGCGACGCGCAAGGCGATGGGCCAGATCACCGGCGCGATCATCGGCATCACGCTGGTGCTGATGGCGGTGTTCGTGCCGATGGCGTTCTTCCCCGGCTCGGTCGGCATCATCTACCGGCAGTTCTCGGTTACCATGGTGGCGGCGATCGGCTTCTCGGCGCTGCTGGCGCTGTCGCTGACGCCGGCGCTGTGCGCGACCCTGCTCAAGCCGGTCACGGCCGGTCACGGTCACGCGAAGAAGGGCCTGTTCGGCTGGTTCAACCGCTTCATGGACAACAGCCGCAACCGCTACACCGGCGTGGTCGGCGGCGCGCTGAAGCGCACCGGCCGGCTGATGCTGATCTATGCGATCTTCCTGGTCGGGCTGACCTTCGCCTTCATCCAGTTGCCCGGCGGCTTCCTGCCGGTCGACGACCAGGGCTTCATCACGACGGACGTGCAGACGCCGGCGGACTCGTCCTACGCGCGGACGCAGGCCGCGGTGGAGGCGGTCGAGAAGTATCTCGCCAAGCGCGCGGGCATCGAGGACGTCACCTTCCTGACCGGCTTCAGCTATGCCGGCCAGGGCGTCAACACCGCCCAGGCCTTCATCTCGCTGAAGGACTGGTCGGAGCGCGGCAAGCATGACAGCGCCGCGGCACTGGTCGCCGACATCAACCGCGATCTCGCCGGCTTGCGCGACGCCAAGATCACCGCGCTGCAGCCGCCGCCGATCGACAATCTCGGCAACTCCTCCGGCTTCAGCTTCCGCCTGCAGGACCGCGGCCAGAAGGGCTATGCCGCGCTGACCGCGGCCGCCGACCAGCTGATCGCCGAGGCCAATGCCAGCCAGGTGCTGCAGAAGGTCTTCATCGAAGGCCTGCCGCAGGGTCCCCAGGTCAATCTGATGATCGACCGCGAGAAGGCCGGCGCCTTCGGCGTCACCTTCGAGGACATCAACAACACGATCTCGACCAATCTCGGCTCTACTTACGTCAACGACTTTCCGAACCGCGGCCGCATGCAGCGGGTCGTGGTGCAGGCCGACCGCATCAGCCGCATGAACGCGGACGACATCCTCAACTACAGCGTCAAGAACGCCAAGGGACAGCTGGTGCCGTTCTCGTCGTTCGCGACCATCCAATGGGCCAAGGGACCGACCCAGATCGCCGGCTTCAACTACTATCCGGCGATCCGCATCTCCGGCGAAGCCAAGCCGGGCTACACCTCGGGCGATGCGCTCAAGGAGATGGAGCGGCTCGCCGGCAAGTTGCCGCGCGGCTTCGGCTATGAATGGACCGGGCAGTCGCTGCAGGAGAAGCTGTCGGGCTCGCAGGCGCCGCTGCTGCTCGGTCTCTCGGCGCTGGTCGTGTTCCTGTGTCTCGCTGCGCTCTACGAGAGCTGGACGATCCCGCTCGCGGTGCTCCTGACCGTGCCGCTCGGCATCCTCGGCGCCGTCGTCGCCGCCAATCTGCGCGGCCTGTCGAACGACGTGTACTTCACGGTGGCGCTGATCACCATCATCGGCCTCGCCGCAAAGGACGCGATCCTGATCATCGAGTTCGCCAAGGATCTGCGCGCCCACGGCAAGCCGCTGGTCGCGGCGACGATCGAGGCCTGCTCCTTGCGTTTCCGCCCGATCATCATGACCGGCCTTGCCTTCGTCTGCGGCGTGCTGCCGATGTCGATGGCGACGGGCGCCGGCGGTGCCAGCCAGCAGGCGCTCGGCACCAACGTGATGGGCGGCATGATCGCGGTGGTGATCCTGGCGCTGCTGATGGTGCCGGTGTTCTTCGTGTCCGTGCAGCGCGTGCTCGCGGGCGATCGGGAGAAGACGGAGCCCGCGGCGGGGCGCGAGGTGTACGGGCCGCCGGCGCCGGCGAAGCCGTAGGCGATCGAATTACCTCGCTCGATCAAGCGAGCCGCAATCTCGCCAAGCCGTCGGTGCGCTCCCCTCCCCCTTGCGGGGAGGGGTTGGGGGTGGGGGTCCACCAGTCCCGCTCAATGTGATGAAATCTACTCCCATCCACGACGCCGCTCATTTGCTTGAGCGAGAAACGCAAGCCGCTTGCTCATTCGTGGGCGCCCGAAGATATGTTCCCTTATCGGCGTTCGGAGTTCGCGGACCCCCACCCCCGACCCCTCCCCGCAAGGGGTAGGGGAGAGCACCGCCGGCGCTGGGACATGATGCTGCAATCCCCGCGACTGGAGTTTCTTGGTCCGTCCGTGTATGCTGCGACGACACGTGACGGGTACGGCATGTCGATGGTCTCTCGCAAATCTGTTCTCGCGTTGGTGTTCGCTGGTCTCGGCACGACAGCCGCCCACGCCCAATCCGATCCTGTCAAATATTGGCTGCCGGGCTGGCCGGTCGGCTTCAGCGACTCCGGTAGCCTCGATTCCTACGGCGACTTTCCAAGCTTCACGGGCAGCGGCAAGGACAGCGGCTTCTTCGCGCGGCGCTACAGCGTGACGAACAATTGGGCGGCGCTTTCGGGAGTCGGCCTGAGCTCGAACATCGTCAATCGCTATGGGGCGCTCGGCTCGTACACCACCGAGGGCGCGCAATACGGCTACACGTTCAAGAGCGGGGTCAGCCTCTACGGCGGCTTCGACACGCTGAAATACAATCCCGGCCTGGGCGGCCCGTTCGCGACGTTCGACGGACGCTCGACGTCTACGCCGGCCTACGCGATCAACGGCGGCGTCGAGTTCAAGCCGACGTCCAATGTCAGCCTGTCGCTCGGCTTCAGCTACGCCGGCCAGTCGTCCGACCGTATCGACAGCGACATCAACTCGCCGGCATTGCCGGGCGCCACGCCGCAGGCCTTCACCAGCGGACGGCGATACTAGGCGCGGCCAGCCTCACCCTCGGTGTCGTCCCGGACAAGCGCGCGTCACGCGCGCGCCGATCCGGGACCCATAACCCCAGGGAGACGTGTGAGGCATTCTGGTCGACCCATCTTGCTCGATCAAAACGGCCGGTGGCTATGGGTCCCGGCTCAAGGCCGGGACGACACCGCATGTGAGGCGAGCGGTTTGGCAAACCGTAAGAAGGCGGCCGGTGGCCGCGCAGAATCAAAGCTACGCCGCCGCCTTCAGCACCTTCACCAGCTCGCGGTGGATGACCTCGTTGCCGCACACCACGTGCCCGGTCGCCAGCGCGTCCTCCTTGCCGTCGATGCCGGACACGGTGCCGCCAGCCTCGCGCACCAGGATCATACCGGCGGCGATGTCCCAGGGCTGCAGGTCGCGCTCCCAATAGGCGTCGAAACGGCCGGCGGCGACGAAGGCGAGGTCGAGCGAGGCGGCGCCGAAGCGGCGGAGCCCTGCGACCTTGACCTGCAGCGAGGTCATCTCGCGCAGGAACAGCTGGTGATCGCCGCGGCCGATATGCGGCAGGCCGCAGGCGATGACGCATTCATGCAGCTGTTTGCGCGCGGCGACGCGCAGCCGCTGGTCGTTGAGGAACGCGCCCTTGCCGCGCTCGGCGATGTAGAGCTCGTCATTGGCGGGATTGTAGATCACGCCGGCGATCACGGTGTCCTCGCGCTGCAGCGCGATCGAGATCGCGAATTGCGGGATGCCGTGCAGGAAGTTGGTGGTGCCGTCGAGCGGGTCGACGATCCAGGTGTGCGACTTGTCGCTGCCTTCGCGCTTGCCGCCCTCCTCGCCGAGGAAGCCGTAGCCGGGCCGGGCCTTGGAGAGATCCTCGTAGAGCATCTCCTCGGCCTTCTTGTCGGCGCGGGAGACGAAATTGGCCGGCCCCTTCAGCGACACCTGCAGGTGCTCGATCTCGCCGAGATCGCGCTTGAGGTTGCGGCCGGCGCGGCGCGCGGCCTTGACCATGACGTTGATGAGGGCGGAATGGATCATGAGCTCGATGCGCTGGGCTGACCGCACCTCGCGGTGCGCGCCTTCCCCGGAAGCGGACGAAGGCGGGTGAAATGGCTGGCTGTGGGTGCCCTGCCGGGGCGGCCGCGTCAAGGCCGGATCAGCGGCCGATCACTTGATGGTGCCCAGCCAGTGCTTGGCGGCCTGTTCGCCCTTGGCGCGGTCTTCGGGGGGCATGTCGGCGAATTTCTCGTCGAGCTTGGGATCGCCCTTGCCGGCGGTCTTGGCCACCAGGTGCCATTTGTAGGCCTCGACCTTGTCCATCGGGGTGGCGATTCCATACAGCAGCACCCACGCCAGCCGGTTCTGGGCGACCGGGCTGTTCTGCCGCGCGGCCCGGCGCAGCAGCGCGATGGCCGCGGGCTGGTCCTTCGGCACGCCGGTGCCGTTGAACAGCGCGATGGCGTATTCGACCTCGGCGTCGATATTGTCGGCGATCGCGGCCGCCTTCAGCAATTGCGCGGCCTTCTCGAGGTCTTTCGGCACGCCGGTTCCTTCCTTGTAGAAGGTCGCCAGCGCGTATTGCGCCTCGGCATTGCCGGCATCCGCAGCCAGGCGCAGCAGCTCGGCCGAGCGCCTGAGGTCCTGCGGCAAGGTCTGGCCGTCGAGATAGAGCAGCGCGAGATTGTAGGCCGCCTTGGGCTCGCCGAGCTTGGCGGCGGAGGCCAGCAGCTTGACCGCCTCGAGCTTGTCGACAGGGCCGCCGCGCCCGGCCAGCCGCATCATCGCCAGCGCGAACATCGCCTCGCGGTCGCCGGCCTCGGCGGCGCGCTTGTACCAGATCGCCGCCTTGTCGTAGTCGCGGCGGATGCCCTGGGCGTTTTCGTAGAGCTGGCCGAGCATCGCCATGGCCTTGGGATCGCCGGCCTGCGCCCGCGGCGTGGCGAGATCGAACGCGGTCTTGTACTGGCCGCGCTGATAGGCGCCGTAGACCAGGTCGACATTGGGATCATTGGTGGCGGGCGGTGGCGTCGCGGCCGGCGCTGGAGCGGCCGGCTTGGCCGACGGGGCGGGGGCCGGCTTCTTTGCCGCGGACGTTGCCGGCGGCTTGGCCTTCTCGGCCGCCTTCTCCGCCGGCCGTTCGACCGGCTTGGGCTTTTCCGCCGGGGCCGGCTGCAGGGCCGGCGGCGTCAACGAGATCTGCGCGCGTGCGCCCGGCATCGCCATGGCGAGCGCAGCAACGACACATGTCAGGCGCAGGATCGTCATCGGCCGCCGTTCAGCTCTGTCCTGGCGCGTCGGCTGGCGCGGCCGTATGGGCGCTGCGGATCGCGGTGCTGATCTCAGCAAGCGCCGCGGCCGGGCCGCGGGCGTCGTTCCAGACGAGGTCGTCGACCAGCACGAAATCGGCTCCCGCCGCGACGAAGTCCGCGGCCTCCTTGAGCGAGATCGCATAGCCGACGCAGGGCGGCTCGAACAGCTCCGCCCACCAGGCGAGGCGCTCGTTGACGGCATCCGGCGAGGGCCGCCGTCCCTGCGCATCGCGCTCGCCGAACAGCACATAGTCGGCGCCGAGCTCGCCGGCGCGCATCGAATCATGGCGTGTGGACAGGCCGCCGCAGCCGGCGATGCGGTCCGGCTTCAGGCCGGGCAGCGCCTCCTCCAGCGCGGCGATGCCGGTCAGGTGCGCGCCATCGGCGCCGGCGCGGGCGACGATGTCGGGATGGCCGTCGATCAGCAGCGCTGCGCCGGCGCCCTGGATCGCCGGCGCCAGCGTCTTGACCATCGTGATCATGCTGCGCGGATCGCTGTCCTTCAGCCGCACCAGCACCGCAGCGATGTCGGCGCTGGCGAGGATCGCGGGCAGGCCGGCGGCCAGCGCCGCCGCATCGGTCACGACCGGCGTTGCCAGATAGAGGCGCGGCGCGGGCCGCGCGGATGTCGTCTTGCCGGACACTAGGCGGCCTCTTTCTCGAGCGCTGCGGTCCACTGGCCGCGGCTGGCAAGCGCGTTCATGCGGGCGCGGTGGGTGAAGGCGCGCTGGCCGGCGGGGATGTTCGCCGCCCTGCCTGCCCATGCCTGCTGCGGCGCCGCCTGCAGCGCGCGGCCGTAGGAGAAGGTCAGCTTCCAGGGCAGCGGTCCGAGCCGGTTCATCGCGTCGAGATGCGCGGTCGCGCTCTCGTCGGATTGTCCGCCGGACAGGAAGGCGATGCCGGGCACCGCCGCAGGCACGCATTCCTTCAACAGTTGGACGGTCCTTTCGGCGACCTCCTGCACCCCGGCCTGGTCCGGCGACTGCTTGCCCGCGACCGCCATGTTGGGCTTCAGGATCATGCCTTCCAACGCGACGCGCTGGATGCGCAATTCACGAAACACCTCGTTCAGCACGCGGCGCGTGACGTCGAAGCAGCGACCGATGTCATGATCGCCGTCCATCAGCACCTCCGGTTCGACAATCGGCACGATGTTCGCTGCCTGGCACAGGGCGGCATAGCGGCCGAGCGCATGCGCGTTGACATGGATCGCTGTCATCGAAGGGATGTTGTCCTTGTCGATATCGATCACGGCCCGCCATTTGGCGAAGCGCGCACCCAGCGCGTAGTACGTCGCCAGCCGATCCGCAAGCCTGTCGAGGCCGACCGTGACCCGCTCGCCGGGGCAGCCGGACAGCGGCTGTGTTCCCTCATCGACCTTGATGCCGGGAATGGCGCCGGCCGCTTCGATCAGCTTCACCAGCGGGGTGCCGTCGGCGGCATGCTGCCGGATGGTTTCGTCATAGAGGATGACGCCGGAGATGAACGACATGCCCTCGCTGCGAAACAGCATCTCGCGATAGTCGCGGCGGTTCTGTTCGGTCGATTCGACCTTGATGGCATCGAAGCGCTTCTTGATCGTCCCGGTGGATTCATCGGCGGCGAGGATGCCCTTGCCCGGTGCAACCATGGCAAGGGCCGTGGTGTTCAGTGCGGAGAGATTCATGCTTGGCTCCAGACGCACCTGCCCTGCCCATCAAAATAGACGGTTCTCGGGCGGATGCCGAGCAAACATTGGCCGCCGGTGAGGCGGACTCTCGAAGAGGTGAAGGGGAGGTTGCTGATCGGAGCAAGCGATCACGTCACCGGTGGTCGGCTTCCCTCCCCCTTGCGGGGAGGGGTTGGGGGTGGGGGTCCACACGCACTGAACTCAGTGAGTTACGCGTTGAGATCGTAAGTGGTGAACGCTGTCGCGCGCACGCGTTCGGCCACTTCAATCGCAAGCGCGATGGTCGATATGCGCCTTCGATCTCATCACTGATAGTACGCCCCGGACCCCCCCGACCCCTCCCCGCAAGGGGGAGGGGAGCTTACCGCCGTTGCGGCGGCTGCTGGGGTCGAGAAGCTCAACGCAGCGCGGCGGCAGCTGCCTCACGCCACCTTCGGAGCCAGCTCGCCCTTGGCGTAGCGCTTGGCCATCTCGGCCGTGGTCAGCACGCGCTTGATCTTGGAGGCCTGGCCGGCGGTGTTGAACTCCTGCAGGCGCTGCTTGCACAGCTTGGCCATCGCCTCCATCGCCGGCTTCAGGTACTTGCGCGGATCGAATTCCTCCGGGTGCTCCGACAGAACTTTCCGGATCTGGCCGGTCATCGCCATGCGGTTGTCGGTGTCGATGTTGATCTTGCGCACGCCGTTCTTGATGCCGCGCTGAATCTCGCTGACCGGCACGCCCCAGGTCGGCTTCATCCTGCCGCCATAGGCGTTGATGATCTCCTGCAGGTCCTGCGGCACCGAGGACGAGCCGTGCATCACGAGATGCGTGTTCGGCAGCTTGCGATGGATCTCCTCGATCACGTTCATGGCGAGGATGTCGCCGTCGGGCTTGCGCGTGAATTTGTAGGCGCCGTGCGAGGTGCCCATCGCGATCGCGAGCGCGTCGACCTGGGTCTCACGCACGAACTTCACGGCCTCGTCCGGGTTGGTCAGCAGCTGGTCGTGCGACAGCTTGCCTTCGGCACCGTGGCCGTCCTCCTTGTCGCCCATGCCGGTCTCGAGCGAGCCGAGCACGCCGAGCTCACCCTCGACCGAGATGCCGCCGAGATGCGCCATGGTGGCGACCGTCTTGGTGACGCCGACATTGTAGTCCCAGTCAGCCGGCGTCTTGCCGTCGGCCTTCAGTGATCCGTCCATCATCACCGAGGTGAAGCCGGACTGGATCGCGGTCATGCAGGTGTCGGGACCGTTGCCATGGTCGAGATGCACGCACACCGGAATGTGCGGATAGATCTCGGTGACCGCGTCCATCATGTGCTTGAGCATGACGTCGTTGGCATAGGAGCGGGCGCCGCGCGAGGCCTGGATGATCACCGGAGCGTCGACCGCATTGGCCGCCTCCATGATCGCCAGTGCCTGCTCCATGTTGTTGATGTTGAAGGCCGGGACGCCGTAGTCATTTTCCGCCGCGTGGTCGAGCAATTGACGCAACGTGATACGAGCCATGGCTGGAACTCCCTGATTAAGAATTGGACCGTGCGGCAGGATGCGCACGTGTCGAAACTGCTGCACCGTGCATAACGCGGTGGTCGGGAGATTCCAAGGGTTGCGGGCGACGCAGGCCACCAGACCGCGCTGTCAGCGGCCATTCATAGGTTATCAGCCAAATCCGTCGCAACGGACAGCACGTAAGAGCTGGCTCAGCTCTTCCTGGCTTCGAGAGCCGCGATGCGCTCTTCGACCTCGGTGACACGCTCGTCGAAGTCGCTGGCGGCCGCGCGCATCATGACCAGCATGCCGGCGGAATCACGCCGCTGCTTGCGGATCAAGGTTTCCAAGCTATCGAGCCGCGTCTCGGTCGATTGTCTGAACTGTCCAAACTCCGATCGGAACGCAGCAATGCTCTCCTGAATCTTGATCAGGATCGAGTGCACGGCGTCTGTCGGAGTGTCAGCCATGAATGGAACATAACAGAAACATCCATGGCCGACAAGCTCTGAGGATCAGGCCTTCAGCACTTCCACGCCCGGCAGCGGCTTGCCTTCCATCCATTCCAGGAAGGCGCCGCCGGCGGTCGAGACGTAGCTGAAGTCGGCGGCCACGCCGGCCTGGTTGAGGGCCGCGACGGTATCGCCGCCGCCGGCCACCGAGACCAGCTTCTTGGTCTTGGTGCGTTCCGCTGCGTGCTTGGCGGCGACCATCGTGCCGCGGTCGAACGGCGTCAGCTCGAAGGCGCCGAGCGGACCGTTCCAGACCAGCGTCGCGGCATCGTCGATCGCGGCATGGATGCGTGCGGTCGATTGCGGGCCGACATCGAGGATCATGCTGTCCGGCGGGATCGCGTCGAGGCCATAGGCGAAGGACGGCGAGTTGGCTGCGAAGTGATAGGAGACGGTCGCGTCCACCGGCAGGATGATGGCGCAGTTCGAGGCTTCCGCCTTCTCCATGATCCTGAGCGCGGTCGCTGCCAGATCCTTCTCGGCCAGGGACTTGCCGATCTGCACGCCCTGGGCATGCAGGAAGGTGTTGGCCATGCCGCCGCCGATCACCAGCGCATCGACCTTGGTGACGAGGTTCTCCAACAGGTCGATCTTGGTCGAGACCTTGGCGCCGCCTACGATCGCGATCACCGGCTTGGCCGGGCGGCCCAGCGCCTTGTCGAGCGCGTCGAGCTCGGCCTGCATGGTGCGGCCGGCATAGGCCGGCAGCTTGTGGCCGAGGCCCTCGGTCGAGGCATGGGCGCGGTGCGCGGCGGAGAAGGCGTCGTTGACCCAGATGTCGCCGAGCTTGGCGAGCTCGGCCACGAAGGCCGGATCGTTCTTCTCTTCCTCTTTGTGGAAGCGCGTGTTCTCCAGGCACAGCACGTCGCCGTCCTTCATTGCGGCGATGGCGGTCGCCGCCGGCTCGCCGATGCAGTCGTCGGCAAAGGCGACCGGGCGCTTGATCACTTGCGAGAGCGCGGCGGCGACCGGCTTCAGCGAGTCCTTGGCGTCGCGGCCCTTCGGCCGGCCGAAATGCGCGAGCAGGATGACCTTGCCGCCCTTGGTGGCGAGCTCATTGATGGTCGGCGCGACGCGCTCCAGGCGCGTGGCGTCGGTGACGTGGCCATTCTCCATGGGGACGTTGAGATCGACGCGCAGCAGCACGCGCTTGCCCTTGGGATCGACGTCGTCGAGGGTGCGGAATTGTTTCATGCGGTGCCTCCCAGGCGTCATGCCCGGCCTTGTGCCGGGCATCCACGTCGTCCTTCTATGGGCGTAAAACGTGGATGGCCGGGACAAGCCCGGCCATGACAGTCAATTTTGTTACAGCAGCTTGCCCATCGCGACGGCGGTGTCGGCCATGCGATTGGAGAAGCCCCACTCGTTGTCGTACCAGGACATCACGCGCACGAGGTTGCCGTTCATGACCTTGGTCTGGTCCATGTGGAACGTCGACGAGTGCGGGTCGTGGTTGAAGTCGATCGAGACGTTGGGCGAATTGGTGTAACCGAGCACGCCCTTGAGCTCCTGCTCGGCGGCGCGCTTGATCGCCTCGTTGATCTCCTTCGGCTCGGTGTTGCGCTTGGCGACGATCTTGAGATCGACCACCGAGACGTTCGGCGTCGGCACGCGGATCGCGACACCGTCGAGCTTGCCCTTCAGCTCCGGCAGCACCAGGCCGATCGCCTTGGCCGCACCGGTCGAGGTCGGGATCATCGACATCGCCGCCGCACGGCCGCGATAGAGATCCTTGTGCATGGTGTCGAGCGTCGGCTGGTCGCCGGTGTAGGCGTGGATCGTGGTCATGAAGCCGGTCTCGATGCCGACGGTGTCGTTCAACACCTTGGCGACCGGCGCCAGGCAGTTGGTGGTGCAGGAGCCGTTGGAGACGACCAGATGCTCCTTGGTCAGCGAGGTGTGGTTGACGCCGTAGACGATGGTGGCGTCGGCGCCGTCGGCCGGGGCCGAGACCAGCACGCGCTTGGCGCCGGCGGTCAGGTGCGCGGAGGCCTTGTCCTTGGAGGTGAAGATGCCGGTGCATTCCAGCGCGATGTCCACGCCGAGATCCTTCCACGGCAGCTTCGACGGATCACGCTCGGCGGTGACCTTGATCTTGCCCTGGCCGATATCGATCGTGTCGCCGTCGACGGTCACGGTGTGCGGGAAGCGGCCATGCACGCTGTCGAAGCGCAGCAGGTGGGCGTTGGTCTCGACCGGGCCGAGATCGTTGATGCCGACCACCACGATGTCCTTGCGGCCCGATTCCGCGATGGCGCGCAGAACGTTGCGGCCGATGCGGCCAAACCCGTTGATCCCGACCCGGACTGCCATTTTCGTCTCCTTCAATGACGTTTATCGTTCAATGACGTTTCTCGTCCCTCGTAGCCGGCCCCTGGCAAGGGCTCTACGAGGGTTTGGACCTGTTGACGCCCGGTTCTGCCGGGCGGGAGCGGACGATATGGCCCTTTCGTAGTCCTTTTTTTGCGCTCGCTCAACCGTCGCGAATCAGGGATCCGCCAGCGCGGCTGTCCGGTCGCTCAGACGTGATGGACGGCCGCGCGGGGGACCGAAGGCCTTACGCCAGCCGCTGTACGGCGGCCTCGACAGCCGCCTCGGCGGTGATGCCGAAATGCTTGTAGAGCTCCTTGGCCGGGCCGCTCTCGCCGAACGAATGCATGCCGATGAAGATGCCATCCTGGCCGATGACCGCGTCCCAGCCCCAGCGCACCGCGGCCTCGATGGCGATCTTGACCGGCGCCTTGCCGATGATCGCGGCCCGGGTCTCGGCCGGCTGCTCCAGCAGCAGCTCGAGCGACGGCACCGAGACGACGCGGGCTGGGATGCCACGCTCGGCGAGCTGCTTCTGCGCGGCGACCGCGATCTCGACCTCCGAGCCGGTGGCGAACAGCGACACCTTGGCTTCGCCTTGCGCCGCGACCAGCTCATAGCCGCCGCGGCCGCAGGGATTGTCCGCCGGCGCGGACGTGCGCAGTTGCGGCAGGTTCTGCCGCGTCAGCGCCAGCACGGTCGGGCCGTTGGTGCGGTTCAGCGCCAGCTCCCAGCACTCGGCGGTCTCGACCGCGTCGGCCGGGCGGAAGACGCGCATGTTCGGCATCGCGCGCAGCGCGGCGAGATGCTCGACCGGCTGATGCGTCGGGCCGTCCTCGCCGAGGCCGATGGAGTCGTGGGTCAGCACGTAGACGACGCCGGCGCCCATCAGCGCCGACAGGCGCATTGCGCCGCGCGCGTAGTCCGAGAACACCAGGAAGGTGGCGCCGTTCGGCGCGAAGCCGCCATGCAGGAAGATGCCGTTCATGCACGCCGCCATGCCGTGCTCACGGATGCCGTAATGGATGAAGCGGCCCTTCGGCGTCTTGGCCGAGAACGAGGTCGCGGACTTCGCCTTGTTGTTATTGGAGCCGGTGAGGTCGGCCGAGCCCGCCACGAACTCGAACGGCATCGCTGCGGCGATCACCTCGATCGCGGCCTCCGAGGACTTGCGGGTGGCGACGTTGAGCGGGGTCTCCAGCAGCGCCTTCTTGTGGTCCTTCAGCGCCTTCGCCAGCGACGCCGGGCGCTCGTGGCGCAGCCGGCGCTCGAACTCGGCGCGCTTGCGCGGGCCCATCTCGCCGAGCCGGGTCTCCCACTCCGTGCGCGCAGCCGCGCCGCGGCGGCCGGCCTCGCGCCAGGCGGCGAGCACGTCGTCGGGCACCGAGAACGGCTCCAAGGAGATGCCGAGCTTCTCCTTGGCGCCCTTCAGCTCTTCTGCTCCCAGCGCCTCGCCATGCACCTTGGAGGTGCCGGCCTTGGTCGGCGCGCCATAGCCGATCGTGGTCTTGCAGGCGATCAGCGACGGCTTGGAGGACTTCTGCGCCCGCGCGATCGCGGCGGCAATCGCCTCGGGATCATGGCCGTCGATCAGCTCGGCGGCCCAGCCGGCCGACTTGAAGCGCTTCACCTGGTCGACCGAGTCGGCGATCGACAGCGGGCCGTCGATCGAGATGCCGTTATCGTCCCACAGCACGATCAGCTTGTTGAGCTTCCAGTGCCCGGCCATCGCGATCACTTCCTGGGAGATGCCCTCCATCAGGTCGCCGTCGGAGGCCAGCACGTAGGTGTGGTGGTCGACGATCTTCTTGCCGTATTCCGCCTGCAGCATCTTCTCGGCCAGCGCCATGCCGACCGCGGTGGAGATGCCCTGGCCGAGCGGGCCGGTGGTGGTCTCGATGCCCTTGGTGCGGAAATTCTCCGGATGGCCGGGGGTCAGCGAATCGACCTGGCGGAAGCGCTTGATCTGGTCGAGCGTCATCTCCTCGTTGCCGGTCAGATACAGCAGCGCGTAGAGCAGCATCGAGCCGTGGCCGGCCGAGAGCACGAAGCGATCGCGGTCCGGCCAGGCGGGCGCCGCCGCATCGTATTTCAGGACGCGGGTGAACAGCACGGTGGCGACGTCGGCGGCGCCCATCGGCAGGCCGGGATGGCCCGATTTCGCCTTTTCGACGGCATCCATTGCGAGCGCGCGGATGGCGTTGGCCATGCGGGAATGATCGACCTGCGTCATGCTGGAATCCGTCCAAACGTGAAATGCTGATGACAGGGACGCCGCCGGTATTGCTGGCGGGCCGGGATTTTGCGGGCTGATTAGCACCTCGGTTCCGGGAATCAAAGGCAATGCAACGTCCCGGACGTCCCAAAAGTTGCTTAGTAGTGCATAGTTTCGGCCGAGCGTTGCGCTCGGCTCGCCCAGCACGTAAGATTTTGCCCGTAACCGCTTGCCGGACAGCGCTTTTGTCGCGTCCCGCTTGCTCCGAGGGCCTCGCATCCGCGCCATGAACGATCACCCTGCCAATCTTGCCGGCCAGGTGGAACCCGGCGCCGCCGATCTCGAGGCGGCGACGCGGCGACTGATGACGGCACTCGACGCGCTGGAGAGCGCGGTCGAGCGGCGGCGTGAGGCGGATCGTGACGAGGACGAGCTGGCGACGCGTATCCAGGCGCTCGGCGCCGACCGCTCGCGTCTCGCCGACGAGCTCGACGGCTCCCTGATGAAGACGCGCCGGCTCGAGCGCACCAATCGCGAGATCGCCGAACGTCTGGACACCGCGATCGGCACCATCCGCGCCGTGCTCGCTGGCGGCGACGGGCAGGGCGCCGCTGAAGACGATGAGGACGAGGAATGAGCCACATCAACGTCACCATCAACGGCCGCCAATATCGCATGGCGTGCGAGGAGGGCCAGGAGCTCAGGCTGCTGAAGCTCGCGGAGAGTCTGGAATCGCGCATCACCAATCTGCGCGGCAAGTTCGGCGAGATCGGCGACGCCCGCCTGACCGTGATGGCTGCGCTCACCGTGTGCGATGAGCTGATCGACGCCAATCAGCGCGTGCAGATGCTGGAGCAGGAGCTGGAAGGCCTGCGCAACGTGCGCAACCAGGCGAGCGACCGCGCCCGCGCCACGCAAGTCGCGGTGGCCAAGGCGTTGAACGCCGCCGCCGAGCGCATCGAGCGCACCACGCAGGTGTTGAACCGCACCATCGGCGGCGGTGTGGCGATTGGGTGAAGTGAGTTGTCGTTTACTCTTCAGGCGCAGTTGCCGAATAGTCGATAGCAACGGGCCGCCCTTGGTAGATACCCCAATTTTGAGGTCCGGGTTCGAACGGACACTCGGCCCATTCACGATAATGCTCGTTGAGTTGCAATAGCGACATCGGCGTTCGTAATTTTTGGGCTGCAGCCATAATCAACAGTAATCCATTGGGCGATACCCAGATTGCCGGACAAAGCGATTTACGCTGTTGCTCCGTGCAACTCCGATACAAGTGCGCTTCGAATTGATTGCAGCGGCGTCCGTATTTGTTCCGCGCAAACTTAAAGGCCCATGGCCCGAACACGACCACCGGCGATCTGTTGGCTCCAGACCGTGATATCTTGATCAAACTGCGGTCCTCTTACTTCGTCGCCATCGCCGTGGAATAAGTATTGGTGCACAAGCGCAACCTACGCCTCTAGCGACAACGCTCATAGCCGTAGGATGGGCAAAGGCGCGAACGACGGTGTTGCGTCAGACATGGATGCATCGTGCGCCGTGCCCACCGCCTTCCATCGGTGGTGCGGATGGTGGGCACGCCGCGTTCAGGCAACCGACTAAGACAATGCAGGGCACGGGCGGCGCCTTTGCCCACCCTACGCAGTCTCGCTCACATCTGCGCAAGCTGCGCCTCGATCGCCGCCTTATCGATCACCGACCACACCTCCGCGATCCTGCCGTCGCGGAATTCGTAGAACACGTTCTCCGTGAAGGCGACCCGCCGGCCGTTGACCGGCAGCCCGAGAAACGCGCCACGCGGCATGCAGTCGAAATCCAGCCGGCTCGCGACGCGCGGCGGGTCGGATAGCAGCAGGCCGATGTTGAAACGAAGGTCGGGGATGTCGGCGAAGTTGCCGATCAGCATGTCGCGATAGCCGGCAAGTCCGATCTGCCGGCCGTTGTGGACGACATGCTCGTGCACGAAATCGCCGAGCACCGGCCATGCCTGCGCATTCAGGCACACGATGTAGGCGCGATAGTGATTGGCGAGTTCGGGTCCGGTCATGGCGCTGGGTCCGTTCGAACGAGAGCAGGCAACCTCTCGCAAGGGCAACGGTTCCGACCAGAAATCAAAGACCTTCCAAGATCAGCGCGATGGTCTCCAACGGCAATGCAGCAGCCACTGCGCCGATGACCAGGCCGACGAGGCCGAGGACGACGGCAGCGATCCAGCCCCCCGAATGAAAGCCGACGGTTGCACCGGCGAGGGCTCCCGTCGCGAGCGTACAAAGGGCCCAGAGCGTGTGAAGGATGAGTCCGATCGTCCTCAGCATGCGTGACCTCGCGCATCAGCGGTCTCACCCGTCCCCATTGATTGGTCTCGCCGGCCTCCCGCTGTGCGGCAGCGAACAGATCACATCGTCGCGATGCGGTCGTGTTGCGAGCGCTTGTCGTTCGCTGCGTGCTGCCCTACTGCTTGGGGAGGCGGACATCATCGAATCCCGTGACCACAAGCGGGATCGTGTTCGCGTCAGGGAGGTGTTCTTGAACAAGCTGATCCTCGCGGCGGCCGCCGCAGCCTTCACCGCGCTCGCGACTCCGCTCGCCGCCGCGCCCTTGCCCGAGGCCAGGCCCGACGAAGTCGGCTTCTCGCAGGCGGGTCTCGCCCGCATGGATGATTTCTTCGCCCGCGAGATCGCGGCCAAGCGCGTCCCCGGCGCGGTGGTGGCGATCGCGCGTGACGGCAAGCTCGTGCACTACAAGGCCTACGGCCAGCTCGATCCGGTGAAGGGCACGCCGATGCCGCTCGACGCGATCTTCGCCCTGGCCTCGATGACCAAGCCGATGACCGCGGTGGCGGGGCTGACGCTGATGGAGCAGGGGCGACTGCCGTTGCAGGCCAGGCTCGCCGACTACTATCCGGCCTTCGCCGACATGAAGGTCGGCGTCACCCAGGAGAACGGCGCGCTGCTGCTGGTGCCGCAGGCCCGCCCCATCCTGATCCACGATCTCTACCGCCACACTTCGGGCCTGATGTATGGCGGCCGGCCGGACAGCTCGAGCCCGGTGGCGCGGCTCTATCCCGACGGCACCGCGCCTGCGATCGAGGGCGACACCCAGGCCTTCATCGAGCGCATCACCAAGCTGCCGCTGGCGCACCAGCCTGGCACGCAGTTCGAATACGGCTTCTCCATCGACGTGCTCGGCGCGGTGATCGAGAAGGTCAGCGAGCAGCGGCTCGGCGAATATCTTTCAGCCAATGTCTGGAAGCCGCTCGGCATGGTCGACGCGACCTTCGCGCCGACCGACGCACAACGCCCGCGGCTGGCGCATCCGTTTCCGAACAATCCGCTGACCGGCAAGCCGCAGGCGATCAAGCTGCTGGATACGCCGACGAAGTCGGACTGCGGCGGCGCCTGCTCCTTCGCCACCATCGGCGACTACGTCCGCTTCGGCCAGATGCTGCTCAATGGCGGCGAGCTCGATGGCGCGCGCATCCTGAGTCCGAAGACGGTGCACCACATGACCTCCAACCATCTCGGGCCGGAAATCAAGAACACCGTCGCCAATGTCGAGCCGCATCGCGCCGGCTTCAGCTTCGGGCTCGGCGTCGCGGTGCGCGTCAGCGAGGGCCTCTCGGCCGTGCCCGGCAATCCCGGCGAGTTCAGCTGGAACGGCGCCTATGGCACGCAGTTCTTCTGCGACCCGAAGGAGCGCCTCGTCGTGGTGGTCGGCACCGCGGCGCCCGGCGACCTGCGCAAATATTATCGCGAGCAGGTGCAGGACATCGTGTACGGCGCGATGGTGAGGTAAGATAGCGCATGCTGACAATCCATCATCTGGGGAAGTCCCAATCCGAGCGCATCGTCTGGCTCTGCGAGGAGCTGGCGATCCCATACGAGCTGAAATGCTACACGCGCGACGCCAGGACGGTCCTGGCGCCCGCGGAGTACAAGGCGCTGCACCCGATCGGCGCCGCGCCGGTCATTACCGACGGCGATCTGGTGCTCGCCGAATCCGGCGCCGTTGTCGACTACATCATCTCCAAATACGGCCAGGGCCGGCTGCGGCCAGACCCCGATGATCCGAACTTCGCGCCATTCCTCTACTGGTTCCACTTCGCCAACGGCACCTTGCAGGCGGCGATGGGCCGGCTGATGATCCTCAACCGTCTCGATCTGCCCGACGACAATCCCATGCTCGGCGCGATGCGGGCGCGGGTCGATCGCGCCTTCGCGGCCGTCGAGGCGCGCTGCGGCGAGGCGGACTACCTGGCGGGGGCGGCGCTCACCACCGCCGACATCATGACCGTGTTCTCGCTGACGACGATGCGCTACTTCCTGCCTTACGATCTCAGCCCCTTCCCCAACATCCGCGCCTATCTGTCACGCATCGCCGCCCGCCCGGCCTATCAGCGGGCGATGGAGAAGGGCGATCCGGGGATGAAGTTGTTGTTGAGTTGATTGCAAGCAAGTTTGCGCGATCGCTCACGCGGCTGGCTCGGTGTACCTCGCCCCGCTTGCGGGGAGAGGTCGGATTGCATCGTCAGATGCAATCCGGGTCAGGGGGTACAGGTCTCACCAAGGACGCTCCCTGCGCGTCTGCCCCAACTCACACTTCCCGTGTGGCGGCCGCTCACCCCAACCCTCTCCCCGTAAGAACGGGGAGAGGGAGCCGACTGCCCGAGCCGCTATTGGCGGTCCCCCTCATCTCTGCCGCTTGCGGCTCCAGTCCAGGAACGAGCGATACAGCTCCTCCTTCTCCGCCTTCGAGGTCGGCGCCTTGGCCTGCGATTCGAGAAACGCCTCGAAGCGGTCCTGTTGCGAGAGACCGCCGGTCGCGGCGGGCGCCAGGCCGACATTGGCCTCCTTCTTCATCCGTTCCAGCACGGCGTCGACATACGGATAGCGCTGCCAGCCCGGCACCTGGGCCTCGAGATTGAGATCCTTCCAGCCCGGATGGAACGGCGGCTGCTGCAGCCGCGCGAGGTTGGTGAACAGCGTGTCGACGAAGCGGTTGACGCGGTCGGCGCGGTCGCTGCCCGGCTTCCAGTTGTAGACGGCCAGCACCGACGGCACGGCGATGGTTTCCACGGCGGTGTCAGGTGCGACCAGCCCTGGATAGGTGTCGGCCTTGATGCTGGTCGGATAGTAGAAATCCGAGAATTGCTGCGTGTACGGCACCGGCACGAAGTGGAATCCGGGATCCGCCTTCTTGCCGCTGAACAGCTCGCCGGGCTTGGAGGCGACATAGACCATCGCGGCGATCTCGCCCTTGTGCAGCTTCTCCAGCGCGACAGGGCCACCGACCGCGACCGGCTCTATGTCGATGCCGAGGCGCCGGAAGATCAGCGGGCCGGTGTGGGCGGCGGCGACGCCCGCCGTGCCCACCGCGACCTTCTGGCCCTTCAGGTCCTGCAGCGTCTTGAACTCGTCGCGCGCATAGATGTGCACGTCGGAGATGAAGAAGCGCAGCACGTAGCGGATGCGGTCGTTGATGTTGGAAAGACCGGCCTGCCTGGCGTAGAAGTCGAAGGCGTCGGCATAGGTGATCGCGACGTCGACGCCGCGCAGATAGAGCAGGTCGGCGATGTTCGAGGTGGTGCCGCGCGTCACCATCGGGATCAGGCGCATGTTGTCGCCATCGTCCATCGTCCGCGCCATCTCGCTGGCGAAGCGCACGAAGCCGCCGTCGGGCAGGCCCGCGGCCAGGCCGACGGTCCATTGGTTCATGCGCGTCTTGATGGCGGCTTCGTCCGAGGCGCTCCGCGGCTCGCGGGACTCTGAGACCCGAGGCTCGACGGTCCGCCGTTCCGACGCGCGCGCAGGCTTGATCGAGAGCGGAGCGGCGGACTGCTCTTGCGCGCGCACCGCGCCGACGGGGGTGAGCAAGGCAGCCGAAAGCGTTGCCAGCGCCAGCAGCGCCGGCCGGGCGAGTACTCTGTGCATGTGACTAGTCCCCGATCGCGTCTGCTCGCCATTCCCCCGAGCAGACTGATGACACAGATCAATCCAAGATCGTATCTCAATGAGCCCTAAACCTGGCAGTTTTGGGGCAAGAACTACTTAAGGTTTCAGGTAGCTCCAGCCGCTCTCCTGCAATTCCATCAGCCTCACTGCGCCCGAGGGCACCAGGCTCGCTTCGGCGACGATCGCAATCGGATGTCCTTCGCGTTTCTCCATGCCGCGCTTGGTGATGTTGCAGGCGGAGAATTTGATCTTGGCGGGAAAGCTCAGCTCGGCGATCTGCTTGAGCCGGTCCTTCACCGGCGAGGTATCCTCGCGCAGCATGTTCAGCCCGGGTCCATAGGTGACGAGCTCGATCTCGACCTCCTCGCCCTTCTCCTTGAACGTCTCCATGATGTTGGTGGCGTTGTTGAGCGCCAGATTCATGATCGCCGGATCGTTCTGATCGACCTGGATCGCGACGCGATGGATCTTGACGTCGGCGGCGAGGCCCGCTCCAGCCGGCGCGATCAGCAGCGCGCAGGCGGCCATGACAGTTGTGAGATTGAAGCGCATGCCAGGACTCCGATGTACGATACAGGGCATTGGGATGTGGGCATGATCTGCCACAACCTCAGCTCCCAGTCGATGGGCCTGAATCGTGGCAAGACTATGCGCTGCCGCGGGAGCGCCGTGATGCGGCGAGGAGGGCGGTGATGATGACGGCAATGCCGGAGATGAGAGGGATGTCTGGCATTGATGTGGATGACGATTGGGATTGAAGAGGCGCGATGACCTCCGCCGTCGCCAAGCCCGCCGCTATTTGGTTGCGTCTCGCACCCTCGCCGGATGGATGCCTCTCCGCCAACTGCTTTCCTCTGCCGCACGACGGGCAATCCGCGCATACGCGCCCTGCGCAAACTGCCCGTCGCGTTACGATGTCGCAGGCTGCGTCACTTGTCTCGTCGGGCAAATCAGGCGGATGCTTCCGCTCGTCCTGCTGCCGCATGAGGGGCGTGTCGCGACCGTCACGAGACGTTGGCAGTGGGATGCGATGGGCGTGGATTGCCGCAGCGTGAGTCACATCGCGCGGACGAACGGCGATGCACGTACGGTCAAGTCGCGTGGTCCTGACACCCCGATGCTGGTGTTCCCTTTGCGACGACGCTTGAGGCGTCGCGCGGAGCATGGTGGCCAACAAGCCCGGCGCACCAGGGAGATCGCGAAGCAGCCGTTCCAACCGTCGCGCAGGGAAGGCCGGGTGTTTCCGGCTGCACCTGTGGTACCTGCCGCCTGCATTTTTTGAGCAGGCGGGCCACGGGCGTCAGCCGACGCCCGGCCTTCCCTGTGCCCTCTGTTCACGGAGGGCGATCGAAGTTCAACAGCTCGGGCGCTACGCGCCGCGAGGAGTCGAAGCCATGGCCGACGCCGAATCCACCGTGATCTGCACTGGAATGAAAGGCCCCGCGGCAATCGGCTCAGCAGGGATCAGCCCGGCTGCCGCCACCCCACCGCTGTCGTCGCCCGCGAAAGCGGGCGATCCAGTACGCCGCGGCCTCTCGGCTGAGCCACTGCCGTCACGGCGGACTGGGTCGCCCGGTCAAGCCGGGCGACGACACCGAGGATGGGCGACGGCGTCCCGTCCCAATCCGTCGGCACCGCTGGCAAAATCACCCCGCGATGGTTACATTGCGCCGGCGAGGCTGCGACGCGCGTCCGGAACCAACATATCCCCGGGGCCTTATCGATCCTTTAGGGAACTGTCCCTGGCCAGGTCCGTGGACCTGGACATATGGTGCCCACCTACTTTCGTAGGGAACTCCGGGATCGAGCGTTTCAACGGCGATTGCGGCTTCGCGCTTGTATCTCTCCTCTGTCCCCTTCGAGTCCGTCCCCTTCGAGTCTGTCCCCTTGATTGCCGACCTGCTGCGTTTCTGAGAACGTTGGAGTGCCCGCGTCCGCGCGCTCTTGACGGAGGTCCCGCCGCATGCCGATGAAGGCCGTCCAGCACACCAAGCAGCAGCTGCGGGCTGCAGCGCTGGCCGCGCGCGACGCGCTGAGCGACGAGGCGCGCAGCGCCGCCGCCGAGGCCATCGCGGTGCGCGGGCTGCCCTTCGCGCTGGAGCCGGGCCAGGTGGTCTCGGGCTATGCGCCGATTCGCAACGAGCTCGATCCGGTGCCGCTGATGCGCGTGCTGGCGGCGAAGGGCGCGCGGCTGGCGCTGCCGGTCATCCTGGCGCGCGGCCATTCGCTCTCTTTCCGGGCGTGGTCGCCGGGCGATCGGCTGACATTGGGCTCGCTCGGCATCCCCGAGCCGTCGCCGGTCGCGGCCGAGCTGGTGCCGGACGTGATGCTGGTCCCGCTCGCCGCCTTCGACCGCACCGGCCACCGCATCGGCTATGGCGGCGGCTACTACGACTACACCTTCTCGCACTTGCGGAAGACACATCATCTCATCGGCGTCGGGCTCGGCTTTGCCGTGCAGGAAACCGAGGCCATCCCGGCCTTGGCCCACGACGCGGCGCTGGATTATGTGCTAACCGAGCGCGAGACCTTGGATTTCCGGAGCAATTGAATTGCGAATTCTCTTCGTCGGCGACGTCGTCGGCCGGGCCGGCCGCAGCGCCGTCTCGGACCACCTTCCGGGCTTGATCCGCGATTGGGCGCTCGATCTCGTCATCGTCAATGGCGAGAACGCGGCCGGCGGGTTCGGCATCACCGAGGCGATCTATCAGGAGCTGGTCGATGCCGGCGCCGACGCGGTCACGCTCGGCAACCACTCCTGGGACCAGCGCGAGGCGCTGGTGTTCATCGAGCGCGCGCCGCGCCTGGTGCGTCCCGCGAACTATCCGGCGGGCACGCCCGGCCGTGGTGCCGCGCTGATCGATGCCAAGAACGGCGCCCGCGCGCTGGTGGTCAACGTGCTCGGCCGCGTGTTCATGACGCCGTTCGATGATCCGTTCGCGGCTGTCGGCCGCGAGCTCGGCGCCTGCCCGCTGCGCGAGGCGGCGGATGCTGTTGTGGTCGACGTGCATTGCGAGGCCTCCAGCGAGAAGCAGGGCATGGGCTATTTCTGCGACGGCCGCGCCAGCCTCGTCGTTGGCACCCATACGCATGTGCCAACGGCCGATCACCAGATCCTGCCCGGCGGCACCGCCTACATGACCGATGCCGGCATGACCGGCGATTACGATTCCATCATCGGCATGCAGAAGGACGAGCCGTTGCGGCGCTTCCAGTCGGGCATCCCGTCGGCGCGGTTCGAGCCGGCGACGGGCGAGGCGACGTTGAGCGGGGTGGCGGTCGAGACCGACAACGGCACCGGGCTTGCGATCAAGGTCGCGCCGGTGCGGATCGGCGGCCGGCTGTCGCAGACGAGGCCGGCGTTCTGGGGAGGATGAGAGCCTGCGTCAGGCCTTGAGGCGAAAGCCCATCCGGAACGCGCCCCAATGCCGTCCCTTGATGACGATCGGCGCCGACAGGTCCTTCATCAGCACGAACTGCCCGCCGCCCATGTCGCGGCGGTAGGTCTGCAGCAGAAACGGCTTGTTGCTGGCGGCGGCGACCTTCTTCACCGCGCGGTCGTCGAACAGCCGGCGGTTGCGGCAGTTGGCGTTGTTCCAGACCGGATCGGGCCCCTGCGGCCTGCGGTAGTTCGGATTGTGCGTCGGCAGATAGCCGCCGCGCGCCCAGGCGACGCAGAACACGATGCGCGGGTCGCTGCCCTGGATCGGGTCCTGGATCGCGGGCAGCACGCGGTCGGTGAACTCGACGTAGCGCGTCATGTACTGCTTGGGATTGGTGCCGGGAATCTCGCGATAGCTCTCGTCCATCAGGTCGGCGAGCGTGATCTCGCCGCGATCGATGGCCGCCTCGAAGGTCGCCGAGATCTGCCGCGCGGTGTCGACGACGGTCTTGATCAGCGGCGCGTCCGTGGTCTGTACGCCGCTCTCGGCGATCAGCCCGATCAGCGCCTCGGAATGATCGAGCAGCTTGGCGATCCGGCTGTCGGCCTGCTTGAGCTCGACCGAGGACTGGTCGACGCCCTTGGCGAGCTCGGCAAGCTCGCTGATCACGGCGTCGCAATGCGCGAGGTTGGAGGTCGCGGCCTTCGCCACGCCGTCGATCTCCTGGCCGACGCTGGTGAAGCCGTCCTGGACGCGGACGATGATGCCGCCGATCTGCTGGGCGCCTTCACCCGCTGTCTTGGCGCGCGACGAGGCCTGGCCGCTCTCGCCGAGCAGGCTCTTCACCTGCGAGTCGAGCCCGCGCAGGGTATCGCCGATCTCCTGGGTGGCTTGGCGGGTCGCCTCGGCGAGCGACTTCACCTCGCTCGCGACGACGGCAAAGCCGCGGCCGGCGCTGCCGGCGCGCGCGGCCTCGATGGTGGCGTTGAGCGCCAGCAGGTTGGTCTGCTTGGCGATCGCCTCGATCGCCACCGAGACCTTGGCGACCTGCGACAGCGCATCGCCGACCGAGCCGAGCCGCTGCTCGATGCGCTCGACGGACTCGACCAGTTCGGCGATGTGCCGCACCGCGGTGTCGACCACGTTGCGCGACTGGGTGATGTCGCCGACCGCGGCGGTCGTGGCCGATTGCACCGCCTGCGAGGCGGTGGCGATGTCGTGATTGGCCGCGACCATGGTCTTGGCCGTGGCCTGCAGATGCCCGAACCGCTGCGACTGGTAGCTGACGCGGTTGGCGACCTCCTGGACGTTGCCGGCGACGTCGGCGAGCTCGACGCCAAGGCCGCCGATGCGGTCGGCGATCTCGTCGATCAGCCGCTCGGCGCCGGTGCGCGCGTCGTGACTTTCCAGAATGGCGCGTTGCGCGACCGACATGTCCAGACTCCCGGGCTTGATAGGATCAGAAAATCGCCGCTTGGCTCACAATTTGTAGGCGGTGCGGAAGCCGCCCCAGTGCCGGCCGCGGACGCGGATCGGTACGTCGATTTCGCGCATCATGATGGTGTTGCCGTTGCCCATGTCGCGCGCGTAGCTCTGGATCAGATAGGGCCGCTGGTTGCGCCCGGCCGCGAGCCCGGCCGGATCGTTGAAGATGCGGCGGTTGCGGCTGTTGGCGGTATTGAAGGCGACATCGCCCGGCCGCTGCGGATGCGAATAGATCTTGTTGTGCACCGGCAGATAGCCGTTGCGGTCGATCGCGACGCAGAACGCCAAGCGCTGGTCCTTGGCCAGGAAGGCCTCCTGGAACGCAGGCAGCGCGCGCTCGGCCCAGTCGAGGATCCGGCTGCGATGCTGCTGCGGATTGGTGCCGGGGATCTCGACATAGTTGGTGTCGAACATGTCCTCGATCGTGACCTCGCCGCGCGCGACGGCGCTCTCGAACATCCGGTTCAGCTCGGTGCCGGCTTCCATGGCGCGGGTGACGAACTCGTTGTTCTCCTCGTGCAGCGCCCAGAGCTTGTCCTCGATCTTCTCGCGCAGTTCGGCACTTGGCGCATCGAACCGCGCCTGGGCGCCGGCCTTGACCTGCTCGGTGACGCGCAGGCGGCACGGACCGACGTCCTCCAGCACGGCGTCGAGACGCTCGTTCACGGGCAGGCGGCTGGCATCTGGGCCGGTGATCAGAAGGCCGTCGTTGGAAATCTCATAGACCGGCGCATCGATCGTACGTGCGCCCGACTTGATCTCGAGCTTGAGGTGACAGGGCAGACGCTCGCTGCCGCTGCGCACGGGCCGATCGCCCTGCCGCAGCAGCACGGCGCAGCGCGCCTTCAGCTTCTGGGCGTACATGGTCACGGCGCGCCCGGCGTTCGTGACGCGCTCGCCATAGCTCTCGGCCTGCTGGGTGGCGCTGCCGATGTCGGCGGCGCTGTCGACCACCGAGGATATGAACTGCGAGGCCTGGGCCGCATTGTTCGACATCTCGCCGGTGGTCTGGTTCTGTTCGGCGACGGCGCCGTTGACGTTGGTGAAGACGGGGCGGATCGCCTCGATCGCCTGGGCGATGCGGTGGACGGCGTCGGCCGAGCCGGCGGCGTCCTTCTGCAGTGCCTCGATCTTGCGCGTGATCTCCTCGGTCGCGTTCTGGGTCTGCACGGCGAGGGCCTTGACCTCGGTCGCGACCACCGCGAAGCCGCGGCCGGCCTCGCCGGCGCGGGCGGCCTCGATGGTCGAGTTGAGCGCGAGCAGGGTGGTCTGGCGCGCGATCTGGGAGATCAGGTTGACGACGTTGCCGATCGCCGCCGAGGATTCGCGCAGGCGGTCGACGTTGGCCTGGGCTTCCGTGGCGGCGGCGCTGGCCTGGTCGGCGAGCTGGCCGGCGTCCTGGACCTGGGCACGGATACCGTGGGCGGACTGGGTCACCTTCTCCGCGGCGTGGGCGAACGTCGCCGCCGTTCCTTGCGCGGCGCTGCTGCGCCCGCTCAGCGCATCGGCGCGCTGGCGAATGTCCGTCAGCGTCCCCGCCGTCGCCTCGGCGCCGCTGGCGACCGCATCGGCGGCGCGCTCGAGCTGGCGAATCATGCCGCCGAGTTCCAGCTCCAGCAGGTCGAGAATGGCCTTGGCCGAATCGGCATCCGACGACGTCGGCGGCTCCGGCGCGGCCACCGGCTTCGGTTCGGCCACCGGATCGGGCGCAGAGGGTCGTCTTGCAAGGAAACCAAACGCCATGGGGTGGGCCCCGGTGCGGGTGAAAAGGTGCAGAGGGGCGGGATCGTTGCACTTGACTGTGAAGCCATGGTTAACATTGGCTTATGCTGCAGGGCACCCGTCCGGCTTCCCGAAGAGGGCAGCCACCGCAGAATCCACCTCAAATCTTTGATTTTGCCGATTCCCGGCCTATAAGGCCGCGCTTCCCCCATTGATCCCCTACGATTGCAAGAGACCTCGCATGGCCGGCCATTCCCAATTCAAGAACATCATGCATCGCAAGGGCCGGCAGGATGCGATGAAGTCCAAGCTGTTCGGCAAGCTGGCGCGCGAAATCACCGTCGCCGCCAAGCTCGGCACGCCCGACCCGGCTATGAACCCGCGGCTGCGCGCCGCCGTGGTCGCCGCCCGGGCCGAGAACATGCCCAAGGACAATATCGAGCGGGCCATCAAGAAGGCGCTCGGCGGCGAGGGCGACAATTATGCCGAGATCCGCTACGAGGGCTATGGCCCGGGCGGCGTCGCCGTCATCGTCGAGGCGCTGACCGACAACCGCAACCGCGCCGCCTCCGATATTCGCTCCTATTTCACCAAGTCCGGCGGCAATCTCGGCGAAACGGGTTCGGTCTCGTTCATGTTCGACCGCGTCGGGATCATCGAGTTCGACCGCAGCGTCGCCTCTGACGACGCGGTGCTGGACGCCGCGATCGAGGCCGGCGCGGATGACGTGATCTCGGGCGAGGGCGGCCACGAGGTCTATGCCTCGCCGGACAGTTTCCACGAGGTCGCCAAGAACCTCGAGGCCAAGTTCGGCGAGCCGCGCAAGGCGGCGTTGACCTGGAAGCCGCAGAACACGGTGGCGGTCGACGACGAGACCGGCGAGAAGCTGTTGAAGCTGATGGACCTCCTGAACGAGCACGACGACGTCCAGAACGTCTACGCCAATTTCGAGATTTCGGACGCGCTGATGGCGAAGATGGGCGGTTGACGGACGCTTGACCACGTCGTTCGTGCGTTCCGTTTATGTTTCCATCGGTGCGGCGCAAGGCTATCTCTGAACCCATGAAAGCCCAGCCGATTCGCGCAGCCGTCCGCATCATCGGGATCGATCCTGGCCTCCGCCGCACCGGCTGGGGCGTGATCGAGAGCGAGGGCAACCGCCTGATCTATGTCGGCTGCGGCTCGGTCGAGCCGCCGGACGACCTGCCGCTGGCGAACAGACTTCTCGCCATCCACGAGGGTCTCGCCAAGGTCCTGAATGACTTCCAGCCGCTGGAGGCCGCGGTCGAGCAGACCTTCGTCAACAAGGACGGCGTCGCCACCCTGAAGCTCGGCCAGGCTCGCGGCATCGCGATGCTGGCGCCAGCGATGTTCGGAATTTCGGTCGCCGAATACGCCCCCAACCAGGTCAAGAAGACCGTGGTCGGCGCCGGGCACGCCGACAAGGGCCAGATCGCGGTGATGCTGAAGATCCTGCTGCCGAAGGCCGAGCCGCCGTCGGCCGACGCGGCGGACGCGCTGGCCATCGCGATCACCCATGCCCATCACCGCCAGGGCCAGGCGCTGCGCATGAAGGTGGCCGGGCTATGATCGGCAAGCTGAAGGGGCTGATCGACTCCTATGCCGAGGACTTCGTCATCCTCGATGTCGGCGGCGTCGGCTACCAGGTGCACTGCTCGGCGCGCACCTTGCAGGCCTTGCCGTCGCCCGGTGAAGCCGCCACATTGTCGATCGAGACCTATGTGCGCGAGGACCAGATCAAGCTGTTCGGTTTTCGCTCGGATGTCGAACGGGAATGGTTTCGCCTTTTGCAGACCGTGCAGGGCGTCGGCGCCAAGGTCGCGCTCGCCGTCCTCGGCACTCTGCCGCCGGCCGATCTCGCCAACGCCATTGCGCTGCGCGACAAGGCCGCGGTGGCGCGCACGCCGGGCGTCGGTCCGAAGGTCGCCGAGCGCATCGTGACCGAGCTGAAGGACAAGGCGCCGGCGTTCGCCGATGTCGATCCCGGCGTGGTCCGGCTGTCCGGCGCGATCGAGGAGTCCCGCGCGCCGCAGCCGATTGCGGACGCGATTTCGGCGCTCATCAATCTCGGCTACGGCCAGCCGCAGGCGGCCGCCGCCATCGCCGCCGCCTCGCGTACGGCCGGCGACAAGGCCGAGACCGCCCAACTCATCCGCCTCGGCCTCAAGGAGCTGGCGAAGTAGGTCGCCGCACCGGGCGAGCAGAAGGACAACGATCTTCACCATGGTGAGCAAGAAGGACAAGGAGCTGATCGAGGCGGCCGCATCAGCGGTGAAGAGCCGCTATCGCAACGATTGGCAGGAGGTCGGCGCAGCCATGCGCACGCGCGACGGCCGCATCATCACGGGCGTCAACATCGATGCCTATCTCGGCCGCAACGCCGTCTGCGCCGAGGCCATCGCGATCGGCCGCGCCATCACGGAGTACGGCGACCACGGCATCGAGACCATCGTCGCGGTGCGCCATCCCAAGCCCGGCGAGCCCGGCGAGGTCGCCGTGGTCTCGCCCTGCGGCACCTGCCGCGAGCTGATCCACGACTATGATGCCAAGGCGCGCGTCATCGTGCCGTCGAACGGCAAGGGGCCTGCGGCGGTGACCATCGGCGAGCTGCTGCCGAACAAGTACAGGCGCGGCAACGAATGAAGCCGCCTGCGCGCATGGTCAGTCCGGAGCGGCGCTCCGATGATGTCGGCGACACCGCGCTGCGTCCGCAGCAGCTGTCGGAGTTCGTCGGCCAGCAGCAGGCGCGCGCCAATCTGTCGATCTTCATCGAGGCGGCGCGCAAGCGCGGCGAGGCGCTCGACCATGTGCTGTTCGTCGGCCCGCCCGGCCTCGGCAAGACGACCTTGGCGCAGATCGTGGCGCGCGAGCTAGGTGTCGGCTTCCGCGCTACCTCGGGTCCGGTCATCGCCAAGGCCGGCGATCTCGCGGCGCTGCTGACCAATCTCGAAGAGCGCGACGTGCTGTTCATCGACGAGATCCATCGTCTCAGCCCGGCGGTCGAGGAGGTGCTCTATCCCGCGATGGAGGACTTCCAGCTCGACCTCATCATCGGCGAGGGACCGGCCGCGCGGTCGGTGAAGATCGATCTGTCGAAGTTCACCCTGGTCGGCGCCACCACCCGCGCGGGCCTGCTGACCAATCCGTTGCGTGACCGCTTCGGCATCCCGATCCGCCTGAACTTCTACACCGTCGAGGAGCTCGAAGGCATCGTCACGCGCGGTGCCCGCGTGCTCGGAGTCGGCATGACCGCGGACGGCGCCAACGAGATCGCGCGGCGCGCCCGCGGCACCCCGCGCATCGCCGGCCGGCTGCTGCGCCGTGTGCGTGACTTCGCCTCGGCGGCAAACGCGGACGCGATCGATCGCGCCATCGCCGATCACGCGCTGAGCGCGCTGGAGGTCGATGCCGCCGGGCTGGACGCGATGGACCGGCGCTATCTCTCGACCATCGCGCTGAACTACGGCGGCGGCCCGGTCGGCGTCGAGACCATGGCGGCGGCGCTGTCGGAGCCGCGCGACGCGATCGAGGACATCATCGAGCCCTATCTGATCCAATGCGGCTATCTGCAGCGCACGCCGCGCGGCCGGCTGCTGACCACGCACGCGTTCAAGCATCTCGGCCTGGCCGAGCCGAACCGCGATCCCAGCCAGTTCGGCCTGTTCGGCAATGAGGACGATGATTAACGAAACTGCTGACAATCTGCACAGACGCACCCGAAATCGGTTGCAATGATCAGGGAGAAGGGAGCCGCTGCGAGGAGTTTATCGATGCTGTCACGCCGTCGCTTTCTGTCATTCTCAGGCGGTCTTGCCGCGACCGGTTTTTCGACTGCGACCTATGGCGTCGGCGTCGAGCCGCTCCGTCTCGGCGTCACCGACTATCACATCCATCCGCACAACTGGCCCGCTGGGCTGAGACTGAAGATCGCAGCGATCGCCGATATCCATGCCTGCGATCCGTGGATGTCGCTGGTGCATATCGACGGGATCGTCCAGCGTGCCAATGCGCTGCAGCCGGATCTGATCGTCCTGCTCGGCGACTACGTCGCCGGTCATCGTCATCACATCGGACACATCGATGCCGCCGCCTGGGCGCCGGTGCTCGGCGGCCTGAAGGCGCCGTTGGGCGTGCACGCCATCCTGGGCAATCATGATTATTGGGATGATCGAACCGTGCAGCGCGACGGCCGCGGCGCGCCCTATGCCCAGAAGGCGCTCGAGGCCGCCGGCATTCCCGTCTACGAGAACGACGTCGTGCGCCTCGCCAAGAACGGCCATGCCTTCTGGCTTGCCGGCCTCGGCGATCAGTTGGCCTACATGCCGGCGCGCCGCTTTCGGCCGATGCCACGGATCGGCATCGATGATCTCGCAGGCACGCTGCGCAAGGTGACGGACAGCGCCCCGGTCATTCTGCTGGCGCACGAGCCCGACGTCGCGCTCCGCGTGCCGCCGCGGGTGGCGCTGCAACTGTCGGGGCATACGCATGGCGGCCAGATCCGCCTGCTCGGCTGGTCGCCGGCCGTGCCCGCGCGCAATGGTGTCAATCTGGCCTACGGCCACATCCGCACCCAATGCGACGTGATCGTTTCCGGCGGCCTCGGCTGCAGCATCATGCCAGTCCGGATCGGCATGCCGCCGGAAATCGTGCTGGTCACTGTCGGCAGGGAACCCGTCGAGGTGACGTCCTAGGCTGCTCTCGCCGGCCTGCTCTTGCGCTGGCCGTTGAACTGGGCGAAACGATCGCCATGTCCGGCTATCGAGGGCGTCCCTTGACCCATCATCATCTCGACGGCGAGATCCGCGACGGCCGTCACCACATGCAGGTCCGCGTCTACTACGAGGACACGGATTTCTCAGGCATCGTCTACCACGCCAACTACCTTCGTTTCATGGAGCGCGGCCGTACCAATCACCTGAGGCTGATGGGCGCCGAGCAGCACGCGCTGTTCGCGGAGGCGGCAAGCGAAGCCCCGGGTTTCGCCTTCGTGGTGCGCTCGATGACGCTCGACTTCCTGCGGCCGGCCCGTATGGACGACGTGCTCGACGTCGTCACCTGGCCCGTGGCGGTGAAGGGGGCGTCGATCACGCTGGCGCAGGAGGTCAGGCGCGGCGAGGAGGTGCTCGTCAAGGCCGACGTGAGAGTCGCGTTCATCAGCGGCGGCAGGGCGCAGCCGATACCGAAAGCGCTGCGCGACCTGATGAAGGCGGACATCGCCTAAAGACGTGCTAACGGCGGGGCGGGCGGAGGGATGAAGATGCGCCTGCCGGCGATCGCGACCTCGCCGCCGTCCAGTCGGCCGCGCCATTTGCGCCGCGAACGCGGCGACAGCTCCGAGAATAGGCTATTTCAGCCGAAGGCGGCTGCGACGGAGGGACGTGGCGGCCAACGTCGCTGCCATTGGCATGCTCGCAGTGCTTGCCGCGCCCGTCGCATCGCGCTGAGTCGGACGGGCGTGATCGGAGTTGCCTAGCCCGTCCAGCACTGTCCTCCGCGGAGCAACGTGCGGGACGGACACGCGGCGCCTACGGGCAGAACCAGGCCGGTCCGATCTGCATGCAGCCCCGGCGGTGATGGTCGTGCGGGCGGAAGCGATAGCGGTGCCAGCCGGCAGGAGGACCGTGACGCCGTCCGTCGTGGCCGCGATAGCCGTGACGTCTTTGCTCGTGCTCCCAGCGACCGTCTCCGTTGCCGTGATCCCGCTGCGCAAGGCGCATCGGAGAAGCAGCCGCTTCGCCCTCATCTGCCGCGGCGGCCATCGGCGCCGCCGAGGCTCCGACGGAGCTGACGAGAAGGATGGCGGAGAGTGCAACGATGGTTGCTCGCATCAGGGGCTCCAATTCATTGTCGAGGCTGGGTTGTGCCGGTTGAAGGACGCGGGTCGGCTTGGCTGCACGGCAACGCCGCGCCGGCTTTGCGGATTTCGTTCCCGCGAGTGTCGGCAACGTATGGCCACGGGGCGCGTTCCCCACGGATCGCCGCGAGAGGCGCGTCAAACTGCCCCTGCGCGGGCCGGGGTCCAGCGCTGCTGCGCGCATGTGCGGGGATGGACGTGACTGTGCTGAACTGCGACGCGAGGCGGCGGATCACGCTGCGCTGATCCGCCAGACGGACTGCCGCTCAATCAGACCGAGGCCGGGGGGCACTCGCGCGTTGAAACCGTCAGTATCGCCCGCCGCTGCGCTCTTGTTGCTTGATCCAATCCGACAAGGTCCGGGGCGACGATCCTTGTCCGGGGCGCGATGGCTTCGCGGTGGCAGTCCTGTTGCTCCGGTTCGTCGTCTCGGTCGGCCCGCGCGGGCGCGTCGCGGCATGGGCGCCCGAGACGCCTCTCGGGGCCGTTGCGAGCTTCTCCGCTTCCTCCTTCTCCAGCCGCAGCTTGCGCAGCCGCTCCATCTTCTCGCGCTCCGGATCGACCGGCGGCGGTGGCAGCTCGCGCTGGCGGGCTTCCTCGGCGGAGATCAGCAGACCCATGATGGCGCTTTCGCCAAGGGCCTTGCAGGCTTCGAGGCGGTGCAGACCTTCGACCAGGACAAAATGGTCCTTGTCGCGGCGGACGAGGATCGGCTCGCGCTGGCCGGCCTCCAAAATGCTTTCGGCCAGCGCGTCGACCGCGTCCTGCCTCAGCGCCTTGCGCTTCTTGTCGGGGACGTGGATCCTGTCGATGGGGAAGCTTTCCGGTGCGGACACAGTCGAAACTCCGTCGTGGGCGCGCCGTCCGGCGTCAGGGTCGGAGGGGGCACGATCCCCCGATCCGCACCGCGGAGGGAGGCAGACCGGACACGCGCGACTACAATAGAGACATTCGCCATCTCGCCGCAAGGAGCGGGTGACGGGGCGTAATGGCTCCTGTCAGACGGCAAGGTGGATCATGCGGTGAGGGGCGCCCATCGGCCGCGCTCGAAAGTCGCTCGCGCGTCAATTCATGCTGCTATGCTGCATCCCTCATACAAGGAGGACGCCGCTCATGACGACACGCACACTCGTTGCCGCGCTGGCCGGGATTGCCCTCGCGTTGCCGGCCGCTGCCCTCGCGCAGGAGCCGCCGGTCGAGGAGCAGCTCGTCAATGCGATGAACAAGGTGTTCGGCGTGCACGCCGGCTTTCGCGCCAATCACGCCAAGGGCGTCGTCGTCGAGGGCAAGTTCAAGCCGTCGGCCGAGGCGGCGACCTTGAGCAAGGCGTCGCTGTTCAGCGGCGGCGAGGTTCCGGTCACGGTGCGGTTCTCGGACTCCACTGGCGTGCCGAACCTGCCGGACGGCTCCGGCGACGCCAATCCGCACGGCATGGCGGTGAAGTTTCATCTCGCCGACGGCAGCGACATGGACCTCGTGATCAACTCGCTGAAATTCTTCCCTGTCTCGACGGGGGCGGAGTTACGCGATTTGTTCCTGGCGATCGCGGACTCCGGACCGAGTGCGGCCAAGCCGACCAGGCTCGAGCAGTTCATCGCCAGCCATCCCTCGGTGCCGGCGGCGCTCGGCACCATCGCGACGCCGGACAGTCTTGCCGACGAGGCCTATTTCGGCGTCAACGCCTTCGTCCTCGTCAACAAGGCCGGCGAGAAGCAGGCGGTGCGCTGGCAGATGCTGCCGGAGAAGGTCGTGCATATCGACAAGGAGGACGCGGCGAAACGCGCGCCGGACTTCCTGATGGCCGAGCTGCCGGCGCGGCTGAAGCATGGGCCGGTGACGTTCCGCTTCAAGGCGCAGCTCGCCGCGGCCGGCGACGACACCAGGGATCCGGCAAAGCCGTGGCCTGACGATCGCAAGCTGGTCGAGCTCGGCGTGCTGACGATCGACAAGGCGGTCGAAGACAGTGACGCGGCGCAGAAGAAGCTGCTGTTCCTGCCGGGCCAGCTCACCGACGGCATCGAGGCCTCCGACGATCCGATGATCGACATCCGCAACGGCGCCTATGCCATCTCGTTCTCGCGGCGCAATCCGTGATGCCGATGGCATGACACGAAATCGGCCGCGCGCCGCCGCGCCACATCCGGCCGCAATCATGGATGTTTCGCGGCGCGCTGCTCCGATGAATTGCCGCGACGTCGACGAAGGTCCGCCCCATTCGGTGCGATTGCGGCGGCCTTTGCCGCTTTCTCTTCTGATCGATGACGTCGCGCTGGCTGCGCAATAGCGGCGAAACCAAGGGCAGGACTTGTCGACGCGCATGGATAGCCGAGCGTCGGCGCGTCGACGGCGAAGGCGACCGCACAGACCAAGTACCGCCCTCTTCGCTGTAGTGCAATCGGAGCGTGTGGTTGATGTGAAGGCCGACGATCGCGAGGTGCGCGCGATCAGGACGCATGCCGCCGAGCGCGCTCTGCGCTTGCTGTGAGTTCGGTGCGGACGTTCGTCTACTACGAACTCATGAGCCGCTGCGGCATCGCGTCTCGCGCCGTTTGTCGCAATCGTGTCGCGCGCTGCTTCATTTTGCCAGAATCCTGCATCTTGCGTGCAACAGTCAAAGCCGAATTTCGATCGCGTCGGCGTCGCGATCTGCATTCCTTCCGAATGACATTTTTCAATTCAGTTCGCGACACAATCTCACCCTCCTGATGCGGCCGCCGTTTGTTGCGGCACGTGTTCAGGAGTTGTGAGTTCGATGCGTCGCGTATTTGGCGTATGCCTTTGCCTATCTACTTTCGCAGGAAGTACGACATCGGTCTGGGCGACTGATCTCGCCTTGCCTCCCCCGCTCCCGCCGCCCGACGTCTTCGCCTACAGGTGGAGTGGCTGCCATGCCGGCGCGAACGCCGGGATGGCCTGGTCGCGTCAGCAGCAGACGTGGAGCCAGGTCGCCAATGCCGCCGCCGCGCCGGTTCAGCCCGTGCAGCAGCCGGTCGGCAACGCAAACAACCCGCCGGTGGTCAAGCCGCCTGTGGTTGCAAACCCCGCGCCGAACTCGCCGCCGCCGAACAACCCCGGCGGGAACAACGGCGGATGGAAGCCGCCGCCGCATAAGCCGCCGGGCAAGCCTCCGATCTGCGAGCGCAACGACAAGGGCTGGTGGCAGCCCGGCAAGCAGTATCATGGCGACAAGGATCACGGCTGGCCGAACGACAAGCCGTCCTACAAGCCCGATCACGACGGTGGTCATCATTGGCCACAGGTTGGATCGAAAGGCGGCGACAACAAGTCTTCCTGGCCGTCGGCTCCATCCAAGAACAAGGACGACAACTACAACGACGTCAAATATGGCAGCGGCTGGTTCGACAAGCCTCACGACGACGACCATGGCAAGTCGAGCGGCTGGTCGCAGCTGCATTCGAGCGGCTACTCCGACCGATCGGCTTGGCTGCACCGTGATCGGCAGGACGATCACGACAAGCCGGCTTCCGGATGGGGTGGAAAGAAGGACGACGGCACCGACAAGCCGCTTGGCTTCGGCTGGTCGAAGCAGCCGATGAAGAGCGAGCGTGACAGCTACGCCTGGATGAAGCCGGACGACCGGAACGACGACAAGCATGGCGGCTACGGCTGGGGCGGCAAGCCGCACGACAATGACGACGGCAAGGGCGGCTATGGCGACAAGCAGCCCGACAAGGATCATTGGCAGCAGCAGGGCGGCAACTACCATCATGGCGGATGGCCGCATCATCCGGACAAGCCCTGGCCGCCGAAGAATCCGCCGCCGAACAATGGCGGCGGTCAGCCGAACCCGCCGCCACAGGGCAACAATGGCAATCCGCCGGCGCAGAATCCGCCGCCGGTGGCCGGCGGCGGCAACGTGGCGCCGCTGCCCGTCGCGGCCGTGCAGATTCCGACCGCCATCTCCAGCAATGGCAGCGACGTCGTCGGCGGCCTGCAGCTCGGTTGCGACTACCAGATGGACCGCTTCGTCGTCGGCATCCAGGCGATGGCCGATCTCGGCATCATCAACGCGTCGAGCCAGCTCGGACCGGCGCTGACGATGAACACGCGAACCAGCAACCTCTACACCGCCACGGTGCGTGCAGGCTATCTCGTGACGCCTGAGATCCTGGCCTATGTGCGCGGTGGCGCGGCGTGGACACGGACCAATGTTTCGGTCGTCAACACCGCCACCGGACAGTCCGCCAGCGTGGCGTTCAACCGCAGCGGCTGGACGGTCGGCGCCGGCGTCGAGTGGATGTTCGCGCGCAACTGGTCGGCCTTCGCCGAGTATGATTACGCCGATTTCGGCACGGTGACCGGCACGCTGCCGGGCGCCGCCGCGATCACCGGCGGGCCGAACGTCGTCAGCCAGAAGACCCAGCTCCACACGGCGATGATCGGCGTCAACTACCGCTTCGAGATGCTGTCGCGCGGCGGCCGCTGAGATCAGTGGCGGACGCATCGCATCCAACACGATAAAGGCCGCCTGGATCGTCCAGGCGGCCTTTTCGCTTTTGTCGGCCGGCGTTCAGCTGGCGCGCACCGAGGTCAGGAACTTGCCGACCTCCTCCCTCAGTCGGCCGCTGTCGCGCGACAGCAGCTTGGCCGCGGACAGCACCTCGGATGACGCGGTCCCGGTGTTGCTGGCGCCGCGCTGCACGTCGGTGATGTTCGACGAGACCTGCTGCGTGCCCTGGGCCGCCTGCTGGACGTTGCGCGAGATCTCCTGCGTCGCCGCGCCCTGTTGCTCGACGGCGGCGGCGATGGTGGCCGAGATCTCCGACAGCCTTTCGATGGTCTCGCTGATCTCGCGGATCGCGCCGACGGACTCCTGAGTGGCGGTCTGGATGCCCGCGATCTGCTGGCCGATGTCCCCGGTCGCCTTCGCGGTCTGCTCGGCGAGCGCCTTGACCTCGGTGGCGACCACGGCGAAGCCGCGTCCGGCATCGCCCGCCCGCGCCGCCTCGATGGTGGCGTTGAGGGCGAGCAGGTTGGTCTGGCCGGCGATGCTGTTGATGAGCTCGACGACGTCGCCGATGCGCGCCGCCGCCTTCGAGAGCTCGCCGACCCGTCCGGTGGTGGAGCGTGCCTGCGTCACGGCTTCGTTGGCCATGCGCGCGGATTGCTGCACCTGGCGGCTGATCTCGGTCACCGAGGAGGCCATCTCCTCGGTGGCGGACGCCACGGACTGCACGTTGGTCGACGCTTGTTCCGAGGCGACAGCGACCGTGGTCGCGAGCGACTGCGCCCGCTCCGCGGTCGCGCTCAACGATCCGGCCGACGTCTCCAGCGTGCCCGAGGCGGCCGACACGGTTTCGACGATGCCGCCGACCGACGCCTCGAACTGATCCGCCATCGCGTTCATCGCGTGGCGCCGCTGGGCGTCGGCGGCCGCCTGGTCCTCGGCGCGCTGCGCGATGCTCTGCTTCAGGTCGCCCTGCATCGCCTTCAGGGAGGTGGCGAGGGCGCCGACCTCATCCGCCTGCTCGATGGTCAGGGTCTGGTTGAAGTCGCCTTTGGCGATGCCATTGGCGAATACGGCGCAATCCCGGATCGGACGGGCAATGCCCCGTGCCGCGACCCAGATGAGGAAGATCGCAAGCGCCGTGATCACCGCTCCGACCCCGAGCTGCCACAGCGTGTTGCTGGTCGAACGGCCGCTGAGCGAGGCGTCGAGCTGCCGTGCCGAGGCGAGTACCACGTCGCGCGGGATCGAGATCACGACCGACCAGGGCGTGTCGGTGAGACCGAATGTGATCGGGGCGTAGATGTCGACATTGGGATTGCTGGGCTCGTCGAGGACGGTGCCCTTGCCGGTGCGGACGATGGCGGCGCTGTCGGTCCAGCGCGAGTCGGCCTCGGCGGCGGGCCTGCCGATGACGTTCTGATTGGCGCTGTCGGCGACGACGAGGCCGGTGTCGTTCAGGATCACGACCTTGCCCTTGCCGTCGAACAGGGAGGTGTTGATCTTGACCGCCAGCCTCTGCACGAAGTCCAGATTGTAGTCGGCGCCCGCAACGCCGCGGAATTTGCCGTCGATCATGACGGGCACCGACATCGTGGCCAGGAACACCGGCTTGCCCTGGACGATGTAGGGCAGCGGCCCGAGAATGTTCTCCTTCCCGGTGGTGCTCGGGTTGATGTACCAGGCGCCCTTCACGAGGCCATTCTGATGGCGCTCGCTGCTGTCGTACTCGACCAGCGGCTGGACGGCGATCGCGCCGCCGGCGCTTCGCGTCCAGTAAGGGAGAAAGCGGCCGGTGTGATCGGAGCCCATCTCCTTGTTGGCCTTGAAGGTGCTATCGTTGCCGTCGAGCGCATCGGGCTCCCAGGCCGAGTAGGTGCCGTTGAAGGCGGGATTGAGCTCCAGGACACGCCGCAGCACGGCGTTGAGCTGCGCGCGGCGTGCGCTCGCGGCGGTCCCGGTCTTGGCATCGGCCAGAACCGCAAAGGACTGCGCCAGCGTGCGCGCCGCGTCGAACCCGACCTCCAGCTCGGCCTTGATGACGTTGGCCTCGGTGGAGGCCCGATTCATCAGGCTCTCCTTGGTCTGGCGATCGACCAGCTGCATGACCTCGTGGTTGACGTACTGGTTCATGCTCTGCGTCGAGAACAGGCCGTAGCCGATCAGGATGACGCAGGTGAGCGCGAGGCAGAAGCCGGCGATCAAGGCGATCTTGGTCTGGATGGAGCGTATTGTCGCAAAGGATAGGCGCATGTTTCCCTCTCGTGGTTGCCTCGCGGGACCGGCAATGACGTTCATCGGTGCGAAGCGCGTGCGGGAACCATCCGGAATCGGGATTAATGCGCTTTAAGGCACCGGCTCGATTCCAGGGCGCACGGACCAGTTCGGGCGAGGGAGTGTCGCAGCGTTGCGACACCCCCGTAGTCATCCGGGGCGTAGGTGCCGGCGCAATTGGCCCTCCGAAGGGAGGGGGCACTCCAGCTCCGCGTTCCTTGACGCCGGTCAAACCGCGGTGCTGTAGTTGCGCTAGTCTAGCAACAAGCTGCGCCAACCGCGGCGGGAAAGCCGGGAGGAGGGACATGGGGCGTTCGCCCGGGAATGCCCATTCGGATCGGATCCTGGAGGCCTTGGCCAAGGGGGATGCGAAGGCTGACGCTGACGGCAAGGCCGATCACGGAGCTGACAGAGGCGCGCCGGCGGTCTCGGCGCTCGCGGCCTCATGGCGACGCTCCGGCCATCTCCATGCGCTCGATCCCGCCACGCCGAAGCTGCCGGCCCGCCTGACGGCCGCCGAGGTCGCAGACGCGCGCGCCCGGCTCGGACGGCTGCTCGCGATCGCGCAGGCGAGCCTTGACCGGCTGTTCCTGGCGGTCGGGGGTGTCGGCTGCTCGGTGCTGCTGGCGGATGCCGACGGCACCGTGCTCGAGCGCCGCGGCGCCCGCGGGGACGACGCCACTTTCGAATCCTGGGGCCTGTGGACCGGCGCGGTGTGGAGCGAGCGGCACGAGGGCACCAACGCGATCGGCACCTGCCTGGTCGAGAAGCGGCCGCTGACCATCGACCGCGATCAGCACTATCTGTCGCGCAACGCCCGCCTGTTCTGCACCACCGCGCCGATCTTCGACGAGCATGGCCAGCTCAAGGCCGCGCTCGACGTCTCCTCCTGTCGTGCCGATCTCACCGAGGGCTTCAGCCGGCTGATCGCGACCACCGTCGCGGATGCCGCGCGCCTGATCGAGGCGGAGAATTTCCGCCAGGCCTTCCCGCACGCCCGCATCGTGCTCACGCCGGACAGCGAACGCGAGATCAACTCGCTGCTGGCGGTCGATCGCAACGACCTCGTCATCGGTGCCACGCGGGCGGCGCGCCGTGCGCTCAACCTGTCTCCGTCCGCGCTGACGCGCCCGCTGCCGGCCGGCGACCTGATCAAGGACGCGACCACCGGAGGCGACGACATCGACGCCGCCGAGCGCGCCGTGCTGAAGCGCGCGCTGGCGCGCGCCGGCGGCAACGTCTCGAAGGCCGCGAAGGAGCTCGACATGTCGCGCGCCACCCTGCACCGGAAGATGAAGCGGCTCGGGCTCGAGCGGTGAACGCGCCGTGGCTGTCGAATCGCAGCCAACATGTCGCAGAACTGCGACACTTCCTCGGACGCGCTCGTTCCGGCCTCTGGTCTGTCGCGCCGGTTTGATCGAGCCTCTCTCCAACGCCGTGTGCATCGGCGTGAATGGGAGAGAGAGATGACCAAGGTTGACGTCAATGCGGCGCTCAAGCCGCCTTTTGCTGCGCGTTACGACAACTTCATCGGCGGCGCCTGGAAGGCCCCTAACGCCGGCAAGTACTTCGACAACATCTCGCCGATCACCGGCCAGCCGGTGTGCCAGATCGCGCGCTCCGATGCGTCCGACATCGAGGCCGCGCTCGACGCCGCGCATGCTGCCAAGGACGGCTGGGCGCGCACCAGCGTGACCGAGCGCGCGATGGTCCTCAACAGGATTGCCGACCGCATGGAGGCCAATCTCGACAAGCTCGCGCTTGCCGAGACCTGGGACAATGGCAAGCCGATCCGCGAGACGACGGCCGCCGACATCCCGCTCGCCATCGACCACTTCCGCTATTTCGCCGGCGTGATCCGCGCCCAGGAAGGCTCGATCGCCGAGATCGACCACGACACCATCGCCTATCACTTCCACGAGCCGCTCGGTGTCGTCGGCCAGATCATTCCGTGGAATTTCCCGATCCTGATGGCGGCGTGGAAGCTCGCGCCGGCGCTCGCCGCCGGCAATTGCGTCGTGCTCAAGCCGGCCGAGCAGACGCCGGCCTCGATCCTGGTGCTGATGGAAATCGTCGGCGACCTGCTGCCGCCGGGTGTGCTCAACGTCGTCAACGGCTTCGGCCTCGAAGCCGGCAAGCCGCTGGCGTCGTCGAACCGCATCGCCAAGATCGCCTTCACCGGCGAGACCTCGACGGGGCGCCTGATCATGCAATACGCCTCGCAGAACCTGATCCCGGTGACGCTGGAGCTCGGCGGCAAGTCGCCGAACATCTTCTTCAAGGACGTCTGCGCCGAAGATGACGACTTTCTCGACAAGGCGATCGAAGGCTTCGTGATGTTCGCGCTCAACCAGGGCGAGGTCTGCACCTGCCCGAGCCGCGCGCTCATTCACGAGTCGATCTACGAGCGCTTCATGGAGCGCGCGCTGCAGCGCGTCGGGGCGATCGTGCAGGGCAGCCCGCTCGATCCGGCGACGATGATCGGCGCGCAGGCCTCCTCCGAGCAGATGTCCAAGATCCTGTCCTACATCGACATCGGCAAGCAGGAGGGCGCGCAGCTCCTGATCGGCGGCGAGCGCAATGTGCTCGGCGGCGATCTCGCCGGCGGCTACTACGTCAAGCCGACGGTGTTCAAGGGGCACAACAAGATGCGCGTGTTCCAGGAGGAGATCTTCGGACCCGTGGTCTCGGTCACGACCTTCAAGACCGAGGACGAGGCGCTGGCGATCGCCAACGACACGCTCTACGGCCTGGGTGCCGGCGTGTGGAGCCGCGACGCCAACACCTGCTACCGCTTCGGCCGCAACATCCAGGCGGGGCGCGTCTGGACCAACTGCTATCACGCCTACCCGGCGCATGCGGCATTCGGCGGCTACAAGCAGTCCGGCGTCGGACGCGAGACCCACAAGGTGATGCTCGACCACTACCAGCAGACCAAGAACATGCTGGTCAGCTATAGCCCGAAGAAGCTCGGCTTCTTCTGAGGCAGGGGGCGCCGGGCCGGTCGGGCATGAGCGCCCCGACCGGCCCGTGCGCGTCTCATGAGGTTGCGGGGCGTCACGTACGCACCTCCTGGTCCTTGTGCCACATCTTCCAACAAGGCGACGGCCGACGCGATCCTCCGGCCAGCGGTCCGCACCGATCGCCGGCCATCGAGCCGGCGCGCCCCGTCCCCGCCGCGGGCGCCACCTGTATTCTGGCGGGGGCTCCCAGTTAACGCGATGTTTCACAGTTAACGTCAGATTGAGGCCGGGAGGCGGACAGCCTTCTCCTGGGCCCGGCGAAAGCCGGCCGATGGGGTCCTGGCGACACCTGGCCGCACGCCGGGCGGCGCCGGTTGTGCCCGCGCGTCGACCGGACCGGCCGTACGGGCCGGGCCATCCCGTCTGTCCGCCCCGCATCGTGATGACCGCAAGGAGGACCAGTCATGGCCCACATTGTGAAACCGACCGGCATCGAGCACATGCTCGGCGAAGAAGACCTGATCGTCTCGAAGACCGACCGCAAGGGACGCATCACCTACGCCAACGACGTCTTCGTTCGCATGGCCAGGTACAGCTATGACGAGCTCCTGGGAGCGCCTCACAGCCTGATCCGCCATCCCGAGATGCCGCGCTGCGTCTTCAAGCTGCTGTGGGACACGCTGGAGGCCAAGCGCGAGATCTTCGCCTATGTCGTCAACCTGGCCAAGGACGGCAGCCATTATTGGGTGCTCGCCCATGTGACGCCGACGCTGGACGACCAGGGCAATATCATCGGCTACCATTCCAACCGCCGCAGACCCGAGCGTGGGCCGATCGAGAGCCTCAAGCCGATCTACAAGACGTTGTGCGACGAGGAGGCGCGCCACGCCAATGCCAAGGACGGCCTGCGCGCAAGCTTTGACATGATGGTCTCGGCGATCAAACAACAAGGCGTTGATTATGATGAGTTCGTGCTCTCTCTCTAAGGCCCAGATCGCGATCGCGGCCGCGGCGCTGCTGGCACTCGGCGGGCTGGCCTGGCTCGTCGTCGCCGGCGCGACCCCGCCCGCCGCAGGCGGAGCGCTGCTCATCGCTGTTGCGCTGCTGCTCGGCCTTGGCTTGTGGCAACTGCGGGTGGCATCTGCCGTGATCGCGGAGGCGGCCAAGGTCTGTCACAGCGCAGCCAAGGGCAATCTCGAGCCGCGGCTGCTGAGCCGGCGCCAGCACGGCGACATAGGTCTGTTGCAGAAATCGATCAACGACATGCTCGACATCACCGACGCCTTCGTGCGCGAGGCGTCGGCGTCGATGGACTATGCCAGCCGCGGCAAGCATTTCCGCAAGATCATGGTGCGGGGCCTGCCTGGCGCATTCCGCCGCTCGGCGGCGATCATCAACCAGGGCACCGACGGCCTCGGCCGCCGGGTGGTCGACATTGCGGGTCTGGCACGGCAGTTCGGCACGCAGCTCGATCAGATCGTCGTCAGCCTCGTCGGCGCGGCGGGGGATCTCGAGTCCGACGCCGGCCACGTCGCGACGGCCGCGACGGAAACCAGCCGCCGCACCGAGGATGTGATCGCGGCTTCGGGGCGCGCGTCGTCCAATGTGCAGACGGCGGCGGGCGCGGCGGATCAGCTCGCGTCCTCGATCGCCGAAATCGGCCGGCAGGTCTCACGCTCCACCGAAAGCGCGGGGCGTGCGGTCGGTGAGGCCAACCGTGCCGGCGGCGAGATCCGCGAGCTTGCCGATGCGGCGGTCCGGATCGGTGACGTGGTCAAGCTGATCAGCGAGATCGCTGAACAGACCAACCTCCTGGCGCTGAATGCGTCGATCGAGGCGGCGCGGGCCGGCGATGCCGGGCGCGGCTTTTCCGTCGTTGCGGCCGAGGTCAAGAGTCTCGCCGACCAGACCGCCAAGGCGACCGAGGAGATCAGCGCCAAGGTCAACGAGATGCAGCACTCGACCTCGACGTCGGTCGCGGCGGTCGAGGCGATCGCGCGGACGATCGCCGAGATCGACGAGATCGCGTCCACCATCTCGGCCGCGGTCGACCAGCAGGCGGCGGCGACGCAGAACATCGCGCACAACGTTCAGGAAGCCTCGTCCGGCACGGCACGGGTCGCGTCAGACGTCGGCGCGATCAGCAGCGCTGCCGCCGACACCGGCCGGATCGCATCGCGAGTCAACAATGCCTCCGAGCGGGTCCATGGCGAGGTCGAGACGCTGCGTCGCGAGGTCGACCAGTTCATGAAGCGGCTGATGGCGACCGGATAGCCGGCTTGACCGGCCCGACATCGACCTGGATCTCATCACCCTCGACCTGCAGCGGGTAGGCGTGCAGCGCGTTGCGGACCAGATGGGTGACGCATTTGCCGTTCACGCCGTCGAAGCCCCATTGATGGTGCGGGCAGGTGATCGTCTTGCCGTCGAAGGTCGCTTCCGTCAGCGGCACGTCGGCATGCGGGCAGCGGCCGCGATAGGCCTTCAGCTCTCCGCCACGGGGCCAGAGCAGCAGCACGCTCTTCTTGCCGACCTGGTACAGGCCCATGCCGCCTTCAGCCATGGCGCTTGTCGGACAGACTGCGGTAAAAGCCATCGGATCGCCTGCTGATTGATGCCGTCAGGCCGGCTCACGCAAGTTCCGGACCAGCGCAAAATCGGGACAAACAGAGGAGCCTTGTCGCAAACGCGACAACCACGCTGAATGAGCGCGGTCCTTTTCGCGGCCGAGCGCGGCGAGGAATTCCTGCTGTGGAATGAACAGGCCCTGCGCCCGCACCAGCCCGCGGTCGAGATCGTCGAGCTTGGCAGCCATCGGCATCCATCCGCCAGCTCCGCGGCGATCGGTCGTTGAAGGCTCGCCGACGAGACAGAATGTGGTTCCAAGCAAAACGCCGCCCCGGAGAGGGCGGCGCTTCTCATTGCTTTCAATCAGATGCAGGTCGACGACCGAAGTCTATTCCTTCCGCTCCGAGGTCCAGCCCTTGTACTCGCCGACATTGTCGCGCGTGATCAGCTTGGAGGGCAGCAGCTCGACGGTCGAGGCGGGCTTCTGGCCGTTGAGCAGGCCGACGCCGATTTGCACGGCGCGGCGCGCCATGAAGAACGGATCCTGCGAGGCCGAGGCCTGGATCTGCTGCGAGGCCGGATCCTTCAGCGCGGCTTCGATGTCGGGCGCGCCGTCGACCGCGGTGATGACGATGCCGGTGCGCCCCTGCTGACGCGCGGCGAGATCGGTGCCGATCGCCTGCGGATCGTTGATGGCGAAGATCGCGTCGATCTTGGGGAAGCGCGTCAGATAGCCCTGCGTCACCGTGAGGCCGCCCTCGCGCGAACCCTTGCCGTCCTGGTCGCTCGACAGCACCTTGATGCCAGGAGCCTTGGCGAACACGCTCTTGCAGCCGTTGACGCGGTCGATCACGGCCGACACCTGCGGTCCGTTCTCGATGATGACGTCGCCCTTGCCGCCGAGCTTGTCGACGATGTACTGGCACGAGATCTCGCCGGCCTGCACGTTGTTGGTGGTCACGGTGGCGTCGGCGCCCTCGGCCGCGGTGTCGACCGCGACGACGATGATGCCGGCGGCCTGCGCCTTCTTGATCGCAGGACCCACCGCCTTCGGATCACCCGGATTGAGCAGGATCATGTCGACGCCCGCGGCGATGAAGTTGTCGATCTGGGTGACCTGCTTGCCGAGATCGTATTCGAAGCCGACCGCGGTGATCTTGACGTTCGGGTTGGTCTTCTTGGCCTCGAACTCCGCGCCCTTCGACAACGCGACGAAGAACGGATTGCCGAGCGAGCCCAGTGAGACGCCGATCGATTTCAGCTCCTTGGCCGACGACGGCGCGGAGCTCATCACGAGCGCAAGCGCGGTACCGGCAAACAAAACCGACTTCAACATTGGTTTCCTCCCTGGCCCTTCCTGTTCGTCTACGCACGGCGGACCAGTGGCCGTGGAAGAATGCGTTGCGGCGGGCCCCGGTGGAGCCCGCCATGTCGTCTCAGGTGCGGGCCGAGCCCTGCAGCCGGTAGCGGTCGAGCGCGACGGCGCCGATGATCACGAGGCCCTTGATGACGTATTGCCAGATGTCGGACACGCCGACCAGGATGAGCCCGTTCGACAACACCGCGATGATGAGCGCGCCGACCAAGGTGCCCCAGATCGAGCCGATGCCGCCGACGAACGACGTGCCGCCGAGAATGACCGCGGTGATGGCGTCGAGCTCGTAGGACTGGCCGAGCTGCAGGCCGTTCGCCGCATAGAGCCGCGCCGCCTGCATGCCGCCGCCGAGGCCGGCGAGCAGGCCGGACATGCCGTAGACGAAGATCAGCACCGCCCAGACCTTGATGCCGGCGAGCCGCGCCGCGCTCTCATTGCCGCCGACGGCATAGATGTGCACGCCGAGCACGGTCCGGCGCAGGATCAGCCAGGAGCCGAGGATCACGAGCAACGCGATCACCGACAGCCAGGGGATCGAGACGACGCCCGGAATGATCGTCAGCGAGGCGTTGCCGATGAAGGCATAGGGAATGGACGGGTTGAACACGGTGGTGTCGCCACCCATCAGGCGGGCGAGACCGCGCACCGCGGTGAGCGATCCGAGGGTCACGATGAACGGCGGCAGCCGCAACAGCGCGATCAGCGCGCCATTGACGACACCGAAGGCAAGGCCCGTCAGCACCGCGGCCGGCAGCCACAGCGCGCCGAGATCGGGCATCTTCGACAGTGTCAGCCCGGCCATCGCCGCGGCGGCCAGGATCGAGCCGACCGAGAGATCGATGCCGCCGGTCAGGATGACAAAGGTCATCCCGGCGGCGAGCACGGTGTTGACCGCGGCCTGCTGCAGCACGATGCCGAGATTCTGTCCGGTGAAGAAGCGTCCCTCCGACAGCAGGTGGAAGCCGACGCAAAGGATGAGCAGCACCGGCAGCATGCCGGCGGCGCGGATCATCAGCCGCAGCCGCTGCTGCTTGTTGTCCGACGCGGACGGCAGGCCGGATGAAGGCGCGGTCTTGGCTTGCGACGAACTGTTGTCAGGCATCGACGTGCTCCGTCCCGGTGGCCAGCGCCATGATGTCTTCCTGGGTGATGGGTGATGTCGTGCTCTGCTGCAGCTCGCCGGCCAGGTGCCCTTCGCGCATCACCAGCACGCGGTCGCAGATGCCGAGGATCTCCGGCAAATCGGACGAGATCACCAGGATCGCGGTGCCCGACTTGGCGAGATTGTCGATGATCGAATAGATCTCGGACTTGGCGCCGACGTCGACGCCGCGCGTCGGCTCGTCCAGGATCAGGACCTTCGGCGCGGTCGCAAGCAGGCGCGACAGCAGCACCTTCTGCTGATTGCCGCCCGACAGCCCGCCGACGGTGACGCCGGGATTGGGGGCGCGGATGCCGAGCGCGGCGAATGCTTCGTCGGCGCGCGTCTTCGCCTTGTCGCGATCGAGAATGCCGCCGAGCTTCGCGTCGCGTCCGATCACGGCGAGGTTGATGTTGTCGGCGCAGGACATGTCGAGAAACAGGCCCAGCGCCTTCCGGTCCTCGGTCAGATAGGCGATCCCGGCATCGAGCGCATCGCGCGGCGTGTCGATGCTGACTTTCTCGCCGTCGAGCTCGATGTGTCCGGTCGTCTTCGGCGCGGCGCCGATGATGAGATGCGCGAGCTCGGTGCGTCCGGCGCCGATCAGCCCGGCGAGGCCGACCACCTCGCCGGCATGAACGGTCAGCGAGCAGTTCTTGACGCGATGGCCGTCGCCGAGATCGACGGCGCTGAGCACTGCGCGGTCACGCTTGGCGTGCGGGTCGTGATCCTTCTTGTAGAACGACGACACGTCGCGGCCGACCATCATGCGGACGATGCTGTCGGCGCGGATCTCCGGCTTGTCGAGCGAGCCGACCAGCCGGCCGTCGCGCAGCACGGTGACGCGGTCGCCGAGCGCATAGACCTCGTCCATGCGATGCGAGATGTAGATGATGGCGAGCCCCTCGGCGCGCAGCTGGCGGATCAGCGCGAACAGCTTCTCGCTCTCGCCGGCTGACAGGGAGGTCGTCGGCTCGTCCATGATCAGGATCTTGGATCGTGCATGCAGCGCGCGGGCAATCTCCACCAGCTGGCGTTGGCCCATCGACAACTCGGCCACCAAGGTGGAGGCGGTGAAATCGGCGCCGAGCCGGTCCAGGATCGGTCCAGCGCCCTCGCGCATGGTGCTGCGCGCGAGCAGGCCGCTCTGCGACAGCTCGCGCCCGAGATAGATGTTTTCGGCGACCGTCAGGTTCGGCGCCAGCGACAACTCCTGGTAGATGATCGAAATGCCGGCGTTGCGGCCGCCCATCGGCCCTTCGATGCGCACCGGCCGGCCCTCGATGCGGATCTCACCGCCGGGATCCGGGCGATAGGCGCCGGAGAGAATCTTCATCAGCGTGGATTTGCCGGCACCGTTTTCGCCCATCAGCGCATGGACTTCGCCGGCATGGACGGTGAGGTCGACCTTGTGCAGGGCCTTGATGGTGAAGAATGACTTCGACACCCCTCGCATCTCGAGGATCGGACCGCTCATCGTGCCTCCCAATGCACGTCGTCTTGTCGTCCGCGGCTCGTTGATCGCTGGCGCGGGGTAGCCATTAAACTAGAGGCTGTTGCCGAATACAATATGAAAGAGACGCCGCTGCAACGCGTCGCCGCGACGAATGCCTTTCGGAGATCGGGTTAGCTCGGCCGACGATAGAGCTGTTGCCAGCGCGGCCGCCGCTCGGCATAGGCTGCCGACAGCGCGACGTCCGGCGCGAAGGTCCGCACGCGCGCCGGCGGCGTGCAGACCGCGCCGATGTCCTCGCCGGTAACGGCAAGACGTGCCAGCCGGGCCGCGCCGAAGGCGGCGCCGGTCTCGCCCTCGGCCAGCCGATGAACGGGAATGCCGAGGACATCAGCCAGGATCGCCAGCCAGAGGTCGGAGCGCGATCCGCCGCCGATCGCATCCGCTTCGGCAATCACGAGGCCGGTTTCCCTCAGCGCGTCGCGGCAGTCGGCCAGGGCGAAGGCCACGCCCTCGAGCACCGCCTGGACGATGACGCTGCGATCTGTCGCATGGCTCAGGCCGTCGAGCAGGCCGCGGGCATGGGGATCGTCATGCGGCGTCCGCTCGCCCGCGAGATAGGGCAGGAAGCTGACCGGCGACGGCGCGGCGGGCCGTGTGCCCAGCGGGGCAAGCAGCTCCGTTTCGCTCGCGCCGAGCAGCCGCGCGATCCAGGCGAGGCATGAGGCCGCCGACAGCATCGCGCCGGCCTGCAGCCACATCGCAGGGACGGCATGACAGAAGGTGTGAACGACGCGCTCGGGATTGGCCGTGACGGCGTCGACCGGCGTGATCACGGCGCCGGACGTGCCGAGCGTGATGAAAGTGGCGCCCGGCCTGACAGCGCCGATGCCGACGGCACCGGCCGGGTTGTCGCCCGCGCCGCCCGCGAAGGCCGGACGCTTCGTCATGCCCCAGCGTTCCGCGAGGTCGCTGCGCAACCGGCCCGCCGGCGCGCAGCCTTCGACGAGGCGCGGCATCTGCGCACGCGTCAGGCCGGTGGCGGCGAGGCCCTCGTCCGACCAGTCGCGCCCGACGACATCGAGCCAGAGCGAGCCGGACGCATCGGACATGTCCTCGATCGCGTCGCCCGTCAGCACCAGCCGGACATAGGCCTTTGGCAGCAGAACCAGCCGCGTGGCCGCGAAGATCCCGGGCTCGTGCGCCGCGATCCACATCAGCTTCGGCGCGGCAAAACCAGGCATCCCCTTGTTGCCGGTGATCGTGCGCAAGGCGGGCCAGCGCTGCTCCAGCGCGACGCATTCCCGCTCCGACCGCCCGTCGTTCCAGAGAATGCAGGGCCGCAATGGTTTCATCGCGGCATCGAGCAGCACCGGGCCATGCATCTGGCCCGACAGGCCGATGGCGTCCACCGCCGCCAACGCGCCGGGATGATCGGCCTTGAGCGCATCGAGCGTGGCGAACACCGCGGCGATCCAGGCGGCGGGGTCCTGCTCGGCCCAGCCGGGTCGCGGCACGTCCATCGTCAAGGCGTGGCTGCTGCTCGCAACGACGCGCTGCGCATCATCGACGATGATCGTCTTGACCGCGGATGTTCCAAGATCGATGCCGAGATACATGACGTCTCACGCGTGCGTGCGCAGTGACGGATAGGGAGTGGAGCGATACCAGACTCCTGATAGCCTTGTCATCCGAACGCAAGTCATCGTAGCGCGAGCGAGGCGAGCTCATTTTCAGGGAGTCGAGACATGGAGCCATCTGACCAACCAGCCGAACGGGCGTCGCGCCTGGTCGGGCACTACGCGCTGGTGACCGGTGCGGCCCAAGGCATCGGCCGCGCGATCGCGGTGCGCTTTGCCGAGGAGGGCGCGCAGGTCGCGATCAATTTCGGCGGTCCGTCGCCATCGGGCGATGAGACCCTGGCGCTGGTGCACGCGGCCTCCGCCGCGCATGGTCACGGCGCGCGCGATCATTTCGCCGTGAAGGCCGACATCGGCGTCGAGGCCGAGATCGCCGAGATGTTCGAGACCGTGCTGACGCGCTGGCCCCGGCTCGACTGCCTGGTCAACAATGCCGGCTTCCAGCGGGAATCGCCGAGCGAGGCGCTCGACGTCGACGCCTATCGCAAGATCCTCGATGTCAATCTCAACGGCGCGGTGCTGTGCGCGCGTCATGCGCTGGCGCATTTCGTCGCGCGCGGCGGCGGCAACATCATCAATACGTCGAGCGTGCACCAGATCATTCCGAAGCCCGGCTATCTCGCTTATTCGATCAGCAAGAGCGCGATGGCGGGCCTCACCCGGACCCTCGCGCTCGAATTCGCCGGCCGAGGCATCCGCGTCAATTCGGTCGGGCCCGGCGCGGTCGACACGCCGATCAACGCCGCCTGGACCGATGACCCCGCCAAGCGCGCGGCGGTCGAGTCCCACATTCCGATGGGGCGGGTAGCGAGCCCGGAAGAGATCGCCGGCGTGTTCGCCTTTCTCGCCTCGTCCGAGGCGAGCTACATCACCGGACAGACGATCTATGCCTGCGGCGGCATCACGCTGTTCGGTGAATTCCGAGACAATTGGGCAAGTTGAGCCGGCGGCCAAGCGTGCCGGCGGCCGGCGTTGGTGCTGGGCCGACGAGCACATGGCCGTTGCCGTCGCATGCACGGCGAGCTGCGACGCCCCGACGCGGGCGTTCGCGGATGAGCAGCATGCCTGATCGTCTGATGCGGACGTTGGCAAGGTCGCACCGCGGCCGCTAATGTGGCCGGCAGAAGCCGACGAACGGCGCATGATGTCAGGAGGAGCGGCCGATGCGAAGCATCAGGATCGGCGCCGGCGCGGGCTATTCCGGTGACCGGATCGAGCCCGCGGTGGAGCTCGCGGCGAGGGGCGGCCTGGACTATCTCGTGTTCGAATGCCTTGCGGAGCGCACGATCGCGCTGGCGCAGCAGGCGCGCATGAAGGATCCGGCCGCCGGCTATGATCCGCTGCTGGCCGCGCGCATGCAGGCGGTGCTGCCGATCTGCCGCGCCAACAAGGTCCGCATTGTCACCAACATGGGCGCCGCCAATCCGGTCGCCGCGGCCGAAGCCACCCGCGCCATCGCGCGCCAGCTTGGATTGACGGGGCTGAAGATCGCGGCCGTGACCGGCGACGATGTTCTGGAGCCGTTGAAGACAGCGGATGTCGTGCTCGACACCGGCGACACGATCCATGCCCTCGGCAATCGCGTCGTCTCCGCCAACGCCTATGTCGGCGCGGGCGCGATCGCGGAGGCGCTCGCGGACGGAGCCGATGTCGTGATCACCGGGCGCGCCGCCGATCCGGCGCTGTTCCTCGGCCCCCTGATCCATGAGTTCGGCTGGGCTTTGGACGATTGGGACCGGCTGGGGCAGGGCACCGTCGTCGGTCATCTGCTCGAATGCGCCGGCCAGATCACCGGCGGCTATTTCGCCGATCCCGGACTCAAGGACGTTCCCGATCTCGCCCGGCTCGGCTTTCCGATCGGTGAGGTGCGCGAGGATGGCGAACTGATCGTGACCAAGGTCGCGGGCTCCGGCGGCTGCGTCACGCCGGCAACGGTGAAGGAGCAGTTGCTCTATGAGATCCACGATCCCGCGCAATATTTCCAGCCCGACGTCGTGGCGGATTTCTCGCAGGTGACCGTCGAGGAGCTCGGTGCGGACCGGGTCAGGGTGGTCGGCGGCCGCGGCCGGCCGAAGACGGGACTGCTGAAGACCTCGGTCGGCTATCTCGACTCCTATGTCGGCGAGGGGCAGATCTCCTATGCCGGCCCTGGCGCGGTCGCGCGCGGCCGCCTCGCGCTCGATATCGTCCGCGAGCGTCTCGCGCTCACCGGCGTGGCCGTGAGCGAGCTGCGCTGCGACCTGATCGGGCTGAATGCGCTGCATGGCGACGAGCGCGCAGAGGGTGCCGAGCCCCATGAGGTGCGCATTCGTGTCGCCGGGCGGACCGAGACGATGGCGGAGGCGATCCGCATCGGCAACGAGGTCGAGACGCTCTACACCAATGGCCCGGCCGGCGGCGGCGGCGCCTGGAAATCGGCGCGCGAGGTGATCGCCGTGGCCTCCTGTCTCGTGGCCGAGGATGCGCCGCAGCTCTGCGTCGGCACGCTGGTGGCCTGAGTTTTCGAGGGCTTCACGGATCGCTCGCGGCAGCGCAAGCTGGCCGTCATGATTGCGATGCCAGAGAACAGCGGGAATTCAGTCCATGTATGACGTCATTGTGGTCGGCGGCGGCTCCGCGGGCGCGGCCGTGGCTGCACGCCTGTCGGAAGACTCCCGGACGCGGGTCCTGTTGCTCGAGGCCGGCGCCGACTGGCGGGCGGACGAGGCGCCGTGGGAGATCGTGACGCCAAACCCGATTCCGATCATCCATGATCGCGCTTTCCAGGAGACATGGCAGTGGCCGCAGCTGATGTCCCGCCGCGTCGCCGGGCAGGACATGCGCTTCTACTGGCGCGGCAAGGGGCTGGGCGGCAGCTCGATGATGAACGGCCAGATCGCGATCCGCGGCGTGGCCGATGCGTTCGACGAATGGGCGGCCAATGGCTGCACGGGATGGTCGGCCAAGGACATCATGCCGCTGTTCGCGGTGATCGAGGACGATCTCGCGCTCGGTGATCGCGAGGGTCACGGCCGCGGCGGGCCGCTTCCGGTCTACCGCGCACCGCCTGACACATGGGGGCCGATCGACCGCGGCCTGCGCGATGCCGCGCTGGCGAGCGGTTATCCCTGGTGCGACGATCTCAACGGGCCTGACGGCGAGGGCGTCGCCTGCTATCCGATCAACAGCCGCAATGGCCGGCGCATCTCCACCAACGAGGCCTATCTGGAGCCGGCGCGCGGCCGTTCGAACCTCGAGATCCGCGGGCGGGCGCTGGTCGAGCGGCTGCTGATCAGCGACGGCAGGGCGACCGGCGTGCGCGTCCATGTCGAGGGTGAAGGCGTGATGGACATCGCGGCGCGCGAGGTCGTGCTGTGCGCCGGCGCCATCCACAGTCCGGCGATCCTGCTGCGCTCGGGCATCGGCCCCGCGGCGGATCTGCAGGCGCTCGGCATCGCCGTGCTGCGCGATCTTCCCGTGGGACGGCACTTCTTCGATCATCCGCTGTTCCGCACCACCATTCAATTGCGCGACGCGCTGCGTCCGACCGATCGCGACACCCGCCACACCAATTGCTGCGTCACCTACTCGTCGGGCCTCGCCGGCGGCGGCAAGCGCGACATGATCCTGATCGCGTTCAACCATCGCGGCATCGGCGTGCCCGGCGCGATCGGCGCCGGCCTGTTCAACGCCTTCTCGCGCGGCACGTTGAAGCTCGCCTCGACCGATCCGCGCGTGGATCCGATCGTCGAGGAGAACATGCTGGCCGATCCGCGCGACATCGCGCGGATGCGCGATGCGGTGAAGCGGCTGGCGCTGATCACGGTGCAGCCGGCGCTGCGCGACATCGCCGACTGGATTCGCCTCGGCGATACGGAGTTCACGCTGCCGCAGGCGGCTGCGCTGCCCGATGCCGAGCTCGATGCGCTGCTGCGGCAGGTCACCGGCGACATCCAGCATGCGGCGGGGAGCTGCCGCATGAGCGGCGTCACCGACGACGATGGCGTGGTCGATCCGGACGGCCGCGTGAAGGGCATCGCCGGCCTGCGCGTCGCCGACGCCTCGATCATGCCGTCGGACTGCCGCGCCAACACGCATTTCACCACCGTCGTGATCGGCGAGGCGATCGCGCGGATGATGCGAAAGCGCTATTAGACTTCAGGCGATGGCGAAGCGGAGCCCGGCGCGGGCGCGCCCGCCGGAGATCGCGATCGGCGTGCCGTCGGCGCGCCAGCACGCGGCTCCCGTCAGCGTGCCGTCGTCGCCGAATGCGATCGCGTTCATGCCGCCGGCCACGACCGGCTCGCGCTTGATCTCGTGGCCGCGCGCGGCGAGCTCCTGCGCCACGTGCTCGGGGAAAGCCGGCTCGAGCTCGAGCACGCCGCCCTGCGTCCACAGCCGCGGCGCCTCGACCGCCTCCTGCAGCGACATGCCGTGGTCGATCAGGTTGACCAGCGCCTGAAAAGCCGAGGGGAAGATGCGCAGGCCGCCGGGCAGGCCGAGCGCATAGCGCAAGCGGCCGTCGCGCAGCGCCATCATCGGCGCCATCGAGGTGAAGACGCGCTTGCCCGGCTGGATCGACAGCGCGCGGCCCGGATGCGGATCGAAATTATACATGTAGTTGTTGGCGGTCATGCCGGTGCCCGGGATCTGCACGCAGGCGCCGAACAGGCCGTTGATGGTCTGGGTCGCCGCGACGACGTTGCCCGCGGCATCGGCGACCGTGACATGGGTGGTGTTGGCGGACTCCGTCGGCGCAAGCCCAGGACCGAAGCTCCGTGCCCGGCGCAGGTCGATCTCTGCCCGCCGCTCGGCGGCATAGGTCTTGGATGTCAGGCGCGCGACCGGCACGTCGACGAATGCAGGATCGGCGGTGGCGACCGCCCGATCGGCGAAGGCGATCTTCAGCGCTTCGGCGAGCAGATGGGCGCCGTCGGCCGAGCCGAAGCCGAGCCCGCCGACGTCGAAGCCCTCGAGGATGTTCAGCATCTGCACGATGTGCACGCCGCCGGACGAGGGCGGCGGGGGGCCGATGATCTCATGGCCGCGATAGAGCCCGCGGATCGGCGCGCGCTCGATCGCCGCGTAGGCGGCGAGGTCGGCCGCATCGATCAGGCCGCCACTTTGGGCCATGTAGTTGGCCAGCGCGATCCCGAGCGGACCGCCATAGAGAGCGTCCGGACCGTGCTCCGCGATCAGCCGCAGCGAGCGGGCATAGTCGGCCTGGATCACGCGGGCGCCGGGCCTGACCGGCGTGCCGTCCGGCAGGAACAGCGCGGCGAGATGCGGATCGCGCGCGAGGTCGTCCGCGACCAGCCGCACGCAATCGTTGAGATAGGGACTGGCGATGAAGCCGTGCTCGGCGAGCCGGATCGCCGGCGCCATCACCTCGGCCAGCGGCAGCCGGCCGAAGCGCGACAGGGCCTCGCACCATCCCTTCAGCGCACCGGGCACGGCGACCGCGAGCGCGCCTGCGACATTGCGGCGGCCGCGCGTCTCGCGCGCCAGCGCGATCTCGTCGGAGACCGGATCATACATTCCTGGCGTGGCGCGCCGCGGCGCGGTGCTCAATCCGTCGAGCACGATGTGCCGTCCATCCGCAAGTCGGATGTGCGACAGGCCGCCGCCCAGAATGCCGACCATCATCGGCTCGACCACCGTCAGCGCGAACAGTGCGGCGACCGCGGCATCGATCGCGTTGCCGTCGCGCATCAGCATCTCGGCGCCGGCGCTGGAGGCGAGCGGATGGTTGGTGACGACCATCCCGCGCGCGCCGGTCGCCGGCTGCTTCTCGCAGGTGAAGTCGGCGATGCGCCGTGTGGGCGAATCCATTCGGGTCTCCTCTGTCGAACGGCGGATGCCGAGAGGTCGTTTTTCGCAATCCTGACCGATCGCTTGCGCAAGGGGAAGAGCGGGGGCGGCAGTTCGACGAACTGATAAGTGCGCCACGCATGGCTCGGAGAGAATCGATCTCTCCCGCCGCGTTCTCATCGTCGCGCATCTGTGTTAGGGCTTTCAGCAGTTCCACTTCGCGAGCCCAGCTGATTTCATGCCTCACTACGATCTGATCATTCGCGGCGGTCGCGTGCTCGACCCGGAAACGAAGCTCGACGCCACGGCCGATGTCGCCATCAAGGATGGCGCAATCGCTGCCGTGGGCGATGTCGGCGGGGCTGCCGATCAGGTGGTCGATGCGGCCGGCCTCGCCGTCGTACCCGGCTTCATCGATCTGCACGCCCACGGCCAGTCGCTGCCGGCGGACCGCATGCAGGCGTTCGACGGCGTCACCACGACGCTCGAGCTCGAGATCGGCGTGATGCCGGTGGCGCGCTGGTATGACGAGCAGGCGGCGATCGGCCGCCTTCTGAATTACGGCGCAGCGTCGGGCTGGGTGTTCGCGCGCATCGCGACGATGACGACCCAGCAGACCGCGTCCAACATCGCCGGCATGGGCGAGGCGATGCGCGACAAGCGATGGGTCGAGGAGGTCGCGACCGCGGCCGAGACCGCCGAGATCGTCGAGCGCACCCGGCAGGGTCTGGAGCAGGGCGGTCTCGGCATCGCCTTCCCGAATGCCTACGCGCCCGGCACCGGCATGAAGGAGCTGTCGGAGCTGTGCAGCCTGGCGGCCAGGCACGACGTGCCGACCTATACGCACATCGCCTACATGTCGAACGTCGATCCGCGCAGCTCGGTCGATGCCTACACGCGGCTGATCGGGCTGGCCGGCTCGACCGGCGCCCACATGCACATCTGCCATTTCAACAGCACCAGCCTGCAGGATGTCGAGCGCTGCGCCGAGCTGGTGCAGACCGCGCAGAAGCAGGGCCTGAAGGTCACGACCGAAGCCTATCCGTACGGCACCGGCTCGACCGTGGTCGGGGCCGGCTTCTTCGCCGATCCCGCCTTCTGCCAGCGCATGGGCACCGGCTATGACGCGATCGAGATGGTCGCCGAGCGCCACCGGCTCGGCAGCCGTGACGAGTTGCTGGCGCGGCAGCAGGACGATCCCGGCGCATTGGTGCTGATCCATTTCCTCGATGTCGCCGTCAACCAGCGCCACCGCGACCTGCTCGACGTCTCCGTGCTGTTTCCGGGCGGCGCCATCGCCTCCGATGCGATGCCGTGGATCCTGTCCAACGGCACCGACTACACCGGCGACGCCTGGCCGCTGCCGGATGACGCGGTGTCGCATCCGCGCTCGTCGGCGACCTTCACCAAATTCCTGCGCGAATGGGTGCTGGACCGCAAGGCGGTGCCGCTGATGGAGGGTCTCGCCAAGTGTACGCTGATCCCGGCCCGGATTCTGGAACCGTCGACGCCCGCGATGCGCAAGAAGGGACGGCTGCAGGCCGGCTGCGACGCCGACATCGCGGTGCTGGATCTCGCCGGCCTGCGTGACCGCGCCGACTTCCTCAACATGAACCGGCCGTCCGAGGGCGTGCGGCATCTGCTCGTCAATGGCCGCGCCGTCATCACCGATGGCGAGCTCGTTCGCGACGTCCGGCCGGGGCAGGCGGTGCGCCGTCCGGTCCTGTCATGATCGTCCCGGTCCTGCTGGTCGCCGGATCGCTCGGCGCCGGCAAGACGACCCTGCTCAATCATCTGCTCGCCAATCCGGACGGGCGGCGCATCGCCGCCGTCGTCAACGACTTCGGCGCGGTCGACATCGACGCGCAGCTTCTCGGCACCGTGACGGAAGGCGTGATCAGCCTCAAGAACGGCTGCATCTGCTGCTCGCTGCAGGGCGACCTGCTGCGCACGCTGTCCTCCGTCATCAAGCGCGATCCGGCACCCGATGCGATCGTGATCGAAACATCGGGCATCTCCGATCCCGCCGAGATCATCCGCAGCCTGATGGATCCCGTGATCTTCAGGGTCGCGCCGCTGGAGACCGTGGTCACGCTGGTCGATCCGCAGCGGCTGCGCGATGATCCCGGGATCGAGCAGGACGCGCTGTGGCGCTCGCAACTGCGCGCCGCCGATTTCGTGCTGCTGACCAAGGCCGATCTGCTCGACCGCGCCGCGCTCGATGCGGTCCGCGGCGTCGTCGGCGGCATCAAGCCGCAATCGGCGATCTTCGAGATATCGCATGGCGTCGTCGCGCCGGACCTGCTGTTCAGCCGCGACATTCGCGCGCCGCGAGAGCTACCCAAGCAGGTGCCGACGATGTCGCAACCTTTCGCAACCCTCACCTGGACCTCCCGTGCTCCGCTGTCGCTGGCCCGCTTCCAGCAGGTGATCGGAAAGCTCGCGCCGCGCACCCTGCGCATCAAGGGCATCCTGCTGTTCACCGACCATCCGGGACAGCCGATCCTGTTTCAGTCGGTGGCGACGCGTGGCACCTTGGCGCCGTCGCCGGTGTCGCCCGCCGATGGCCTCACGGCGCAGCTCGTGCTGATCGGACGCGAAGGTGAGCTCGACGCCGGGGAGATCGACGCGCTGCTGCGCGAGGTGATCGTCGCCTGAGATCGAAGGCCGCGCGTCAGCCCGCCTGCCGCAACGCGCCGTCCGCAGCTTCGGCCCAGGTGCAGCAGCCGCCCCCGGCGCGCTTGGCGGCGTAGAGTGCGCTGTCGACCTGGCGCAGAACCTCGTCCGTGGACTCGTCCGTGAGCGGCCGGTCGTTCACCAGCAGGCCGGCGCTGGCGCCGATCACCACGGGAATGTCGGACAGCAGGAACGGCATCGACAGCGAGCGGACCGCCTCGCGCGCGAGCGCCAGCGCCTCGTCGCGTCCGTCCGCGCCGCTCGCCACCGGCTTCAGCAGCATGAACTCATCGCCGCCGAAGCGCGCGGCGAGACCGCCCCGGCCGACACAGCTCGACAGCCGGGCTGCGACCTGACGCAGCAGGTCGTCGCCGGCGTGGTGACCGTGGCGGTCGTTGACGGGCTTGAAGCCATCGAGATCGATGGCAACGATCGCGACAGTCCCGGTCGTGCGTTCAAGCGCAGCCAGGAAGGCCGCCCGGTTGGGCAGGTCGGTCAGGAAATCATGGTTGGCCTGGCGGGCCAGCGCGTGCTTGGCCTCGAGCCGCTCGATGAACGCGGTGCTGAGATGGCGCGAGGCTTCGCGGATCGAGAACCAGAACAGCACCAGCAGGACGGCCCCGAGCTGATAGGGCAGCTCCGGGCGCATCAACCCGGCGACGAGCGTCGGGGCGAGCAGCACGGCGGTTGTCGTCAGCACGACCCACGGGCGGATCGCCGCGCGCGACACCATGCCGACGCAATAGGACATCGACAGGCCGAAGGCGATCCATGCGCCCGGAGCATCGTTGAGCTGGAACGCGCGGAAGGTGAGAGCGCCGAGCGCAAGGCCGAAGGCGGCGGCGCCCGCGGCGTACACCTTCTCCCACAGGATCACGTCGCGATCGGACAGGCGTCCCGCATATTGTTTGTAGCGCAGCAGGCTGACCACGCGACCGATGGCGTTGACGATGATCGCGAATGAGATCGCGATGTAGCCGGGATCGCCGTGCAGGACCGCAAGCGTGACCGAGCCGGTGATGGCGGCCGCGTTGATCGACATGACCTGCGGCAGAGACGTGTACAGCAGATCGACGAGCTCGCGCCGGATCGCCGGGTTCGGATGGATGAATCTGGAAAGCAGCCCATGTCCCATGGGACCACCATGGGACACCTTTCCTAACAGTTGATGGGCGCGAACGATTCGCGCGACGAAGGTTCGGAGTTACCTTAAATCTTCGTCAATCGCTCAGGGCGCGCGGCTGGGGTCGCTGGTTGGATAGACCGGCGTCGCCGTCGACATCCGCGAGGGCATCGGCGCCGCCGCCGCCATTTTCGGCGCCTCTGCCCTCGGCGTTTCCGCCTTGATGTCGGATTTTGGCGGGTCGAGCTTCAGCGGCCGCAGCGGCTGACGCTTCGCCATCGCGTCGAGCACGGCGCGGTTCGTCTTCTCGATGCGCTTTGCGGCCGCGACGTCGGCAAAGGCCCGGTCGAATTTGCGCATGCGATAGAACACGATGCCGCGGTCGATATAGGCCTCATGGTAGCGGGGATCGAGCTGGATCGCCGCGTCGAGATCGGCCAGCGCCGCCGCGAAATCGCCTTTCTGGAACGCGGCCATGCCGCGATCGTGATGGGCCTGGGCCTCGTTCGAGGCCGTACCCCCGGCGAGCATGGCATCTGCTCCGCATGGTGCGGTGGCGCCTGCCGCACAGGGCGCGCGATCCTGCTCGGCCGAATAGACCACGTCGACCTTGCTGGCCCGCAGCGGCAGTGGCTCGGTGGACGCCGCGTTGTTGCTGCCCGATGCGTTTCCGACCGTTGTGCCGGCAGCCGCCTCGTTGCCTGCGGCCGCGTCGACGGCCGTCGCCGCATCGGTGGGGCCATCGATCGGCTTGGCGGGAACCTCGTTCGGCTTCACCTTGTTGGTGGCAACCACGATCGGCTCGAGCGGCGCGACGGACGCCGAGGACATGTGCGTGAACAGCAGGTAGCCCGTCAGCGCCAAGGCGGACGCCCCGGCCAGCGCCATCACGCCGGACGCGACCGTGTGAACCCTGGCGACGACCGCGAGCTTGGAATCCTGCCGATGCTCGTCCTGCGCGGCGCCGAGCAGCCGGTCATAGGCCGTGCGCTGCTCCTTGTCGCCGAGAATGTCGTTGGCGCGGATGATCTGTCGAAACCGCAGCGCGGCGTCCGGATCGCCGGGATTGACGTCGGGGTGGCTCTCTTTGACCGCTTTGCGGAAGGCCGCCCGGATATCGTCAGCGTCATCGTCCGGAAGAGCTCCGAGTAAATCGTAAAGCGTCTTCATCGCCGTTCTCGCTGCAGGCTTCCCTCGTCTCCGATCGAAATTCCTACGGCGAATTTACGCTGGAGCACTCGTACTAACTGTTTCCGCTTGGCATGATGGTTGGTCAATCCGGCGGAAAAATGACTGAAAATGGCGAAGTTCGTAGCCATTTTTGCCGTGTTTGACGCCACCGCGTTCGCCCTTCCTCGTCATGGTGCGCGCAATCGCAGATTGAATCGCTGCTTTCTCATCGCCTCTGCCGCCGGACCTTCCTCCATGGTGAAGAAGAAGTTTGAAGCTGGGTTTAACGCGAACTGATCGGCAGCTCAGTTGTGAGCGACAACATGCGATTGCTGCAGCAGTGTGACACCGTTGCACCCGCCCGCGCGAGCCAGGTTCCGCCCGGACGGACGCGGCGCTGGAAGCACTCAGTGCCGAGGGGGCTGCCCGCGATCATGCGCGTGCTTGCGGAGGCGGCGGCCCGGCCGCTATACCCGCCGCATGACTGAATTTCATGGTGTCTTCCCCTACCTGGCCTCGCCGATCGGCGCGGATGGCACGATCCGGACGGAGGTGCTGGGCCGGCTGTGCGATGATCTCATCCATGCCGGCGTGCACGGCCTGACGCCGCTCGGCTCGACCGGCGAGTTCGCCTATCTCGACCGCGCGCAGCGCATGACCGTCGTGGAGACAACCATCGAGGCCGCCCAGGGCCGCGTTCCCGTGATCGCAGGCGTGGCCTCGACTGCGATCGCTGACGCGGTGGCGCAGGCCAAGGCTTACCAGAAGCGCGGCGCAACCGGCATCCTGGCCGTGCTCGAAGCCTACTTCCCGGTCAACGACGCCGGTATCAAGGCGTATTTCCGGGCGATTGCCGATGCCGTCGACATTCCCGTCGTCATCTACACCAATCCCCAGTTCCAGCGCTCCGACCTGTCGCTCGACGTCATCGCTGATCTCGCCGAGCATCCGCGCATCAACTACATCAAGGACGCGTCCACCAACACCGGCCGGCTGTTGTCGATCATCAATCGCTGCAGCGACGCCATCAAGGTGTTCGCGGCGTCGTCGCACATTCCGGCGGCGGTGATGCTGATCGGCGGCAAGGGCTGGATGGCCGGGCCGGCCTGCATCATTCCGCGCCAGAGCGTCGAACTCTACAATCTCTGCAGGGCGTCGCGCTGGGACGATGCGATGCTGCTGCAGAAGAAGCTGTGGCGCGTCAACGAGGCCTTCGCCCGCTTCAACCTCGCGGCCTGCATCAAGGCCGGCCTGTCGATCCAGGGGTACGACGTCGGCGATCCCGTGCCGCCGCAGGCCCCGCTCTCGCCCGAGCAGCGCAAGGTCGTTGAAGAGGTGCTGCGCAGCCTGGCGTGACGCTGGTCGGGCTTGACCCGGCCATCCATCCCAAACGGAAACGGGATTGTGGATGCCCGGGCCTTCGCTGGGCCGAAGCGGTTTCGGCTGCGCAGGCGGGCCAAGCCCGGGCATGACAGTGCGGTATGACGCACCAGCACAATCATGGCTTGGCCAGCGGAACATCGATCCGCTAAAACCCCATGCAATTACATTGAACTGACCAAGGATTCCCGAATGAACATTCTTCCCAACAATATGCGGTTTGGTGCGGGGCAGCCCGTCAAGCGTCTGGAGGACCAGCGGCTGCTGACCGGGAAGGGGCAGTTCATCGACGACAAGGCGGAGGACGGCGCGCTGTGGCTCTACGTGCTGCGCTCCCCGCATGCGCATGCCAGGATCCTGTCGATCGACACCGCCGCCGCCCGCGAGATCGCGGGCGTGCAGGCGATCTACACCGGTGCGGACCTCGTCGCCGACGATGTCGGCACCATTCCGACATTGGCGATCTTCAAGCGTCCCGACGGCAAGCCGATGACGGTGCCGCCGCGCCGCCTGCTCGCCCATGAGGTCGTCCGCTTCACCGGCGAGGCGGTCGCGGCCGTGGTCGCGGCGTCGCGCACGATCGCGCAGGAAGCGGCGGAAGCGATCGCCGTCGACTACGAGGTGCTGCCGGCGGTGACCGATCCGGTGAAGGCGCTCGAGCCGGGTGCGCCCGTCGTCTGGGCCGAGGCGCCGGACAATATCGTTGCCGCGATGAGCTATGGCGATGCCGCCAAGGTGGAAGAGGCCTTCTCCAGCGCCGCGCACAAGGTGTCGCTCGACATTGCCAGCCAGCGCCTGGTGCCCTCGGCGATGGAGCCGCGCTCGACCATTGCCGAGATCGAGAAGAAGACCGGCCGGCTGCTGCTGTACGTGCAGTCGCAGACGCCGGCCTCGACCCGTGACGTGCTGGCGGAAGCCGTGCTGAAGCGGCCGAAGGAAAGTGTGCGCGTGCTGGTCGGCGACATCGGCGGCGGCTTCGGCCAGAAGACCAACCTCTATCCTGAGGACGGCATCGTCGCCTATGCCGCGACCAAGCTCGGCAAGAAGATCCGCTGGCGCGCCGAGCGCACCGACGAGTTCGTCGGCGGCACGCATGGCCGCGACCTCACCTCGACCGCCGAGTTCGCTTTGGACGCCAAGGGCAAGGTGCTGGCCTATCGCGTGCGCTCGATCGGCGCCACCGGCGCCTATTCATCGGGTGCGGCCAACATCATTCCGCTGGTGCTCGGGCCGTTCGTGCAGACCGGTGTCTATGACCTGCCGCTGGTGCATTTCGAGGTGAAGACCGTGATGACGCATACCGCGCCGGTCGGTGCCTATCGCGGCGCCGGGCGTCCCGAGGCGGTGTTCATCGTGGAGCGCCTGTTCGACACGGCCGCGCGCCAGATCGGGATCGATCCGCGCGCGATCCGCAAGGCCAACTACATCAAGCCGGCGCAACTGCCCTACACCAACGCCGTCGGCCAGGTCTATGATTCCGGCGCCTTCGCCCACATGCTGGAGCGCGCGTCCAAGCTTGCGGACTGGGACGGCTTCAATGCGCGCAAGCGCGAAGCGAAGAAGCGCGGCATGCTCTACGGCCGCGGCCTCACCTCCTACATCGAATGGACCGGCGGCCGCGCCCACACCGAGAAGGTGTCGCTGCACGCGACCTCCGAGGGCCGCGTCATCCTGCACTCCGGCACCATGGCGATGGGGCAGGGATTGCAGACCACCTACACCCAGATGATCTCCGACACGCTCGGCATCCCGCTCGACAAGATCGACGTGGTGCAGGGCGACACCGATCTCGCCACCGGCTTCGGCAGCGTCGGCTCGCGCTCGCTGTTCGTCGGCGGCACCGCGGTGGCGGTGTCCTCCAACGATCTCATCAGCAAGGCGCGCGAGAAGGCGTCGAACCTCTTGGAGACCGCGGTCGAGGACATCGAGTATCGCGACGGCGTCCTCACCGTCGTCGGCACCGACCGCCGCATCAGCCTGTTCGAGATCGCGCAGAAGGAGCAGGGCGCCAAGCTGTCGGTCGACAGCGAGGGCGAGGTCGATGGTCCGAGCTGGCCGAACGGCACCCATGTCTGCGAGGTCGAGATCGATCCGGAGACCGGCATCAGCCGTGTCGTGCGCTACACCACCGTCGACGACGTCGGCGTTGCCGTCAATCCGATGCTGGTGGCCGGCCAGATCCATGGCGGCGTCGCCCAGGGCATCGGCCAGGCGCTGTACGAGAACGTCGCCTACGATGCCGATGGCCAGCTCCTGACCGCGACCTATCAGGACTACTGCATTCCGCGCGCCGACGACGTGCCGCCGATCGTCGTCACGCTCGATGATTCCGCGCCGTGCAAGACCAACCCGCTGGGCGCCAAGGGCTGCGGCGAATCCGGCGCCATCGGCGGCCCGCCCTGCGTCACCAACGGCGTGATGGACGCACTGTTCGAGCTGGGCATCACCAATCTGCAGACCCCGCTGACGCCTGAGAAGGTATGGGCGGCGATCCGGGATGCGAAGGCCAAGAAGGCGGCGGCGTAAGCATAACTTCACTTCTCAGACCGCCGCATCCGTCTGCCGCTTGCCGGCATTGAGGATGCGGCGGTCAGGCCACCGCGGACGAGATGCTACCCGCGGATGGCGATGCCGCGGCCACATGCACTGTTGATGAAGCAGGCGCGCAGCGCGTCGTCGAGCTGGTCGGACCGTTTGCCGTTCAGAGCGAGGTCCGGAAAGCCATGACCCCCCAGGTAGACCTGCATCTGCAGGATCGCGCGATTGCCGCCCAGCGCGACGATGGTTTCGAGGTCCTGCCTGGCATCCGGCTCTCGTCCGGTGCGGGTGAGGATCAAGGCGCGCTGCACGAACATGTTGACGAGGTCGGGTCGGGCCGGGCCGGGAAGCACCCGCTGTCCGGGCGGACCGAGAACCTTGTTCAGGTCGGCAAGCGCTGCGCTGTCGTCTCCCAGCCCGGCCAGTATCGTCGCCCGCATCTGCAGCGCCTGGAGATCAGACCCCGCCGCGAGGATCGCATCGAGATCCTCCTTGGCGCCAGCCGCCTTGCCGGTCTGCAGCCTGATCTCGGCGCGTGTCATGCGGCTTCGCCGATCGTCGGGCTCGATTGCGATGGCCCGATCGAGATCCGCCTCCGACTGCTCCGGCCGGCCGCTTCGGTTTGCAAGGATGGCCCGGATCCAGAGCGCATCGACCGATGGCGGGTTGCGGACGAGGGCGTCGGTGGCCAACTGAAGCGCGGCCTGATCGTCCTGACCGATGAGGATGAAGGCCATGGTCGCCAGCGCGTCGGCATTCTCAGGGGCGGCCTGCAGCGCCGCCTTCACGTCGCGCGTGGCCTCGGTCAGCTGGGCGGGTATCCTTAGGCGGGCGCGGAGCAGCAGCGCCGGCACGTTGCCGGGCTGCTCGGTAATGGCGGTATCAAGCTCGGCGATCGCCTGCGGCAGCCTGGCGATCTCGGTGAGCTGACGCGCGCGAACGACGCGCTGCTGCGAACGGACATCCGCCGGCAGTGTTGCTGAAACTTCCGGCGGATCACATTCGCCGCGGGCTCTCGCCGGATAGGGCAGCTTGCATGTTCCGAAGCCGAAGGAGCGGATCGGGCCCGCCGTTCCAAGCATGTCTTCGGCGAGAGAGGGCGTGCCCAGCAGCCCGGCGATCAGGATGAGCGGGATGGCGGAGCGAATGCGGGATGTCATCGGAGGACTCACTTGCAGAGCTTGTCGAGCATGCAGGCGCGGATCGCGTCCTTGAAGTCGGGCGTCAGTTCGTCAGGCGCCTGGTTCGAGCGCCAATAGCCGGCGGTGCGCAGCGCCAGAACGGTCCGCTTGAGCACCGACTCTTCGATGCTCACGGCCAGCACCATGTCGTCGAACGCGAGATCGGTCTCGTCGAGTTCCCGATGCATCAGTGCACGCATGCGGAACGCCTCGCCGGATGGCGGATCAATCGCCGCGGCACGATCGAATTCGGCGATCGCCTCGCGGAATTGCTGACGCTTGGCGTGGATGAGCCCGAGGTCGAAGAAGGTCTCATATTGCTCGGACCCGAGCGATTTGGCTTCCTGCAGGTCGGCAAACGCCTCCTGCTCTCGTCCGGGTCTGTAGGTGAGCAAGTGGCCCCGTGCCGTGAGCGACAGGGGAATCCGTCGATAGGTTACGGCAGCGTTCAAGTCCTGCTCTGCACGGTCAAACTGGCCGACTGTCCAGTAAATGCGCGCGCGGTTCTTCAGAGCGACGATGTAGAAGTCGAGCCGGTTACCATAGCCGTCGAAATAGGGCTGCAGATTGATCTCGTCGGGACCGAGCGCAACCAGCGCGTCAGCGGTCTTCAGCGCTTCGTCGAAGCGGCGCAAACGCTGATGACTGTCGCTGCTGAGCAGCAGCGCATACTGGTTTCTCGGCGCGATCGCCAAGGCCATGTCATAATAGCGGATCGCGGAGCGGTCGTCGCCGGCGTCTGCATAGGAGGCGCCGACGCGCCAGATCGCATTCGGATTGGACGGATTGAGCGTCAGGACCTTCTCGATGAGTGAGTGGCTCAGTGTGAGATCGCCGAGACGGGACGCCGTCGTCGCGCGGGACAGCAGCAGTTCTTCATCGGTCGGCATCAGCGCGATGGCGGCATCGTAATCCTTCGCTGCAAAGTCCCACCGCTTCGTGTGATAGTAGCCCGAGCCTCGAACCGAGAGGGCGCGGCCACGCTCGGCCGAGGATGTGTTGGGCTCGGCAAGGATTCGGGAGCAGGCCGCAATGACGATCTCGGGGGAGGTCCTGAGCAGGGACTTCGCGCATTCGCCGTCCTGATCCGCGGCGGTTGCCGGTGCGGTGCATGAGAGACTGGCCGCTGCAACAATTCCTAGAACGGCAAGCCTTACCATGGTGGTTCCCCTGATGCTGGGAACGACATACCGTTGATTTCAGAACGGGCGTGTAATGAAACAACTAAAGGTTTAGCCATGGGGCTGGGGTGGTAGTTCCAGGATCACGCTGAAGTCGCCCGCGCTGCCCGCAAACCGCAGGTTTCCGCCGTGGGCCTCCGCGACGTCCTTGGCGATCGCAAGCCCAAGCCCCGATCCATGCGAGCCGTCGCCCTTCTGAAACGGCGCCAGCAGTCCGGTCTGCGCCTCCTCGGCGATCCCCGGCCCATCATCCCAGACGACGATCGCGACACCCGCCGCCTTCTCCACCCTCACCATCAGCCGCGTCCGCGCGCCATGCGCCAGCGCGTTGTGGATGAGGTTGGCAAGCGCCTCGCGCAGGCTGATGGCGTCGGCGGCGACCACCGCGTTCTCCTCCGACGCCACGAAGCTGACGGAAACCTCCCGATCCAGCGTCAGCGGGACGCTCTGCGACAACACCGATTTCGCCAGCGCGTTGATATCGGTCGCAACGAACCGTGGTGCCTGGGCGCGGTGCTGGATCATGGCGTGATCGAGCAGCTGGCTGGTGAGGCGGGCGAGGTCGGCGATGCGGCCGCGCAGCCGGTCGAGCGCCTTCGGGTCCTCGGTCTGATCGCTCAGCAGCTCGACCTCGGCATCGATGGCCGCGAGCGGCGTGCGCAGCTGGTGCGTGGCGTCGGCGATGAAGCGCTGCATCAGCGCGATGCGCTCGGCGAGGCGCTGCATGAAGCCGTCGATGGCGCCGACCAGCGCGCGCACCTCGCGCGGCGGCGTGATCGCGATCGGGCTGAGATCATCGGGACGCCGCTTGACGATCTCGGCCTCGATCCGCGTCAGCGGCGCGAACACCAGCCGCAGGCAGAGCGCGGTCGCGACCAGCGCCAGCAGGCTCATCGCGGCGATCAGGCCGATCGCCTTCGAGGCAAGATCCCAGGTCAGCGCGTCGCGGGCGCGCAGGGTCTGCGCCAGCACGATCTGGCTCCAGCCATCGCCGGGCGCGCCGTCGAGCTTGCGCGCCACCGCGGCGATGCGCACGGCCTGGTCGCGATAGACGCCGTCGCGCAGCACCACGCCCTCGCGCAGCGCCCTGGCGGGCGCGGTGACGGCAAGATCGTCATAGCCGGCGATGACGACGCCGCGCGGATCGGTGACGCGATAGAATACCAGGTCATAGGCCGACAATGTCGCAAACGCCGCCGCCGGCGGATCCAGCGTCACCACGCCGCCCTGCATGTAGATGTTCTCGGCGATCTGCACCGCGCCGCCGGCGAGCAGCTTGTCATAGGCGTCGCGCGCGGCGGTCGCGGCATATTGCCAGGCGGCGAGGCTGAGCACGACGGCGCCCACGGCCAGGATCGCGCCGATCGCGATCAGCAGCCGCGCGCGCAGCGAGGTCCTGAGGTCACGAAGCGTGGAGCTGATAGCCAAGGCCGCGCTCGGTCTTGATTTCGACTGACGTCGCCGCCAGCTTGCGCCTGAGACGTGCGACGAACTGCTCGACCGCGTTCGGGCTCGGGTCCTGGTCGAAGCTGAAGAGCTGCTCGACCAGCTCTTCCTTGGCGACGTAACGTCCGGGGCGTGCGGCGAGGATTTCCAGCACGGTCAGCTCGCGCCGCGTCAGGTCCAGCGGTTGGCCGGCGACGCTGGCGGTGCGCCCGGCGCGGTCGATCACCAGCGGCCCGAGGGTCAGCAGATTGTCGGACTGGCCGGCCGCACGCCGAAGCAGCGCACGGGCACGCGCTTCGAGCTCGCGATAGTCGAACGGCTTGATCAGGTAGTCATCGGCGCCGAGATCGAGCGCGCCGATCCGGTCGTCGACCGCCGAGCGCGCGGTCAGCACCAGCACCGGCGTGCGCAGGCCGCGCTTGCGCAAATGTTTCAGCACCGCGAAGCCGTCCATGTTCGGCAGCATCACGTCGAGCACGATCAGGTCATAGGTCTGCACCTCGATCAGCTCGCTCGCGGTGCGGCCGTCCTTCTCCCAGTCGACGGCATAGCCGATCCGCTCGAACCGGCTGGTCACGGCGGCGCCGATCTCGGGCGTGTCTTCCACCAGCAGGATGCGCAAGGTCTCGTTGTCCGCCTCGGAGTCAGGTTCGCGTCAGTCTCCTCCTCTATCACTTCGAATAAGGGCGCCGAAGTGCACCAGGCGAAATTTCGCACTGCAATATAGAGGAGGGGAGGACGATGACCGTCCATCAATCGCCATCTCAGTTCGAGCCGCTGCTCTCGGTCGAGGGCGTGACGCTCCAGTACAAGACGCCGGACACCTTGGTGACGGCGACCTATCGCGTCGATTTCAAGGTGTTCGATGCCGACCGCTTCGTGCTGCTCGGCCCCTCCGGCTGCGGCAAATCCACGCTTCTGAAGGCGATCGGCGGCTATCTGAAGCCGACCGAGGGCCGCATCCGGCTCAAGGACCACGACGTCAGCGAGCCCGGCCCGGACCGCATGATGGTATTCCAGGAATTCGACCAGCTGCTGCCGTGGAAGACCGTGCGCGAGAACGTCGTGTTCGCGCTGACCGCCAGCGGCCGGCTCGGCACGGCCGAGGCCAACGAGCGGGCGAAGTCCTATATCGACAAGGTCGGCCTGACCAAGTTCATCGACTCCTATCCGCACATGCTGTCCGGCGGCATGAAGCAGCGCGTTGCAATCGCGCGGGGCATGGCGATGGAGCCCGACGTGCTGTTGATGGACGAGCCGTTCGCCGCCCTGGACGCGCTGACCCGGCGCAAGATGCAGGATGAGCTGCTGCAGCTCTGGCAGGACACCCGCTTCACCGTGCTGTTCGTGACGCATTCGATCGAGGAGGCGATCAAGATCGGCTCGCGCATCCTGCTGCTGTCGCCGCATCCCGGCCGCGTCCGCGCCGAGCTCAACAGCGTGCCGCCGGGCACGATGGGCTCGCCCGAGCAGGTCGCGCTCGAAGGGCGCATCAACGACATGCTGTTCGGCCATCACTAGAGACGAGGAGAGCATCCATGAGCGAGACGCTGGCGCTGCGCCCGGAGATCGTCAATGCAGACACGCCCCTCGGCGACGTCAAGGTCGAGGCGAGCCTGTCCTGGCTGGAACGCATCTACCGCATCGGTGCGGTCCGCAAGGCCATCATCCTGATGGCGCTCGCCGCGCTGTGGCAGGCCTATGGCCTGTGGCTCGGCAATCCCCTGTTGTTTCCGACCTTCACCGACACGCTCTCAGCCTTCTTCGAGAACATCGGCAACGGTATCATCCCTGCGCGCACCCTGGTGTCGCTGGAGACGCTGCTGATCGGCTACGGCATCGGCATCGCGCTGGCGGCCGTGCTGACCACGATCGCGATCGGCTCGCGGATCGGCGCCGACATGCTGGAGGCGCTGACCTCGATGTTCAACCCGCTGCCGGCGATCGCATTGCTGCCGCTGGCGCTGATCTGGTTCGGCCTCGGCAAGGGCAGCATCATCTTCGTGCTGGTGCATTCGGTGCTGTGGGCGATCGCGCTCAACACCCATTCCGGCTTCCGCTCGGTGTCGAACACCTTGCGCATGGTCGGCCTGAACTACGGCCTGCGCGGGCTGAAGCTGGTGCGCTTCATCCTGATCCCCGCGGCCTTTCCGGCCATCCTCACCGGCCTGAAGGTCGGCTGGGCCTTCGCTTGGCGCACCCTGATCGCGGCCGAGCTGGTGTTCGGCGTGTCCTCCGGCTCGGGCGGGCTCGGCTGGTTCATCTTCGAGAACCGCAACCAGCTGGAGACGGCGAACGTGTTCGCCGGGCTGTTCACCGTGATCTTCATCGGCCTCGTCGTCGAGAACGTCGTGTTCGCCACCATCGAGCGCAAGACGGTGCGGCGCTGGGGCATGCAGCACTGAATTTCGAGTTATAAGCACAACAACAAGGAAGGAGACGACCATGTCCTGGAGCAAATCATTCACGGCCGCCGGGCTCGGCCTCGCCGCGCTGCTCGGCGCCACCGCCGCGCAGGCCGAGGTCAAGGAGATCAGGCTCTCCAAGGGCTACGGCATCCTCTATCTGCCGCTGATCGTGATGGAAGATCAGAAGCTGATGGAGAAGCAGGCGGAGAAGGCCGGGCTCGGTCCGTTCAAGGTGAACTGGCAGATGCTCGACGGCGGCAACATCATCAACGACGCGATGATGGCCGGCTCGCTCGACATCGCCGGCACCGGTGCGCCCGGCTTCATCACGCTGTGGGCCAAAGCCAAGGGCATTCCGGCGGTGGAGGTGGTCGGCGTCAGCGGCCTCAGCTCCACCTCGCTGTGGATGAACACCAACAATCCCGAGATCAAGTCGCTGAAGGATTTCAAGCCGAGCGACAAGATCGCCCTGCCGGGCATCAAGACCTCGCTGTCGGCGGTCATGCTGCAGATGATGGCAGCGCAGGAGTTCGGCAAGGAGAACTACGCCAAGCTCGATCCGATGACCGTCGGCCTGCCGCATCCGGAGGCGCTGGCGGCGCTCACCTCGGGCAAGACCGAGATCACGGCGCATTTCACCTCCCCGCCGTTCTCCTACATCGAGCTGAAGGATTCGAAGATCCGCCGCGTTGCCAATTCCGCCGACGTGCTCGGACGGATGACGATGGACGTGGTGTTCGCGCCCAAGCGCTTCGTCGACGCCAATCCCAAGGTCGTGCAGGCGTTCCTCGACGCGCTCGACGAGGCCTGCACGCTGATCGCCAACGACAAGGCTGCCGCGGCCGAGATCTACGCCCGCACCGCCAAGGTGAAGACCACCAAGGAGGACGTGCTGGAGATGCTGCAGGACAAGGACACCTGGTTCTCCGCGACGCCCGAGGGCGTGCTGAAGATCGCCGAGTTCATGCACGGCGTCGGCTCGATCAAGGTCAAGCCCGCGAGCTGGCAGGACATGTTCGTGACCCAGCTGCGCGACCGCAAGGGCAGTTGAGCGGGAGTTCGGCGAGTCGGTTGCAAGATTGCGTCTCAACTGCCTCCGCCCGTCATTGCGAGCGCAGCGAAGCAATCCAGGGTGGTGGGCGGGACTCTGGATTGCTTCGCTCGCGCTCGCAATGACGGCGGAGGGTATGTCCTCCAACGCTGCCTGAGCCCCGGAACTTCCCTGAACCGACCCACCGGCCGCCGCGACCCATGTCCGGCGGCCGGCTGCCGTCATTGCGCCGTCGCCAAAGCTGTGCTGTGTGAAGGCGGTACAACCGGATGAAGAGGGGGACGCGCGATGCGGAGATTGCTGACCGTGCTGGCGGCGCTGATGACGCTGAGCCTGACCAATTGCGGCTACAACGCCATCCAGACCAATGACGAGCAGGTCAAGGCGGCCTGGTCGGAGGTGGTCAACCAGTATCAGCGCCGTGCCGACCTCGTGCCCAACCTGGTCAACAGCGTGAAGGGCTTTGCCCAGCAGGAGAAGGACGTGCTGCTCGGCGTCACCAACGCCCGCGCCAAGGTCGGCAGTGTCCAGGCCACGCCCGACGTCGTCAACGATCCCGCGGCGCTGCAGAAGTTCCAGGCGGCGCAGAGCGAGCTGACCTCCGCGCTGTCGCGGCTGCTGGTCGTGACCGAGAACTACCCGCAGCTCAAATCGGACGCGCTGTTCCGCGACCTGATGTCCCAGCTCGAAGGCACCGAGAACCGCATCACGGTGGCGCGCAACCGCTACATCAAGGCGGTGCAGGAGTATAACGTCGGCATCCGCACCTTCCCGAACAATCTGACCGCGATGGTGTTCGGCTACAAGGAGAAGGCCAACTTCACCGTCGAGAACGAGCGCGAGATCTCGGTGGCGCCGAAGGTCGACTTCAACGCGCCGTCGCCTGCGCCGTCGAAATAGCCGGAGCAGGGAATCGTGCGCGCGCTGCCGGTCCTCAAGGCGCTGCTTGCGACGCTGTTCGTCTGCCTCGCGACGATCGTGCTGGCGGACGTCGCGGTGCCGCAGCTCACCGGCCGCGTCGTCGACCAGACCGGCACGTTGTCCTCCTCGGACATCGCGGGCCTCACGCAGAAGCTGAAGGACCTGGAAACCCGCAAGGGCAGCCAGGTCGCGGTGCTGATCGTGCCGACGACGCAGCCGGAGACCATCGAGCAGTTCTCGCTCCGTGTCGCCGAGGCCTGGAAGATCGGGCGCAGGAAGGTCGACGACGGCGCGCTGCTGGTGATCGCCAAGAACGACCGCAAGCTGCGCATCGAGGTCGGCTACGGCCTCGAAGGCAGCCTCACCGACGTCACCGCACGCCGCATCATCGACGAGGTCATCACGCCGAAATTCCGTACCGGCGATTTTGCCGGCGGTATCGATGCCGGCATCGACCGTATCATCGGCGTCATCAACGGCGAGACCCTGCCGGTGCCGCAGCCGCAGGCCTCGCATGGCGACGATTTGGACTTCGACTCCATCAGCTCGTTCGCGCCGGTGGCGCTGTTCGGCGCGCTGGTGATCGGCGGCTTCCTGCGGACGCTGCTCGGCCGCCTGATCGGCTCGCTGGCGACCGGCGGCGCCATGGGCGTGCTCGCCTGGCTGATGGTGGGATCGGTTGGGCTGGCGGCCCTGTCGGCGATCGCCGGCTTCGTCATCGCCTTCGTTGCCGACGCCTTCGGCGCGATGACGCCGGGCAGCGGCCGCCGCGGCGGCTGGTCGAGCGGCTCGTCGTCGTCAGGCTGGAGCAGCGGCAGCTCGAGCGACAGCGGCAGCTTCTCCGGTGGCGGCGGCAGTTTCGGCGGCGGCGGCGCCTCGGGCAGTTGGTGAGGAGGGGGCGCGCGACCATGGGCATCAGGCGGATCGGCCGGCATCTCCTGCAGCATCACTGGCAGCTCAGGCGCATCTTCACGCCGGCTGTGCTGGCCCGCATCGAGCAGGCGATCAAGGACGGCGAGCGCACCCATGCCGGCCAGCTCCGCTTCGTCGTCGAGGGCGCGCTCGACGGCCGGCCGCTGTGGCGCGACCAGCCGCCGCGCGAGCGCGCGCTCGACGTGTTCTCGCAATTGCGCATCTGGGACACCGCTGATAACAACGGCGTCCTGATCTACCTGCTCCTGGCCGACCGCGACGTCGAGATCATCGCCGACCGCGGTATCCACGATCGCGTCGGCGCGGAAGGCTGGGAGACGATCTGCCGGGCGATGGAGGCGCAGTTCCGCGCGGGGCGTTTCGAACAGGGCGTGATCGAGGGCGTCGCCGCAGTGTCGCGCGAGCTCGCCAAGCACTATCCGCCGCATGCCGGCGAGACGAACGAACTGCCCGACGCGCCGGTGGTGATGTAGTCCACCTCAGTTCCCACGCTCTTGCTCACGCCAGATGCGCGTCAGAAATCGCATGCTCTCACCACGTCATTCCGGGGCGCGCGGCACGCGCGAGCCGGGAATCCATAGCCACGAAACATCGTGGGGCGCGAGATCGCCGTGGCGCTCATCTTCGTCCCATCACCGTTCGGGATTATGGATTCCGGGCTCGTCGCTGCGCGCCGCCCCGGAATGACAAGCGGACAGAGTCTTTGTCGGCAACTCACACCTTCGTCTCAGCCGCGCCGTAGCGCTTCGTCATCGCCTGCGCCAGCTCGGTCATCTTCGCGCGCAGCTCTGGCGGATCGATCACCTCGGCCTCCGGGCCGAACCGCAGCAGCTCGCCCGCGGCGTGCCACAGCGTCGTCCCCGTCGGGATCGTCGCGATGCGCCAGCCGTCCGCATCTGCTTCGTCGGCGAGGCGGGTGCGGGCACGTACGTAAGGCTGGCTCCACACCTCCAGCAGTTTCACACCGAGCGGTGACAGTCGCACGGTCGCCGCATTCGGATGCAGCTCCGCCTCCAGCCGCTCCGTCGCGACGCGCCAATAGGCGGCGAGGTCGAAATCGGCGGGCCGGGCGAAGCTGTCGGCGGTCACGCTGCAGTCGAGGATGCGCGCGACGCGATAGGTGCGCACGCTGCGCTCGACCTGACCGGCGAGATACCAATTGCCGCCCTTCAGCACGAGGCCGAGCGGCGCGACGCGGCGGCGCTTCTCGGCGCGCCAGGTCTGATAGCGGACGTCGACCATGACGTCGCGGAGCAGGGCGTCGGCGATGGCGCGCAGATGCGGCGGCTCCTCGGCCTCGCCGAACCAGCCGGGTGCGTCGAGGTGGAAGCGCGCCTGCATGCGGCCGGCATTGGCGCGCAGGCTCTGCGGCAGCGCTGCCACCAGCTTGGTCTGCGCCGCGCTCATCGCGTCGTCGAGCCCGAGGGCTGCGGCGGGGCCGGGCAGGCCCGCCATGAACAGCGCATCGGTCTCGGCCGGGGACAGCCCGTTCAGCCGCACGCGATAGCCGTCGAGCAGGCGGAACCCGCCTTCGGCGCCGCGCTCGGCATAGACGGGGATCCCCGCCGCGGCGAGCGCGTCGATGTCGCGGTAGATCGTGCGCACCGAGACCTCGCAGGCGCCTGCGAGTTCGGGCGCCGTGACCTGTCCCTTGGCCTGCAAGGTGGTGAGGATGGAGAGCAGCCGGCTCGCGCGCATGACGTTGTTTAAACATACCTGACACGCCTTGTCAGGTATGGTGTGCGACAAGCCGGCCACCGCAGCCGGCAATGGGAGGAGACCATCATGACCGCCGACGACAAGATCACGCTGTATTACTCGCCGCAGACTCGCGCCGCGGGCGCGCGCATCCTGCTCGAGGAGCTGGGCGCGCCCTACGATCTGCATGTCCTCAATATGAAGGCGGGCGAGCAGCGCAAGCCGGAATTCCTGGCCGTCAATCCGCTCGGCAAGGTGCCGACGATCGGACATCGCGGCCAGATCGTGACCGAGCAGGTCGCGATCTTCATCTATCTCGCCGATCTGTTTCCGCAGGCGGGGCTGACGCCGGCGCTCGACGATCCCATGCGCGGGCCGTATCTGCGCTGGATCGCCTATTACGGCGCGTCGTTCGAGCCCGCCGTGATCGACCATTTCATGAAGCGCGAGCCCGCGCCGGTCACGCAGTCGCCCTATGCCGATTACGACACGATGCTGGGGGCGCTGGAGCAGCAGCTCGCCAAGGGGCCGTATCTGCTCGGCGAGCGCATGACCGCCGCCGACGTGCTGTGGGGTGTCGCCTTCAACTGGACCATGATGTTCGGCGTGGTGCCGCGCAAGGACGTGTTCGTGCGCTACGCCGAGCGCATCACCCAGCGTCCGGCGTTCCAGCGCGTCACCGCTGCGGATGCCGAGATGGCGGCCCAGCACGCGGCCGCCGCCGGCGTCTGAGCGCCGGCATTGATACAATCGAGCGAGGTCCCGCCGTCGACGGGACCTCGCTGATGTGATTGCACGATGTCCGCCAGGCGCGGGTCGCCAGATGCCGGGCTTCACGCAACGGCGCCGCTAGTTCAGGCTGATCCCCGTGAGCGGCGTGCCGTCGACGCCGTTGTTGCTGATCGCGTTGTTCTTGAAGGACGAGACGGAGCCGCCGCCGGTCTGGACGACGCCGTTGGAATTGCCCTGGATGACGGAATTTCCCAACGTCACGATGGCGCCGCTGCCGCTTGCCAGAACGCCGGTGTTGTTGAACTCGGAGGTCAGCCGATCGAGAAACACCCCCATCCCCGGCTTTCCGGCCGGGACCGTGGCGGATATTCCGGCATTGCCATTTTCGATGGTCCTCGTGTTCGAGACGAGCACGCTGATCGCGCTGCTCGAATTCGCGGTCGAGACCGTGACGCCGAACGCGGACGCCTTGAGCGAGGAGTCCGCGATCACCACCTGCGCGGCGCCGGACGGCGTGACCGAGATTGCGCTTTGCGAGAAGTTCTCGACGGTACAGTTCTCGATGACGAGCTTCCGGCCGGCGAGGAAATTGACGCCGTTGAGGCCGAGGGTCGTGCCGGCGCCGTTGATGCTCAGATTGCGCAGGATGATGACATCGTTGGCGCCGGCATTCACATTGATGCCGTTGGTCGCCGACGCCAGGACCGAGGCCATGGTCCCCCCGCCGTCGATGGTGATCGACTTGGTGATCGTGACGGCGCCGTAGCCGCCGGGATCGAGCACGTCGATCTCACCGCCGGCGGCAGTCTTCGAGATCGCGCCGGCGAAGGTCTTGCAGGGCGCCGTGCGGCTGCACGGGTTGACGTCGTCGCCGACGCCGGACACCCAGGTCCGCGTCGCCTGCGCGTGAGCCCCTGGCGAGGCCAGGATCAAAAGTGCGACGCACAAAAATCCGATCGAAGAAATGAGCTTTCGCATGAGCGCTCCCCTTGAAATGCTGGAAATGAAAAAATAGTCCGAACGCAGAGTATTAGTCTACGAAAGCAACCAGAGCGTTCATCGAGAATGGCGAAATAGATGTTGTAATATGCAATCTTTGATTGTGTCTCGACCGGAGGCGATTTCGCTGACAGTGCGGGACCGTCATCGTCGTTCCGGTCTCCTGGGCGCTGTCTGCGTAGAAGCAGAATTCATGTTCGTGTCTCGGTAGTAGAAGCAGAATCTCGGTTCGGGCATTTGGCCGGCGCCGCCGATATAGAAGTTGCCGAGCTTGTCGGCATATTCGAGCGGCCGACTTATCAATCGCGTTGGTGGAGTAAGGCGACGAACCGCAGCGTCCTCCTTTCAACGTCGGCGACAGTGCTGACTGTCGCGGCGACGCCGCGCAACCGGTTTCGCTTACCGCCCAACGAAGTCGACTGCTACGAAGGAGGCGCAGACGCCTCCGCTTTGCCCTTCCAGAACGCGCCGATCCTGTCCAGTCGCTCGATCGGAACAGGAGGGTCTGCTCGTGCAACCGTCAGTAGCCTCAAAATTTTCTCTGCTCCTTCATGGTCGACAAGCTGTGCGAGTTCTTCCGCTCTTTCGGCCATCCAGGCGCGGCCTTCACCTGACGGATCGACGGCAGCAATCATGGGATAGATCAGAAAATTTCCGGTGTCTTCCCGAGCCAACATCTCGTCGATCATCAGAGGCAAGATGATGGCCAGAACTTCTGCAGAAGCGTACGCTGGGCAGTCGGGGCGGTTCGATATCTCATCATAGGAAAAGCCACCTGCCATGAACTTTTCAAACATCGCTCTGGCTTTGGCTGCGTCCAGAGTCGGGTTCTCTCTGGCGTAGCCGATCAAGAGTTCAACAGGTCGCTTGCTTGTCATGCTCGGATCACCTTGACGTCGGCCGACACAGCTTATCCGGGATTGCGTTGCGCTGCACAAGGCTGACCGAATGAACAACCGCCTTGCTCTGCGCTCCATACGACGGGCGATTCCGCATCTCCTCCTCGGAGTAGATTCGGTGACAGAGCTGGACTGCACCCCTCAAGTGAGACACGATAATCTCAGTGACAGGCATTCCGAGGATGACCTGTGGCAGCAAGAGG
>NZ_JAUHHY010000017.1:0-151094 GCF_032377435.1 Bradyrhizobium sp. SZCCHNS3002
ACCGCAGAAGAATCCACGCCATGCACCATGTCCAGTCTGTCTGAACCGGACAGCCGTGGGTCAAGCCCGGCCATGACGGAGAAAGCAAGAACATAAGCGGAGGACGCACCCATGGGACTGCTCGACGGCAAGGTGGCGCTGATCACCGGCGCAGGTGGCGGCCTCGGCGAGGCCTACGCCAGACTGTTCGCGCGCGAGGGCGCGGCGGTGGTGGTCAACGACCTTGGCGGGCCGCGCGACGGCTCCGGCTCCGACCTGTCGATGGCCGAGCAGGTGGTGGCCGCGATCAAGGCCGAGGGCGGCCACGCCGTCGCCAACGCCGCCGACATCTCCACCATGGCCGGCGGGCAGTCTGTGTTCGACGACGCCATCCGGCATTTCGGCCGCGCCGACATCCTGGTCAACAATGCCGGCATCCTGCGCGACCAGACCTTTGCCAAGTCGAGCGAAGCGGATTGGGACAAGGTGATCCAGGTGCACCTCAAAGGCACCTTCTGCTGCACCCTGCCGGTGTTCCGCTGGATGCGCGACAATGGCGGCGGCGTCATCGTCAACACCTCATCGACCTCGGGCCTGATCGGCAATTTCGGCCAGTCCAACTACGGCGCCGCCAAGGGCGGTATCTGGGGCCTGTCCAACGTGCTGGCAATCGAGGGCCGCAAGTACAACATCCGGGTGTGGACCCTGGCGCCCGGCGCGCTGACGCGGATGACGGCCGACCTGCCGCGCTACAAGGAGAACCCGGGCGCGGCGCTGACGCCCGAGGGCATCGCGCCGGCCGTGCTCTACATGGTCAGCAGTCTCTCGGGGGATCAGACCGGCAAGGTGCTCGGCGTCTCCGGCCCACGCGGCGTGCGCGAGTTGCGCATGATGGAAATGGACGGATGGAAACCGCCGTCGTCGGCCTGGAAGGCCGAGGACATCGCCGCCCATGCAGGGGAGATATTCTTTTCGGAGGCCGAGATAGCCAAGTCCGCACGGCGGTTTTGATGTATTCAGGTCGTCATTCCGGAGCGCTCGCGACGGCGAGCGAACCCGGAATCTCGAGATTCCGGGTCTCGTCCTGCGGACGATCCCGGAATGACGCCAGAGAGATTGGAGACAGATGATGAAGCTCACCGCCGCCGCCAAGGGCACCTTCGCGATCGCGCCGACCCCGTTCCATGATGACGGCCGCATCGACGACGCCTCGATCGACCGGCTGGTCGATTTCTATGCCGCGGCCGGCTGCGACGGCATCACGGTGCTCGGCATCATGGGCGAGGCGCCGAAGCTGGACGCGGCGGAATCCGAGCAGGTTGCGGTGCGCTTTGCCAAGCGCGCCAAGAACCTGCAGATCATCGTCGGTGTCTCCGCGCCGGGCTTCGCGACGATGCGCGCGCTGGCGCGCGCCTCGATGGATGCCGGCGCTGCCGGCGTGATGATCGCGCCGCCGCCGACCCTGCGCACCGATGATCAGATCACGGGCTATTTCAAGCAGGCCCAGGAGGCGATCGGCGAGGACATTCCGTGGGTGCTGCAGGACTATCCGCTGACGCTGAACGTGCAGTTCACGCCGGCGGTGATCCGCAGGATCGTCATGGACAGTCCGTCCTGCGTGATGCTCAAGCATGAGGACTGGCCGGGCCTTGAGAAGATCTCGGCGCTGCGCGGCTTCCAGAAGGACGGCTCGCTGCGGCCGCTGTCGATCCTGTGCGGCAATGGCGGCCTGTTCCTGGACTTCGAGATGGAGCGCGGCGCCGACGGCGCGATGACCGGCTACGCCTTCCCGGAAATGCTGGTCGACGTCGTCAAGCTGTCGCAGGCTGGCAAGCGCGATGCCGCGCACGACCTGTTCGACGCGCATCTGCCGCTGGTCCGCTACGAGCAGCAGCCCGGCGCCGGCCTTGCCGTGCGCAAATACGTGCTGCAGAAGCGCGGCGCAATCGCCTCCAGCGCGCAGCGCAAGCCGGCCTCGGCGATCACGGCGGCCGCCAAGGCCGAGGTCGACTATCTGCTGTCGCGTGTCGCCCGCACCGACGCCCGCGCCAATCTGCAACCCCGAGCCACCGCCGCGGAGTGACCATGGCTGACGCTGCCGCCGTCCGTCCCGCCTCGACCGTGCTGCTGCTGCGCGATAGCGCAGCCGCACGTGAGATCGAGGTATTCATGATGGTGCGCCACCATCAGATCGAGTTCAACTCGGGCGCCCTGGTGTTTCCAGGCGGCAGCGTCGACAATGGCGATCAGGAGGTCGCGGGCAGGCCGGAGCTCTATGCCGGCGACGATGGTCTGGACGCCGAGGCGCTCGGCTTCCGCATCGCCGGCGTGCGCGAGACGTTCGAGGAGAGCGGCATCCTGCTGGCGCGAGCGCGCGGCGCGGACGCGCTGATCGAGGCCGCTGCCGCCCGCGAGATCGAGGCTGCACATCGCCTGGCGCTGTGCGAAGGCAAGGCCAGCTTCCTCGAGGTCATCGAGGCGCACGGCCTGGTGCTGGCGCTCGACGCGCTGGTTCCCTACGCGCATTGGATCACGCCCGAGGGCATGCCGAAGCGCTTCGACACCTGGTTCTTCCTGGCGGCCGCGCCGCCGGACCAACTCGGCGCCCATGACGGCCGGGAATCGACCGACTCCGTCTGGGTCTCGCCGCGCGAGGCGCTGGCCGGCGGCGAGGACGGCCGGTTCAAGCTGCCGTTTCCGACGACCCGCAACCTGATCCGTCTGGGCAAACAGCCGGCGGTGGCGGGGGCGTTGGCGGCGGCGCGCGACATGGAGATCGTCACCGTCATGCCGGTGATGACCAGGACCGCCGAGGGCGGTCGCCAGCTGCGCATCCCCCGCGAGGCCGGCTATGATGGGGAGGTATTCGAGTTCGGTGCGGCCGGTTAACCGCACAGGCTATTTTTCGTCCGGCGGATGATGCGCGGACGAGAGTTGTTCTCTATATGTTCATTCAGCCGCGCGGCGGCTCGTATATAATGCGGTTCCGACCATCGGATCCCATGAGTAGATTACCGGACCTCGACACGGCCTGCAGCAGCCTCCGATCGATGACGATCGGGCGGATGATCTTTGGCAGCTTTTTGCTGCTGCTGGCCGTCATCACCGCGACCAGCATGGCGAGCGTCATCGCCATCCGCCACATCGATTCGACCTTTGCCGAGTTGCAGCGGCTGCAGGGTGTCGGCGATCTCGCCGAGGAAATCGACCAGCGCATGAACGAGCTGCGGCTCGCGGCGCGTGATTTCGTCACCGATCCCGGTTCGCGCTCCGACCGTGCCATGGAGGCAGCGACCGAGCTCAGCGCGCTCCTGAAGAAGACGCGCCTGCAGCTCGCGCCGGAGCAGCAGGCGACCATCGATGGCGTCGCCCAGCGGCTCGCCAACTACCGCGAGGGCATCGACCGGATCAGCGCGCTGATCGCCCGGCGTGCCGAGCTGCTGTCGGGTTTGCCGGCGGCGCGCGAGAGCTTCGAGGACGCCATCGCCGGCTTGACCGATCGCGGCACGGCGCGGGCGCTGTTCCAGGTGCAGAACCAGGTCGGCGCGGCGCTGCTGGCGCGCGACCCGGCCGGCGCCGAGCAGGCCGCCCGCAGCATGCGCGCAATGCCGATCGAGGACAGCGCGCTTCGCGCGGCCGCCGACCGCTATGCCGAGGCGATCATCGCCATTGCCGGCACGGAGGACGAGATCGCGCGCCTCGACAAGGAGGTGCTGGGCATCGAGGGGCGGCTGATCGGCCGGGTCACCGAGTTGCTGCGCGCCTTGAGCGCGAGCCAGGGCAAGGTGCTGTCGCGCGACTTCGCCCGTACCCTGGCGGAGACGAAATGGCAGAGCATCATCTTCGGCACGGCGGGCGTTCTGATCGGCATCTTCGCTGCGTCTTTCGTGGTCCGGCGCACCGTGCGGCCGCTGGCCTCGATCGCACGCTCGATCAGGGCGCTGGCGGCAGGCGAAAAGGCGGCGTCGATCCCCCAGACCGACGTTCAGAACGAGATCGGCGACATCGCGCGGGCGGCCGAGGTCTTCCGGCAGACTTTGCAGGACGCCGACGCGGCGCGCGAGGCGGCGGTCCGCGCGCTGGCCGAGCAGCGGCTGGCCGAGGAGAGCTATCGCAAGCTGTTCGAAGCCTCGATCGACGGCATCTATGTGACCACACCAAGCGGTCTTGTGCTCAATGCCAATCCGGCGCTCGCGCGCATCATGGGCTACGAATCCGCGAGCGAGCTGATCCAGAGCGTCAACGACATCGCGGATACGATCTATGTCCATCCCCTGGCGCGCGAACGCTATCAGCGGCTGATGCGGCGCGACGGCATGGTGCGCGAGTTCGAATACCAGGTGCGGCGGCGCACCGGTGAGGTCCGCTGGCTTTCCGACAGCGCCACGGTGGTGCGGGACGAGAGCGGCGAGGTGGTTCGCTACGAAGGCGTTGTCCGCGACATCACGGATCAGAAGCGCGCCGAGGATGCGATCGCGGAAGGCCGGCGATTGCTGCAGCAGGTCATCGACACGGTGCCGGCGGTGATCAACGTCAAGGATCGCGAGCTGCGCTATGTCCTGATGAACCGCTATATGGCCGGCATCTTCAACGTCGAGCCCGAGGATGCGCTCGGTCGTACCACGGGCGAGCTGATGTCGCGCTACGGCGCGAACAAGACCGACTCGAACGACAAGCGCGTGCTGGCGACGAAGGCGGGCCTCGGGTTCTACGAGGAGGAATACCTCGATTCATGCAACGTCATGCGGCAATGGCTGGTCAACAAGCTACCGCTTCTCGATGCCGACGGCGAGGTCGACAAGATCGTCACGGTGGCGCTCGACATCGGCGAGCGCAAGAAGAGCGAACTGGAGATGCGCAAGGCCAAGGAGGCCGCCGAGACCGCGCTCCGGAACCTGCGCGAGACCCAGGCCTCGCTGATCGAAGCCGAGAAGCTCGCGGCGCTCGGGCGCATGGTCGCCGGTGTTGCTCACGAGGTCAACAACCCCGTCGGCATCAGCCTGACGGTCGCTTCCGCGCTCGAGCGCAAGACCGAGCGCTTCAGCGAGGCGGTCACGCGGGGCGAGCTGCGGCGGTCGAGTCTCACTGAGTTCATCGAGATGAGCCGCAGCGCCGCGGGACAGCTCGTCGCCAATCTCAATCGCGCGGCCGAGCTGATCCAGTCGTTCAAGCAGGTGGCGGCGGACCGCAACTACTCCGATCAACGCAGCTTCGATCTCGCCGATCTCACCGAGCAGGTGGTGATGAGTCTTCGCCCGGGCGTGCGCAGACAGAACCTGACGGTGAATGTGGATTGCCAGCCCGACCTGGTGATGAATAGCTACCCCGGGCCGTACGGGCAGGTCCTGACCAATCTGTTCCTCAATGCGGTCGCGCACGCGTTTCCGGACGGCAGGAGCGGCGTGATCGAAATCAGGGCGCGTGAGTCCGGCCGCGACAATGTCGAGATCATCTTTTCCGACAATGGCTGCGGCATGTCGCTCGACGTTCGCCGCCGCGCCTTCGATCCTTTTTTCACGACGCGCCGCGACCAGGGCGGCACCGGGCTCGGCCTGCACATCGTCTACAGCATCGTGACCAGCCGGCTCGGCGGCCGGCTCGATCTCGACTCCGAGCCGGGCGCCGGCACGCGCGTCCAGATCATTCTGCCGCGGGTCGCGCCGCTGGAGCAGGCGGCCGAATAGGGCGGTCTGCGTAAAACCCCGGATTGACTCTCACGAAGCCGAGATCGAAACGAAATCTGGCCCGGTTGATGCATTTCTATCCGTGCACCCTGGGGTGGTGCAGGAGCCAGATGGACCAGATGGAAATGAGCAGATGGATTGTTTGCCGCGGCCGTGAGCCGCATCGAGCTGATCGCTCCGACATCAGCAGGACGGTCTCGAGGCCGCAGGCGGCCGCGCGATGGAAGCCACCTGTCCAGGTCGGCAGTGCGGCGCTGCTGATCGCACTCGCCGCGCCACCGTCACTGGCGCGCGATCGCGGCCAGTACGCGAACTCGTCGCCGGAGATGAAGGCATGGTTCGACGGCCTGCGCAGCGGCAAGGGCCCGTGCTGTTCGGACGCCGATGGCAGCGCCGTCAGCGATGTCGACTGGGAGAGCAGGGGCGGTCACTACCGCGTCCGCATCGAGGGTGAATGGCTCGACGTTCCCGACGACGCTGTCATCACGGAGCCCAACCGGGTCGGCCGCACGATGGTGTGGCCGATGCGCGGCTATCAGGGCCTCCAGATCCGCTGCTTCATGCCGGGTAGCATGTCGTAGCCGGACGGGGCGGCGCTCAGGTGTATTTCTTGTCGCGCTCCAGCAGCTCGATGGAAATGCCCTCCGGCCCGCGGATGAAGCAGATGCGAACACCGGGGCGGATCGTGGTCGGCTCGGTCGTGAAGGTGATGCCCTTGGCCTTGAGCTCGGCGGCCGCGGCGTCAATGTCCTTCACGGTGAGGCCGAAATGATCGAGGCCCTGGTGCGGCGTCACAGGCGGCGCGTTGACGCCGTCGTTCGGCTCGACCTTGGCGATGAACACGCTGGCGCCGCCGAGCCTGACGTCGATGCGGCCGGGATTGCGGATGATCTCGCCGCCGAGAATGTCGTGAAGCCAATTAGCGGTGGCTTCCGGGTCCGGACTGCGCAGATGGATGTGGTCCCACGTGACATTCAACATCGTCGAGATCTTTCGAAAGGGTGAACCGGCTGCGGCGCGGCGGCGTTTCTCGAGGTGCCGGCAACGGGTCGGATGTTTACCGGCCCGTCACCGGCCGCGCCAGCCCGGCATACCGACCGGTATCCGGGCCTGCCCTCCAATTGTCGGCTTTGCATGCAACCCTATCGATGTTTGCCGATTGAAGCTTCCAGATGCCCCCGCCGGGCAGCCGATGGTGCAGACATGAGCGCGGGTCTCTCTCGTTTGCTGGGGCGCAAGCCCGATGCCACGGCGTCGCTGGCCATGCGCCGAAGCGACGGAGCGTCCATCCCTTTGGGAGCCGCGGTGTCGGGGGTGGCGATCCTCGCGCTGATCATGTTCAGCGTCGTCGGGTGGCTGATCATGTCGGTCGAAGAGGAGGAGGTGGCCGACTCCAGCCTCACGCGGGTCGGATCGGCCTCCCCGAGCAGCGGCTATGAAGGGGATGAAGACGGGACGGAGACGTCGCGTGGGCTCTCATTTGTGGTGCCCAGCCCGGCGGCCAAGTCCAGCGCGCACCCCGATTCGTCCCCGGTGGTCGGCTCCGGCCGGACCGTCATGGACGCCAATGCCAGCCTGTCGCCGACGATACCGCCTGCTTCATCCCCTGCGCTCGACCCGGCCGCTCTGTCCAGCCTGCGGATCAGTTCCCAGTCCTGGCGGCGCGGCGGTCTTGGGTCGAGGGCGCTGGTGACCTTCACGGTACGGAATGCCAACAGTTTCGCAATCAAGGACGTCGAAATCAGCTGCGCCTTCAGCCGGCGGGACGGTAGCCATGTCAGCGACCGCCGACGGATCGTGCCCGGCCAAGTCGGGCCGCGCAGCCGGAAGACCTTCGCGGCGGTCCATGTCGGATTCGTCAACGTTAACGTCAGCGCGGCCAAATGCGCGCTGGTTGCAGCGACGAAAATCTAATTATGTCGCGCTAGTCTCCCACGGTTTTTGAACCCGAGCGTTCGACGCGGGAACATACTGTCATGATCCTCCGTTAGGTGGATGTCGGCGCAAGTGCCGACGGAGCGGTAAATTATGCCCATTCTGCGTTACTTTCTTTTCGTCGGTGGAACTCTGCTGGCGCTGCTGGTCCTGGCGGATGCCGTGCTTCCCAGCGTACCATTGCCTGCAAGCCTGTCGTCTGCGTCGGACCTTCCCCCGGTGCGCATTCAGTCCACCAGAAAGTGGCCGGAGCGGATCGTGATGGACACCTCGATCGCCACGCCGGCTCCGGTGAAGCTCGCGAAGGCGGAGCAGCCTGCGGCAGAAGTGGCCAAGCCCAGTGCCCGCGACGCCTTCGCGCAGATGAGCGCCGTCGAGACCAACCCGCAGGTTGCGGCCGTGAAGTCCGCCGAGAAGCCTCGCGCGACGCGGATTGCCGACACAGGCAAGCCGGCTGCAGAGGCGAAAAAGCGAAGGACCGCAAAAGCTCATCCGGGCAGACCGATGATTCTGGTCGCGCAGCAGCCGCATGTCGGCTCTCTCGATTGGACTTGGTAGTATCGATCGCCCGCGGTCCCTGGTCGATCCAAGCGGTCCCGCTGCAATCGCGCTCCGGGGCTCGCGCGGGGTGCTGCGCTGGTTTTCACGCCGCTACGCTGCCTTGATCTTGCGCAAAGTGCGCTCCTTCCGGAACGCCTAGCGTCTCTGCACGGGACCTGGGGGCGTTTGCCCGGGGACCCAGGAGACGCTGAATGACGACTACCACGCCCACCCTCTCGATCTCGCCGGAGAAGGTCGCCTTCGTCGTGACCAAGATCCACCAGCACGAAATGGAAGCGGCCGAACCCGAATTGCTGGCAGATTTGGCAGATGACGACACGGCGCCCGGTACCGGTGGGCGAGGCCTGAAAACGGACCGGTCGGAGCTCGTCAGCTTCATCAGGGGCCTCAATGTCGACGAACAGATCGATCTGGTCACGCTGATGTGGCTGGGCCGGGGTGACGGCTCGCTGGACAATTGGGATGAGCTTCGTGCGCAGGCCGCTCAGGCGCACAACAATCGCACGGCGACGTATCTGATCGAAACGCCGATGCTCGGCGACTATCTGGAGGAGGCTCTCTCGGAGTTCGGCCTTTCCTTGGAAGATTTCGAAGAAGGCATATAGCTGCGGCGGCTTCTCCCGATGAGCTCGCCGGCACATTCTTCGCTGTAATTCGGATGATGGAGTAATCTCATGGACAAGATGAAGGTCGGAACCGGTGATTGGATCGTAGTGTGCGACGGGCGCAAGGCGCTGATCCTCGAGAACGTCGGTGACAGCATGTTTCCGAACCTGCACACCAAAGAGGTCCGTGAACAGGAGAACGACCGCACGAGCGCTCAGGGCACTGACGCTCCCGGCTCGGTGCAGCCGTCATTTGGCAATGCTCGGAGTTCAGTGGATCAGACGGATTGGCATGATCAGGCTGAGCGTATCTTTCTCAAGCAGCTTGCCGATCGCCTGCATCATGCTGTCATTTCAGGCGAAACCAAAGCCGTCACGATGGTGGCGTCGCCGCGCGCGCTCGGGATCATCCGCGCCGACTATTCCGACGCGGTACGAAAGGCGCTGCATGGCGAGGTCCACAAGGATCTGGTCAAGCTTCCGGTCTACGAAATCGAGAAGCAACTGCTTGCCTGAGCCAGGCTGTCTCATGCCAATGAGTGTCCGGAGACCCCGTTCGCGGTCTCGGTGATCGCGACGGGATCAATGTGTGCTTTCATGCGACGGTGTCGATTCCGGCGCCGCAGGCACGAGGCTTGCGCCCACATGCGCAGCTCCTTTTTCGACGATCTCGTAGCCGCAATCGTCCAGCCAGGCGATCAGGCGATCGGCCATGGCGTAATCCCAGGTCGGGTAGGAGCGTGCGATGACCTGGCGTGGCGTGAGCTTGCGAGACATTGGTGATCCTTCCCTGATCTCATGGTGCTCGATGAAACGTCGAGCGTTGGTCTTGTCATCCTGAACCCCAGGACGGGATGCACAGTTCCTGCGGCGCCCGAGCGCTGCCGCTCAAGGAGCGCTGATCGTTCACCGCGCCCCGGCGAAAGGCGCTCAATTCATCAAGCGCCGATCACGTGTGGCCGCGCGTCATCGGTCACGAGAGCCGCGGTGCGCTCCGGCTTCTTCTCCACGATCTCGTAACCACAATGATCGAGCCATGCGATCAACCGATCCGCCATGGCATAGTCCCAACTGGGATAAGATCTGGCAATGACTTCGCGGACTGAAAGCTTTCGTGTCATGATGTCGATCTGTCGCTCCCTGCATTCGCCACGGGCCCGTCCGGCATACATCCGGACGATCCAAGGCTGGCCGGCAGTTCGTGCCGCCGGTTCTTGATGTTGTTTGGCTCGTCCCGCTTCTAAGCGCGCGCCCCAGCGCCTCACCACGATCAAACTGGCGTGGAGAGGTGACTTTTCCGCTTCCGGCTCGCCCAGGCTGCGCAATCATCGCCCAACATGGTGAAAACCTTCTCGCTACGATGGTTTCCCATTCCCGTGCACGGATATGGCGCAGTCGTGCGCGTAGTGGGGCTGGAGTGTGGTGGCGGCGCGGTGTTTCGTCACAGGCTGGCGGCGACGATCTCCGACGAAAGCAGCTCGAGCAGGCTGCGACAAACTGAGGAACGGTTTGGCACGTTCATGGTTTCAGCTGGGGCGCAGTCGCATGGGCTCGTCGTCTCAGAGGCAACGGAGCGAAGCGATGAGGCTGATGTTCTCGGTCGTGCTACTGACCGGCCTTGCGGCAGGGGCCGGCCGGATGGACGCCAATGAGTCCTGCGGCCCAGGGTGCCACGTCGCGCCGAATGGCGGCTGCGTCGTGAATGGCTGGGAGGTGGGAGCGCCGGTGTGGAACGAATGCCCCGCGGGCGCTCGGCCAAGACCGCCGTGCGGAACCGCGTTCAAATGGAGCAGACAGGCGAAGGCCTGTGTCAGCAGGTGAATATACGAGGGCTGATCACCGGCGCGAGAACGTGGGTCGGACCGCCGGCTGTCGCGAGCCGTGCCTTGTATCAGGAGCAAGACGAAGCTCCGGCGCTCAGACCGGCCTCGCATGGATCACGTCGCGTGGTGCGCTGGTGCGGAAGGCTCTCCGTAACCATGCCCGCGACGGTGCCTCGATGAGCATGTAGGTGATCCAGGCCATCGCCGTCGCAATCGCAACGAACAGACCGAGCCGCAGTGCGAGCTCAAGAGCGCCAGGAGCATCTGACTTTCCGATCATCGCAAGCCGAATGAGAAAGGGATGCAGCAGATAGATCGAATAGCTGCATTCGCCACCAATGATCAGGGCTCTGGACGACAGCCAGGGGGCATGGCCGTATCGACTGGCGGCGACGAAGACGATCGAAAATCCCGAGATCTCGATGAGACGTACGGCAAGTTCGATCGCGAATGACCAGCCGGGCAGACGAGGCTGCAGAAACAGCAGCACAGGCGCACAGATGAGGCTCACCAGCGAAAGCCAGAACAGGAGCCTCACGCAGCGCCGCTCCCCGTCACCGACGCTGGCATCGGCGCGGTTCCTGTAGATCATGGCGGCAAGGCAGCCGGCCAGGAACTGAGCGATGTGAAGATAGGGAGAGTAGTAGGTGAGCCACTGCATCCCGTTTTGCGTCAGGCTCGGCGCGACGGCCCGCAGCAACGCATCCCCGAAGGTGAAGGCGGCCGCGATCGTCAGCGCGAACGTCACGATGTTCACCAGCGCGATCCAGATGATCGTTTGCAGCCGGACGACGGCTGCAAACAGCAGGCAGACGAATGGAAACAGCAGGTAGAAGAACAGCTCCACGCTGATGGACCAGAGGTGCTGCAGCGATGGCACGACTGCGACCAGCATGGTGCCGTTCTGCACGGGAAACCAGGCTTGCGTCATCGTGAGGATGAAGCCGAGCGACGGGGCCGAAAGACCTCGCGCAATCACGATGTATGCGACGACTGCGAGCGCAATCACGGCGTACATGGGGTAGAGCCGGGCGAAGCGCGCGATGGCAAATTCGCGAAGAGCGCTTCCGAGCGGTTGCGACTGGAAGCGCTCGGCGTAGTTGAGCCACAGGACGAATCCGCTCAGCACGAAGAACATCGTCATTCCGATGCTGCTGATTTGTGCGATGAGCTCCGGCAGCGGGCCTTGCGCCAACGACGGGGCGCCATGGCCGATGGCGACCGTTGCGGCCGCGACGAAGCGCAAGCCGGTCAGCGAGCCGATGAAGCGTTGCTCGTTCACTTTTGGGGATGGTCCTGATGCTTGGGAGGCGCTCCGGCTGTTGTAGAAACAGCAGGGCCTGGAGGCAACCCGACGCACGCCGCCGGAGACGGGATTGCCGCCCGCCGAGCGACGATCAGGCGTCCAGGCCGGAGATGATTCTGCGCCTGATCATTCCGGCGTCTGCCGCTTGCGACGTCCGCCGCGGCGGCATCTCACGTTGCAGTCACGACAACGGATTGAAAAATATGGAAAAATCAACTTTGCCGTCAGCAGCGTCCGACCACCGGTCGAGGCGTTTCCCGGCGCGCGGCATGCGATCGGCGGGGGGGAAGGAGCGGGCAACAGGGCTGCTAGAGTTTGAGGAAACCTGGGAAGAGCAGCTCTTGCAGCGGATCGGGCCGGTTGCGAAAAGCCGCCTGGACTCCTCGATCCGCGGGACGTGACGGCCAGGGGCATGGTCGCCCCTGCGTGAGATGCAGAGCCCCCGTCCGGACTGGTGCAGGGGCCGGATTGCAAATGGACTCGCAAACCGACCACAGCTAGTTATTTGTTACCCTCTAGCGGGTCGTTTTGCACGACGCTGAGCGCCTGAAGAGAACGGGAGTCGCCTTGCTCGCTGCGCCATCTCAGCTCACCGATCAAACCGTCAACACCCAGCTGACGACGAATTGCAATGCGCAGGTGGCTGCAACGTTCGACACGAATGACAGCACCTGGGTGACCTTCTTTTTCAACGGTACGATCCCGTGCTGGAGAGCGCTGGTGTCGATTGGCGAAGTGGAGGTCGAGCTGACCGAGGACATTGCCATTGCAGGCATCGTCCTGCGCAAGGGACTGACCGTGACCATGCACCCGATGGGTCGCTACTACACGGTCACGATGAGCGGGGAGATTGTCGATTCCGGAAAGGAGAGCAGCTTTACCGGATTCGTGCTCGGCTCGTTCATCCGGTCCGCAGCGATGAAGCGTGCAATGCAGATGCTCCGGAAACAAGTCAGCCGCTGAGCGGCGCCCGGCTTCGCCTGAAATGTAAACACCAGAATGTGACCGGGCGTGGGGGGAAGACTGTGATCTGGCCCGATTGACCACCGCGGCGAACCCTGTTACACGCCACAACCTCTGATAGATTTCAATCATTGGTAGCTTAGTTGATTTTCCATTCGTTTCAGCCGCGCCGGCGGTTGCGTACTGCGGGTTTCAATCTGTGTTTTAGAAAAGGAGATAGCCATGGCTCATCATGAAGGCCTTCGTTTTTCGGCTCCCGCCGTTGTCACCACCCCCACAAGCCCCAACACCGAGGTCGTCGCGACGCCGACGGGCGATCAAAACAACACGACGCAGCTCGTGTTCGAGTATCAGGGGCGCATTCCGGTCTGGACGCCGGTTGTCTCGCAGGCGCAACCTCAGGTCGTTTTGGCGACTGACATCACGATCGGCGCAACGACTTGGCGCAAAGGCATTACGATCCAGTATGCGGCGCTGGGATCGACCCAGTACACCGTGACCATCATCTCGGGCGAGATCGTGGACGACCGTGGGCTCTACCTGCTCCAGGGCGTGACGCTCGGCATCTTCCCGATCGGTTTGGATGTCAAGGCAGCGCCGCCCGCGACTACGCGGACCGAAGAGTATCCGCGCGCCGCCTTCACGGCGCTGCCGACGGTGAATACGCCGACCAGTCCGAACAGCAACGTGGTGACGACGCCAAGCGGCGACACCAACAACACGACCTACGTTTCGTTCCAGTACCAGGGCCGCATCCCGGTCTGGACGCCGATCGTCTCGCAGTCCCAGATCACCGCGGTTCTCGCCGCGGATATCACGATCGGCGCGACGACGTGGAAGGCGGGCATCACGGTGCAATATGCTGCGCTGGGCTCGGCGCAATATACGGTGACCATCATCAAGGGCGATATCATCGACGATCGCGCTCTCTATTCACTGGCGGGCACCTTGCTCGGCATTTTCCCGATCGGGTGATACGAGCATGGACGCGTCCGCGTCAGCGCAGTTCGAGCAGGTCGACTCCTCTGCGATTTACGAGACCAGGGTTGCCGGCTCGGTTGGCTGGGCCGGCTACCTTCTCGGCACGGGCTCGTCGCTGCCACCGTTCATCAACTACGATGACTCGCTGAAGAAGTACGGTGGCAGCTATATTTTCGCGACGCAGCGGCCCGCCGATCTTGATCGTGATCCCGGCGGGTTCGCCGAGCGTGTGCGGACCTATATCAGCAAGGCGACGCGCAACCGCGCCGTCGTCTGGCTGGCCTCGGCCAATCCGGTCAGGTTTGGCGACTTCGAGAGTTACGGCATCTCCTTCATCAACCTGCCGCCGGTCTACCAGGTCTCGGGCAACCTGAACCTCTGGTTCGCCCGCAACGCCAAATTCTACATTCTCGATCAGACCCGGATCGAGATCGATGGTGGGGCGCTGCGCCTGTCGGGCTCGGCGCTGAGCTCGCCTCCGTTCGTCGGCTTCTCGGGCAAGGGCGACAACCCGCTCGGCATTCGGCTTGCGCGGACCTCCAACAATCGCATCTACGCCTACGTGCCGTTCGGCGGTGCCAACACCGGTTGCGTCACCTTTGATGGGCTGCTCGATTCGAAGCAGGCGTTCGTCAGCCAGGGCTTGGAGCAGGGCGTCCGCTACGTCATCAACAACAACGCGACGACGTCGCCGCAAGCTGCGCAATATGCCGCCATGACGGTGGCGGCGTTGCCGTCGCAGCTTTCGATCGCAGGCGCCTTCGACCTCGGCGATCCGGCCAACCGCGCGATCGGCCGAGAGCAGCTCGAGCAGGGCTATCTGCGTTCGGGTTTCGCCATCAAGGGGGCGCCGGCGCTGACCAGCGAATTCCGCACGACCGGCGGGCGTGTCGTGCAACTGACGCCGCTCGGGGCTGGCAGCGCGGATACGGCGCCGGCGCTCGGGGCAGGGGGCTTCGCCTTTGCGACCAGCGCCGCCAAGACGGCCGCGGTCGAGACAGGCACGACCTATCTGAGCCTGGCCGGCCACTACGCGCTCGGCGCCGATGGCAGCTCGGCGGGGCAGCTGGCGAAGCTGATGGGCGGACTGTTCGGATCGGAAGCGCTGAGCTTCAAGGCGTACGACGTCAGCCTGCCTGCAGCCCAGAACGATCGTCTCAACGGCATTCCCTCGAAGCCGGGCTACGCGCCGGTGTTTCCATTCGAGACGGCGGACCTCAACCGTCCCACGAGCGGTGCCGTCGCGGCGCGCCTGACGGACGAGCATCAGACCTCCTGGGTGACCATCGTCTCCGGAGGCGGCGCCGTCGACTATCTCGCAGAGCCCGAAGGCAGCGCGATCTACGCTGCGGCTGAGGCCGGCGCCGGCGCCGAGGACGTCGCGATCCTGCAATCGGCGCCGCCATTCATGCCGCTTGCCCAGGGCAGCGACAAGACGTTTCCGCTGGTGCCTTATGGAGCTGCTGCGAGCAGCGGCCTCGATGGCGCTACGCTCGTCCAGTTCGAAAGCCAGATCGTGGCCGCGACCCGTAAGTCGCTGATCTCGAGCTATGGCAGCAAGACGTGGTCGGCGCGCGTGCAGGCGGCGCGGGCTCACGCGCTGCGCGGCACGCTGCCGGACGGCCCGAGCACCGATGGGACGACGCCGCAGGGCTTCATCATCGCGGGCGATCCGACGACGGGTGCCTATCTGAAGGTCAGCATGGCGCAGTCGATCGACCGCGACGGCAACACCCTGCCATTCGCGCTATCTGCTCCGACCCAGGCGATGCAGGACGCCTTGCAGACCAACCAGCTCTTTCTCGTCGCCGTCAATCCGGAGCCGTTCGGCACCGGCGCGCAGTTCGCCAACACCGTCAACATCGCGGGCTGGACCATGACCGCGGCGGTCGGCGCCGGCGCGTCGGCGACCGCCTACCGCAACGTTGTCATCATGAAGTTCTGCTCCGGTTCGTTGTTGGAGCGGGTCACGAATGCCAATCGCTGGACGTCGGCGGAGCAGTTCTCGCTGTTGCCCGGCACGCCGCCGGTCACCGCCGCGCTGTCCTACACCGGCCTGTCGCAATGGCTGCAGGACTACATCGCGGAAGCCGTCGTGCGTTCGAAGGGAGCGTCCGGCCCATTCTACGAGAATTTCGCGCGCATCGCGCAGGATCCGAACTGGACCGGCGTCATCGTGCTCGCGGCCGATCTCGGCCAGCGCGACATGCCGCCGGAGATTGCGGGGCTTGCCGCCGGCATCGACTTCACCCGCTTCAACGCCCATCATTTCGGCTTCACCGTCAGCCGCGTCACGGTCGATGGCCGGAGCGGCCGGATCACGATGCCCCCGGGCAATTCGAGCCTGTTCGGCCTGATCGACTACGAAGATCCGCGCTATGCAATGAACATCTCCAACGGCGTTGCGCCTGACGTGCCGGTGGCGGTGCAGATGAGCGGTGAGTTCGACTTCACCGTGCTGCAGTTGCAGTCGTTGTTCGAGAACGCCAGGCTGACGCGGTTCGACAGCCACGTCCAGCTGTCGGTCGCGGCGCTGTTCGGCGCGCCGGTCTCGCGGCTGTACTCGCGCCGCACGCCGCAGCCCTTCACGGGAATCGTGCTCAAGGGCAGCTATGTCGACCAGGGCGGCCGCGGCGCCTATGTCTTCGAGCAGAACACGACCAACGTGCTGACCAGCCCGTCGAACGTGCTACCGGCCGTTGCCTTCGACCGCGTGCAGTTCAACACGATTGGCACCCAGGACCAGGGCGCCACGGTGGCCAGCAACTTCCTGGTCTGGGGACAGTTCGATTTCACGGCGCTTGAGAGCACCATCGGAGAGACGCTCGACCTGCTTTCGTTCGGCAGCCCGCCGGACACGCCGGAGGAAGCGCTCGGCGTCGGGCTTGCCTTCTCCGGCCTCGTGATCGGCATGACCTATCCGCAGGCGACGCCCGGAGCCAAGCGGTTCCAGGTCGCGACCGGCAACCTGGCCTGGAATCTCAACGGCTCGAGGATGCGCGACACCAGCCTGTTCCGCGGCTTCGCACTGCAGCTCAAGAGCTTCGTCAACGCGACCGGCGATCAGAAGCCGTCGGATCTCGGCTTCCTGCCGGTGACCTCGCAGCTCAACCTGACCGAGCTGGAGGGACCCTGGTTCGGCGTCGTCTACGACATCACGCTGGGCGGCCCGGGAGCACTCGCCTCCGGCGTCGGCTTCCAGTCGCAACTGCTTGCGGCATGGTCGCCGGTCACCACCGGCTCGGACGCGCAGCATGCGGTCTTCATCGGCATGAGCCTGCCGGGCGCGGCGCCCGGCGCCAGCCTGTTCAGCATCCAGGGCGTCATCAAGGTTGCGGTCGGCGCGATCTCGATCCTGCGCCAGCCGGTGCCGACCGCATCGGGACGCAAGCTGCCGGAAGACGGGCCGAAGTGGTTCTACTGCCTGCGGATCGACGATATCGCGATCAAGATCTTCGGCATCGCCAAGTTGCCGCCGTCCGCCAACATCCAGTTCTTCCTGTTCGGCGATCCCGACAACACCGGCAGCCTCGGCTGGTATGCCGCCTACGTCGCCGACGACAATCCGGGCTGCGAGCAGTCGCTCGCATTCGCCGCAAACAAGCCCGAGCTGCAGGAGCCGTCAACATGACGCGGATCCTGTTCTGGAACATCGAGAACTTCTCGATCAACAAGATCTTTTCGGCCTCGATCAAGCGGCAGCGCGGGCATGGCGGCCTCAACGACATGCAGAGCGCGATCCAGCGCCGCGCGGTGATCAATGCCGTGCTGACGGCCACCCAGCCGGACATCATCGTCATCATCGAGGTGAGCTCCGGCGACAATGCGCCCAACGCGCTGGCGAGCCAGACCGGCGGCATCAATGCGCTCGCCATGGTGCAGTTCGGGCTCAACAACCCCGCCACCATGGTGGCGGGCGGATGGAACGCCGTGCCGCCGCTCTACACCGGGGTGGGCGGGCGCGCCGAAACGGTCGGTATTCTCTATCGCCGCACCAACACTGCGGGCACCCTCAACCGCTACTTCACCGGGCCCAACATCTGGACCGGCGGGCATGGCGGCATGTCGGTGCCGCCGGGCGGCGGCGTCGCCACGCCGTACAACGGCATGCTGGTGCCTCTCGGTGCCGTCAACGTCAACGGAATGCTGGTCCCCCCGGGGCTTGGTGGCGTGCGGCAGATTCCTGCGGCCGCTCAGCACAATGGCGGGCTCAACGAGGACGTCGTGGCCGCGCGCATCGCCTTCACCACCACGCTCGGCGCGCCCGTTGCCTTCGCCGGGTTGCGCGAGCCGTTCATGGCGACGTTCACTGAGGCCGACAATCTCGGCAACGTCCAGCGCGACCTCACCATCTTCGGCATCCATTCGCCGCCGAACAACCCCGCGGCGGCGAACTACATCACCACGATGTCGACGATCAACGACGTCGTCGGCGCCCTGGGTGTGAACGAGACGCGGGTGATCGGCGGCGACTTCAACGTCAATCTGTTCGCCGTCAACGGAACGGCCTCGGGTCTCTACAATCCGCTCACCGGCGGACCCGGTGCCTACACGCTGCTCGTCAGTCCGACGGCGGTGGGCGTTCCCGTCAATCTGGACCAGTACAAGGGCTATTTCTCCACCCATATCCGCGGCAAGGACAAGACGGCGGCGTCCAAATTCCTCTGGTCCAACGGCGGCGGGCCGGGACAGAGCTTTTATCCCGGCTACGGCTATGTCGGCTCGAACTTCGTCGCCGCGCCGTTCTACTCGATCGACAACGTCCTGGTCTGGCCGCACAACGGCATGCACAACTATCAGACCACGATCATGAACACGGTGACCGGCACGCCGATGAACGGGGTCATGGCGCCGCCGGACAATCCTCCCCTCGGCACGGTCGCGTTGGCCAACCAGTTCACCGCGGCGCCGATGGGATGGCCGGGCGCGCCGACGGCGGCGAACTATCCCGGGATCGGCGGCGCCGGAAATCTGACCGGCTGGAGCAACTACGGGCGCGTCCGCAACACCAGCGATCATTTCGGCGTCTTTGCCGACATCTGAAGGGAGCGCCGGCTGATGAGCGCTATCGACAATCTCCGCGCCGCTGTCGAAGCCGCCGCCGGCGAGACCGCGTTCGCGCTCGATGCCGCCTTCCTGACGGCGGGCCTCGCCGATCCCGCCGTGAAGGTCCCCGCCGACTACGACACCTGGCTGAGCCAGGCCTTCTTCCTCAAGACCGCGGCCGATTTCAAGGTCACGGTGGAAAAATCCGACGTCGGCCCCGTGGAAGGGGCGGCGTTCACGGTGCAGTCGGCGACGATCCCGTTCATCGGCGCCACCGCTCCGCTGGCCGCGAAGGCCACGCTCGTGTTCACGGTGGACGGCGACCAACTGATCGTGCAGGCCGAGGCGACGCCGTCGAACTGGACCTGGACCAGCAGCTTCGCCTTCATGGGCGGCTTCCCGTTCAATCAGTTCGGCACGCTGAAGAACGTCAGCTTCGTGTTCTCGACGGCGACCGGCAGCTATCCGTACGGTGACTCCGCGGGGCGTGCCGTGAGCGGCGGCGCGGTGCAGAATTTCGACGCCAAGGTCGCGCTGCCGGACGTCGCCAAGCCGTTCCTGCTGCTGTTTCCGGGGCTCACCGCGCCGACCGGCGACCTGCTGCTGAGCGGCGCCCTCAACATGGGCATCTTCAACGGCGAGACCGTTCTGTTCCCGCCGGGGCAATTGCGGGCGGCGATCCAGGACGGCACATTCAAGCTAGCGTCGCAGTTCACGGTCAAGGATCCGAGCCTGGCCCTGACCATTCCTGTGCCCGATGGCGCTGACGAGGTCGATGGCGTCCTGGTGCTGGCTGATCTCGTCGATCCGGATGCGGGCGACCAGGCGCCGACGCTCGCGATCTCCTCGCAGTTCGACATCGGCGGTACCGGTTCCTATCAGCTCGACGTCGAGATCACGCCCGGCGCGGATGCCAACTATTCGGTGGCGCTCGCCGTGGTCACAGGCGGCGATCCGCTGACGCCGGCGACGGTGATCGAGGTGATGGGCGGCAATGGCGGCTATCTCGCCGCGACTCCCGACGTGCTGCAGCAGTTCCTCGCCTTCGTCGGTCTCAACGGCTTCTCGATCGCCGGCACGCTCGGCAGCTCACCGACGATCACGGCCGTCTCGATCGAGATCGGCAGCTCAAAGGACACGAGCTGGCAGATCCTGCCGGCGACCGGCGTTCTCGACTTCAAGATCACCAGCTTCTCGCTGCAATGGTCGATGGCGTATCCGTTCGACGGCACCAAGCGACAGCAGACCTATGATTTCACCACCGAGTTCGTGCTGGCACCGAGCGTCTTCAAGGGACCGGACGGCGAGGGCGACGGCGTGTTCACCGTCCAGTTCACGTCAGCCAAGCAGTTCTACGCGTCCTTCGCGGGCACCGCCAAGCTGAGCGACTTCCTGACGGCGCTGTCCAGCGGCGCGGTTGTGCTCGACGTCGAGAATGTCGGGGATTTCGAGCTCGGCGACATCGCGGTCGCGGTCGACTACGGCGCGCAGAGCTTTCAGTTCGATGCCGGCTTCAGCCTGACCCTCAATCTGCTCAAGATCAACGATCAGCCGATCCTTGCCGTGCGAGAGGGGACGGTCTCGATCGCGGCGCAGACTCCGACGCAGACGCCGGACGGGGGCAACGCGACGACGCTGCTGCGGGCGGCGCCGCTGCCGATGCTACGGACCTCGCGAGGAGGCGCGCTGCAAACCGCCTCGCAGACGCAATGGAAGTCGAGCGTCGGCGGCTTCCTCGATGTCGGCCCGTTGCACACCAAGGTCAGCGTGACCTATGACGGGTTCGAAACGCCGAAGCGGTGGGATCTCGCCGCCTCGCTGGAGGAGTCGCTCGAGGTCTCGGACCTCATCAACCAGTTCTTTTCGCCCGGCAGCGCCTACGGTTTCCCGAGCTTCCTGCCCGGCGACCTCACCATCTCCGAATTCGCGATCACCGCGACCATTCCGGCGGAGCAGGGCGAGCTGGAGACGAGCTACGACATCACCGTCGGCTTCGAGTGGACATTCGCGTTCGGCGATCAGACCGTCGGCATCGATCCGGCACGGCTCGGTGTCAGTTATGACGGCAACAAGCCGGCCCAGCAGCAGTTCTCCGGCTTCGCGCAAGGCACCTGGGTCTACTCGGCGATCAATCTCAAGCTCACCATGGGCTATGAGTTTAAGACGACCGAGGCGGGCTCGAACAACATCCTGTTCGTCGAGTGGGAAGGTTTCCGAGCCGCCTGGGAGAGCGACAAGGAACTGGTCACGTTCAGCCTCAAGGGCTGGAGCATCGGCTCGCTAATCCAGGCGCTGGTGCGCACGCTCGGAAATCCGTACTTCACCCTCGACTCGCCGTGGGATCTCCTCAACCAGATCTCGCTCGATGCGCTACGCGTCAACGTCTCGCTCAAGAACGGCGAGAGCTTCTCGCAACGCCTGTCGGCCACTTACGAGCTGTCGAGCCCGATCAACCTCGGCTTCATCAGCATCACCGCGCTGACCTTCCGTCGCGACACCGACGGCAAGGTGACGCTTGCTATCGAGGGCTCGAGCCCGCTCGTCGCCGACGATCCGGCGTTCAAGAATCTGCTCGATCCGGCCAAGGGGCAGGACGTGAAGGACCTGCCCTCGGTGCCCGGCCGGGGCGAGGAATGGTTCAAGCTGTTCCTGCTGGTGCTCGGGCAGCGCATCGGCATCACCGGCCATTCCAGCTTCGAGAGCACCAAGGAGGTGATCTGCGCGCTGCAGTCCGTCCCCAGCACGACGGGCAAGATGAATCCGGTCGATCCCAATGCGGACGACGGCGGGACACCGGGGCTGCCCTATTACGACCAGTCCAACAACTGGCTCATTGCCGGGCATCTCGGCCTGATGAAGGTGGCGGGCGCCTGGTCGATCGATGCGATGCTGGTGTTCAACGACCCCAATCTCTATGGTCTGCGGCTGGCACTCGCCGGCGAGAAGATGGGCGGGCTCGCCAATCTCGTCGTCGACATCCTCTACAAGAAGATCACCGACGACATCGGCGTCTACCAGATCGATTTCACCTTCCCGGACATCATCCGCAATCTCAATTTCGGCGCGGTGTCGATCACGCTGCCGCAGCTCGGGATCAAGGTCTATACCAACGGCGATTTCTTCATCGACATCGGCTTCCCCTACAATCTCGATTTCCGCCGTTCCTTCTCGATCTCGGTGATCGTCTACGGCGTTCCGGTGCTGGGCGCCGGCGGCTTCTACATCGGCAAGCTCTCCAACGCGACCTCGACAAGGATCCCGAAGACCAATCTCGGCACCTTCGATCCGGTGATCGAGTTCGGCATCGGGCTGCAGCTCGGCCTGGGCTACAATTTCGAGAAGGGGCCGCTGAAGGCGGGTTTCGCGCTCACGGTGTTCGGCATCGTTGAAGGCGTCGTGGCGCCGTGGCATCCCTATAACGCCACGCGCACGCTGGCGTCGCGCGCCAGCAGCGGTGCGCTGCAAAGCGATTATTACTTCAAGCTGTCGGGCACCGTCGGTATCATCGGCCTGCTCTACGGCAGCGTCGATTTCGCGATCATCTCGGCCTCGGTCAATGTCAAGATCGTGCTGTCGATCCAGCTCACCTATGAGAGCTATCGCGAGATTCCGGTGGTCGCCAGCGCCAGCGTGACGATCAGCCTGAAGGTCAAGATCAACCTCGGCCTGTTCTCGATCTCGATCAGCCTGTCCTTCTCGGCCCAGGTGTCTGCAACCTTCGTGATCGGACAGACCAGCACGGCGCCATGGGAGGTTCAGGGGGCACGCGCCGACGCGCTGCTGATGCAGCGGGCGTATGCCCGCGGACCGGACGCGGCGATGCGGCTGGCGCGCAGCCTGAAGCCGCGACCGAAGCGGCTCGCGCCGGCCGCCGCTCATCGCATGGGCCTTGCCGCCGTCGAAGGCAACAAGCCCAAGCTGTCGCTGATGGCGGGCGCGCAGTACACCGTGCTTGCTCCGGAGAAAGCCACCGACGCAGCCTCGAACCAAGGGGCATTCGTGCTCCTGCTCGCGATGGACGCGCCGGATGCCGCGGCCAGCGCGCCGTCCGCCACCAAGACGTCCTTCGACGTGCTGGCCGAGGTCTACTTCCCCTGGATCATTGATGCACTGGGGAACGAGAGCGGGGATGCGGCCGAGCTCGCCGAGACGCTGGCCACGTCGGTGACGCTTACCCAGCTCGAGGCCTATGTCGCGCGCCTCGCCGACACGGCCGATCCGTTCCTGTCGATCAAGGGTCTGTTGCAGTTCCTGGCCGACGCCTTCACGCTCGACATCTTCAATCCGGCGACGGCGCAATCCTCGGGGCTGAAGACCAAGCTCGATGCCGGCTCGGTGCTGTTTCCGGTGTTCGACGGATTGAAGCTGCAGGTCCCCGGCGTGTCCGGCGGCCAGACGTCGTCGATCGCGTTCGAGACCTACACCACGGCAACGCCCGGCTATGCGACCGCGGTCAGCAAGCTGTTCGCGCAGGTAGCTGCGGACATCCAGGCCCAGAACAAGGAAGCGCGCCGGCTTGCCGCGGAGAGCGATGCGAACTCGGCAGAGTCGATGGCGGCCCTGGTGTTCGTCGACACGTTCACGCTGATCGCGCGCCAACTGCTCCAGGCCGCGGCCGACGCGCTGCAGAGCTATGCCTATCCGCTGACCGCGACGAGCAGCATCGGTGCCATCCTGGATGAGCTGAACGGAATCGTCGGCAACGCCTTGACCATTGCCGATATCGTCCAGCCCAACGTCGATCATGCCTTGGGAGCCGGGCTGTCGCTGCATATCGACGACCTCGAATACGTCGTTCAGACCGGCGACACCCTGCAAAGCATCGCTGGCCGCTATTCCGACGCGGCGCCGACGCCGCGCTGGACCACGACGCCGGACCGCCTGATCGTGGCCAACCGGTCACGCCACATGCTGCAGGGCGGCGTCATCCTGCTGCTCACCAACAGCCAGGGCAAGGAGCAGATCTATGTGACGCGGCAGGGCGACAGCTTCGACGAAATCGCGCTGCAACTCGGCGCGATCTCGATCGACGCGCTCGCCGCACAGAGCGTGCTCTACGGCGCCGCCGGCCTGCTGCAGCCGACCTTGCCGCTCGCGATCTGGCCGATCACCTACAGGACCGCCGGGACATCCGGCCCGTCCTCCGATACGCTGGCGACGGTCGCGAGCCTGTTCCAGACCACCGCAGTTGCGGTCGCGGACGCCAATCGCGGTGTCGCCGGACTGTTCTCGGTGCAGGCGGAGCGCGGCCTGCTCACCGTCGCTAATCTTCAGGCTCTGTCGGTCGGCGCATTGTGGTCGGCGATCGCGGCCACGGGCCAGGTCGGCCAGACCGCCGGCATGGTCTCGCGCTTCCTGGTCTATGGGCTGCGGCTGCCGGTCCAGGATGGACTGACGCTGTCGCCTGCGTTCCTCTATCCAAGGACGCAGTCGGGCTACGGTGTCTATCAGCTCACCGGCCAGCAGTTCCCGACGCCCAGCTCTGCCAGCGGCTACAAGATCGACTTCGCGCGCGAGACGCAGAGCCACGGTGTCCTGCTCGACTTCATCATGCTGAATGCCGGCACCGGCCTCAGCATGGAGGTTGATCTGAGCCAGGCCTTTGCCGCGTTGAACGTCGTCGTCAGCTGGGCCAGGACGCCTGGCAATTTCGTTCCGAGCCCGACGTTTGCGGCGCTGCCGCTTGCCGAGCGCCAGCCGCGGCCGTTCACCGCCAGCGGCTATGCGCGTTGGTCGAGCGGATCCGTCGCGAGTCTGCTGGCGCTGACGAATCGCAGCGGCGTGGCCGCGGCCGCCGATGCCGGTGCGCAGACGCAGCCGACGCTGTGGAGCCTGCCGCCGGCGCAGACCAATCTGGTCGCCACGCGCGAGCAGTCGATCCGCGCCGTCATGCCGGATCTACGTTCGACGTTCGCGCTGCTGCCGAAGTTCCAGCCGCAGATCGGGCGCAGCAATCCCGCGACCGCACGCACCGACTATGCTGACCTGGGGCGCTGGGCTTGGTGCACGCGGCTCGACATTGAGATCAAGCGTCTGCCGGATGCGGCGGCGCTGGCTGCTCAGGGCACGGGCGCAGGCGATCTGCCGAGCGGTCCGGCATCCGCGCCGTCGCTGCCGTTCGTCTATGAGCTGGTCGGACCCAGCTCGGAGGATGCGGTCCGGCTGCAGCGCATCCTGACCGCCATGGATGCGCTGGGCGAAGGCATCGCCTCGGCCGTCTTCCTGCTCTACAACCAGTCCGGACCCGGCGCGCCGATGCTGGTGACGCCGGCGGACGCCAACTTCCTCGCCTTCATCACCCAGACCAACCTGTCGACCGAGACCAATCCGGCGGCGGCGCTGCGGCGGATGCTGAGTGCCGAGGATGCTCCGCCGCGCGGCATTGCCAATTCTCCGGCGCAGTTCATCCGCCTGATGTGGGAGCTCAGCACGGTCCGCAGCGGCGGCTACTATCTCTACTACGAGAACGTCGAAAGCGAGGAGGGCCTGCCGGCGGCCGTGTTCGATTCCTCGGGCTCCGGCGTCGTGACGATGGTCGTGACGTTCGCGGCGCAGGGCAGCGAGTCCTTCGGCACCACGCTTCCCGATTTCGTCAACGCCTTCGTGACGACCGACGCCGTCGATCCGCAGAGCGACCTGGTGCAGACGGTGTCGCTGGCCTCGACCGGCCCAACGGCGCCGGTCGCAGCAGGAGCATCGCTCGACGCGCTCGCGGCGATCTACGGCCCCGGGCCCGGACGGATCGCCGAGGTCAACGCGACCAGGCCGCTCGCCGCGGACGCGCTGGTGCCGATCGTGGGCGCGGTCCGCCAGCTCACCGACGCGGATCTGGTCCGCGGCACCGGCGGGGCGATCGATGCGCAGGCCACGCTCGACAAGCTCGCCAGGCTGTTCTCCGCCGGTGCAGTCCGTCCGATCACCGGCCAGGACATCGCCGCATTCAATCCGCAAGTCGCCGTTGCGCTCGCGGCGGTGTTCTACATCCCGCCGCTGACCCATCAGGTCAATTCCTCGGCCGCGCCCGGAATGAGCTTTGCCAGCATGGCCGCCTATTACGGCTTGGACGTCGACCTGATCGCCCGCGGCGCCAGCGCTGCGCCCGGACTGTTCCCGGTCAATGCCGTGCTCGATCTCGATCCTCAGCTGTTCTCGCTACGCGACCAGTTGCCACCGCAGAACATCGGGTTCGCCCTGACGCGCGACAATTTCGGCCTCCCGCCGGACGATCCCGCCGCGCCGGACTTCGCCAAGAAGACGATGTATCAGCTCTACACCTCGCTTGCTGCCGGGCTCGCCGGCAACGTCTTCTACAAGGTCAGTCCGCTCGGCATGCCGTTCGGTCCGCAGGATCACGACGACAACGAGGCCAGTGCGTTCGAGAGCCATGCCCGCTCGGCGACGACGCGCGGCAACCGGCTGGCGCAGGTCGCTCTTGCCGATTTCGACTATCGCCAGTCGATCGGCATCGGGGCGCAGTTCGCGCTGGTCAACGCCGCGCCCGATCCGTCCGATTCCAATCTGCCGCCAAAGGCGGCCAATCCCTATCTCGGTGTCGGCACCATGGCGCAGGTCGCGCTGCAATGGCGCGATATCTTCGGCAACACCACGGTGACGCCGTTCGAGGCGCCGCCGCAACGGTATCGCGGCGCGCTCAACGGGGCTGCGGTGCCGATGCTGTACCGCGACGAGCTGATCGGGCTCGGGTCCTGGATCAATACCAACGCCAGCTACACCTATGAATCCGCGAGCGGTGCGGCGTTCAAGCTTGCATTGTCGCTCAACGCCGCCGCCTATGCAGGGCCGGACGGTGCGGCGCGGGCCGCCGACGATCTCTCGCTCTACACCCGGATCTACTATCAGCTGCATCAGGACTATTCCGCCAATGTCTCCGTGAAGGTGCCGGGCGTTTCCGGCAACGCGGTGGCAATGCGGCTGTCGAATTCGCTGCTAGCCAAGCCCGACGTGGACCTCACCGATGCGCAGGCGGACATCATTCGCGGCTATGTGCGCGCCTGCTTGCTGTATCTGAAGCTCGTGACGCAGGGACAGGCGCCCGCAGCCCCCGCTGCGACGCTGTCGCTTCCTGTCGACGTCAATGCGATCGCTGCGGGCAACATCCTCGAGCTCGACGTGACGCTCGCGCTCAGCCGCAATCCGCTGCTGGTCGATCCGGCCGTGGCGGCGTTGCAGGGCGGCACCGGCGTGGTCGCAGCGATCCTGCCGCGGGCCGACGGCGACGGCAACGTGTCCTATACGGTGTTCAGCACAGCGGTCGAGGCGATTTTCGCCACGGCCGATTGGTATCTCAAGGTCGGGCAGGGCCTGTCCCGCGACGGCGAGGATGCGGCCGACGGCGCGCAACAGCTCTGGGCGGTGCGCTTCGGCAAGGCGGCCGGGAAAGGCATCCATTTCAAGCTGGGCACGTCGCCGAGCTATTTCGCGCCGAAACCGATCGCCAAGGCGTTGACGAGCGGCGATGTGACGATCACGCGCTACGACACCGGCGAGATCGACACGCTGCATCTTGACGGCGCCGACCTGAACCAGTGGTTCCAGAGTACGCTGGACGCGATCGATCTGTTCCTGTCGGCGGCCTATGCGCCGCACGCCTTCATCCTCGACCTGATCGACGATGTGACCGATCCGCTCGTGGATGGTTCATTGGGACGCGTGCTGTCGACCAAGGAATTGCTGGCGGATACGATCAGCCTGAAGACGCTGCCGGTGCTGTCGACCAGCGCGGGCGATCCCTCGACCGCCTTTGCCGCAGCTGAGAAGCTGCGCCAGCAGCTGCTCAACCAGCTCGGCGCAGCCTATCGGGCCGGTGCGGCCGTCGTGTTCGGGCTGACCGAGGTCACCGGTGGCGGCGACAACAATCCCGCCGGTCCGCCGAATCTCTACGGCCAGCCGGCAGGCAGCATCGACGGCGCCACGGACAACCAGAATTTCACGCTCACGCCGACGCGCATCCCGCTCGGCGAGGTCTACGATCCCGCCAGCAAGACCTGGTACGATCCGCGGCTCGCCTTCGTGTTCGCGACCAAGAACGTCATCGATCAAGCCTATGTGCCGCTGAAGCTTACGCTGTCGCTCACCCATCTCGAGTTCGAGCGGCGCACCGTCCCCGGCATCGACGGCTATGTCGGTTCGCGATGGCTCGCCTTTGTCAATGGACCGTTCGATTATCCGTTGGGAACGCAGGTCGCCAACATTCCGGTCGTCAATCGCGACCTGCCGACGCCGCCCACGGTCTCCGCCCAGCAGGCGCTGCAGCTCACCGGCGAGGGCGCGACCGATCCGTCGAAGCTGAGCGCCTGGTGCTATTCGTTCGACTATCTCTATCAGCAGGCGGCAGCAGACGCGGTGTCCTGCACGGTGGAGTTCAACCGTCCGACCATGCCAATGCTGCGCCGCTCGGCCAGGCTGAGCGGGGAGCCGGATCTGTTCACCGCGCTGGCGCAGTTCGTGACCAACTATCCGGCGATCCTGCGCGATCTCAACCAGTATCTGGTCGGCATCGATGGCGCCGAACCCGATCCGGCGACGCTGGCGGCTGCGCGCAAGGCGACCGCCGCCTTTGCACTGGAAACCAGGCAGGTCGCGGATGCCTACGCGCGGGAGAGCGTGGGAGCTGCAAGACTGGCGGCCGCACCGGCACATGTGATCGTGAAGTTTCTGTCGACGCTCGACGGCACTGCGGAAGGACACGCGCGCACCAATCTGGTCAACATCACCATCGATGGGATGGCGGCGAGCTGGAATGCGGTAGCCAATACGATCTCGAACGGCACCACCACGCTCCCGGCGCCGGTCATCGCAATCATCGCGCCCGAGCTCTATACGCCCCAGGCGGTGCCGCCGGCGGAGCTGCCCGCAGGCGTACAGATCGCCTACGTCTATACGCGTCAGGTCGACGGCAAGACGGTTTATCTCGGCGAAGCGGAGGCACGTGGTTTGCCGGCCCGGACGGTGTCGGTCGCGACGCTCGACGTCCTGCTGTATCAGAGCGGCTGGGCCTCGGTGTTCGTGCAGCGCAATCTCGCGCTGTTCCCGCTGGCCGATCTCAAGACCACCAGCACCAACCCGGCATTCCTGTTCCAGACGCCCGAGGTGCGGTTCGCCTCCACAGTGGTTCCCCAGCTGAATTATACGTCGTTCCCGCTCGACGCGATGCCGGGCGCATCCGGTGACCTCGACGCGCGCCTGACGACATTCTTCGCCGCGCTCTATGCCAACGGCAATGGCAGCACCAGCGACGAGGTCGCGATGCAGGGCATGTACAGCTATGAGATCGTGGCCGGCCAGCCGGCGATCCCGCGCGTCCGGGTGCCGATCAACCTGCTGACGCCGACCCCATCGGTGGTCGATCCCGGTGTGAAGCCGACCTTCGTGGCCCCGTTCGCGCAGATGATCGATACGTGGCGCGGGACGACCAGGCCAACGACCGCGGGCCATGCCCGTGTCGAGATCGAACTGAAGGTCTTCGGCGGCGTCGGCGATGCGACACAGCCGTTGATCCAGGTCGGCCGGCTCACTCACGACGTCGCGACCGCTTGAGCCCGTCGGTCCCGGCATCGAAACTGCGGCCATCGTGGGGGGCATCTGGACAGGCCGCCCGCAGGGTGGGATCGCATTGGGTCCGGGCGCAGGGCTGGTCAATGGCTCTGGCGCGCTCGGAGAGATTCGAACTGAACTCCTGACGAATTGATTTCTATGCATTATTTCGCAAGATCGTGGTTTGAGGGACAAATCAAGGGACAGGTCGTTCTGTCTTGCCGTTATCAACAAGCTTCAAAGGTCGGTGCACCTAACAAAGCGCGGATTGGGCGGAGGGCGGTGTTTGCTCCTAGTCAAATCGATTGGTCGCCACCGATAGCCACATCTTCTGAAAGCGATCAGCCGGCAGGGCGGGGCCGCTCGCTCCTTCGCTGGCGTTATCGATCGCACGACTTGGGCCAGCCCTCGGGAAAACACGGGTTCGGATTCCCCTTGGGAGCGCCAGCTCTGCCTTTCCCCGCTGATTTTCTTGAGTTTTTGGTCGTTTTCCAAACCGGCAGATTGCGTTTGGGGAAAGTCGTTCGCCTTGTGTCCTTCAAGGCGGGCCAGGGCATCGACCGCAAGGCTCGCCTGTCAGCCTCCTCAGTGTATCGCTCAGCCTCTGCAAGAGTGGTGTGGCCATGGACATGATCATCTATGCCGTCGCGCCGGCCTCCGCCAAGCTGCGGCCGGTCGCCTTCCGCAGGCCGTGGCGACTTTTCGACACTGAGCGCACCTCGATAGCTCACTGCTCAGGTTCGTTTGCGATTCGGCGGAGGCCTCGAGCTTCCGTATGAACTCACCCGCCAGACGAGCTGCAATTTCTGCGGTGACACCTCTTGACTCCCCGTTCGCGTCGTCCGCCCATATCTGTCATGGTGATCTTCACTCTTGAAGAGATCCGGCGGCCCAGCGCGCTGATAAGATGCGCTCAGGTGAGTAAAAGCCCACTGCGTGCGGCCGTTCATCCGCTCAACATTTTTGGCCGGAGCAGCACACTATCTTTCGCTGCTATTGTCGCTTGACTTATTCGGTTATTTTAGAAACAAAATGGTAATTAAAATGGTCGTGGTGCCGGGCGTTGGCAATCGCTTTTGCTGAAGAAAGGTCACTGGCATGCGGCAAGAATTGGACGGCCGGAGCTGGCAATCACTGCTTACCTGGAAACGGATCCCTATTCTGAGCATCCTACTTGGTGGCGTCCTTGTACAGTCCATGAACGTTCTCATGCTGGCCACGATGCTTCCGTCCATCGTCGGTGAACTTGGTGGCGTCGCGATGATCAGTTGGCCGACCACCGCGTATCTGGCCTCATCTATCGTCGCGGCAACCTCCGCCGGAGCGCTTGCGAACGCCATTGGTACTCGTACGGTCTATTGCGCTGGGGTATTAACTTTTGGCCTCGGAGCACTTCTATGCTCCACGGCGACGGCAATGGTCTGGATCGTCGTTGGCCGGCTGATTCAAGGATTTGGCGGTGGGTTAGAAACCGCCGTTGCCTATGTCCTTGTCCGTGGAGCTTTTCCCCAGGGGCTCTGGTCAAGGACAGTCGCATTGATGTCGACCAGCTGGAGCGTGTCCGTGATGGTCGGCCCATTGGTCGGCGGCATGTTCACCAAATTCGGCAGTTGGCGTGCCGCGTTTGTCGCAACCTTGGTCGCTGCCGCCGCTTTAGCAATTGGCGCCTTCATTATCCTGCCGGCGACAATCAATCGGTCTCACGCTTCCCGCGTACCTACGGCGCGCGTGGTCCTAATCTGCGTTTCAATAGCTGCGACGTCCTTTGCGTCGGTTGTTAGCTCCCTAATTTCGAAACTAGGGCTTCTTGTCTTGGCTATGATTTCGCTTGCAGCAATGTTGCGGCTGAATCGCCATGCGCCTACACCAATGCTACCAAGAAACGCTTTTTCGTGGCGTGCTCAAACAGGTGTAGGCCTATGGTTAGGATTGCTGCTTTGTATTGCTTTCAGTCCCCTGCAGATCTATATGCCGATGTTTCTCCAACAGATTCACGGGTTCGATCCGCTTGCTGCCGGTTTCTCGGTTGCTACCGCTTCCCTCGCTTGGACGGTTGCGTCCATGATCAGTGCTGGCGCGTCAGGTCCTTGGCCTGATCGCTTGATAGTGATTGGTCCTCTGATGATGGCATTGAGTCTGGTCTTGATGAGTTGGCTCGCGCCAGGCTCCACCGTGCTGCTATTGATCGCAACAATTCCCCTGCTTGGGGCAGGTATAGGTCAGTGCTGGCCCATTGTCGCGCAACGCATTATGGAAGGGGCTGAGGCGGGCGACGAGACAGTTGCAGCTTCCTCGGTACCGACGATCCAACAGATGGGATTTGCCTTGGGTGGGGCAATCGCGGGAATCGTCGCCAACGCTAGTGGTCTCACAAGCGCAATTTCCAACGACGGTATGGTGGAGGCGGCGTTCTGGGTGCCGACGAGTTTCGTCGTGTCTGCGGTATTAGCCGCTGCGACAGCAATTCACTTGCGTAAGCTGCGTGCGGCTTGAATGGTGGGGTTCGTCAATTTCCGTTTTCTCAAGACCTAGCTTCGGGCATTTTCGATCCGTGCTGCGTGCCACGACGTCAATTGGCACAAGAGAAAATGGCAAGGGTCCCGGTTTTCGCTCGAAAGTTGCGCAATCCGTCCCGCCGGGTGCAACCTCCAACTAAGACTTTTTCCCGATATGCGAGCGACCCGATATACTATAGGCGCAACGACGAGCGCCGGCCACAATGTGATCTACCCGATCTACTTTTGTTTCGGCCCCGAGAAGCGCTCGGAACACGGCTAGTTCAGAACGGCACAGACCCTGGCACGCGGCGGCCGCCGCGCAAATCGGGCAGTGATTCTCAATAAGCAGCAGGTCTCCGTTAGGCATCTCGGAGACGCTGGCCATATAACCCTCGTTTGTTCGTATTTGTGCCAAAGCTTCCAGTCTCTGTTTGAGGGACCGCTTTGATCCGATCAGCTTTTGGTAATTCGCAATGCTGGCGCGCTCACGGTGCTCGATCAGCTGTTCCAGCCCGCGGTCACCAAAGACGTTCCGTATCGAGTGCACCAATTCGATAGTCAGATCTGAGTGACGGTCCGGAAAACGGGCGTGGCCGAGCTCCGTTATCTTCCAGTATTGCTTCGGTCGTCCACGCCCCTCACGTTGGCTCTCGGTCTCTGCTAACCCAGCATCTACAAGATTCACGAGGTGCATTCGTGCGCCAGCCGGAGTGATGCCGAGCATTGCCCCGAGCCCTGCTGCCGTCTGAGGGCCGCGGGTCTTCAGATGAAAAAGGATTCTATCCTGGGAGCGTGTGTTGTCTTGACTCATATCGAATTTAGAAACACTATGCTATCTAAATTAGGACGTCCAACGTCTAGCTGCGAGACGACCAGGGTGGAAGGGTGAACGACCGCATTGCCCGTATCCTACCGCGCCGATTGACCTGTTCGCAACAACCTCAGCTCGCACGCGCATAGGTCGGTTTGGTGGCGGTGTTGCTGGTTCAAAGGACCAGGCGTCCGTTCTCCTAGTCCGCAAGAATGAGCAGCAGCGGTGGATGTACGGATATCTCGTCAACATCGCTCCGTTCAAGGTTCGGGGAACGCGGCCAAGTCTAGCTTATCAGCTCAAGAGGTTAGTGCCAATCGTGCGATGCGGGATGTCCGGTGGAACCGCTCGTTATTTCCGGACGCCTGGTAGGAGAGCGTCGATGGCAAGGCGCTCCGTTAGCTACCTCTAAGTTCGCCTACTAGACGGCGAGAGAAAGCAGAGCCTGCTATGCGAGTATACGTTTGGGGTGCGCTGAAGACCTGGTGCCGGAAGCGCAGCGAACTCGCTACTTTGATGGAGCTGGACGCAAGGCAACGAGAGGACACTGGGTTAGATGTGGAACTATATCGTCGTACTGGTTCGTGGCAGCCCAAGCGACTTTTTGACGTATTGAGGCCTATCAAGAAACGACCTTCAACGCGCGCTAGTGGATCACGGTGGTGAATGCGAAGGTGCACACGTTCCATTTCCAGCTGGCAGATTCAACTCTTCAGGAGGGCGCTGCCTTACTAGCTGGACCACGGCGGCTTTCATAGAAGGCCACCTCGGACGGCGTCCTTCCGGACAGTCAAACTTAAATTCCACGCGGCCAATACTCGAATGTCGCGTAAACAGCTGGACAGGTAAGATGCGGCTAAATGGACGAACGCTAGTCGTAAACGTTTCTAATTGCGTTCGGATCGTATCATATCAATTCCTCATAAACCCCTCGCACTCACTCTCTGCCCAGGCGAGCGTCTGCTCCATAGGCTCTCCTTGGAAATGGCGAAGGCACATCTTTACTTGGACAGCCCCCGCGTAAATTTGCTGGGCTATCTTGGGCGGCGCGGGCGACGCAGCAACCGAGAGGATCTGATGGTGGTGAGGATTCGGATAATGATAGAGCGTTCCCGACGGCGGCCCGATGTCCCTCCAGATATCTAGATCATTGATGTTGTTGAAGGCAGGCAAGTCGAAGCCGCCGCTTGCGACGACCATCTTTTCGACTGATGATTTCTGCGAAAGATATGCCAGCAGACTCTTTGCTGCCTGCTTGTTCCTGGAGAATTGCCACACCGTCCAAAAGAACGGCGAATAAGGAGCAAACCGACCTCTGGGCCCAGCTGGAAATCCGTGGCTCCAGCACAATTCTGCGATATGGGCTGCATCCCGCTTGGCGACCGCCCAGGCGCTCGGCGGATTCAGGATCAGCGCGCCTCTACCGGATATAAGCCATTTATTGTTTGATGCATCGTCCCAGGCTGCGGCGTCGGGAGGCAAAAAGCCAATCAGCTTCTTATAGTACTCGACCGCCTCCCGAACCGAATCCGTCCTGACTGTGATGTCACCCCGCGCATTAACAAGATCAGCACCGAAAGAATGGAAGATTGCCCCAGCAGTGTCGATACTGTCCGGCGTTTCCCCAATTCCGATTCCGAAGGGGTAGCCGCCCCTATGACATGCCTCTGCCGCTGCCAGAAACGTCTCGAGGTTCCACGCGGCCGCTTCTGGCGGTCTGCCTGGTGGGTACATTGCCTGAACATCGATGTTCGCGTATCTCTTCATTAAATCAATTCGAGAACAGGGGCCCTTAATCTGACTACCTACACAGGTCGGAATGCCAAGCCACTTTCCACCTTGATGTCCTAGGTAGCGCGCCGCGTCGTTCACTGGGCCATTCTGCCCTATCAAGTGATCCATTAAATCGTTCAACGGTTCGAGCAATTCAGCATTTGCAATCGGCCACCAGGTTGGCATTTGCAGAATATCGTGGCCGGTCTTGGCTCTGCCTTCTACCGCAATGGTTAGACGATCCTTGCCTCCCTGGCTCGTAATGTAGTCGATCTGAACATCAACTTTTTCTCGCTCGGCCCACTCCCTAACGAGTTCTGTGGAGGCGTTATCGGCGCCAGGGATCCAATGTTGCCATAGCCCGACCGAAAGCTTACCCGCCGCATGGGCTGTGCGAATGTACGGCGAGTAAATCGCTACTGCAGAGGTCGTGGCAGCGCAGACAACAAGGGATCGCCGCGTGATTGATGGTCTCATCAGCAGTCCTCGCCCGACTCCGTGCTCGTCGCTAGTCGGAAGTTGCAGATTCTAAGAATAGCGCCGTTTATCAGGCGTTGCTCCGACGTGTCGTCAGTCAGTAGCCGATAGCTCGATCAAAGACGTCAGTGAGGGGCATACCGGACACAAAGGCGTTGAAGTTCGCGAGCGTCTTCTCAGTCAATAACCGTCCGCTATCGCCACCGGACCAGGAGATATGTGGCGTTAAGTAAACGTTGGGGTGACGATAAACTGGATCACCCGCGGGTGGCGGCTCGGGATCAAAGACGTCTAGTGTTACTGCCCCAATTCGCCCGGCATCAAGAGCCTCAAGCAATGCAACTTGGTCGATTATGCGACCTCGGGCGACGTTGACGATGTGCAATGTCGGCTTTGCTTTACGGAGAGTCTCGCGATTGATCAGATGAACTGTACTGTCTGTTAGCGGCAAGGCTATTACCAGGTGATCTGCCCCCTCAACCAGAGCTCCAATGTCCGACACCGAAACGACATTTCGGTCGGCATTGTCGCGCGAGCTCCGTCGAAGCACCCTTATGGAGCCACCAAACGGAGCAAGACGCGCTGCGACCGCTTGGCCGATCGATCCGAATCCAGCGATTCCGATTGTTTTCCCCCACAGCGATCCCAAGGACGCCGGCCTCCAATTCTCTGGTGTACGTACTCGAATTTCAATAAGTCGCTTTTCCTGCAGGAGAATGGCCGCGATGACGTACTCCGCTATTGGGATAGCAGCAATTCCGCGTCCCACCGTCACCAGCGGCACGTCAAGAATCCAGCCCGGGAAGAAGTCGAGCGCCGTGGATGCCACTTGCACCCAACGTAATGCGAATGGCCAACCTTGAGGCTTTTGAGCCGGAGCCGTCCGCCAGCCGGCCTGCGGTCGCGTCAAGAGAACGGTTGCGTCGCGTCGGAACTCCCACGGATCGCAGCCGGAGGAATCGTCGATGAGATTGGGGCGAGACCAGTGGTCTTCGAGTGCAGAGTGAACCGCCGATCCGAGCTGGTTGATTACCGTGACACGCGGCGGGCCTTTGATCGTCCCGCCGGAGTTATCTTGAGATTGATCCATGTGATGGTTTTCCCCGTGCGACCCACCGTATCAACGTAAGGTAGCGTACAGGGGCTAGGCGTCCAAGCGCAAAATTACCTTTCTGTCTGCCGTAAGTAGTTGCGGTCTGTGGCGTGTCTTGATCGGCCTCGCACAGCACTAGTAGGAGCCGGCTGAGCTCAAGCGGAACGTCAGAACAGTTGCTCTGCTCCCGGCGGGACGGGCGATGATTTGTGGAGGAGACGTTTCCCGGCATGCGAAAATGTTAGGGGGACTACCAGAAGTGGTGGCTTGTATGTTCCAGCCCAGTAGGTTTAAGAGGAGTATGAAAATACCAAGACGCTGAACGACACTGGTGCTTCAGATGCCAGGAAGAGCATTGACCACGTCCTTCGAACAAAAAACAGAAGTCTGCATAGAAAGCGGACGTCAGGCTGGCCCACGATTTGACTATGCACAGTTGCCGAAATCCGTGGCTACGTTCCTGTTAGGTGAGAGTGATCGTATTCGTCGACAGTACACAAGCTCAATTGTCCAGATCGGAAAGGCGCTGCTTGGTGCGAAGAGGTATCTTTCTCACGGATCATTCATCGTGTGGGTTGAGAGCGAAGTTGGCATGCCGGCTCGTACCGCTCAAGCATACATGCGAGTAGCGCAGTGGGCTGCTGACAAAAGCGCAAGCGTTGCGCGTTTGCCGCCAGTCATACTGTATTTGTTGTCGTCATCGAGCACTCCACTCGAAATCACACGTGCCGCAATTGAACGCGCTGAGGCGGGAGAGACACTAAGCGTGAGCAAGCTGCGTAGTGAACTTAAGAGGTATCGGGCCAGCAATGACGCTCGTTCGAACGGGACCGCGGAACTCCCGATGAGTGAGGTATCAACGCCGGGTACAGACGAGACATTGCGTCCCGGACACGACGTATTAATGGCTTCGATAGAACAGGCGATAGGAATCCTCGCGCGCGAGCTTTCAGACGAGGATTTTGCTCGCGTGAGAAGGGCGTTTACAGATCAGAATTTTATCGGGGAGCCGAATTTTACAACGAAGATCGCTGGCGTCTTTTCCAAAGTACACGAGGGTTGGCGCTTCAATGAACAGGACGTGCCGACAAAAAAGCGAACGATAGATCGGGCCGGGCAGGCGTGCCGGTCGCCGATTTGTGCCGCACGCATGGCGTGAGCGACGCCAGCATTTACAAATGGAAGGCCAAGTTCGGCGGAATGGACGTCTCGGAGTCCAAGCGGCGGAAGACGCTGGAGGACGAGAGCACGCGGCTCAGGCGGCCGCTGCGGCCAAGCGGAAAGCTGTCGCGCATCTCGTGGGCGTTGATGGGATGAGCGAATGGCGGGCGTGTAAAGCCATCGGCTGTTGCGCGCAGCTCGCGTTCGGCCGCATTGTTGGTCATGCACAGGCGACCGTCGTCGATTAAGCGCGTGAACACCTCCCAGCGTTCGAGGCTGTAGTCGATCGCCTTGGCGGTCTCGCTTTTGCCGGATAGCTTGGTACGGCGTTCGCGCAGGAAGTCGTGAAGCTCGTCGACCAGCGGACGGCTGCGCTCGTTACGCACGGCTTCGCGCTCTTGGGCCGACAGATCTTTGATCTCGCGTTCGATCGCAAACAGCGCGTCGATCTCGCAATGGCTTTGATCGCAATCGGCGCCTTCTTAAGCCGCGCAAGCTCGAAGAACTTGCGCCCGTGCATGCGCGCCGCAGCCGACCTTGATGATCGGGCCGGGCTTGCGCGAGGCTTCGTTGAGCCGGTTGAAGCCGGCATTGGCGCCCGCCTGCATCGGCACGGCATAGCCCGGCCAGGTGCGCCTCGGGATGCGCACCGGTGCGGTCGGGCGAGTAGAAGAACATCGCTGCCGGCGGTGCGTGCCCGGCAAAGGGATGATCGTCGCGCACATAGGTCCACACGCGCCCCGTGCGCGTCTTGCCCTTGGCCAGAACCGGCACCGTGGTGGCGTCGGCATTGATGCGCTCGCCTGCAAGCACGTGCGCCTTGATCGCCTGGACCAGGGGCGTCAGGGTCGCAGCTGTCGCGCCGACCCAGTCGGCCAGCGTGGAGACGTCGAGCGCCACGCCCTTATGCCCATAGGTCGTACTCTGCCGGGTGAGCGGAAGGTGGAGCCCGTATTTGGCGAACAGGATGTGCGCCGGCAGACGCGGTCCCGCACGTCAGCGGGAACGGCGCCGGCGGCTGCGTGATCGCCTCGCAGGCGCGGCAGGAGAACTTCTCGCGCACGTGCTGGATCACCTTCCACTGCCGTGGCACGAGTTCCAGCGTCTCGGTAAAGTCCTCGCCGATCTTGCGCAGCCTGTCGCTACCGCAACATGGGCAATTGGCCGGTGCAGGATGCACGATGCGCTCGCGCGGCAAGTGCTCGAGTAGCGGCCGCCGTGCGGGACGCCGGCGCTCGAACGGACGTATGTCGACTCTCTCGGCCTTGGCCCGCTCGACTGCCGTCTGTGCGGCAGCTTCAGCCTCGGCAGCATCTTGCTCGAGATCGGCAAGTTCGAGCTCGAGCTGATCGAGCACCAAAGCGCGCTCCGATGAGGGCCCATACTGCACGTGCTTGAGCTTGGCGATCGTGAACTTCATCTGCTCGATCAGCAGCGCGCAGGCGCGGACCGGGGCTTCGAGATTGCGTGCCTTGGCTTCTGCCGCGAGCTGGGCGGCCGTCGCCTTGGTGAGCTCGGTCTGGCCCGCGAGCACCAGCGCCTTCAGCGTCGCTACATCATCGAGGAACGAATCGGCTGTGATCATCGCAGGAGATGGAATCACAGCTCCGACCGGCGTGCATCAACGCCGTCGCGTTCGAGCGCTAACCAACAGCCTCCGGGCGCCACGTTCGCTGCGGATGCCGCCAGTCGATGCCTTCGCGCAGATAACCGAGCTGCGCCGGCGTGATCGTCACCGCTCCATCCACCGTCTGTGGCCAGATAAAGCGGCCGCGGAACACGAACAGATGGCCACCATGCGGATCGCGCTTCAGCGTCTCCTGAACGAGCAGTGCCAGACCGTCGAAATGCTTGCGCATGTCGGCATGGCCCGTCGCCAGCCAGGCCTGGGTGCCGGAGGGAATTGGAATCGCGATCACGATCCCGCCCGAAGCGCCGAGGCCACTGCCGTCACCGTCGCGACATCCGCCGGGCCGCTGATCCGGGTCCTCGTCTCGGTTCCGATCTCGACTTCTATCAGCCCCTGCGTGCGGGCTGCCGCCGCGTGCGGATCGGCAGCGATCGTCACGGCGGCAAAGCCAGGCAGCGCCTCCTTGCCACGCAGCTGCTGGCGCCAGCGGAACACCTGGCTGGAATGCACCCCAAACGCTCGCGCCACGCTCAGGATCGTCGCACCCGGCTGCAAAGCTGCAGCCACGATCCGCTCCTTGTCAGCCCGCGACCAATGCCGCCGTCGTCGCTCCGACGTGATCACTTCCACTTCCGCTTTGGCAATAGCACTAGCTCCGGGACTAGTCCTATAGCGTCAACAAGCTTCAGCTCCGGCGCAAGGCGGCCGTCACTGGAGGCTTACGTTCCATATGTGGGGGTGGCGGCTTCGAATCGAGCCGGACGTCAAATGGCAGGAGCGAAAGCTGAGCGAGACCAAGGCGGTGTATGAAATGCATCGCGTAAATCACTGCGAGTATGTCGGCCATCAACCGCAGCAGATATGGTCGTGTCGATCGGGCAAAAATATGTAGCGAGTTGGTAGTTAAGAGACCAGCGTAGCTATGATAAGATTGGACCAATTAGCATCGTTACGACGATGTTAGACGGGTGATGCGAAACGTGGGTTTCACGCGCATCGACCGCGTCGCCAAACAGAAGACGAATGGGAGGTGTCAATGCCGACTGAGGTCTGCGTGCGGGATAAGGTCGAGATCCCGATCGGCGGCAAAGCCGTGAGAGCGACGTTTGTCAGCTTTGACAATCTCGGTGATGAAAAAGAGCACGTACTGATCATCTTTGGCCGAGTCGACCCAGAGTCAGTGCCGCTCTTTCGTATTCATTCAGAATGTTTGACCGGAGATGTATTCGCGTCTCTTCGCTGTGACTGCGGTCAACAGTTGGCAGGCACGATAAAGCTTCTGACGCGATACGGCGGCTGCCTCGCCTACTTGCGGCAGGAGGGGCGTGGAATCGGTCTGTATGCAAAACTCAGGGCGTATCTAATGCAGGACGAGGGGCTCGACACATTCGAGGCAAACAGGTTCCTCGGCTACCGTGACGATATGCGTGACTACGCGCCGGCAGCGCAAATGATGAGAGCAATAGGCGTGAAATCGGTGAGGCTTATTACGAACAATCCAGACAAGGTGTGTCAGCTTGAGAATAATGGAGTGCGCGTTGTCGAGCGAGTAGGTACACCCGCGTATATTACGTCGTACAACCGTCGCTACTTAGTCGCGAAGGCAAACAACAAGCATGCGATCGAATTAGGTTGAACAGTAAGGCTAATGATCAGGAGAGCCGAATGATCAAGCACAGCGGACCGATCAGTGGAGTTTCGACATCCCGAGGGCGATATGTAGCGACGGCGGGATATGACAATCAGGTGATACTGTGGGATGCGGGTCCTGGAAGATCGACCGCGAGAGGTGTGCACGACCACCTAGCGAACCAGTGTCAGTTTAATCGTGGAGGTGATCTCCTCGTTAGCGCCAGCAGTGACTACACCGCACGGATTTGGGAAGTGCCGACGATGCGCCTTCGGGCGGTGTGTGGTGACCATCGGGATGATGTCGAGATGGCAATCTTTCTTGATGAAGCGGAAATGGTTGTGACTTGCTCGCGCGACTATAAAATTCGCAGCTTTGGCCTTGATGGAGCTCTTCTTAATGTGTTTGAGGGGCATGAAGCGGATGTCATTTCAGTAGTGTGGGAGCCGAAGACAGGAACGTTGGTGTCGAGTAGCGACGACGGAACGGTGCGTCGCTGGGATCCGCGAACTGGGAGCCTGTTGAATACGGTTGATCTCGACAACGTCGAAACGGACACGGTCGTTATCACGGATCGGGGGGTGATTTTGGCGGGTAACGATGATGGAGAGATCGTGACAGTTTCTCCTTCAGCAGGCCGGGTTCAGGCTCACGAGGCTGGTATCAAGCGCCTCGTCTGGAGTCAGGCGACAGGGTTGTTGGTCAGTATGAGCTATGATCGGCAGGCGGCGTTTTGGAGTGTAGAGGAGGATGGGACGCTGAGAGAACGGAGTCGCAGCCAAATACCGGCAGTCGTGTGGCCACGTAGTTGCGCCTTCCTCGATAGCCGGCGGCTCGTAACGGCGACGTTTGGATCAACCTTTGCTTCATATGATTTGAGATCGCGCGAGTGGGATACTAGCAATGTTGAGGCACCTGCCGGCGTTAACGCTGTTCGCGTCGTAGAAGGCGTGGAATATACAGTCGGTGATGCGGGCGTGGTTATGGCCGACGGAAGGCCCTTGGCGTCGATGGGTAGCCTTTGCAACTTCCTTTTACCGGTTGGTCAGCGGCTCGTCACCGGTGGCCAGCTCGGGCAGCTGTTCGATGCTAAGACGGGGAAGGTCCTCTACCAACATAGATCTCCATTGAATTGCGGCGCCGCCTTCATTCGCAATGGTGAGCCGCACGCCGTGATAGGCACATATACCGGTGAAGGACTGATATTCCGCCTCGGAGCCGAAGGACTCCGTTACCTTGCGACGGTGCAGTTGGACAGCAACGCCATCAAGGGAGTGGCCTGTTCGTCGAGCAAGATATTTGCGGTTTGCGCGACCGCTGACGTCAGCTTTCATTCGATTGAGAACTTCAGCTGCTTGGCCAGAATAACCAGAGCACACAGCCGCATTGCTAACGGTTGCACGGCGCTGGGCGAATCTGGCTTTGCTAGTGTCGGACGGGATCTCAAGCTTCGAATCTGGAGCGGTGGCGAGTCAGTTATCCATGACACGCCCCACAAAAATTCGATCAAGTGCGTATCTGCGTCGAGCGACGGCAGATGGATAGCCACTGGAAGCTACGGTGGGATGGTGGCGATTTTTGATGTGGCGGCTGAAGATTGGTGTCACGTGTCCCGGCCTACCGCTGCTGGCGTGTCGTCCATAGCGGCAGTAGCGGGCAGCGAATTTGCAGCAAGCTCGTACGATGGTGAGATCTATCGTGTGAGTGTCTGACACGGAACGGCGTCCGGCGCGACGCATCGTCGAGCATCGAGAGTATTGCAAATGAATATCGACCCAGCAGCACCAATAGCTAGGAGGGCCAAGTAGATGTCAAGCTTTGTAGTCATGTCGTTGTCCGCCAGCGAGGTCTCCTGCAGCCGGCAGTGCGGGCCGATCATCGTGAGCCGATTGAGAGAGCGAAAGTGCGAGGTCATCGAAGTCGATATCCGTTCATTGCCAGCCGTATGGGCGGATAATCGTCAACTTGACCGATATCCGTCAGAATACGAGAGGCTGCGCGTGCAGATATCGACATCGGACGGCATTGTAATTCTGTTGCCGATCTACTGCTTCGGACCGAGCGGCAGCGCAAAGGCGGTGGTTGAGATAACGTCTGCAGCATTCGCCGGTAAGCCGGTTGCCTTCGTAGTCGGGCAGGGATCGCCGCGTAGCCATCTGGCTGTGCGCGATTTGATGACGAGCCTTACGTTCGATGCGCACGCAATTTGCTTTCCGAGAACCGTCGACGTGTTGCCGGACGATGTCTCTTCTGACGGCGAAATAAAGTCGGAGGCGGGTCTGCGGCTTGAGCAGATGATCGGAGAGTTCGTCGTCTTCGCTGCCACGGCAAAACTCTTTCGGGAAGTCGTATCGGATGTCTCAGGTGGAAACGATCTACATACGCCACGCGTAAACCACTTGAACATTATGACGCGACATCTACCGAACGCTATTAAGTTCTACTCGGAGACCCTGGGAGCGCGGCATTTGTATAATTTGGGCCCCCGAAAGGCAGTCACAGATCTCGCTGGTTTTGAGTTTTTCATCGAGGAGGTGGAACAAGTTCTATACCCTCCATCGTTTCACTTTGGTGTTAGAACCACTGCCCAGGGTGTGCGAGAGCTTGAGGCGCGGCTTGCGCTTCTTGGAGTGAAATTCGTCAAGGGGAACGGGCCGGCGCCTGGAGCTCACGCCGGAGAAGATGGCGTCAGATGGGCGCTCTACTTCGAGGACCCTGACGGGCTTATGATCGAGGTGTACTCACCTGAATTGGCGGCGATCGAGCACGGCAGATCGTTTGCTGCTAGCCAACTACGATCGGCTTAGACATGTCAGAGGAATCAGATCGCACAGCGCTCAGCAGGGTGGATTGCGCAAGGCTGCTGGTCGACGAGGATGTCGCTACAGCATTGCTCGATATGGATGTGCGCTACGTCGCCGGGCGGGCTCTTATCGTCATCGAAAACCAGTTTTTCGATCTTGGGACATGCATCGCTGGGCAATGTACCGTGGCCTCATACGGTAGTCTGGACTATCGGCGGCGTGCGCTGGTGCGGCTGCGCTATGAGCCATCGACCGAGTCGTCTGGTATTGTTCGTCGCAAAATGGGCGCATCAGGTATGGCGCCCACTCTGCCACTCCCGAACCGAACCAGCGCGGCAGATGTTGTCCTGCCGGTACGATTCGGCAAGGGGACGTATGTTCCATTTGAAGCCTCCGCAGCGATGCGGAATGTCTCGATCGATGCCTTTGAAAACGCCGGTACGATCCTCACTCTGTCGCACTGGCCCTCTGCGAATACTCCTGAGCGGTATCGCGCGGATTTATCGGCAGACAGTGTCTTCCGTTATCTGGACGCGGGCGAGCCTATGCCATGCGATTGCTTCACCAGCGATCATTTCGATGTTGATGGGCTCGTTGGGATCATTGCAGCGCTCAGTCCGGAGTGGGCGCAGAGGAATCGAGGCCAATTACTCAGCATCGCTCAGTACGGTGACTTCAACCGTGGGCACGATCCGCTCACGAGGCGCATGAGTCTCACGATCAATGCGCTTGTTGCTGATCGACAGGAGCGGGCGGCGGAACTGCAGCAGCCGGTCGACAAGACAAATGTCGAACTATTCGGTGAATTCCTGACCGAGCTTCCGAGCATCGTCGGTGGCGTTGGCGGCTACGAGGCGGCTTGGGGACCGGAGGAAGAGGTCTTCTCGAGGACCGAGCGTCTCTTCAATGAAGGGAAGATCAGCATCATCGTTGTCCCGGAGGTGGATCTTACCATATTCGAATTAGTTGAAGTCGAAGCCGTGCCTACAGCAGAGACGAACCTCAGATACTCTGGTCTGTCCAGTATCTCCTTCCACAATCGTTGCGAGTCAGGAACGCTGCTGCTGGTTGGAGGGGAACGGTACGAAGTGCGCCAACGGTATGAGACCTGGGTTGCGAAGAGATCAGCTATTCCGCGGCCAAGGCGCGACCTTGCGCTTTTGGCCGAAGCGCTCAACGAGCTGGAGAGGTCAACACGTGGCTGGATATACGATGGCGTACAGCAGATTACGCCGGCTATGCGATGGTCTGCGACTGAACGGAGCTCGCTTGAGCAGCCGTACGTTGTGCGAACCCTGATTGACTTCTTACGCGTCGCGCCGCCGGCGTGGCTTCCGCTGATCGAGGGACGACGTGTGGTGATCTAAGTGCAGGGGCGCCCGATGCCCAGGATCGTGTGGCGTTTCTAACTCAAGTTCAGTGATGCTGGCTTGCCGAGATCGCGAGTCCGCTGCCGCCCAGGGGTTCCCATGAATAACATCACTTGCATTGAGGATCTAAGACAGTTGCACCGTCGGCGAGTGCCAACCGCCTTCTTCGAGTATGCGGATCGGGGCTCCTACGCGGAGGAGACCCTTCGCGCGAATCGCGATGATCTTCAACGTATTAAGTTTCGCCAGCGTGTTTTAGTCGACACGTCTAGCAGACAGCTGAGTACGGAAATTTTGGGGGAAAAGGCGAGCTTACCGCTGATACTAGCCCCCGTAGGTGCAACAGGGATGCAGTATCGGGATGGTGAGGTTCTTGCCTGCCGTGCCGCTCAAGAGGCCGGAATTCCATTTACCTTATCGACCATGTCAATATGTTCAATCGAGGCCGTAGCTGAGAATGTCCAGGGTCCGTTCTGGTTTCAAATGTACATGATGCGAGACCGTGGCTTCTGCAAGTCGTTAGTTGATCGAGCGCTCGCGGCGAGATGTTCGGCGCTTGTTCTGACTGTTGATTGCCAACTCATGGGACAGCGGCACGCTGACATTAGAAATGGAATGGCGGTACCGCTGCGGCTCAACCTGCGAATGATTGCTGACGTAATGTCGAGGCCTGCCTGGTTGGCAGGTGTCCTGCGTGGAAAGAGCCGAAATTTCGGTAATCTTGTCGGCCACCTACCTGGCGCGCGTGAATCTATGTCGATACCAGGCTGGCTAAGCGCTCAGTTCGATACGTCGTTGACGTGGAAAGACGTCGAGTGGCTTCGTTCTATATGGCCGGGAAAGCTAGTGCTTAAGGGTATTCAAGATGTCGAGGATGCCCGTGCAGCAGTAAATGCCGGGGTCGATGCCTTGGTCGTGTCCAATCATGGGGGGCGTCAGCTTGACGGGGCGCCGTCGTCAATTTCAGTGCTGCCCTATATCGCTGACGCGGTTGCGTCGGAGATCGAGATTGTTTTCGACGGTGGTATTCGATCCGGCCAGGACTTGATGCGGGCGCTCGCGCGAGGAGCGAGTTCATGCATGATAGGGCGATCGTATATATACGGTCTTGGCGCGGGTGGTCAGCGTGGCGTAGCGAAGGCGATCGACATTATTAAGAAGGAGCTCAGTACGACTATGGGCCTTTGTGGCATAACCGCCGTGGGGCAGATTGGGTCGCAAGTCGTGGCACGGTCGGACGAGGGCGCGATAGAGCAAGTGGAAATGAGAGTGCCGCGGTCGCTACGGCGATAGTAAAGGCAGGAAGCATGACGCTGTCATATTCGATATGTCAACGACAGGATACCCTATGAGGTGAGCTGTGTCGGGATAGCGTATTCGCGTTGTAGATATGCGACGACATGATAGTGGGTCATCAGGCTGCCAAGCCTCGATTAGGTGTAGTCGAAATGAAGATTAAAGAGGCGTTCTCCGCGATAGCGGAAGAAATCAATGCTATGCCGACCCGGGCCGCGATGGGCTTGCCGGAGCAATACTTAGCGCCAGAGGTTGAGCAACTCACTCACGTCGGGGCGGAGATTTATGGAGCATCTCCGTCGGAACTCATTTCAATCATCGAGACGTGCGAAGCCTCTCTTGAAATGCGACTCGCTGCCGGGCTTTTTCTGGGACTTCTAGGAGATCCCAGAATCAGGGGCGCCGATCCTGAGATGATCGATATTGCCGGGGGTGAGGTGCGTATTGGCCTTCCGCTTAAATTAGTCAGCGTCGTCGCCGATCGCTACAAGGAGCGTGGTGTTAAACAAGAATGGATTGCGAAGGAAGCACCTCGGCACGTCGTCCGACTGGATCCGTATCGGATTGGAAAATACTTAGTCACAAACATTGAATTCGCGACCTTTCTGCGAGAGACGGGGTATCCGGAGGTGCCGACCTCTTGGGCATTTGGCCGCTTTAATCCAGCGCTTTCAAATCATCCCGTTTACTCGGTGAGCGATACAGCGGCAATGGCGTACGCCGAGTGGCTTTCACGTACTACGAGGCGTAGTTTTCGTCTGCCGCGGGAATCCGAATGGGAATACGCGGCAGCCGGTCCAGACGGTCGTGCGTTCCCTTGGGGAGAATTCGCTGAAGATTGCGCGAACACTCTCGAGAGCGGATTGCTTATGACCACACCCGTCGGCTGTTTTCCAAAAGGTTCTTCGTTCTTTGGGGGGCTGGATATGGCGGGCAATGTTGAGGAATGGACATCGGACTTCTACGCAGCATATCCGGGCGGCACAACGATCGGAGACGATCTTGCGACCCTGGCCGCAGCTAGAAACTACCGGGTCTGTCGTGGTGGAGCCTTTACAAGGTTTCAGGATCTCGCGAGGTGCCAGCGACGCCATGGACCAGTAGGGCTGCCTCTTTATCCCATCTCGTTTCGACTGGCGGAGGACATCTAGAATGGACAGCAAGCAATTGGGGACTAGTGATCTCTTCCGTATGGTCGATCAATTTCATGACTCAGCGCTGTTGCATTTTGCACATTCCGTCGGGTTGTTTGAGCTAACAAGCCAACCGCATCATGCTGATGTGTTGGCCGCAAGCATGGGGTGGGTACCCCGTAAAGCCGTGATCTTTCTCAATGCACTCGTGGCAAACGGACTGTTATCGAAGGACGATATGGGGCGTTATCACAATTCGTTAGTGGCGGACCAAAGCCTCGTGAGGTCGCGCGATGGATATATGGGAGGTGTAGTCGAGCATCAGCGCAGGCAATGGAGCACTTGGACACGGATCGGTGAGACGCTTTCGTCAACAGACGTGCTGCCATGGCACCAGGAACACAAGCTCAATGGTGACGAAGCGGCGAACGAAGCGTTCCATCAAGCAATGCGCAATCTAGCGGTCGCCAACCTGCCGTCGTTTCTCTCCTTGCCGTTTCCGTTAGGGACGAAGCATGTGATCGATATGGCTGGGAGTCATGGAACTTATCTCGCGGCGCTTGCCCGAGCAGAACCAGAAGTAACGGGCGAGGTGTGGGACTATCCCGGCGCAGAACGGATTGCAAAGGAGACGTTCCGTGAGTTTGGCTGTTCGGAACGGTGTGCGTTCCGGGCAAAGGATATAACGCTGCCCGCTAGCTTTGCTGGTGTATTGGCCGACGTCGTACTCCTGAACGATTGTCTCCACTATTTCGAGCCTGCGACGGTCCGCGACTTGATTTATCGAGCAGTCGAGGTCCTCAGGTCCGGAGGGCTACTCGTGGTCGCAACTCAGCTTCTAAATACCGACGGGATCTCGCCTGCGGCTGCAGCTGGGTTTTCGATGCATATGATGCTGAACACCACACACGGTGGGCTGCATCCGACCCCGTGGATTGAGGAATTGCTTGCCAGCGCGGGACTCTCGGTTATTCAGCGGCCACTTGATCCTACAGGACGCTATGTCGTCGTAGTCGGTCGAAAGGGTGATGCAAGAGGGCTGTCTCCGGAGTGGAAGGAGACGCGACTTGAAGCGCAAACGCCTTAGCTTACTAAGCTCGCATTGGTGGAAGAGCACACCGCGCGATATGTGAACCTCTGGATCAGATATCGCCGGGCTGAATGCCTATCCGCCGAGTGTCATAGGGCGACGCCATCCAAACACGCCGCAATCGACCCATATGTAGGCAAACGTATGCGGCTAAGTTGCTGGTTCGTCGGTGTGTTTTAGCGGTCGCAGGCTTTTCAGGAAAGGGCGCGTATGATGTTGGGGAGGGATATTAGTTGCCCGAAAGTGATGATAGGTCTGAAAAACGTGGTGTAGGCCACAGTTGGATTCGTAGGGCCGAGCAAGGACGATATTATTAAGGGCCGATCTGGGGTGAAGCAAACATTTGGGAGCGTGACCGTGCCCCTCGGGCATAATCCAGTTTTAAGTTCGTTCTGGCCCCAACGAGGACCAGAGCATGAAGCGCAGCCGCTTTACGGAAGAGCAGATCATCGGGATTTTGAAGGAGCACGAGGCTGGCGTTCCGGTCGCCGATTTGTACCGCAAGCATGGCGTGAGCGACGCCACAATTGACAAATGGAAGGCCAAGTTCGGCGGAATGGACGTCTCGGAGGCCAAGCGGCTGAAGACGCTGGAGGACGAGAACACGCGGCTCAAGCGGCTGCTGGCGGACGCCATGCTGGACAATGCCGCGCTGAAGGATCTCCTGGGAAAGAAGTGGTAACGCCCGCGGCCAAGCGGAAAGCTGTCGCGCATCTCGTGGGCGTTCACGGGATGAGCGAACGGCGGGCGTGTAAAGCCATCGGCTGTTCCCGCATGACGGTCAGATATCAGACGAGCCGGGCCGATGATGCCGGACTGCGGCAGCGCATGAGGACGATCGCCCAGGAGTGCCGCCGCTTCGGCTATCGTCGCCTGCACGTCCTGCTCAAGCGAGAGGGCTACTTGGTCAATCACAAGAAGGTGTTCCGGCTGTACCGGGAGGAACGGCTCACGGTGCGCCGTAGAGGTGGCCGCAAGCGGGCCCTCGGCACACGAGCGCCGATGAAGGTGCCGCTGCTCGCGAATGATCGCTGGTCGCTCGACTTCGTGTCGGATCAGATGACCGATAGCCGGCGCTTCCGCGTCCTGACCGTGGTCGACGACTGCACCCGCGAGTGCCTGGCGTTGGTGGCCGACACCTCACTCTCGGGCGCCCGGGTCGCTCAGGAGCGGGACCGGCTGGTCGCCGAGCGCGGCAAGCCCAAGATGGTGGGTGAGCGACAATGGCAGCGAACTCACCAGCAGTGCCATCCTGACATGGGCCGATCAGAGCCGCATCGCCTGGCACTAATCGCGCCGGGCAAACCCATGCAGAACGCCTTCATCGAGAGCTTCAATGGCCGCCTGCGGGATGAACTGCTGAACGAGACGCTGTTCACCTCGCTCGCCCAGGCCCGCGTTGCGCTCCGATGCTGGCAGGCCGACTATAACGACGGTCGGCCACACTCCCAACTCGGATGGAAGACGCCATCCGAGTTCGCATCCACCTGCAATCCGCGTCGGGATCTGGCGCTGCGCTGTGTCGAAGGCTCCGCGCCAGCTCCCGCCGCCCGCATGAGCACATCCAACCGTCCGAACGAACTCAGACCTGGATAAAACTTGGGGGCAAGGTCAAGCGCTAACTGGATTAAAGTAGACGTTGGGTGTTCTCGTAAATCGTTAGGAGATCTGCATCTAACGACTCACGATGTCGGATCTGGAAGTTTCGGGAGCACGTTATCTGTTCGAGCGGCAACTCAGCAAGGGCATCGATCCCGTTACCGCCGATTGCGCGTTTTCCGTGCAATAGCCATGCTTCATCCACCAGGTTGGCGGCAACGAAGGACGAGGCGACGCGGCTGCCCCCTTCGACAAGCACACGGGTTATGCCTTTGTCTGCGAGAACATGCAGTACGGCAAGAAGATCGAGCCCAGAGCCGCTCGCTGCGCGTACCGTGAAGATCGTGGCGCCGGCTGCTTGCAGATTGGAGGTGTCAATATTGCTGCGATCAGAGGTGAAAACCCAAAGGGGCGTCTGTTGAGCAGAGGTTACAAGGCGGCTTCGATCAGGAATGCACCCATTACTATCGAGAACCACGCGCACCGGGGAACATGATTCCATTCCGGGCAATCGACATGTAAGCAGCGGATCATCCGCAAGAACGGTGCCTATACCTACCAAGATTGCATCCGTCTGTGCGCGCAAAAGATGTATACGATCGCGAGCCGACGGGCCCGATATGACGACAGGCGTTCCACCAGAAGCGCCAATCTTGTGATCAGAAGACAGTGCCAATTTCAGGATGACGTGGGGGCGATGATCCCTGATGCGCCGAAAATGACCGGCGTGGCAATAAGCAGCTTCGTGGAGGTTGATGCCAGTAACGACCGTAATGCCGGCGGCCCTCAGTTTCGCAAATCCCTGTCCGGCTACGACGGGGTTGGGATCCTCGATCGCGGCCACAACCCTTGAGATGCCAGCACCTATAATAGCGTCGGTGCAAGGTGGAGATGTACCGAAATGGCTGCATGGCTCCAGGGTAACGTAGAGTGTCGCACCACGAGCGGCCTCCCCCGCCTGTTTGAGCGCAACCGGCTCTGCATGGGGGCGGCCACCCGGCTGAGTGCTACCGCAACCGACGATCGCGCCGTTTTTGACCACGAGTGCGCCGACACTGGGATTAGGCCAAGTCCTGCCCAATCCAAGTCGCCCGAGTGCGAGCGACAATTGCATGAAATGACGATCACCGAATTGGGAGGATAACACGCGAAGTCTCCAGTGCCGACGATGGCTTGCAACAGATCGGTGGATGCGGAGTGCTTTCGATGTACTAGACAGGATAGGCCGAGCGATCCGATCGGACAACTGCTAGAATAGACGGCCAGTTGCGTGGTTCGGGATATAGGCAGCTGAGCTGCTGAAGGATGCAGCGGTGAATAAGTGGAGGGAACGCTGCCGCTGTAGCCGAGCCGTCTACCGCGGGTCAGCGACCAGTTCGGGATCTTGTCTTCGCTATCAATGCGGAGATGACAAGTCGGGGCTTACCAGCGATCTGTCTGGAGCCGCAGCCGTTGCACGCGGCATGGCATCGACCAGCTCGCGCACCAGCGCAGCGAATGACCGATGTACCCTCGCTAATTAATTGCGGTGACAACCTGACGGTGGAATCGACGGGGCAAGAATGCCGGTGAGGTGTTCGTCGGATCGATGGAAAAGCGCGCCACAAAGCAGAACGACGATCGTGTCGAAGACGCAGGCGGAGAGACCCAAGACGACTCTGTCTCCGTAACCAGGCGTAGGCAAGACGGGATAGTTTTTGCCATAAGGGCGCAGCAGGGGGACTTGGTTCGCCGAGGGCGATGTCCGCCGATAATCTCTTGCCAGCACCTGAGATCCAGCACCAAGACCGCGATATGCGATGTGAGCTGCCGCGGCGGCACCGTCGCGTGTGAAGTCAGCGTCGCGACTGAGCCGCCGCTACACATGCTCAGGTTTTGACATGATCACCGAGCTTCGAGCACCAATTCGTCGAGGCGATTGACGGGATCTCCGTTGATCATCCGCGGCAAGACGTCGTTCAACCTATAAGGTGGGGTGAGCGAGGCGACTATTGTCCAACGACGTTCACCATCGTCGCTACCGGCGAACAGGTGGTTCTTGCGGCCAAGCGTAACAGGACGGATCGCGCACCGGACTGGATCGGTGCCGAGCTCAACCCGACCACGGTTCAGGAAGCGCGTGGCGGTGCCATCGCTCGGCAGGCGGGCTGCGGCCGGAGATCAGGGGAGCTGTGCATCGAGCCAGACGTTCAGAGCGTCGACAGTCGGCTTGAAAACGTCCGGCGCTCGGCAAGACGGTAGGCCGGCGATTGGCTGCGGATGAGCGCCTCGATCGCATGGAGCGCGCCGATCCGGCGCAGGGCCCTTGTTCTGCCAGCAGGAGAGGACATAGGTGATCGATTAGCGAGGTCGACGAGCATCATGCTCTCCGGGTGGACGTACAAGATCGCACAGGGCGCAGCGCGACACGGGCGAGCTTGCATGGCGCTTTTTGTACGACGCCGCACTGTGTGTGCGAGTGGAGCAACTGCCCAGTGACGATGGCGTGCTTGCGCACTACGGAAGAGACCTCGACGCGGGGCAGCTCGGCTTCTCTCGCGATCGCGAGCCTCGTTCCCGGAAGATAACAACGCGGGTGCGTTGGACTTGGCCGGCATCGCCGGACGGGCTGAGGGATGAAAATGAGCGCTCCAATCGATCGCGACCTCGCCGGCCGAGAATGTCCGTCGGCGGCGGCCATCGCAGGGCTGTGGTCAGCTCGCTGATCACTGCCCAGCGATGTCCGCCACCATCGCTGCCGGCGAACAGATGGTTCTGGCGGCCGAGGGTGACGGGGCGGATGGCTCGCTCGACCGGATTGGTGTCGAGCTCGACGCGGCCGTCGTTCAGGAGGCGCGTCAGGCAGTGCCAGCGCGAGAGTGCATGACGGATTGCCTCGGCAAGCGTGCTGCGGCCGGGTACCAGGCGGAGCTGTGCATCGGGCCAGACGTTCAGCGCGTCGACGATCGGCTTGGAGAACGTCCTGCGTTCGGCAAGACGGTAGTCAGACGATCGGCCGCGGATGCGCGCCTCGATGACATAGAGCTCGCCGATCCGGCGCAGGGCTTCTGTCGCCACGGTAGACGCCGTGGCTTTGGCCACATCGTAGAACTTGCGTCGCGAGTAGCTCCAACAAGCTTCGAGCGTGATGTCCTCTTTGGCGGCTAGCTGCTCGAAGCCAGCATATCCGTCGACATGCAGGATGCCCTTGAAGGCAACAAGCTGTGCGACCGGTCGCTCGGCCTTGCGGTCGGGTGCGAACAGGTAGATAGCGGCCGGAGGTTCGGGGCCGCTCCATGGTTGCTGTTCGCGTGCGTTGACCCAGAGCCGCCCCGTCTTGGTTCGTCCGCGGCCAGGATCGAGCACCGGGATCGGCGGGTCATCGGCGAAGAGATGGTTGGAGGCGAACACGTTCTTGCACAGCCGTTCGTGCAAGGCCTCGAGCCACCAGCATGCGCCGCCAACCCAGCCTGCGAGCGTCGAGCGGCAGAGATCGGCGCCATGACGGTCGAAGATCTGCGACTGCCGATAGAGCGGAAGGTGATCGCAGTACTTGCTAATCAACACCTGCGCGAGCAACGCCGGCGTCGCCAGACCGTCAGCGATCAACCGCTCCGGCGCGCCGGCTTGCACGACCTTGTTGCAGGCTAGGCAGGCGTATTTGGGTCTGGTTGTGCGCACGACGCGAAGCTGCGCCGGGACCCAATCCAGCATCTCGCTGACGCTCTCGCCGATCAGATGGAGAGCTCCACCACAGCAGCCACAAACCCTGTCTTGCACGTCGAGCAGAACGTCCTCGCGTGGCAGATGATCGGGCAGCGGACGGCGTCGCGGCGAAGAGTTGGCTTCCGGTGTGAACTTCGGCTGCGCTTCCTCGACGCGGCCAATGTCGCTGTCGAGATCCTCCAGACCGAGTGCAAGCTGGTCGGGGTCGATGCGCTCGGAGCTGCGGCCGAACTGCATTCGCTGCAGCTGTCTGATGATGGATTTGAGCCGCTCGATCTCGGTGTCGCGATGGTCGATCGCAGCGGCAATGTCGCGCACCAGGCGCTGCAGAAGCTCAAGATCGGACGGGAGATTGGTGAGATCGAGCTGCATGTCCGATGGTACTCGAACCGGCCTCCTCGTAGAAGAATCGCAACTCAGTTCATCACTACATTTTGCAGATCATCCTGCAATCGCCGGCTTCCAGATGCGCTCTGGCGCGCGCCAATCGATGCCTACGATCAGCATCGCAAGCTGCGCCGGTGTGAGCGTGATCGAGCCATCATAGGCCGCCATCACTGGCCATCCGAAGCCACCCTGGTCGATGCGTTTCGTGAACAGACAAAGCCCATTTCCGTCCCAGAACAGGACCTTCAGGATCGATGCCTTTTTTGCCGCGGAAGGCAAGCAAGTGACCGGAGAACGGATCCTTCTTGAGCGTGTCCTGCACCAGCATTGCGAGCCCATCCATGCCTTTGCGCATGTCGGTGTAGCCGAGCGCCAGGTGCACCTTCACGCCCGCAGGGACGAACATCATTGCGCTGCATCTCCGCTTTCGATCTGCGTCCGCACCACATCCGGATCGCTTCCGGCGGGAGCGAAGACACGCCGTCCGTCAGCGAGGTCGACGGCCACCATGCCCTCCGGTGGACGCGCGAGATCGCGCAGGGCGCGTGCGGCGGGCATGTCGTCAGGCAGCACAACACGGGCGAGCTTGGATCGCTTCTTTTGCGCGATGCCGAACTGCGCGCGCCAGCGGAACAGCAACCCGGTGACGATGCCGTGCTTGCGCGCGACGGCAGAGACCTTGGCGCCAGGTAGCTCGGTTTCATTGGCGATCGCGAGTTTTTCCTCGTCACTGAAGAAGCGGCGAACCGGTGCCGGCGGCGTCGCCGGATCGCCGATTTCGGCGGCTGTCAAGCGGCGTTCGGGCTGTGAGTTCCTAGCACTAGTGCTAACGGCGGGACGGGCGGAGGGATGAAGATGGGCGCGCCAGTCGATCGTGACCTCCCCAGTGGCCAGTCGGTCGCGCCATTTGCGCAGCGAATGCGGCGACAACTGCATCGCCGCGGCATAGGCGCGGAGCTCCATTCCGCTCCAGTTCAGCGCCTCGACATGCATCGCCCAGAACGCCTGCGACGCCTGGTTGCGCACATCCGAAGTGACAGTGAACCTGCGCTGCTTCTGCCTTCGGAGCGCCTTTTCTCGCTCTTCCCGGGCGCGCCCGCGGCGCAATTCCGTCTGATATTTCTCGAGCTTAAGCGCAGTCTCGTTGCCGGCCAGCCGCTTCAGCCAACGCCGCAACGTGTTCTCGGTCAGACGTTGCTGCTGGCAGTATTTGCGGATCCCGAGACCACTGCGACGCCGCGCTTCGATGTGCAGCGACCACCATTCGCGGCGCGCTCTGTTCTCGAAATGTTTGGGTCCCACCGGAGATTCTCCACAGCAGCAGAGAACTCGAAATGGAACGACAACACACGAGGGGGAAGGTGTGCAGAGACCGGACGCTTACACCCGGCCGATTAAAGTGTCGGCGTAATCGGGCGCGCGCAAGGCGAGACAGTGTTGACGGCAAAGGCGCAGCATTGCGGTGGATCAACATTGATTCGCCGAAGAGGACGTCCGCCGATGAAACTCTCAGCAGCGCTCGACACCTCGAGCACCAAGACCGCGATCTGTGTCATGAACAGCCGCGACGGCACCATTGTGTTCGAAGCCAGCGTTTTGACCGATCCGGCGATCATCTTTGAAGCGCTTGCGCCGTATCTGCCGCGGCTCGACAAGGTCGGCCATGAAGCAGGCAGTGTAGCACCTTGGCTGCACCGTGAGCTCGTGTCCCTGGGCCTTCCCATGGTGCTGTTGGAAGCACGGCAGGCAGCGGCGGCCCTGCAGGCGCAGCGCAACAAGACCGACAAGAATGACGCGCGCGGTCTGGCGCATCTGGTGCGGGCGGGCTGGTATCGACCGGTCCACGTCAAGAGCCCGGAGAGCCATAAACTACGGCTGCTCCTCGGTCACCGGCGGACGCTCAAGCGCAAGCTGCTCGACATCGAAAACGAAATCAGACAGTCGCTGAAGGTGTTCGGTCTGTTGGTTGGACCGCGGGTTCAGCGGGCGTCGTTTACGGCGCGGGTGCGAGACCTGGTGGCTCATGACAGTCTGATTGGGGGCATAACGGAATGCATGTTACGGGCCTGGGAAGCACTATGGGCCGAGTACAAGAGGCTGCACGACTTGCTGGTTCAAATGGTCGGACGGGACGAGCTCTGCCGGCGCTTCTGCGCCATTCCAGGCGTTGGTCCCGTGACTGCTTTGACCTTCAAGGCAGCGATCGACGATCCGCACCGGTTCAGCAAGTCCAAGACCGTAGGGGCGCATTTTGGGCTGACCTCCCGGCGCATACAGACGGGCACATCGATCGACATCGAAGGGCACATTTCGAAGTGCGGCGACGGGGAGGTTCGCACCGTACTCTACGAGGCGGCGAGCGCAATGCTGGTGCGTTCCAAGCAATGGTGCGGCATCAAGGCCTGGGGTGTCCGGATCGCAGCCAAGCGTGGCCACAAGCGCGCGGTGGTGGCCGTTGCGCGTAAGCTGGCGGTGGTCATGCATCGCATGTGGATCGACGGATCTGTGTTCCGGTTCGCAGCCGAAGATGAAAGTGCCGCTGAACCGAGTTTTAGCAACCCGACGGCGCGACGACAGAAGATTGGCTGAGCTTCCGCCGATCGGCGGAGAGGCATTTGGTGGATCGAAGCGGATGCGGAGAGCACGCTATCTTGCCGGCGACGACAGCTCGATTGAGACGTCGAGCGCGCTACTGTGTCTGTGTTGCCCCGCGATCCTGACGACGACATGTGCGCCCGCTTGGCAGGCGGGGTTGAGCACGAACTCCTGGATGGACCACCAGATGTCATCACCCCGAGATCACGACGAAAGCCGGACCAATGCCATGTTGTCGACCGCTCGTGTGCAGCCGTATAATATCAAGCAGAGGAGACGATCATGTCGGAGCAGAAGGCGGAGAAGCGCCCGATGTAAGCGTCCGGCCGCTGCACATGCCTCAGGTCTTGACATGATCAGCCAGCTTCCAGCGCCACGGCAGCAACTCATCGAGGCGGTTGACGGGATGTCCGTCGATCATTCGCTGCAGGACGTCCTGCAGGTATGCGTAGGGCTCGACTTCGTTCAGCTTGCAGGTCGTGATCAGCGAGCTGATGACCGCCCAGCGATGTCCGCCACCATCGCTGCCGGCGAACAGGTGGTTCTTGCGGCCGAGGGTGACGGGGCGGATGGCGCGCTCGACCGGATTGGTGTCGAGCTCGACGCGGCCATCGTTCAGGAAGCGCGTCAGGCCGTGCCAGCGCGAGAGCGCATAGCGGATCGCCTCGGCAAGCGTGCTGCGGCCGGAGACCAGGCGGAGCTGCGCATCGAGCCAGACGTTCATAGCGTCGACGATCGGCTTGGAGAAGGTCCTGCGTTCGGCAAGACGGTAGTCGGGCGATTGGCCGCGGATGTGCGCCTCGATTGCATAGAGCTCGCCGATGCGACGCAGGGCTTCAGTTGCCACGGGGGACGCCGTGGCTTCGGCCACATCGTAGAACTTGCGTCGCGAGTGGCTCCAACACGCTGCGAGCGTGATGCCCTCTTTGTCGGCCAATTGCTCGAAGCCGGCATATCCGTCGACATGCAGGATGCCCTTGAAGGCGGCCAGATGTGCGGCTGGACGTTCGGCTCTGCGGTCCGGCGCGAACAGATAAATGGCTGCCGGAGGTTCAGGTCCGCTCCAGGGTCGTTGCTCGCGCGCGTACACCCAGAGCCGTCCCGTTTTGGTTCGTCCGCGTCCAGGATCGAGCACTGGGATCGGCGTGTCATCAGCAAAGAGATGGTTGGAGGCGAACACGTTCTTGCACAGCCGTTCGTGCAAGGCCTCGAGCCACCAGCATGCGCCGCCAACCCAGCCCGCGAGCGTCGAGCGGCAGAGATCGACGCCGTGACGGTCGAAGATCTGCGACTGCCGATAGAGCGGAAGATGATCGCAGTATTTGCTGATCAACACTTGCGCGAGCAGCGCTGGCGTCGCCAGACCGCCAGCGATCAACCGCTCGGGCGCGCCGGCTTGCACGACCTTTTTGCAGGCTCTGCAGGCGTATTTGGGTCTGGTCGTGCGCACGACGCGAAGCTGCGCGGGGACCCAATCCAGCATTTCGCTGACGCTCTCACCGATCAGATGGAGAGCACCGCCACAGCGGCCGCAGACCCGGTCTTGTACGTCAAGCAGAACGTCTTCGCGTGGCAGATGATCGGGCAGCGGACGGCGTCGCGGCGGAGATTTGGCTTCCGGTGTGACCTTCGGTTGCGCTTCTTCCACGCGGCCGATGTCGCTGTCGAGCTCCTCCAGACCGAGTGCAAGCTGATCGGGGTCGATGCGCTCGGAACTGCGGCCGAACTGCATTCGCTGCAGCTGTTTGATGATGGATTTGAGCCGCTCGATCTCGGTGTCGCGATGGTCGATCGCAGCGGCAATGTCGCGCACCAGGCGCCGCAGAAGCTCAGGATCGGAGGGGAGATTGGTGAGATCGAGCTGCATGTCCGATGGTACTCGAACACGCTGATTCGTAGAAGAATCGCAACTCAGTTCAACACCGGCTTTTGCAGATCATCCTGCAATCGCAGGCTTCCATACGCGTTCTGGCGCGCGCCAGTCGATGCCTTCGATCAGCATCGCGAGTTGCGCCGGCGTGAGCGTGATCGAGCCATCATAGCCCGCCATCACCGGCCACACGAAGCCACCCTGGTCGATGCGTTTCGTGAACAGACAAAGCCCGTTTCCGTCCCAGAACAGGACCTTCAGGATCGATGCCTTTTTGCCGCGGAAGGCAAACAGATGACCGGAGAACGGATCCTTCTTCAGCGTGTCCTGCACCAGCATCGCAAGCCCGTCCATGCCCTTGCGCATGTCGGTGTAGCCGAGCGCCAGGTGCACCTTCACGCCTGCAGGAATGAACATCATGATGCTGTCTCTCCGCTTTCGATCTGCGCCCGCACCGCATTCGGATCGCTGCCGGCGGGAGCGAAGACACGCCGTCCATCAGCGAGGTCGACAGCCATCATGCCCTCTGGTGGACGCACGAGATCGCGCAGGGCGCGTGCGGCGGGCATGTCGTCGGGCAGCACGACACGGGCGAGCTTGGAGCGCTTCTTTTGCGCAATGCCGAACTGCGCCCGCCAGCGGAACAGAAGCCCGGTGACGATCCCATGCTTGCGCGCGACGGCGGAAACCTTGGCGCCTGGTAGCTCGGTTTCCCTGGCGATCGCGAGCTTCTCTTCGTCGCTGAAGAAGCGGCGGGCCGGCGTTTTGGTCGCGGCCGGATCGCCGATTTCAGCGGCTGTCAAGCGGCGTTCGGGCTGTGAGTTCCTAGCACTAGTGCTAACGGGCGGACGGGCGGAGGGATGAAGATGGGCGCGCCAGTCGATCGTGACCTCGCCGGTGGCCAGTCGGTCGCGCCATTTGTGCAGCGAATGCGGCGACAGCTGCATCGCCGCGGCGTAGGCGCGGAGCTCCATCCCGCTCCAGTTCAGCGCCTCGACATGCATCGCCCAGAACGCCTGGGACGCTCGATTGCGTACATCCGAGGTGATCGTGAACCTGCGCTGCTTCTGCTTTCGGAGCGCCTTTTCTCGCTCGTCTCGGGCGCGCTCGCGGCGCAATTCCGTCTGATATTTCTCGAGCTTAAGCGCAGTCTCGTTGCCGGCCAGCCGCTTCAGCCAACGCCGCAGAGTGTTCTCGGTCAGGCGTTGTTGCTGGCAGTATTTGCGGATCCCGAGACCGCTGCGACGCCACGCTTCGATGTGCAGCGACCACCATTCGCGGCGCGCTTTGTTCTCGAAATGTTTGGATCCCACCGAAGATTCTCCACAGCAGCAGAGAACTCGAAATGGAACGACAACACACGAGGGGGAAGGTGTGCAGAGACCGGACGGTTACCGCCCGATTACTCCCGGCAAGATAAAAGCGGCTCGCCGGTCGAACAGCAAGCCACTGACATGGCTTGCGTTCAACCGTGCCGGTCGGTCGGTGGGCGTGCCGCGATTGAGAGTTTTCCCAGCGAACTCAAAGATCATTTCGGCACTGATCGTTGCTGTAGCGAACTCTGGCGAAGACTCGGATCATTCCGCGCCAAGGGCAGAATCCGCTACGCGGTCTGCGCCGGCGGATGATGCCGTATCGCGGCCGTGGCGCCTGCGAGTTTGCACTGACGCATTCCGCCCGGGCTGGGTGAAGGCTGTCTTAGACGATGACGCGGATCGCGCATCAGGCGGTGTCGTTGTTGCCGCCTTCGGCCTGCTGTGTGGTCGCATTGACCTCCGATCCCTGTCGCTCCAGCCAGAAGCCGGGGGCCTGGTACCAGACCCGGTCCGACTCGGCGGATGATGGAACGCCACGATGGAGGGCTAGGATCGGAACTCTCATCATCGGCGAGTTCTCGAGGGCGCTCTTCAGCCGGCGGCTGGCGTCCTCATCGCGCCCGTTTGCGCAGGGATAGATGCTGACGCCGCCGATCGACGAGGCCTCGAAGGATGCACCGCGGCGGACCACGCGCAGCAGGAAGCCGGACCAATCTTCGCTGGTCAGCGGGAGCAATAGCCGGCCGTTGTCGGTGAGGCCATCGAGCCATTGCGGAGCGGGATGAGTGCAGCCTGCGAACACGATCACCACGTCATGGTCGCTCGCGTCGGTATCGACGTTTCGGCCGTCGCCCGAGATCACCTGGACCTGCGGCCAGCCCTTCAGGTTGGTGTGGGCTCGAGCGGCCAGAGCCGGGTCGACTTCGATCGCCGTCACCCGCCCGAAGGGCCCGACGATTTCGGCGAGCACGGCTGAATAATAGCCGCTGCCGGCTCCGATCTGCAGCACCCGTTCACCTCTGGCGATATCGAGGTGCTCGAAATTGCGCGCCCAGAAGCTCGGCATCCCATTGTTGAGCTTCCGGGTCGGGTCGATCGAGACCAGGACGTCGTGATAGAGCCAAGTCGGATCGTCGTCCGGGGTGATGAACGGCTCCCGGTAGGGGTAGGGTATGATCTGCCAAGGACCTGGGCCGACGAACGCCTCTCGCGGGACGGCGCCGAAGGCCTCGACGATGTGTGGGTTGCGCAGAATGGGCGTCTTGCAGCGTAGGTCTTCGGCATACCAGCGGCGTGCATTTGCGATCTGATCCACGGTTCTCTCCTCTCAGCATGGAGAGGATGCGGATCTCGGATCGGTCGCGCGGACACGGCGGAAAAGTTTTCCCGAGGCTGTCCGCAACGGATCTGCTCGGCCGCATAATAGGGGTGATGGAACGATCGATTGGCACCCCTGGAGTTGGCTCGAAGGCCGGTCGCACGGTCGCCGATGCGGGGGCGGCCATCGAGGCCTTGTCTGAGACCGATCTGGTGCGGCTGAAAGCTCTGGCGCAATTGTGGAGCCGCGGGCTGCCCGGAGGGATCGGCTGGACCGACGTGCTGCATGAGGCCATCCTCCGCGTTCTCGACGGATCGCGGGTCTGGCCGCTGGGTGTGCCGATCCTGGCTTTCCTGTCCGGCGTCATGCGCAGCCTCTGCGACGATTATTGGCGGCGCGTTAGGAGCGAGCAACGGCTACTGGTCAGCCGCGATGATCGCGGCCAGCACGGCGTCCTGAGCGATCCCGTTGACGAATTGGCCGATCCCGAACGCGTGGCCGTGGCGGTCGCAGGGCTCGCCGAGGTGTTCCGGCTGTTTGCAGGAGATCGGGTCGTGTTGCAGATCATTGATGGGCTGGCCAACGGCCTCACGGCCAGGGAGATCTGCCGCGCCTACCGCATCCCTGATATCGAATACGATACTGCGCGGCGGCGAATGCGGCGCGCGCTGCTCCGCCACCAACGGAATTGGAGCTCGCCATGACACGCTGGCACCCCCGTCTCGAACTCGCGCGCCTGCTCCAGGCGCTCAGCGATGACGTCATTGCGGCGACTGACGAGGAGCTCCGGGAGATCCAGGGACGTGCCCTGGCCGGCACGGCACGTCAGGTCAGGCGTATCGTCAAGGCGGCGCAAGCCGCCGAGGGCGGCGAGCCCCGCATTGTGAGCTCTAGTGATACAGAACGCGGCCTCGAGTCAGTCCTGTCACATCACAATCGGCACTGATCGAGTGGGAGAAGGCCTGGAAGAGTAGGGAGCCGGCCTCTTTGAGGGGCGGTCGGTTGAGGGGACTGCATGCGGTGCACGGCGAGCCTCGCACTGGGGACGCTCATCGTGGTTGACACATCTCGCGCTACCTAGACCTCCGCGACCTGTCGATCGCATGGCGGCGTAGCACAGCGAAGACTCGGCGATATGCGAGTCCGGAGTTGCTGTGGCACAATCGACCTATGTCGCCGTGCGACCATTGCCCGAGTGAGTTGCGCGCTCCGACCAATGCGAGGTCCTGCAAGCTCCTGAGCGGGGCATATACTCTCGTGAGCTTCGCACGCCGTTCCATAGGGGCAGGGTGCCGTCAGGCGGCTCGAGTTCGCGCCGATCTGCATGGGCTCACCTGGACGGTCACCCGCCGGTGACCATTGTCCGTCGCGAGCACAAGGCGCAGTTCACCATCGTTCCGAACGCGGTCTTCGCGGATCCCCGCCTCTCTGTCGAGGCCAAGGGCGTCCTCGGCTATCTCTTGTCGCGTCCCCACAAATGGCACGTCCGCCTCGATCATATCGGGCGAACCCTCCTGGTCGGCCGCAAGAAGCTCCAGCGTATTTTCCGAGAGTTGATAGCCGCCGGCTACGTCATACGCGAACCGCAACGAATTGTCGACGGACATCGGTTCGGCGAGATCGATTACGTCGTCCGTGACGTGCCGGTGCCTGTGGACAAGTCGGCGCGTCCGCGGGGTCGAAAGGGACCTGCGGCTCCGCGGGTCCAAAGGGGACCTGCGTATAAAGACTCACCGCGGGGCCCTGAGGGACCTGCCTATAAAGAACTATATAAAAACAGACCTGATCTGCTGGGAGCACGCGCTTTCGATGGTTGGCCTGACGTCGTCGGCTCGGTGCACGATGAGGTGGCCGAGCTCCAGGATGACGCCTGCCTCGATCCGAGGATTGTCGGCCTTTTCGACGACGCCACTGAAGGTTGGGAATTGATTGTCGCGCTTCCGGACCCAGCAAGGGACGAGTTGCGTCAACGCTACCGGCGGGGTGAGCTCGATCGGTTTGCGATCATGGAGCTCCGGACCCGATACCGACATTTGCCAGCTGGCGGTCGGCCGAAAGTGAGGTAAGCGATCGAGTTGTCGCGGGGCGCCCAGATTGTGCTGGGTGCAGTGACGTGACGAAGCTCCAAACCGGTGGGGAGAGCCGGCAGGGGCGGTTCAGGGGCCGAACCGGAGGCCATGCCGTGTATCGTCCTGATCTCTGCCTCCTCGTGAACATGCGCTGCAAGGCCCAGAGCGGGCGCAGGAGACTGAAGTGAATGGATCGGCTCTTTGTCCGCGCCGATCTCCTTTGAGGCACTCCAAGGACGTCCGGAAGGATTTGGAGAGCTGTGGAACCGAGGCGCAGTAATGGGGGCAACAGTCGCCACACGATGTTGACACTGCGGCTGCCTCTTAGCTGGTCTCGGCATCCGCGCTTCGCTGCAGTTCAGTCAGAATTCTCAACCATCCCAATTGTACGAAATCGCGTCCGAAACTCCGCCTAGGGGACTTCGAATGTTGCCAAGCATTCGCTTAGCCTTCATCGGTCGGATCTGCGTGCCTTCGATGTCGTCGCGGCAATCAAATAAAGCGAGAATACCCCTGGATGCCAAAGCGCGAACCGATGCTTCGAAACGCCGCGGAAAAGCTCTGCCTCACCGTTCCTGAGGCTGCGGTCCTGTCTTCGCTCGGCCAGACGTCCCTTTACAAGGCCATCAAAGAAGGGCGGCTGCGAATCCGAAAGTATGGCACGCGGACGATCATCACGCGCGCAGATCTGGCCTCCTTCCTGGAAAGCCTGCCCGATGCGGCTAAGCAGCCCGAGCGCTGACATCCTCGGCGGGGCAGGGGATAGCTTGAACTTTCAGGCGACCTTCATCGGGGTCACATTGCTCCTTGGTGGTTGCGTTGCGAAGTCTGCGAATGTCTGCATCACATGCAGTCGCTTCTTCAGGGCCTCGCCGCGCTTATAGGCCTTTTCGGCATCATCGCCCGTGATGTGGTGCAGGCAATGCTCGACGATTTCCTCCTCGAAGTGGGTCTGCTCCTGCGCCCAGGTTCGAAACGTCGTGCGGAAGCCGTGCACAGTCAGGGAGTCGTCTCCGGTGAGCTCCTTGAGATACTTGAGCATCGTCATGTTGCTCATCGGTCTCTTCAGACTGCGACCGGGAAACACGAATTCGTCATTGACGCGGCTCTCGTAAGCCTCGCGCAAATAGGTCAACGTCTGCCGGGGCAACGGCGTGCGCTTCAACCGCTCGTTCTTGGTGCTGAGAAAGCCAAGATCCCAGATTCCGTTATCGAGATCGAGTTGCGCCCAGCGCATGTTCTGAACTTCGGCGGTTCGTCCCAGCGTCAGGATGATGACCTCGAGCGCCCGCGCGCTTTGTGTCGAGATGGCGCTGAGCTTGTGCATGAACGCCGGCAGGTCCTGGTAGTCCATCGCCTTGTGGCCGCCCCGTATCGTGCCACGCCGCCGTTGCCTCGGCATGATCGGTTGCAGTCGGCTGGCCCAATCAGCCGGGTTGTCTTTCGGTCGCAGGTTGTGGGCGATCGCTGCGTCGAGAATCTTCTTGATGATCTGGCGAGCGGAGCGCGAGGTCTCAGGCTGCTGCCATATCGGCATGAGCACGTTGACGACATGGGCGGTTTCGATCTCGTGGACCCAGTGCTTGTGGAGCGGGCGGCAGACGACTTGCACGATGCGCTTCAGCTTTGCTTTGGCGGCCTTGTGCCTCATGCCGGTCTCGTAGGTTCGCCGCCATTCCTCGGCGAATTCGCCGAACTGGCGCGATCCCTGCGTGCGGCGTTTCTCGACGTCACGGTGCTCTCGCGGATCGGTCCCCTTGGCCAGCAGTCGCAGAGCGTCGATCGCCTTGTCCCTGGCCTCGGACAGCTTCAGGCCGGTTTCCTTGGCCGAACCAAAACCCATCTTCTTGACGATGCCGTTGCGCTGGTAGCGGAACGCCCAGCGGCGGCCGCCACTTGGGGTAACGATCAGATAGAGGTTGTTGCCGCACGGGTATTCACCGGGCCCGACGGAGAGATAGTTCTTGGCGGTGATCTCGGGCTTCTGAGTTAGAAGCTGCATGGGAGATTCGAACTCCTGTCCCTCGCTGAAAAATGCAGCGTTTCAGGTGAGGGGGATTCTAACTCAGATCGAGGGATGGCCAAATGGACGGTCCGGCGGAGCTCGCCGTCGGTCGCCGATGGTACGCCGCAGCCACCTAAGCTACGAAAAACAACGATCCAACAAGGTGTTATCGTGGGCTTCGGTGATGATCGGCGATGGCGGGTGAAGGGGGGCGAAGACGACCCTGGCGCGCTCGGAGAGATTCGAACTCCCGACCCTCGGAATCGAAATCCGATGCTCTATCCAGCTGAGCTACGAGCGCGCGATGCGGGCCAAATCTCCCGCGTGACCGGGATACCAGACTTGGATGGGCAAGGCCAGCCTCCGTCGGATATCAACGGTCGTTTGCCGAAGCTGGCCGGGCGTCCTTGGATGGCGTCAGAAGCAGGGATGCCGGCGTCGGTCCTGGCCGATATAGGCGGCCGAGCTCTGGTAGCAGTGGTTGGTGGAAGGACCGTCATAGAACGCAAAGGTGCCGGGCAGCGGGCCGGGGCCATAATTGTGCAGGAAGCTGACGGTGTAGGGCAGCCCGTAGTGGTGGCGGTGATGCCGATGATGGCTGCGCGCCTCGGACGTGGTGGGCACCAGGGCGGCCATCGACACGATCAAGGCGGCGGCGAGGGATGCGAGCTTGCTCATGACTTTTCTCTTCTCCGGAAAACGACGTCAAGGCCGGCCGTCCGGCTGATAGCCTAACGCGGAAGTGGCGGAAAGGGTGCGCAAAAGGCGACAATCCGTCAAATTTTTGGCCTTTTCCGCGTGCTTAAGAAGACCATGACAAGGTCCGGCAAGTGCCGTCGCGCATTGGGCCCGAGGCGTTGTCGCGACAGCGCCAGAAAAGACCGGGTTTGCCGTCCTGTCCATGAATCGCCTGATCCCAAGCGTCTTGCTCCTGCTGGTCGCCGCTAGCCCGGCGCGTGCGGATTTGCACATTACGCGCGATCACGGTGGCTACATCGAAGAGTACAAGGCCAAGTACAAGCGCGTCAGGGAAACGCGTCAGCGCGTCATCATCGACGGCATCTGCAATTCCGCCTGCACGCTCGTCTTCGGCTTTGTGCCGCTCAACAGGATCTGCGTCACGCCCAGGGCCAGCCTCGGCTTCCACCAGGCCTATTACGACAAGGCGTTCACGTTCGGCATCAAGGTCACCAGCGTGGAGGGGACGTCCGAGCTGATGTCCTATTACCCCGATTCGGTGAAGGACTGGATCCGGCGCAACGGCGGGCTCACCACCGAGATGAAGCGGATCAAGAACGGCATCGAACTCTGGAAGATCGTCGACCCCTGTCCTGACGTCTGGTGAGGGCGCCGCCCGCACGGAATCTCTCTGTCCAAGCAGACCTCCGCCGGCAATCCGATCGCAAGCCGGTCCCGCGTCCGCGCGGCATCACCGTTTGCTACGCCGCGCCGCGGATGCCAGGTCCCGGCTCCCAACCGAACGGCGACAAACGAAACAATCCAGCGCCAGATCGTCCCCACTACCGGGCACTGGATTGTTTCGCCGAGACCAGCAGCGAAGGTGACGAGTCGCCTTCGGTCCCGAGCCAGGCAGAATCAGCGCTTGGCCTTCTTCGTCTTCTTGGCCGCTTTCTTGGTGGCCTTCTTGGCCGTCTTCTTCGCAGCTTTCTTGGCCGCCTTCTTCACGGTCTTCTTCGCAGTCTTCTTCGCGGACTTCTTGGTCGCGACCTTCTTGGCCTTGGCAGCGGCCCGCTTGGGTGCAGCCTTCTTGGAGGTCTTCTTCGCGGTCTTCTTGGCCGCTCGCCGGGCCTTGGGTGCCGTCGCGATCACCGGATCCTTCGGCGCCTCGGCGGGCATGCTGGTCTCGGTCACGGTCGGATCAGAGAGTGGAGTGTCGTCCATATCGGGTCCCCCGATTTGTTGGAAACCCTGCGACGATAGCTGGATTCTCCGTGCTGTCAAAGCGCGCCCCAACTAATCACTTGTGCGCAAGCTCGCGTAGGCTGCCAGCGCGCGCTCCCGCCCGGGCTTGTGATCCACGATCGGCGCCGGGTAGGTGCGGCCGAGTGCAACCGCGGCCTCGGCGAGCTCGAGCGGCTTCGCCGCCCAGGGCTGGTGGATCAGCGCGGCCGGCAGGCGTGCCAGCTCCGGGACCCAGCGGCGGACATAGGTCCCGCCAGAATCGAATTTTTCGCCCTGCAGCACGGGATTGAAGACGCGGAAGTAGGGCGCGGCATCGGCGCCCGATCCCGCAACCCATTGCCAACTTGCCGGATTGCTGCCCGGGTCGGCGTCGACCAGCGTGTCCCAGAACCACTCTTCGCCGCGCCGCCAGTCGATCAGCAGGTGCTTCACGAGCAGCGAGGCTGCGACCATCCGGACGCGGTTGTGCATGCTCCCGGTATGCCATAGCTCGCGCATCCCGGCGTCGACAATCGGATAGCCGGTTCGCCCGCGCTGCCAGGCCTCCAGCGCTGCATCGTCCTGGGCCCAGGGAAAGGCATCGAAGGCCGGCTGCAGGTTGCGGGTCGCGAGGTCGGGATTGTTGGTGAGCAGGTGGCGGCTGAACTCGCGCCAGCCGAGCTCGCTCAGGAACTTGTCGATGCCGGCGGCGGAGGCCGGGCGCTCGGCGGCGGCAAATCGCGCCGCATGCCAGATCTGGCGCGGACTGATCTCGCCGAAGCGCAGATGCGGCGACAGACGGGAGGTCGCCTCGATGTCGGGCCGGTCGCGATTGGCGGCATAGGTCTGCACGGCCGTTTCGAGAAAGCTGGCGAGGCGCGCCTGCGCCGCGCGCTCGCCGGCTTGCCACGTCGCACGCAGTCCGCCGGCCCAGTCGGGCCTGCTTGGCTCGAGCGCGAGCTCGTCGATCGTCAGGCTCGTGACGCCCGGCGCGCGCGACAGCCGGGCCGGCCGCGGCAGCGGCTTCGGCGGATCGCCCAGAGCGAGCACGCGCTTCCAGAACGGCGTGAACACGCGCGGGCCGCGTCCATCCTTGCCGCGCAACTCGGCGGGGTCGACCAGAAGGTCGTCGGGAAACACGCGTGAGGAGACGCCGATCTCGGCGAGTGCTGCTTCGACATCGGCAGCCACGGCGCGCGGTGCGGCCTGCGCGACATCGTTCCAGTACACCGCGCTCGCGCCGCTCTGGCGTGCCAGCTCGCCGAGCGCGGTGGCCGCGGATCCGCGCCGGATCACGAGTTCGGCGCCGAGCGCATGTAGTTCGGCCTGGAGTGCACGCAACGATTGCGCGAGCCACCAGCGCGACGCGCCGCCGAGCGGACGCAACCCGGGGCTTTCCTGATCGTGGACGTAACTACAAACGATCCGAGCGCCCGACTTCGCGGCTTCATACAACGCGGGGTGGTCAGACAGCCGCAGGCTCTCGCGAAACCATACGATGATGGGGGAGGAGGACATGATCAGGTATCTTATTGCCGTTTTTTATAGTGAGTTCCGGTATTCTACGTTCCGGAAAATAACTGCTTTGAAACCAACTACGGGCAGTTTGAGATTCAGTTGCAGTTCCCCTGGAAGGTTTATGACGTGTCCGTCCAATTGAAGCTCGGCACCAAGGCGCTGATCGGCGCCGTTGTCGTGATCGCCCTGAATACCGCCCTGGTCGTCGGCGCAGCGTACTGGTCGCTGTCCTCCGATTTCACCGATCGCGCCAAGCGCGACATCGAAGGCAATCTGCGCACCTTTGCGCTGACGTTCACCGAGACGTTCAAGGACGCGAAAGTCAGCGTGCAGAACGGCGTCGTTACGCGCATCGAGATTCCGGCGATTCCCGAGATCAAGGATCATGCGATCGTGGATCGCGCGGTGTCCTATGTCGGCGGCAGCGCCACGCTGTTCGTGGTCGATGACAGCGGACAGTTCGTCCGCCGTTCGACCAACGTGAAGAAGGAGAATGGCGACCGCGCCGTGGGCACCCAGCTTGCCGCGGATCATCCGGCGCAGGCGCTGCTGCGCCGCGGCGAGGCTTACAAGGGCCCCGCGACGCTGTTCGGCAAGTCGTTCATGACCGCTTATTTTCCCGTCACCAATCCGGCGGACAAGGTGATCGGCATTCTCTATGTCGGCGTGCCCATGGCCGAGCTCGACGCCATGCTGTCGCAGGCGATGCGGACCATGGTCGTCGCCGCGGCGATCGCTGCGCTGCTGGTGCTCGGCTTGACCATGCTGGCGGTGCGACGTGTCACCAAGCCTCTCGCCGCCGTGACCGACGCGCTCACCGCAATCGCCGAGGGGCGCGAGGACGTTGCGATCAAGTCCGATGACCGCAGCGACGAGATCGGCGAGATCGCGCGCAGCCTGGTCGTCTTCCGCAGTGCCGCGAGCGAGCGGCGCCGGATGCGCGAGGAGCAGGCGGCCGCGGCCACTGCGGCTGTCGAGCAGCGCAAGGCCGAGCTGCAGCGTTTCGTCGATTCCTTCCAGGCCAGCATCGGCGGCATCATCGAGAACGTCCTGACCTCGTCGGGCGAGTTCGAGCGCGAGGCGCGCCAGCTCACCCAGACCGCGCGGACTACCGCCGACCTGTCCGGCCATTCGGCCGGCGCTTCGGAAAGCGCTTCCGAGCACGTCCGCACCGCGGCCGTTGCCTCGGACGAGCTGTCCGGCTCGATCGCCGAGATCATCCGTCGCGTGCAGGAGTCCAACGCCATCGCCGCCGAGGCGGTCAACCAGGCGACCGCGACCGACCAGCGCATCAAGGAGCTGTCCGACGCCGGCAACCGCATCGGCGACGTCGTCAAGCTGATCACCTCGATCGCCGAGCAGACCAACCTGCTGGCGCTCAACGCCACCATCGAGGCCGCCCGCGCGGGCGATGCCGGCCGCGGCTTCGCGGTGGTCGCCCAGGAGGTCAAGACTTTGGCCGGCCAGACCGCCAAGGCGACGGAGGAGATCTCCAGCCAGATCGCCAACATGCAGACCGTGACCCAGGAATCCGTCGACGCCATCAAGGCGATCGGCTCGACCATTGAGCGCATCAACGGGATCGCTGCCTCGATCTCGGCCGCCGTCGAACAGCAGCGCGCCGCCACGCAGAACATCACCCAGAGCGTCCGCTCGGCCGCGACCGGGACCGCCGAGGTGGTCGAGAACATCCGCAGCGCGGCGCGTGGGGCGGGCGAGACCGGCGAAAGCTCCAACCGGATGTTCGCCTCGGCCCAGGCGCTGTCCAGCGAAAGCCTGCGGCTGAAGGCCGAGGTGCAGAAGTTCCTCGACGGAATGCGCGCCGCCTGACATCGCGGCTCATCCGTAGAGCAGCCTTGGCAGGATCGTCACGATGCCCGGGAAGAGGGTGAGCAGCAGCACGAAGGCGACCATGATGGCGAGATAGGGGGCGGTCACACGGGCGATATAGCCGAGACCGTCCTCCGTCAGGCCCTGGATCACGAACAGGTTGAAACCGACCGGCGGCGTGATCTGGGCCATCTCGACCGCGAGCACCAGGAAGACCCCGAACCAGACCTCGTCGAAGCCGGCGCCCTTCACGATCGGCAGCACGATCGGCAGGGTCATCACGATCATCGAAAAGCCGTCGAGGAAGCAGCCGAGGATCAGGTAGAACACGATCAGGACTGTGATCAGCATGAACGGCGACAGGCCGAGACCCTTGACGAAGGTAGCCACGGCTTGCGGAATGCCGAGGAAGGCCGCGGCGTTGCCGAGGATCGAGGCGCCGAGCACGATCAGGGCGATCATCGAGCAGGTGATGACCGAGCCGATCATCACGTCGCGCACCACCTGCCGCGACATCGCGCCCTGGAAGTAGGCCACCAGCGCTGCGCCGAGCACACCGACGGCGGCGGCCTCCGACGGCGTCGCCAGGCCGCCATACATCGAGCCGAGGACGCAGGCGATCAGGAACAGGGCGGGGGCGAGATCCTTCAGCGCCGCGAACCGCTCCGCCCAGGGCACCTGCGACAGTTGCGCCTCCGCCTTTGGCACCATCGAAGGCGTCAGCGTCGTGTGCAGCATCACCCAGCCCATGAAGGTGCCGGCCAGCAAGAGACCCGGCAGCACGCCGGCGGTGAACAGCTTGAGGATCGAGACGTCGCCGAGCACGCCATAGATGATCATGATGTTCGACGGCGGGATCAGGAAGCCGAGCGTCCCGGCGCCCGCGAGCGAGCCGACCGCGATGTCGCGCGCATAGCCGCGGCGCAGCAGCTCGTTGAGCGACATCCGGCCGATCACCTGCGTCGTTGCGGCCGACGAGCCGGAGATCGCGGCGAAGATGGTGCAGCCGATGACGTTGACGTGGAGCAGGCGGCCCGGCAGCAGCCCGGCCCATGGCGCCAGCCCCTGGAACAGCGAGCGCGACAGCCGCGTCCGGAACAGCAGCTCACCCATCAGGATGAACAGCGGCAGCGCCAGCAGCTCCTGGGTGGTGAGAATGTTCCAGGCATATTGCGGAAGCAGCTTGTCGAGCGGGATCGAGCGGAACATCGCCAGCAGCAGGGTCGCGGTGAAGGCGAGCGTGAGCCCGATCCACAGGCCGCCGGCCAGCAGCGCGAACAGGATGGCGAACAGGGCGACGAGTTCGATGGTCATGGGGAGGGGGAGTCCGCGGTGAGGGAGGCGGGCGGGATGGGGCCTGCGAATCCCAGACTGGTGGGATCGTCGCGAATGGCATCGCCGTGATGCGCGATGGTCGTGCCGCAGGCGCGGTTCGACCTCGCCCCGCTTGCGGGGAGAGGTCGGATTGCATCGCAAGATGCAATCCGGGTGAGGGGGTACAGGTCTCTCCGCACGCACTTCCCGCGCGGCTGCCCCTCACCCCGACCCTCTCCCCGTAAGGACGGGGAGAGGGGGCGCACCGCGTGCGGGGTGAGAGTTCGCCTATCAGTTGATGGACAAGAACTGCGTAGTTCGGCGGCCGCTGCTCGCGGCGAACCGATCGTCGCGACGTGGGCACGCTCTCTCATTCGACCGGCGACGCCTTCATGCGGTGATCCTCCAGCGGCAGTCCCAGCGCGGCCTGAATGGCGCGGGCGAGGAATTGCAGGGTCAGGAGCAGCATGCCGAAGGTGACGACGGCCTGCGGAAACCACAGCGGGGTGTCGCTGGAGGTCGAGACCTGGCCGCGGACGAAGGAGCTCCAGGCGAACTTGGTCATCGCCGACGTCAGGAACGCCATGAAGGCGAAGCCGGCGGCGGCGGCCAGCACCTCCAGCGCGCGCTGCAGCGGCGCCGGCACGTTCTTGAGCAGCAGCACCACGCGGATATGGCCGCCGACGCGCAAGGTCATGGCCGCGCCGAAGGTGAACGAGGCCGCCATCAGATAGGACGAGTATTCCCAGGCGATCGAGATGGTCGGCGGGAAGAACGGCAGCACGTTCGACAGCGCCCGCGTCGTCACCTCGGCCAGCATCAGCGCCGTCAAGGTCAGCAGACAGCCGCCGCCGATCCAGCCGTCGAGCCGGCCCAGCCGGTCGATGACATCGAGCAGGATGCGCAGCGGCGCGGGCGCCGCTGCATTGAGGCTCGCCCGTTCGCCCGGCGACGGCTCCACGATCGCGTCAGCCACGCTTCATCTCGGCAAGATAGGACTTCACCGGTTGATCGGCAGCGGGCACGCGCTTGAGGAAGGCCTCCATCTGTGGCGCGGTCTTGGCCCGGATCTCGGTCATCATCGCATCCGAAACCGGCACCACTTCCATGCCGCCTTCCTTGAGCCGGTTGAGGCTGTCGACATCGGCCTTGAGCGAATTCGCCCAGAAGGTCGGCTCCATCTTGGCGGCGATGTCGCTGACGGTCTTCTGCTGCTCGGGCGTCAGCGCCTTCCAGGAATCCAGGTTCACGTTGAGCATCTGCGACGACCACACATGATTGGTCGGGTAGACGTATTTGAGGAATTCCCAGAACTTGCCGTCGACCCCTGAGACCGAGGAGGTCGAGACGCCCGCCACGGCGCCGGAGGCCAGTGCCGGGATCGTCTCGCCCCAGGGGATCATGACCGCGGCCATGCCGATGGCGTTGAGCATGTCGACCGCGTTCTTGTCGGGCACGCGGATCTTGATGTTCTTCAGGCCGGCGACGTCTGATGTCTTGACCTTCAGGTGCAGATACTGCGTTGGCCACGGCACGATGTAGAGGATCTTCTGGTTATTGCGCGCGGCGATCTTCTCATATTCAGGCCGCACGTATTTGTGCAGCACCTTGAGCTCGTCCATCGAGCCGGCGAGGAACGGGATGCTCTCAACGCCCATGAAGGGCTCGTCGCCGACCTGCTGGATGTTGAGCACGTCCGCGAGCGGGACGAGACCGTCGCGCACCGCGCGCAGATGCTCCGGGCCCTTGAAGCCGAGCTGACCGCCTGCCTTCACGGTGATGTTGACGGCGCCGTTGGTCTGCTTCTTCACCTCCTCGGCGAAGGCCATCGCGTTCTGGGTGTGAAAGTTGCCCTCGGGCCAGACCGTCGACATGTCCCAGTTGGTCGTCGCCGCGCGTGCCCTTGTCGAGACCTGGCTCGCCGTGAGCAGCGCCGCTGCACCTGCCGTGAACGTCCGTCGCGTGATCATCAGTGTCTCCGCTTCGTTGCTGAGCTAAGGGAAATGGAAGAGGTTTGGCGAGCCGTGTGGTCGTGGCCATCCTTCGAGACGCCCGCCTGCGGCGGGCTCCTCAGGATGAGGGCTCGTTGCGCGGCCAGATGCTGATCCTCTCCATGAGGACGCCCCTCATGGTCAATGTGCAGCACCGATAGCGGTGCTAAACCCTCATGGTGAGGAGCGTCGCTCTTGCGACGCGTCTCGAACCATGAGGCCACCAATGTTTCGACTGGCATGAGATCTCACCGCGCCTGCCCGTAGACCTTTGCCGCGTTGTCCGCCGACACCAGCCCGCTCTCGACATCGCTCTGCACGAGCTCCGCCGCGCGTTCGCGGGGATCGCCGATGCCTGCACCGCCCGGCGTCAGCACCACCAGCCGGTCGTCCGGCGGCACGGTCTGAAAACCCTTGCCACGCAGCTTCTTGCCCGACGCGAGCCCGACATAGCCGGCTTCGCCATGGTGGCCGCCGTCGCGGCCGCGCGGCGGGTGGTCGATGCGGTCGAAGGCGGCGAGGATGTCGAACGGCGCGTCGACGCCGCTGCCGACCTCGATGATCTGGCCGAGGCCGCCGCGGGTGCGGCCGGCGCCGCCGGAATCCGGCCGCAGCTCCTTGCGCCAGAAGATCAGCGGCGTCTGCGTCTCCGCGATCTCGACCGGCGTGCCGCGCACGCCGGAGGGATAGGCGGTAGCCGACAGCCCGTCCTTGTCGAAACGGGCGCCAGTGCCGCCGTTCGACGTCACCGCCATCGAGAACCCGTAATTGCCGCCGGCGCCGGAGCGGGTCTGGCCGCGGACGTTGAGATTCCACAGACACGACGTGCCTTCGGCGGGCACGCGCTCGGGGATGATCTGGCGCAGGCAGCCGAACACCACGTCGGGCAGCATCTGGCCGATGACATGACGCGAGGCGACGGGCGCCGGCTTCGGCGCATTGAGGATCGCGCCCGATGGCGCCGACACGGTCAGCGGCGATAGCGAGCCGGCATTGTTGGGGATCGCGGAGGCCACGACGCAACCGAGCCCGAACACCGTGTAGGCCGTGGTGTAGGACAATGGCACGTTGATACCGAATTTCGAGGCGGGCGAGGTGCCGTCGAAGTCGACGTGGATGCCGTTCTCCGAGATCGTCAGCGCCGCCTTCAGGGTGACAGGCGCATCATAGCCGTCGACCACCATCTCGTTGCGCCAGGTGCCCTTGGGCAGCTTGGCGATCTCGGCCAGGACGGCGTCGCGCGAGCGGTCGCAGATGTAGTCGCCGAGCGTATCGAGCGAGGCGATGCCGAACTCGGTCATCATCTCGACCAGGCGCTGGCAGCCGACATCGTTGCAGGCGGCGAGCGAATAGGTGTCGCCTTCGGTGTCCACCGGCAGCCGGGTGTTGGCGCGGATCATGGCCATCAGCGTCTCGTTGACGACGCCCTGGTCGATCAGCTTCAGCATCGGGATGTACAGCCCCTCCATGAATACGTCGGTGCCGTCGGGGCCGAAGCCGATGCCGCCGATATCCATCAGATGGCTGGTGCAGGAGAACAAGGCGACCGGCTGGCCGTCCTTGAAGCAGGGCGTGGTGACGACGAAATCGTTGAGATGCCCGGTGCCCATCCAGGGATCGTTGGTGATGTAGGCATCGCCGGGCTTCATCGTGTGGATCGGAAAATGCGCGATGAAGTGCTTCACCGACTCCGCCATCGAGTTGACGTGGCCCGGCGTGCCGGTGACGGCCTGCGCCAGCATGCGGCCGTTCAGGTCGAACACGCCGGCGGAGAGGTCGCCGCATTCGCGCACGATCGGGCTGAAGGCGGTGCGCAGCAGCACCTGGGCCTGTTCCTCGACCACGGCGATCAGCCGGTGCCACATGATCTGCAAGTCGATCAGGCTGCTCTGTGATGGACTCATTGTCAGGCCGCCTTCCGTTCCATGACGATGCTGCCGGCACCATCGATATGCGCGTCAAAACTGTTGGAGATGAAAGTCGAGGTCTCGTCCTCGGCGATCACGGCGGGGCCGGCGATGACCGCGCCCGGCGCCATCTGCTCGCGGCGATACAGCGGGATCTCGACGAAGCGTCCGGCGCGGCCGTCGAAGAACTTGCGGTGCCCCGCAGCCTTGCCCGCAGGCTTGCGTTGCACCTCGGTGACGGCGGGCGGTTGGTGCGCATCCGTCGTCGCGAGCACCGACCAGCTCAGGACCTCGATCGCCGCACCGGGGATCGGGCGCTCGAACAGCGCGGCGTAGCCGGCCTCGAAGGTCGTACGCAGGGTGGGCAGGTCGTCCGCCGTCAGCGGGCGGTTCGGCAGCTCGACATTGATCTCGTGGCCCTGGCCGACATAGCGCATGAAAGCCGAGCGGCGCTCGCGCAACGGTGCGCCGGCCGCACCAGGCTCCACCAGCGCGCGGGCCTCATCGGCCATCTCCTGCAGCAGAGTGGAGACGAGCGCCGTGTCGAAATCGTCGAGCCTCGCATGGCGGCTGCGCACCAGCTCATAGGCGATCGGTGCGGCGAGGAAGCCGACGGCCGAGCCGACGCCGGCGTTCGACGGCACGACCACCCTGGCGACGCCGATCTTCTCGGCGACGCGCGCGGCATGCAGCGGCGCGGCGCCGCCGAAGGCGATCAGCGTGTGCTGGCCGATCACGGCGCCGCGCTCGACGGCATGGACGCGGGCCGCGCTCGCCATATTCTCGCAGACGACCTCATGCACGGCGTAGGCAGCGGTCTCCGCATCGAGGCCGAGCGGGGCGCCGACGTCGCGGAGCAGGGCCTGTTTCGATAGTTCGGGATCGAGCCTGATGGTGCCGCCGGCAAACGCGTCGGGATCGATCATGCCGAGCGCGACATCGGAATCGGTGACCGCCGGGCGCTGGCCGCCGCGGCCGTAGCAGGCCGGACCCGGCTCGGAAGAGGCGCTCTCCGGGCCCACGGTGACGCGCTTCATCGCATCGATGCGCGCGATCGAGCCGCCGCCGGCGCCGATCTCGACCATCTCGATCACGGGGATGCGCACCGGCAGGCCCGAGCCTTTGAGGAACCGCGCGGCACGGTCGACCTCGAACACACGCGAGCTCTCCGGCTCGAAATTCTCGATCAGGCAGATCTTGGCGGTGGTGCCGCCCATGTCGAACGACAGCACCTTGCGCTCGCCGAGCGTAGCTGCGATCTGGCCGGCGAAGATCGCGCCGCCAGCGGGACCGGATTCGACGAGCCGCACCGGGAAGCGGCGCGCCGTGGCGATCGAGGTGACGCCGCCGCCCGAGGTGACGAGATAGATCGCGCCGCGGAACTGCTCGATTTGCAGCGCCCGCTCCATGCGCGCGAGATAGCTGTCCATCAACGGCTGCACATAGGCGTTGGCGACCGCGGTCGAGGTGCGTTCGTATTCCCGGATTTCGGGACAGACCGCCGAGGACAAAGTGACCGAGACATCAGGCATCGCCTCGGTCAGGATCTCGGCAGCGCGGCGCTCATGCGCGGGATTGGCGTAGGCGTGCAGGAAGGCGACGGCGATGCTGGCGACATCGAGGGCGCGCAACTGCGGCACCAGCGCGCGCACCGCCGCTTCGTCGAGCGGCAGTCTGACGTCTCCGTGGGCATCAACGCGCTCGGGCACGGTGAAGCGCAGGGAGCGCGGCACCAGCGGCTTCGGTTTGTCGATCGAGAGATCGTACTGGTCGTAGCGGCTCTCGGTTCCAATATCCAGAACATCGCGGAAGCCGGACGTTGCGATCAGTGCGGTCCTGGCGCCGCGGCGCTCGATGATGGCATTGGTCGCGAGCGTGGTGCCGTGAATGAAGACATCGATGTCGCAGATGCGCGCCTTCGCGTCGGCGAGAATGAGACGGGTGCCGTCCAGCACGGCCTGCTCCGGCTGCGTCGGCGTGGTCAGCAGCTTGCGCGTCCGGCGCTGCGTACCGATGTCGAGAACGATATCGGTGAACGTGCCCCCGATATCGACGGCCAGCCGGACTTCGGCTCCTTCAAGCATTCCATGTCTCCGCAAGCGACGAACTGATGTGCGATTTGAGCAAGTCCCATGCCATTGCGCCAGCGGGGATGCAGTTTGCTGCTCTGCGTTTGCTGCGGTGCGGACTTGAGGTCGCGGTGCGATGGGCGATCAACTTGGCCGATCGGCTTGCTGTTGTTTGCGACACCGTCATGTCGCCACGCGCGACGATTGGCGTGAGACCGACGATCATCTCCACAACGTCATTCCGGGGCTCGCCGTGCGGGCGCCCCGGAATGACACCGTGTGTTGATCGAACGCGCCAAACATGACTTCGCATTCCCGCGGCACGATGGGCCCGAGTTTCTGCTGCTTGCTCACCCTCCGCAAACGAGAGGGTGCAGGGAATGCCGGGTGAAAGCCTCACCCATGGCCCGCCTGCGAAAAAAATGCAGGCGGCAGGTACCACAGGCAAAGCCGAACACTCCGGCATTCCCTGCGCGGTGGTCTTCACGCTTATACGCAGTCTCCCTGGTGCGCCGGCTTGTTGGCCACCATTGTCCGCGCGATGCGCAAGCATCGTCACGAGCGTGATACCAGCTTCGGGGTATCGGGACGCTGCGACTTCACGTCCGCAATCATGCCGGTCGTCTGCGCGAAATGCGCGTCCGGCATGGCTCGCGGCCACCGCATCCCGCACCGACGTTCGTGACGACGCGTACGTCCCTCTGCATGGGCAGGACGACGCGGATCATACATGAGTTACGAGAAAACGAAAGAAAAAAATTCGGTCTTTTCGAAATGACGCCAGGGGTCCCTCCCGGCGGCGCTCAGACGTGACCGCCGTCTCCGCGGCCGACCTCGATCTTCTGATCCGGTCCCTGCAGAGCCGCATACACGGCGCCCAGCACGACGCTATACGCCTCGACCATCGCCAGCGAAAACAGCGCCGGGCCGGCGCCCAGCCCGAGCGACGTTGCGAACGGTCCAAGGCCGATGGCGGGAAACAACACGATTCCGAGCAGCAGCCAGCCGGCGAGCCCGAGCAGGAAGCCTTTGGCGACACCGCTGCCGCCGGGCAGGCGGTGGAAGAAGCGCCCGAACAGCAGGCCGATCAGGAAGGCTCCGTTGAGCTGCGAGAGCAGCCACAGCGGCGCCCCGTCCTGCATCGCTCGGGCGAACAGGGGCTGGAGCGTATCGAGCAGCGCCGAGGCGGGATCGAACTGCGGCAACAGGTGAAGCCCGCTCTTGAGCTCCATCAGGCCTATATGAGCCAACGTCCCGCAGCCCGATGCGACCGCCGACGTCCATATCCAGCGATAGCTGCGTATCGTTGTCATCTCCTCAATTTGGCCGTCGCCCATCATTGGTCCGTTGATCTTGCTCAAAAGGCAAGTTCGCCGTGCGCTTAGTTTGCGCGAACTCATTGGTGCCACGTCGAGGAGTTCTGCCATGCGATTAGATCCACGCGCGCTGGTGTTCGCAGCCGCAATCGTGACCGTCACCGCCGCCCCGGGCCTTGCCCAGCCGGGCGCAGGCGGACCGGGTTGGGGGCCGGGCATGATGATGGGGCCGGGGATGATGGGCGGCCGGGGGTTCGGCTTCCTCTGCAATCCCCGCATGGCCGGATTTGCCGAATGGCGGATGTCGCAGATCGAGGCGGCCATCAAGCCGAACGACACGCAGCGGGCGCGGCTCGATGATCTCAAGGCCGCATCGGCCAAAGCTGCGGAGCTGATCACGAAGGACTGCCCGGCGACGCCGCCGGCCAAGGCGACCGACCGCCTCGCGCTGGCGGAGCAGCGCCTCGACACGATGCAGCAGGCGATCAAGATCGTCCGGCCAGCGTTCCAGGCGCTCTACGACTCGCTCGACGACAAGCAGAAGGCGGCGATGGACAGCAGCGGGCCCCGCAACTGGGGCTGGCGTCACTGGCACTGGCCGTGGAGCGACGAGTAGCGGCGTAGCGGGGGGCCGGGGAGGGCCGCGTTGATTGGGTGCGGGCGGGCATGGCGATTTCGCTCCGCATGGCGTAAAGCCATCGGAATCAAACGAGGTTTTCCGTCAATTGCCCTTTCCCGCGACCCATCCGCCGCTCGCCCGCGCCCTGGCCGAGCGCAACTATGAGACTCCCACGCCCGTCCAGCTCGCGGTGCTCGCGGACGACGCCGCCGATCGCGACCTCCTGGTGTCGGCCCAAACGGGGTCTGGCAAGACCGTCGCCTATGGACTGGCGATGGCGGCGAATCTGTTGGGTGACGCCGAACGGTTCGCGCCGGCGGCCGCGCCGCTGGCGCTGATCGTGGCGCCGACGCGCGAGCTGGCGCTGCAGGTCCAGCGCGAGCTCGGCTGGCTCTATCAGCACGCTGGCGCGCGCGTTGTCTCCTGCGTCGGCGGCATGGATCCGCGCCGCGAGCAGCGCGAGCTCGAGGCGGGCGCCCATATCGTGGTCGGTACGCCCGGGCGTCTCTGCGATCATCTGCGGCGCGGGCGGCTCGATATCTCGGAATTGAAGGCCGTGGTGCTCGACGAGGCCGACGAGATGCTCAATCTCGGCTTTCGCGAGGACATGGAGTTCATTCTCGAGACCACGCCGGAGACGCGCCGGACCCTGCTGTTCTCGGCGACCTTTCCGCGCGGCATCGTGGCGCTGGCGAAGCAGTATCAGGACGACGCGTTCCGGATCGAGGTCGAGGGCGATGAAGGCGGGCATGCCGACATCGAGTACCGCGCCATCCGCATCGCCGCCGACGATGTCGAGCATGCGGTCGTCAACGTGCTGCGCTTCTACGAGTCGCCGAGCGCAATCGTGTTCTGCAACACGCGCGAGGCGGTGCGGCATCTGCAGGCGGCGCTGCTGGAGCGCGGCTTTTCCGTCGTCGCGCTGTCGGGTGAGCTGACGCAGAACGAGCGCACGATGGCGCTGCAGTCGCTTCGCGACGGCCGCTCGCGGGTGTGCGTGGCGACCGACGTCGCGGCGCGCGGCATCGATCTCGCCAATCTCGATCTCGTCATCCATGCCGAGCTGCCGAACGATCCCGAGGTGATGCAGCATCGCTCGGGTCGCACCGGCCGCGCCGGCCGCAAGGGCGTCAGCGTGCTGCTGGTGCCGCCGGCGCGGCGGCGGCGGGCGGAAACGCTGCTGAACCTCGCCGGCATCGAGGCCGCGTGGGGCGCAGCGCCGCAAGCTGATGAGATCCGCAAGCTCGATCAGGAGCGCATGCTGCACGACCAGGTGTTCACCGAGGAGACGACGGCGGAGGATCTGGCGCTCGCGCAAGCGCTGCTGGCGGAGCGGTCGGCCGAGGACATCGCCGCCGCATTGGCGCGGCTCTATCGCGCGCGGCTGCCGTCGCCGGAGGACATTCTGGATCCGGGCCAGGACCGCGGCCGCCCGCGCCAGGATCGTGGTCGCGACACCGCCCGGCCGGCGCGCGGCGAGGAGCGGCCACCGTCGCCCCGAACGAAGACCGGGAAGCCGTCGGCGCGCCACGGCATGGGCGAGCCGAGCGTCTGGTTCCGGGCGGCGATCGGGCGCAGGAAGAATGCGGAGGCACGCTGGCTGCTGCCGATGATCTGCCGTCGCGGCGGCATCGACAAGCACGACATCGGCACCATCAAGATCTCGGATACCACGACGGAGTTCGAGATCGCCGCGCGGGTCGCGGACGCCTTCGCCGCCAACATCCGCCGTCCCGACAAGGAGGATACGATCCGCATCGAGCCGCTGGCGGCTGCGCCGTCGGGGCAGGGGGCCGCCGACAAACCGCGTCCGGAGAAGCGGGCGGCGCGGCGCGAGGCCGAGCCACGGCGCCAGGCAGAGGAAAGCGCCTACCATCCGCTGCATCGCGATCAGCCTCGCCGGGACAAGGAAGCTCCGCCGCGGAGCAGGGCACATCATGACGCTCCGCCGTCGAAGTCCGGCCATGCCCAGGCGTTCACGAAGAAAAAGAAGCACGGCGACAAGTCCAGCCGTGGCGGACCGGCGTTTCCGTCTCATAGCCCACGGTCGAAGGCGCCTGGTGGAAAGAAGCCCAAGACCAAGCGTCGCGGCTGACGGCACCGGCCGATCCCGCGCCGACGGCAGTGCGTGAAACGTGAAGGAGGAGCCGTCCTTGAGCCGCTACGCCGTCCTGTATTTTGCAACCCTGGCCGTGCTGCTCGGCTTCGACATCCCGTTCCTGAGCATCGTCGCCAAGGGCTTCTTCCAGTCGCAGGTCGGCGAGATGCTCGGCGAGATTCGTCCCGTGCCGGCGGTGCTATTCTATCTGCTCTATGTCGTGGGCGTTCTGATCTTCGTCAGCGGCCCGCTTGATGCGACTTGGCGCTCGACCTTGCTCTATGGCGCGCTGTTCGGGCTGTTCTGCTACGCGACCTTCGAGCTGACCTCGCTCGCGATGCTCAAGCAGTGGACCTGGACGGTGGTGGCGGTCGACATCAGCTGGGGCGTGTTCGTCACGGCGGTATCGGCGACGGTGGGGTTGCTGATCGCCGACTGGGCGACGCCGCGGGGCTGAAAGGGCATCGGCCCGAAGCGCTCCGAGTCGAGGCCGGGTCAATCGAAATCCCGGGTCCGCCTCTGCGAGGCGTCCCGGGATGACGTCGTCAAACGTCGGTTGCCGGCCTCACTTCGGCTGCGGCACCACGCGCAGATAGGGCTTCGGCGCCTTCCAGCCGTTCGGATAGATCGTCTTGGCCTCGTCGTCGGACACCGAGCCGGCGATGATGACGTCCTCGCCCTGCTTCCAGTCGGCGGGGGTGGCGACGCGGTGCTTCGACGTGAGCTGCAGCGAATCGATGACGCGGAGAATTTCCTGGAAGTTGCGCCCGGTGGTCATCGGGTAGACCAGGATCAGCTTGATCTTCTTGTCCGGGCCGATGATGAAGACGTTGCGGACGGTCTGGTTGTCGGCCGCGCTGCGCTTGGACGGATCCCCGGAGATCGCCGCCGGCAGCATGTCATAGAGCTTCGAGACGTTGTAGTCGGTGTCGCCGATCATCGGATAGTTCGGCGCCGCGCCTTGCGTCTCGCGGATGTCCTCCGACCATTTGGCGTGGTTGTCGACCGGGTCGACCGACAGGCCCATCAGCTTGACGCCGCGCTTGTCGAACTCCGGCTTCAGCCGGGCGAGCGCGCCGAGCTCGGTGGTGCACACCGGGGTGAAATCCTTCGGATGCGAGAACAAGAGTGCCCAGCTGTCGCCGATCCAGTCGTGGAATTTGATCTTGCCTTCGGTGGTGTCTGCCTCGAAATCCGGGGCAGTGGAGCCGATCTGGAGAGCCATGGCAGTCCTCAATTCATTGCAGGTGGTGGGAATAAATCTTCCAAACACTATAGGAAATACCGCCGCGAAAGGGAACCGGCTGACGGAAAAGAGAAGATAATTGCTCCAAAGCTCACGGGGCCAACAACTTCTTTTGAGTTCCTGGGCTGCGGCGAAACATCCGTGAGATGGCCGGTTGCCCAGATTTCGCCATCTGGCGGTCGCAACACGCCGCCCCCTGAGGCCCCACGGTTTGAACCGTGATCGAGGTCACTGCGGCAAATCGGCAACCGATACAAAAACCCACAGCACCGTTTCGAACCGTTAACCACTCGTTCAGACGGGCGCCGACAAGGTGGGTCAACACAGCAACTGAGAAGAGAACATGGCTACCTCTGCACCAAAAACCATCGGCATCGATGGTCTCGAACCGTCCTCCTGTGAGACCGCTGCTCTCGCGCTCGGCATCGTGCGCGACGGCGTGATCACCGGCGAGGGGCCGACCACCGCGGGACGCGTGCATTTCTCCCGCGTGCTCGATGCCGATGACGCGGCCTGGTGCGCGCGCATTCTGAGCGCCGCCGCGATCAACGACGCGCCGGTCAGCCGCGCCGAGGCCGAGGCGCTGTTCGCGATCGATGCCGCCGCGACCGAGCGCAAGGACGACGGCCGTTTCGAGGATCTGCTCGCCAAGGCGGTGGCGCATCACACCGCGGCCGCCTCCGGCCTGCCCGTGCCGCCGCGCAGCGTGGCGCTGTCGCCGGAGACCGCGATCGAGAGCTGGGCTCCGATCAATGCGCGGGGCATTCGCACCGATGCGCTGGAATGGGTCGCCAAGCAGATGCGCGGCAAGCGCCAGGGCAACCGCGCGCTGATGGCGATGGTCGCGACCCTGGTCGGCGTCACCGTGCTGCCGCTGGCGCAACTGCCCTCGATGATCGACATCGGGATGTAGGCGCCTCGCGTTCATCCAGCCGCATGAGTTCGACGAGCGCGATGATCTCATCGCGCTCTTTTCGTTTTGACCGGTCTTTTTGACCGGCGGCGATCGCATCACGGCTCTTGATGGCGCCGCCCGGCCGGTGAATCAATCGGCGATGATGCGACCGAACACGGAGAATGTCGAGATGAGCCGATGGAGCTTCGCCGCGCGTCTGTTCGCGGTGGCGGCGACGGCGCTGCTGCTCATGATGGCCTGGCAGACCTTTCCGCTGATCCAGGCCGAGCTGCTCGGGATGCGCGCCAAGCCCCGCGAGATCACGCCGCGCGGCGATCTCGCCGCCGACGAGAAGAGCACGATCGCGCTGTTCGAGAGCCGCAGCGGCTCGGTCGTCTTCATCACGACCGTTCAACAATCGGTCAACCCGTGGACCGGCAATTCGCAGCAGGAGCGCTCCGGCACCGGCTCGGGCTTCGTGTGGGACGACCTCGGCCACGTCGTCACCAACTATCACGTCATCGAAGGAGCGACCGAGGCGCTGGTCAGCCTGACCGACGGACGCTCGTTCCGCGCCGCGCTGGTCGGCGCCAGTCCGGAGAACGATCTGGCGGTGCTCGTGATCGGCGTCGGCGTCGACCGGCCGAAGCCGCTGCCGCTCGGCACCAGCGCCGACCTCAAGGTCGGGCAGAAAGTGTTCGCGATCGGCAATCCGTTCGGCCTCAGCAGCACGCTCACCACCGGCATCGTCTCGGCGCTCAATCGCAACCTTCAGGTCACGCAGGACCGCACCCTGAACGGACTGATCCAGACCGATGCCGCGATCAATCCGGGCAATTCCGGCGGCCCGCTGCTCGACAGCGCGGGACGGCTGATCGGCGTCAACACCGCGATTTACAGCCCCTCGGGCGCCTCTGCCGGTATCGGCTTCGCCGTGCCCGTCGACAGGGTCAACCGGGTCGTGCCGCGCCTGATCGCGAGCGGCCGCTACGTCACCCCGAGCCTTGGCATCCGCACCGATCCAAAGGCCAACGAGGCGCTGTCGGCGCGGCTCGGCCTGTCCGGCGTGTTCGTGCTCGATGTCGAGCAGGATTCGGCGGCCGAGAAAGCCGGACTGATCCCGGCGCGGCTGACCCGCGACGGCGGCTTCGCACTCGGTGACGTCGTGCTGGCGATCGACGGGCAGGCGGTGGGGTCGCCCGAGGACATGACGCGCGCGCTGGAGAACAAGGCTCCGGGCGATCGGGTGGTGCTGCGCGTGCTCCGCGGCGGCAAGACCGTCGAGGTTCGGGTGACGCTGGACGTCGCGCGGTGAGTAAGTGGACCACACTCCGTCGGCGAGGAGATAGCCGTAGCCCGCATGAGCGAAGCGACATGCGGGAAAAGTGTCCCCGGGTATCGCTGCGCTCACCCGGGCTAAGGCATCGCGTTTGATCGAAACAGGAGTGTCCCGCTTTCGCGGGGCACTTCGGTGATCGCATGGAAGTACTGGCGATCGACTGACTACTTCGCGGCCTTCTGCTTCGGCGCCTCGTCGTCCAGGCCGACCGTGCGGCCGGGGAAGCCGGCGGCGTCGAAATAGCGCTGCTGGCCGACGCGCTGCAGCTTCAGCACGGTGCGCAGGCCGCCCGCTCCCGGGTCCGACTTGACGACGTCCGACACAGCCTTGGGCGTCGCGCCGTTCGGCATCGCCTCGGTCATGACGCGGCCGATCAGTCTGCCCTTCGGAGCGACCTTGAGGTCGAGCAGCCTGGCGGCGGTGGCGCCGACATCGGCGTTGCTGACGGGCAGCGGATCGACGAAGCCCGCCTTGAAGTCCGGACCGATGGCCGCCATGAAGTTGTAGGTATCGCCGCGGCCGAACGAGCCGTGCATGCCCTGGCCCTGGCGCAGCACGGTGTCGGCGACCTCGACCTGGCAGTTGGACGGCTGGTCGCAACCCGGCGCGACATAGGTGCGGAAGTTGACCACGATCGCCGGATGCGGCGTCACCGCCTTGCCCTGCAGGTTGATCTGCGACAGCGGCAAGGTGCCCGGGATCTCGCCGAGCTTGTCGTCGACGAAGATGCCGGAGATGTAGTCCTGCGCCAGCAGCGCCTTGACGGTGCGGCGGGCGAGCTTCCTGTCGTTGTTGGGCAAATAGATCAAGTCGGAGCCGCCATTGGTGGCGACGACGAGATCGGGCCTGGCCGGGTCCTTGCCGAGCACGCCATTGCCGGCCTTCGGGTGCTTGCCCTCGGGCACCGCCGCGTTCTTGTCGTTCGGGTCGAACAGCGGCAGGTCGAGCGCCTTGGCGAGGTCGAGCGCCAGGAAGCCCATCGGCAGGAACTCCTTCGGCGTGTCATCATAGCTGACCTTGGCGGAGGGACTCGTTTTGCTCTCCTTGGAGATGGTCGAGAAGCCGTGGTCAGCCTGGACCATGATGTTGGTCGAGTCGGCCAGGCCGAGATCGTCGAGCGCCTTGCGCAGCGCTGCCAGATTGTCGTCGGCGTTCTTGATGCCGGCCATCGAGGTCGGGCCATTGATGCCCGGCGTGATGGTGTTCAAGCTGTCGCCGTGATTGTGCTGGCTGCCGTCCGGGTCGCGCGACCAGAACACCAGCACGAACGGCTTGTTGCGGGCCTTGAACATCGGCAGCACCGCCTTGGTGGCGACGTCGACCATGTAGGCCTGTTGCGCGACGTTGGCCGAGGTCGTGCCCGGCGTCTTGGCGTCGCCCGCCTTGCCGTTGTCGCCGCGCGACGGCGTTGCCAGCGCCAAGCCCGCCTTGGTCAGGGCGTCCTTGACCTCGTCGGTCACCGGCACGCCATTCTTGTTGCCGGTGGAGTCGTCGACCACGATCGAGGAACTGGCGCCCGGCTTGCAGGGGCAGCCGGTGTGGTCGAACAGATAGGTCGGGCCGAGCTTGCCGATCGCGGCGGTCGAATAACCGGCCTTGCGGGCGAGCTTCAGAATGGTGTCCTCGTTGAGGTAGTCGCCGTTGAAATGCTCGTCGATGTCGCCGAGCACGGCGTCGTTCTCGATGAAGGGCACGACGGTGTCGCCGGCCGGCGCCGAGGTGTAGCCGGTGAAGATCGTGTTGGAGAACGTGCCGGTGTCGCCGAGATAATGGCCGGTCGCCATGGCCGAGCCATTGGCCATGGTGAAGGTCGGAAACAGCGAGTGCGAGTTCTTGAAGTTGACGCCCTTGTCGCGAACAGCGGCCATGGCCGGCGCCGTCTCCGGCGTCACCTTCAGCGCGCGCAGGCCGTCGGGAATGAACAGGATCAGGTTATGGGGCGTGGCGTTCTGCGCAAAAGCGGCATTGGACGACAGCAGGGTCAGTCCGGCGCACAGCAGCACGAGCGGGCGGCGCATTGAAAACTCCTGAAAAGCAATCGGCGGAATCGCGGCGTCTCGCCGCAGGGAAGAGCTTTAGTTTTGCCGGGTGACAGTTTTGTTACAAGGGGCTCGCGCCCGATCGGCACCGCTCCGGACAGGATTTTCGTCGAGCGGTAGTCCGCGGTAGGAACCAGGGTGTGGCTTTCCGGTTGTCGGCTCACACAATTCAGGGAGCACACCATGGCTGCAGACAAAGACCTCAACGAGCTTTTCCTCGATACCCTCAAGGACATCTACTACGCCGAGAAGCAGATCCTGAAGACGCTGCCGAAGATGGCCAAGGCGGCGCAGTCGGAGAAGCTGGCGGCGGCGTTCGAGAAGCATCAGGAGGAGACCGAAGGCCAGATCGAGCGGCTCGAGCAGATTTTCGAGCTGATCGGCAAGCCTGCCCGCGGCAAGAAGTGCGATGCGATCGAGGGCATCATCGACGAGGGCAAGGAGATCATGGACGAGTACAAGGGGACGCAGGCGCTCGACGCAGGCCTTCTTGCTGCAGCGCAGGCGGTCGAGCACTACGAGATGTCGCGCTACGGCACCCTGAAGGCCTGGGCGCTCAAGCTCAACCTGCCGAAGGCCGCCAAGCTGCTCGATCAGACGCTGAATGAAGAGCGCAAGACCGACGAGTCGCTGACCAAGATCGCTGAGACCGCGGTCAACTACGAGGCGGCCGCATAAGCCTCGGTCGTCTTTACCACATGGCCGCCGCCAGCGCTGCGATCAGCGCGGGCGGCGTCGCCACGAGTCCGACCTTCAGGAACTGCCAGGCCGTCACCTCGATCTTCTCGCGCCGCAACGCCGTGAGCCAAAGGATGGTGGCAAGCGAGCCTGTCACCGAGATGTTCGGGCCGAGATCGACCCCTATCAGGATCGCCCGGATGACCCCATGCGGCAGGTGATCGCTGCTGGCGACGGAGCCCGCGACCAGGCCGACCGGGAGATTGTTGGCGATGTTGTCGGCGACCGCGGTGATCAGGCCCGCGGCCCACGCCGTGCCGTGCGGCGACGACGTCACGCCCTGGTGCAGCCAGACGCTGAGCTGGCCGATCGCACCAACGCGGCTCAGACCTTCCACCATCACGAACAGGCCGCCGACCAGCGGCAGCACGGCCCATGAGATGCCCTTGATCACCGGCCATGGCGACTGCCGGCCGACGAGCAGGATCGCGGCCGCTGTGACCACGCCGCAGACGAAGGTCGGCAGGCCGAGCTGAACGTCGAGCGCCGAGGCGGTCAGCAGCACGGCTGCGATGGCGCCGATCCCGAACGCGGCGAGCCGGCCTTCGCGGCTGAGATGCGGCTTCTCGACATCGGTGCGCAGCGTCTCCTCCCGCAACGCGCGGCGCTGGGTCAACCACAGCGCGACGTAGGTGAGGGCGATCGCGGCCATCGAGGGCAGGGTGAACTGGCGCAGCCATTCGGTGAGATGCGGCATGCGTTCGCCGAACACGACGAGATTGGCCGGGTTGGAGATCGGCAGCACGAAGCTCGCGGCATTGGCGATGAAGGCACAGACGTAGAGATACGGCAGCGGCGAGGCGCCGGCGGCGCGCGTCGCGGCATAGACCGCCGGCGTCAGCACGATCGCCGTGGCATCGTTGGAGAGCAGCACCGTGACCAGGGTGCCGACCGCATAGACCAGCAGGAACAGCAGCTGCGGCGAGCCGCGCGCATGCTCCACGGCATAGGCCGCGAGATAGTCGAACAGGCCCTCGCGGCGCGCCAGCTCGGCGATCAGCATCATCCCGATCAGGAACAGATAGACGTCGACGCCCTTGCGGATGCCGGTGAGCGCATCGGCTGGTGGCAGCAGGCCGAGCGCGACCAGCAGGATCGCGCCGGCGGCGGCCCACACGGCCTCGGGCAGCCGAAAGGGGCGGATGATGACGCCGGCGATGGCGGGAATGATGATGGCGTAGGCGAGCCAGGTATCGTGCAGGGACATGATCGGGGATCGATAGAGCAAATCATTCGGCGGGGATAGCGGGCGAGGGCGCCGCGTTCGGGAGGGCGGCCTCTGCTCCACCGGTCTCGGGGAGCAGCAGCCAGCACACGATCACGGCGAGGGCGGCAGCCGCGCCGAGCGCCAGGAATGCGGCGCTGTAGCCGCCATGGACCACGACCAGGCCGGCGAGCGCGGTCGACAGCGCTCCGCCAATGCTCTGCGCCGTGATGACCGCGCCCTGGGCGACGTTGAAGCGGCCGGTGCCGCGCATCAGGTCGGCGACGATGACCGGCATGATCGCGCCGAAGATGCCGGCGCCGACGCCGTCCAGCAACTGCACGCCGACCAGCCAGGCCTTGTCGTCGGACAGCGTATAGAGCACCGCGCGCAGCGGCAGGATCAGCAGCGCCGCCAGGAAGAAGCGCTTGTGACCCCAGCGGTCGGCGCGGGCGCCGACCAGGAGCGCCATCGGCACCATCACGAGCTGGGCGGCGGCGATGCAGGCCGACATCAGGCTGGTGCCGAGATTCTTGTCCTGCAGCGCCAGCTTCTGGCCGACCAGCGGCAGCATGGCTGCGTTGGCGAGGTGAAACAGCGCGACACAGATCGCGAAGATCAGGAGCGGACGGCAGGTCAGGAGAATGCCCAGGCCCGACGGCTGCTCGCTCTGTTCCGCGCGATTGCCGTCCGCCTGGTGCGCCAGTCCGCGCGCGGCGTCGTGGTCGATGGCGCGCTCGGGGATCGCGAGCACGCTGACGAGGCTGCCGATCGACGTGACCGCCATCAGGTAGAACACCGCCGACGGCCCGAGCGCATAGGCGGCGGCGCCGGCGATCACGGCGCCGACCGCATTGCCGGCATGGTTGAAGGTCTCGTTGCGGCCGACGCGCGCCGTGAAGGCCTTGGCGCCGACGATCCCGAGCGACACAGCCGCAATCGCCGGGGCGAAGATCACGCCGGCGGCATTGGCGATGCTCTGCGAGATCGCGACCGGCCAGAAGCTCGTCATCAGCGGCAGCAGCAGCGACGCCGCCGTGACGATGATCGCGGCAACGATCATGACCAGCCGCTTTGCCCTGGTCGCGTCGACCAGCGCGCCGGCCGGCGTCTGCGCGACGATGCCGGCGATCGTCGCCAGCGACATCACCACGCCGATCGAGGCCTCGTCCCATTTCTGCTCGGTCAGGAGATAGATCGCGAGATAGGGCCCGAGGCCGTCGCGCACGTCGGCCAGGAAGAAATTCGCGGCGTCGAGCGCGCGGCGCGCCCGGCGCGTGGTGGTCTCATCCTGTGACATGCTCTCGGGCCTCGGTCCCTCGTCGCGTCTGTGCGGGCGATCACGCGGGCGCGTGATCGTGCTTGGGCCCGTGCTTGTGCTTCGGCCCGTGCTTCGATCCATTCTTGGGACCATGCTCGGGGCCCTTCTTGGGGCCGTGCTTGAGCGGCGCGAGACTCTTCAGGTCCGGGCCCGCCTCGCGGGCGTGGATGACCCGGCCGAAGCGCGTGTCGATGCCGTCGCCACGAACCGCCAGCGTCGCTTTCGGCGCGAGCAGCCCGGCAATCTCCGTGGCTTCCTTCGGCCCGACGCGCACGACGGTGCCGTCGGTCAGCAGCGCGCCGCGCAGCTCGCCCTTCGGGCCGAACAGCGACAGTCGCACCTTGCCTTCCACGTCCATCCTGTGATGGTCGTGCTTGGGATGCTCACGCTCCTCGTCCGGGCCGTGGTCGATGATTTGCCGGCCATCTTCAGCCGATACGGCGACCGCCGCGAGCAGTTGCGCCCCGCGCGGCTTCACGCCCCGCGCGCCGACTGCATCGCCCGCCTTGATGTGGCGCGTCAGCTCCGCCGCCATATGCGGCGGCGTATGGACGAGGATGTCCGTGTCGCCCGCCCGCATGACGAAGCCGTCGACCTCGCCATGCGGGTTGAGCACGAAGCGTTCGAGCACGCCGTTCACGAGCGGCAGGCTCTCGGGATCGATCCAATGCATGTTCGTCTCCTGTGGTGCGTTTATTTTTGATCGAAAGGAAAGAGATCAGCCGCGCGGCGGAGGCGGCGGCGGGCCGAGACGGTCGGGGCCGCCCCTCGGGCCGCGTGGCGGGCGCGGACCGTCGATTTCCGTCATCTGATCCGGCGAGGTGCCGATGGCCTTGACGTCGACGAGCTTGCCGAGGGCGGTCTCGAGCAGGTCGCCGCGCACCGAGATCGTCTGTCCGGGATGCAGCCAGTCGGCCAGCCGTTCGGCTTCGGGCGGCGGCAGGCGGAGCGACGTGCCGTCATCGAGCACCGCGCCGTTGACCTCGCCGCGCTTGCCGTGCAGCACCGTGGCGATCCGTCCGCTGACCGTCTGGTCGGCGCCGTGCCGGCCGGGGCGGTCGGGCGGACCGTCGTCCACGACGGTCTTGCCGGTCGCGATGTTGGTGATCGAGGCCGCGTCGACCAGCGGCAGCGCGCGGGCGCGCAGGCCGCGGATCGAGACGCCGTCGCCCGGCCGGATCGTGAACACGACCTGAGCCGTCAGATGCGGCGGCAGCTGCACCTCGGTGCCGTCGTTGAGAATCAGTCCGTCGACATCGCCGCGCGGCGTCAGCGTGTATTGCTTGACGATCCCGCGTGTCTCCGGAAGCTGCGATGCATCCCACGTCGCATCCGGCGGGGACAGTGGTGCCTGGGCGCTGGCCGCAGTCATGCCGCAGCCCGCTGCGGCGAGCATCAGCGCGGCCATGATCGGCGTCATCTTTCGCGTCATCCTGGAACTCCTTTGGCAGGGGTGACGCAAGATGGTTCGCAACGGCCGTGCCAAGTGCCGGACGACGACAAATCAATGGGTTGCATGAAGGCTGGGGCGCTAGGCGTCGTCTTTCCCGACGGCGCGCGTCGGATTTCCTGACGCCTGCTCGTCACCCAGACCGTAGCGCTGCATCTTGGTGTAGAGCAGTTGCCGGTTGATCTTGAGCTGTCGCGCCGCTTCGGTGCGGTTGCCGCCGCACGCCGCCAGCGCGCGGCGGATCAGGCGCTCTTCCAGCCGCGCCACCGCCGCCGGCAGGTCCGTCGAAGTCTCCGTCTCCTCGTCATGCGGCGCGTCGGTGATGTCGAGATCGTCGGCGTCGATCAGGGCTCCTTGCGTCAGCACGCAGGCGCGTTCGATCACGTTGCGCAACTCGCGGACATTGCCGGGCCAGGGCGCATGAGCGAGCTTGTCGATGGCCGCGTCGGTCAGTTGCGGGCGCGGCCGTCCCTCCGACGCCAGCGCCACGAAATGGCCGGCCAGCGGCAGGATGTCCTGGGCGCGCTCGCGCAGCGGCGGCAGCTCGATCGGGATCACGTTGAGGCGGTAGTACAGATCCTCGCGGAAGGCGCCGCTCGCGACCAGCCTGGCGAGATCGCGATGCGTGGCCGCGACGACGCGGGCCGACACCTTGACCGGCTTGCCGCCGACCGGCGTGATGACGCGCTCCTGCAGGGCGCGGAGGATCTTGGCCTGCATCGACGGCGGCATGTCGCCGATCTCGTCGAGGAAGAGGGTGCCCGACCCGGCATCGCGGAAGGCGCCGGCGCGGTCGGAGCTGGCGCCGGTGAACGATCCTTTGACGTGGCCGAACAATTCGCTCTCGAGCAGATCGCGTGGGATTGCGGCACAGTTGACGGCAATGAATGGAGACGCGCTGCGCCGGCTGTGGACATGAAGCGCGCGCGCGACCAGCTCCTTGCCGGTGCCGGTCTCGCCGCGGATCAGCACCGTCGCGTCGGCATCGGCGGCGCGGCCGATCGTCTTCTGCACCCGGCGCATCGCCTCGCTGGTGCCGATCAGTCCGCTGTCGTCGGCGGAGGCCGTGTCCTGCTGCTGAGACCGGCGCGGCGGCAGCCGCGCGATCAGCTCGCGCAGCGCCTCGCGGCCGATCGGCTTCACCAGATGATCGAACGCGCCGAGCCGCATCGCCTCGATCGTGTTCTCAGGGCTGGCATAGGCGGTCAGCACGATCACCGGAGGCGCATCGCCATCGGCGCGGATGCGGCGCAAGGTCTCGATGCCGTCGAGCCCCGGCATGCGCAGGTCGAGCAGCACGGCATCGGTCGCGGGAGACACCATGCCGGTCGCTTCGCGGCCGGAGGCCGCCGTGATCGCCTCGTGGCCGAGATCGGTCAGCGTCTCCGCCAGCCCGTCGCGTAGCGCCGCATCGTCGTCGACGATTAGGATGGTTGCCATGGCAGGGAGATCTCGAAGCTGGTGCCGGTGCTGACAGGGGCGAGTTGCGCATCGCCATGATGGGCGCGCGCGATCTCGCGCACGATGGCAAGTCCAAGCCCGGTGCCGTCGGCGCGGGTGCTGACGAACGGCTCGAACAGGCGATCCCTGATGCCGGGGGCGATGCCCGGGCCGCTGTCGGTGACGCGAAACAGCAGGCGTCCATCGGCGATCTCGGCTGCGACGACGATCTCGCCGCCCTCGGGCGTGTTCTGGATCGCATTGAGGATCAGATTGTCGAGCGCGCGCTGCAGCTGCGCGGGATCGAAGCAGCACCGCGCGGAGGAGGGCGCGACGGCGCGGAGCGACTGGCCGTGGCGCGCGGCAACATCGCGGTGCGCTTCGATCGTGGCCTGCAGGAAGTCGTCGAGCTCGACGGGACGGGTCTTCGGCTGGCTCGCCTGGGTCATCGCCAGGAGATCGCGCAGCAGCGCGTCGAGCCGCGCCACCTGCTGCAGGATCGCTTCGAGCGCGCCGGCCTTGCGCGCAGGGTCGGGAGAGGCGAGCGCGTTCTCCGCCTTCAGGCGCATCGCCGCGATCGGATTGCGGATCTCGTGGGCGAGCGTGGCCGACAGCCGGCCGACGGCTGCGAGGCGCTCGGCGGCGGTTGCGCGCATGCGCTCCGCCGAGAGGCGATGGCCGGCATCGTTGACGGCGTCGACGAGGCGGTCGAGTTCGCGGGCGCCGGTGTGCGGCAGTTGCGGCAGGTCGGCATTGTCCGTCGGCTCGCCCAGCGCCGTCTCGATCATGGCGATGCGGCGTGACCACGACACCAGGATCCAGGCCAGCCAGATCGCCGAACCGAGCAGCGTCGCCGCCAGCACGATCAGTCCGATCAGAAGATGCATGTAGGCCGGACCTTCGGCCGCGGCGGCGCGGGTCATGGTCCAGGCGGTGACGTTCTGGAGCGGACCGCGCAACGGGCAGGCATGAACGATCAGGGTCTGCGACCGTCCGGCATTCTTTGTCGTGAAGGGGCGGCCGCTGCGCTGCGCGTCGCTGTTGATCTGCTTGATCACGCTGAGCTCGGCGGCCGGCAGGTCGGTCTTGGGTCCGGTGCCTTCGTAGGTCGGATAGGCGTAGGCCAGCGACCCGGTCTCCGTCTGCCAGATGCCGCCTTCGACGCCGGGCGTCGCGGCCAAGGCGGACTGCAGCAGCGGGATGAGGTCCTGCTTCAGGCTGTCGTCGACCGGCGCGCCGCGCCAGCCCGAGACGAAGAACTGATAGCGGTCGGCGATGTCGCGGCAGCCGCGCGTGACCAGGTCCTGCGCGCGCGCCACGCGGGCGTCGTTCGACTGCTGGAACGACTCGACAAGAAGATACGCCGTCGCCGCGCCGGAAACTGCCAGCATGAGCCAGAGCGCCGACAGCCGCGAGCGAAGGGAGCGCATCAAATGGTCCGCAATGACATCGGATGACCGAGTGCGGCGCGACGCGCGGACGCGGTTCACGGCACCTCATTGCGGAACAGAACGTCCGATCGGCAATGTTGGTTCCGATGCCGGCTCAGCGCGGCAGCGGCGCCTTCTCGGCCATCGCCTTGCGCAGGATGCGCGACAGCGATTCCACCGAATAGGGCTTCTTGATCAGCTCGAAGCCGTGATGGGCATTTTCCGCCAGCACGTGGCTGTAGCCGGATGTCAGCACCACCGGCAGGCCGGGATAGCGGTCGCGGATGATGCCGGCAAGCTCGAGGCCGTTGATGCCGGGCATGATGACGTCGGAGAACACGAGATCGACGGCGAACTCATCGTTTGCCAGGATCGCCAGCGCATCGGCGCCGTTGGCGACGCGGCGCGTCACATAGCCGAGATCCTCGAGCAGCTCGGTCGAGAACTGCCCCACCTCGTCATTGTCCTCGACCACGAGCACGCGGTAGCCGCGCCCGATGGTCGCCGGCTCGATGCGCGCGGCACCCGCTTCCGTGCCGGATTCCGTTGCCGTGGCTTGTGGCAGATAGATCGTGAAGGTCGCGCCGTGGCCGATGCGGCTGTCGACCGCGATGTCGCCTTCGGACTGCTTGGCGAAGCCGAACGCCTGGCTGAGGCCGAGACCCGTGCCCTTGCCGACCTCCTTGGTGGTGAAGAACGGTTCGAAGATCGCGTTGAGATGTTGAGGCGCGATGCCGCCGCCGGTGTCGGTGACCGAGATCGCGATGAAGGCCCCGGGGCGGGGGCTCTGGCCGCGCAAGGCCGGAATGCTCTCGGTTCGCTGCACGCCGATCTGCAGATGACCTTCACCGTTCATGGCGTCGCGCGCATTGACGGCGAGATTGATCAGCGCAGTCTGGAATTGCGCGACGTCGGCGAGGGTGAACAGCCCGCTGTCCGTGACCGCGAGCTCGATCTGGATGCGGCTGCCGACGAGAGGACGGATCAGTTGCACGACGTTCTCGACCTGCTCGCCGACATTGAACACCTGCGGCGTCAAGGGTTGCCGCCGGGCGAAGGCCAGGAGCTGCGCGGTCAGCTTCGAGGCGCGCTCCACCGTCTCCGAGATCGCGTCGACATAGCGCCGGCGCCGCTCCTCGGGAAGATCGCGGCGGCGCAGGAAGTCGGTGGCCGAGCGGATGATGGTGAGCAGGTTGTTGAAGTCGTGGGCGACGCCGCCGGTGAGCTGGCCGACCGCCTCCATCTTCTGCGACTGCCGCAGCAGCTCCTCGCCCTGGATGCGCTCGGTGACGTCGACGGCCTCGGCGACCGCGCCGGTGACCACGTCATGCTGGTCGAACAGCGGCCGCATCGACAGCTCGAAATGTCGCTGGCCGCTGGCGAAGTCGAGCCGCATCTCGGTCCGGAAGCTTTCGCCGGCGAGAACGCGGGCGAACGCCTTGCGCAGCATCTCGGTCACGCCCGGCGTATGGGTGAACCAGGGCGCATCCCAGAGCGGCTGGCCGATGACGTTCACTTCACCGGCGCGCATGCCGGCGACCGCGATGCGGTTGGCATGCATCACGCGGCCCTCGACGTCGAGGATGGCCTGATACTGATTGCTGGTGTCGAAGATCGCGCGCATGCGCGCTTCATTGGCCTCGAGTTGGGCGGTGCGCTCCCTGATACGCTCTTCGAGGGTCTCGTTGACGCGGCGCAGCTCGATCTCGGCCTGCTTGGCGGCGGTGACGTCGTGAGCGACGCCGATGAAGCCGACATGTTTGCCGTTCGCATCCCAGCGTGGCTGCGATTCCGATCGCAGCCAGCGCCATTCCCCGTCGGCGCGCCGGTAGCGCGCCTCGAGGAAGAACGGCTTCAGCGAGCACTCTCCCGACTGCTGCTGCGCGAGGATGCGCGGAAGGTCCTCGGGATGCAGCACCTTGCGCCAGTCGAAGGCCAGCGCCTCGTCAGGGGGCAGGCCGAGGAAATCGATATAGGCGCGATTGACGAAGGAGCGGGTGCGGTCGAGCTTCGTCACCCAGATCGGCACCGGCGCGCTGTCGGCGATCAGCCGGAAGCGTTCCTCGCTCTCGCGCAGCTCGGCCTGCGCCAGCATCTGGTCGGTGACATCGATATGCGCGCCGACCAGACGGATCGCACGGCCGTTCCAGTCACGCTCGATGCGGGCGATGACGCGGACCCAGCGGATCTCGCCGTCGCTGGGACGGATGATGCGGTATTCGGTGGTGTAGTCCTCCTGCTCGCTCTTGACCGCGGCAATGAAGTCCTGCTCGGCCTTGACGCGGTCATCGGGATGGACGCGCCTGACCCAGTCCTCGTGAGTCTCGTGGACGGCCTCCGGCGGCAGGCCGTGAATGATCAGGTATTCGGGGGAGCGGCGGTTGCGGTAGCCCTCGCGCAGGTCGACCTCGACGCCGCCGACCCGGGCGATGCGCTGGATGCGCGCGAGCTCCGCCTCGCGTTCCTGCAGCGCGCGATAGGCCTGATCGCGATCGCGGGCGATCTCCTCGATATGCTGGCGCAACGCGTCGGCGGCAGCCTCCGGCCTTACTTCGTCTCTAGGCGCATCCGCGCTGTTCATGCTGACCTGTACTGGTGTGGCGAGCAGTCGTCCGAGAATTCCACCGCGGGTGTTCGGAAGCGTGGCGACATTGGGTTCAAGGAAAGCAAACTGGGCAGAGATTAAGGCGGGCAAACGACCGCATGACGTGAACGTCGAGGCAGATAAAAAGTTCCGCGTCCCCGGAACGGACTGTTACTGTCGTGCGTCGTCAGGCCCTGAACACCGCAACACGTAGGTCCGTACCGTGAAGCTCTTCGTCTGTCAGGCCTGCAAGAACATCCTGTATTTCGAGAATCGCAGCTGCGGTCGCTGCGGCCATCAGCTCGCCTTCATGCCGGAGCGCCAGACCCTGTCGGCGATCGAGCCGGCGGAGGAGGGTTTCCGGACGCTGGCTGACGGCAGGGCCGGGCGCTTCTTCTGCGCCAATGCCGAACACGACGCGTGCAACTGGCTGCTTGAGATCGGCGAGACCGCAGGCTTCTGCCGCGCCTGCCGGCACAACGGCACGATTCCCAATCTGTCCGATCCGGCGCAGCTCGCCGGATGGCGAGAGCTGGAGGTGGCCAAGCACCGGCTGTTCTACTCGCTGATCCGGTGGAAGCTTCCCGTGAAGACACGGATCGAGGATCCCGAGCACGGCCTGATCTTCAACTTCCTCGCCGATGATCCTGCCGGCCAGCAGAAGGTTTTGACCGGACACGATAACGGCCTCATCACCATTGCGCTGGCCGAGGCCGACGATTTCGAGCGCGAGCGGCGCCGGCTCGAAATGGGCGAGCCGTACCGCACCTTGCTCGGCCATTTCCGCCACGAGGTCGGACACTATTTCTGGGACGTGCTGGTGCGCGATGCCGGAAGGCTCGACGAATGCCGGGCGGTGTTCGGCGACGATACCCAGGACTACGGCGAGGCACTGAAGCGGCACTACGACCAGGGGCCGCCGGTGAACTGGCAGGACAATTTCGTCTCCGCCTACGCCACCACGCATCCGTGGGAGGATTTTGCCGAGACCTGGGCGCACTACCTCCACATCGTCGATACGCTGGAGATGGCCTCCGAGTTCGGTATCGAGATCGATCCGCCCGCCGACCAGATCGGCGGACTGACAGCGCGCGTCACCTTCGATCCGTATGTCGCGGAGGACTTCGACACCATCGTCAACGCCTGGCTGCCGTTCACCTTCGCCATGAACAGCGTCGCGCGGGCGATGGGCGCGCGCGATCTGTATCCCTTCATCCTGACGCCGCCGGTCATCGGCAAGCTCGGCTTCATCCACCGCCTGGTGCGGCAGGGCGGCCAGGAGACGTCCGTCACCCTGGCGCCCGAAAAGCCGCAGGCCGAGCCGCAGCATCAAGAGATCGGGGCGGCGTGATCCGCCTTGACTCCAGAGAACATAAAGTGAACATGACGGCGTGACCGGAGCGAGGACCGCCATCGCGCATGCAGCCCAGATCGCAATCCAACACCGATGCTCAAGCCACGGACGCTGAACACCTCGCGCTGGAGGCCGCCGTGGATCAGGCCATTGCCGCCTGCGGGGGCGACCTGCGCGCGGCCATTCGGGCCCTGATTGTTGCGAACGATTTTCTCGAGACCGAGGTCGGCGAGCTCATGAAGGCGGTGTCCCGCGCCTATGCGCGCGGACGTTTCCACAGCTATTCCGGGTGACGGCAATGCCCGCGGCTGGCATGCCTCGCCGGACGGCACGGTCCGAGCGAGAGGCGGGTTGCGCGCGGGCGATTTTGGTATAGACGAACCGGTCAAGCTCGCGGTGTGACGCCTGTGCCACGAGCGGGGAGCCCGCCCAAAGGTATCAAGCAAGAACATGTTCAAAACCATTCTGATTGCGAACCGCGGCGAGATCGCCTGCCGGGTCATCAAGACTGCCCGCCGCATGGGAATCCGAACCGTTGCGGTCTATTCGGAAGCCGACCGCGATGCGCTGCATGTCGAGATGGCAGATGATGCCGTGCTGATCGGCCCGCCCGCCGCCGCCGAGAGCTATCTCCTCATCGACCGCATCGTCGAGGCCTGCAAGAAGACCGGCGCCGAGGCGGTGCATCCGGGCTACGGCTTCCTGTCCGAGCGCGAGGCTTTCCCGCGGGCATTGGCCGAGGCCGGCATCGTCTTCATCGGCCCGAACCCAGGCGCGATCGCCGCGATGGGCGACAAGATCGAATCGAAGAAGGCGGCCGCCAAGGCCAAGGTCTCGACCGTGCCCGGCTTCCTCGGCGTCATCGAGGACGACAAGCACGCGGTGCGCATCGCCGACGAGATCGGCTACCCCGTGATGATCAAGGCCTCCGCCGGCGGCGGCGGCAAGGGCATGCGCATCGCGCATTCGACCGCCGAGGTCGCCGAGGGCTTCAATCTCGCCAAGGCCGAGGCCAAGGCCTCGTTCGGCGACGATCGCGTCTTCATCGAGAAGTTCATCGTCGATCCGCGCCACATCGAGATCCAGGTGCTCGGCGACAAGCATGGCAACGTGATCTATCTCGGCGAGCGCGAATGCTCGATCCAGCGCCGCAACCAGAAGGTCATCGAGGAGGCGCCGTCGCCGCTGCTCGACGAGGAGACGCGGCGCAAGATGGGCGAGCAGGCCGTGGCGCTCGCCAAGGCGGTGAACTACGACTCAGCCGGCACCGTCGAGTTCGTCGCCGGCCAGGACAAGAGCTTCTACTTCCTCGAGATGAACACGCGCCTCCAGGTCGAGCATCCCGTGACCGAGCTCGTCACTGGCATCGATCTCGTCGAGCAGATGATCCGCGTCGCCGCCGGCGAGAAGCTTTCGCTTGCGCAGAAGGATGTGACGATGACCGGCTGGGCAGTGGAATCCCGCGTCTATGCGGAAGATCCGTTCCGCAGCTTCCTGCCGTCGATCGGCCGCCTCGTGAAGTATCGCCCGCCGGCGGAGAGCAAGGCTGACGGCATCACCGTGCGCAACGACACCGGCGTGCAGGAGGGCGGCGAGATCTCGATCTATTACGATCCGATGATCGCCAAGCTCGTCACCCATGCGGAGTCGCGGGCTGCCGCGATCGAGGCGCAGTCGACCGCGCTCGATGCGTTCTATGTCGACGGCATCCGCCACAACATCCCGTTCCTGTCGGCGCTGATGAACCATCCGCGCTGGCGCGAGGGCCGGCTGTCGACCGGGTTCATCGCCGAGGAGTTTCCCAAGGGCTTTGCCGCGCGTGCGCCGGAAGGCGAGATCGCGCGCCGGCTGGCGGCGGTGGGTGCTGCGATCGACCACGTGCTCGGCGAGCGCAAGCGGCAGATTTCGCAGCAGATGATCGGCCGGCCTGTGAAGCGACAGGGCCGCCGCGCGGTGTGGCTCGGGCGCGACGAGATCCTGCTCGACATCACCAGGGAGAACGGCGCGATCACGGTCCGCTTCGTCGGGGGCGACGGCAAGGTCGGCCCGGCGCATCAGCTGGTGTCGGATTGGAAACCGGGCGATGCGGTCTGGCACGGCACCATCGATGGCGCTGCCATCGCCGTGCAGACGCGCCTGATTGCGAACGGTGTGCGGCTCGCGCATCAGGGCGTCGAAGCACCGGTCTACGTCTACACGGAAACCGAGGCGACCGCGGCGCGGCTGATGCCGGTCGTCACCGCGGGTGATAGCGGCAAGAAGCTGCTGTGCCCGATGCCCGGCCTCGTGGTCTCGATCGCCGTGACCGAAGGGCAGGAGGTCAAGGCCGGCGAGACGCTGGCCGTGGTCGAAGCCATGAAGATGCAGAACGTGCTGCGCGCCGAGCAGGACGGCACGGTGAAGAAGATCCACGCGACCGCCGGCGCGACGCTCGCGGTGGACGCGCTGATCCTGGAGTTTGCGTAGTAAGTCTAACCGCCGTCATTGCGAGCGAAGCGAAGCAATCCAGGGCCCAGCAAGAGACTCTGGATTGCTTCGTCGCTTCGCTCCTCGCAATGACGGAGAGAGGTAGGGCGTGATGACGTTCCGTACTCGCCGAGAAGCGTTGCGCACAATCCTCGCCAGCGATCGCTGCGTCCATCCCGGCTCCGTTTACGACGCGATTTCGATCCGCGTTGCCGAGGACCTCGGCTTCGAACTCGGCATGTTCGGCGGCTCGGCGGCTTCGCTCGCCGTCCTCGGCGATCCCGACATTGCCTTGATCACCTTGACCGAGCTCGCCGAGCAGATGCGGCGGATGTCGCGCGCGGCAGCGCTGCCGGTGCTGGTCGATGCCGATCACGGCTACGGCAATGCGATGAACGTGCGCCGCACGGTGCAGGAGCTGGAAGCGGCCGGGGCCGCGGGTCTCACCATCGAGGATACGCTGCTGCCGCAGGGCTATGGCGAGGCGAAGCCGCAGCTGATCCCGTTAGCCGAGGGTGTCGGCAAGGTGAAGGCAGCGCTCGACGGCCGAGGCGATCCCGCGCTGGTCATCCTGGGACGGACGGGCGCGGTCTCCATCACCTCGCTCGACGACGCGATCGCGCGAGCCAGGGCGTATGAGGCCTGCGGCGTCGACGGGCTGTTCTTCACCGGCATCACCTCGCGCGATCAGCTCGACGCGATCGCGGCCGCCACCACGCTGCCGATCGTGCTCGGCGGTGCGCCGGAGGAGATGTCCGATCTCGGCTATCTCGCCTCGCGCCGTGTCCGCGTCGCGCTGCAGGGCCATGCGCCGATCGCCGCCGCGACGCAGGCGGTGTATGAGACGCTGAAGGCGCTGCGTGACGGCGTCTCGCCGAAGCAGCTCAAGGGGCTGCCGTCGGCCGAACTGACGGCACGCGTGATGCGCGACGCCGATGTGAAGAAGCGCCTGCGCGATTTTCTGGGGCTCGGATCATGACCGATCGCGCCATCGTCCACGTCATGGTTCGCGGCCGCGTCCAGGGCGTCGGCTACCGCGCATGGGTCGAGGACCAGGCCATCCTCAACGGCCTCGAAGGCTGGGTGCGCAATCGCAGCGATGGCAGTGTCGAGGCGTTGTTCGCGGGTCCCTCGGACGACGTCGCCGCCGTGTTGGCAGCCTGCCGCGAGGGACCGCCAGCAGCGCGTGTCGATGCCGTGATGGAAAACCCGGCGACGGCCGATCAGCTCAAACCGCGCCGGCCGGGCGAGGCGTTCTCCGTGTTGCCGACGCTCTAACGACACGGCGCGCGAGCCCGTCGCTCACTCCGCTGAGATCACCAGCGCCTGTATCCGGCCTTCGATGGCACCCTCGCCAAAGCGGCGCGCCAGCGCTTCCGCGGTCGCCTGCGTCACGGCGGCGAGGCCGGGCCTGCCGCGCGCTTCGATCTCGCCGCGCATCGGCGTGCCCTGGCAAAATGCCATGGCCGCGTCCTGAGGCGAAGCCGCGCGGCTGCGATGCGTCACCGTCTCGATCGCGATGTCCGTGAAGCCCGCTGCGGTCAGATCGGCCTCGATCCGCCCGGCATCGAAATAGCCGTGCGGAGTCCGGGTGAAGAACTGCGGCGGGCTTTCGGGGAAGACCTGTTGCAACGTCTCGTGAACGACGTGAGGAATTTCATTCTCCTCGATCCGGTCCCAGACGTTGAAGACGAAACGTCCGCCGGGCCGGAGCACGCGGCGGGCCTCCGCATAGCCCTTGACGCGATCGGGGAAGAACATCGCGCCGAACTGACAGGCGACGGCATCGAAGCTCGCATCGGCAAAGGGCAGGGCCAGCGCATCGGCTTGATGAAATGCGATGCGGTCCGCAGCGGCGAGATGGGTCCTCGCCTGCGCGAGCATCGGCTCGTTGAGATCGGTGGCGGTGATCCGGACCTCCGGCGGCAGTTGAGCGTGCAGGGCCCGCGTCACCACGCCGGTGCCTGCCGCCGTCTCCAGTACGTCGCGCGGCAGGTACGCCGCGATGCGCCGCGCGAGGTCCAGCGCGTAGGGCGCGAAGATCAAGGGAACCATCAGTTGATCGTAGATCTGCGGGATCGATCCAGTGAACGCCTTGTCGGATGCCGTCATGGCTTGCTCCTGTTGCAGAGGGGGGCAGGCGGGGAACCGGGCGGTCGGCAGGCGCAAAATGTGCGCCGTAACATCCGTCTGGCCGGCCGCCAGTCCGGTTCAAAGCCGCGCCTCTTGACATTCACTCTCTTCAGTCAGATATTTCTGTCATGACAGAAATTGCAGGTCATCGAAAACTTCCTCCCGCCGTCGAGCGCTTCATCCTCAACTGGGGCGACATGGGCGACCAGTGGGGCGTGAACCGCTCGGTGAGCCAGATCCACGGGCTGCTGTACCTCGCCGAGAAGCCGATGACGGCGGAGGACATCGCCGACACGCTCGGCATGGCCCGCTCCAACGTCTCGAACTCGCTGAAGGAGCTGCTCGCCTGGGGCTTGATCCGGCGCGTGCCGATCCTCGGCGACCGCCGCGATCATTTCGAGGCCGAGACCGACATCTGGGAGGTGGCGCAGCGGATCGCGGCCGGCCGCAAGGAACGCGAGATCGACCCCGCCATCGCGGCGCTGCGCGCCTGCGTCGCGGAGGCGACCGGCGATCCCGCGATCAGCGCGGTCGCAGCCAAGCGGCTGAAGGACATGCTGGCGTTCACCGAGCTGGTCGACCGTTGGTACGTGCAGATGCTGAAGGTGCCGCGGCCGCGCCTCGTCACGCTGATCAAGCTCGGCGAGAAGATCGTCAACCTGCTGCCGTCGGGAAGGTCCAGGTCCGGCAGCGTTTGAAGAGAGTGGAGGGCGTCATGGTGACCATGCGACATCCCGGACTTTCAACGCCCGCCAGCGCCAGGCTTCATGATGATCACAGGTTTCGTGCGCTGCTGTCGGCCGAGGATTGGGGACGGCTGCCGGTGTCGATCTGGCGCCGCTTCTCCAAGCGCCTCGCCGATGGCGCCACCGTCGTCTATGTCGGCGAGGTCGATCAGGCCGAGATCAGCCGTGCCGGCTTCTGGTTCGCGCATCTGGCGCGGCTGATCGGCGGGCCGCTGCCGACGCGCGCGAACATCGGCGTGCCGATGATCGTCGCGGTGACCGAGGACGCGGCGAGTGGCGGCCAGATCTGGACGCGCATCTGCGGGCGCCCGCATGGCTTCCCGCAGGTGATCCATTCCGCCAAGCGCTTCGCCGGTCCGACGGGGCTCGAGGAATATCTCGGCTGGGGCCTCAGCATGAGCCTGCGCGTCGGCGTCGCCGATGGCGCGCTTCATTTCCATAGCGCCGGCTACACGTTCGACTTCGCCGGCCGGCGCTGGGTGCTGCCGGCATGGCTCACGCCCGGCGACCTCACCGTCACCCATTCCGATCTCGGCAGCGGCGTCTTTCGCTTCTCGCTCGAGATCGTCCATCCGCGCTTCGGGCGCATCATCCGCCAGAGCGCCGTGTTCCGGGAGTCCGCACCATGACGCCGCTGCTCTGGTCCCTGATCGCGCTTCAGATCGTGATGGGCGTGTTCGACACCTTCTATCACCATGAGTTCACCGAGCGCCTGGCCTGGCGCCCGTCACAGCGGGGCGAGCTCAAGCTGCACGGCGTCCGCAATGGGCTCTATGCGCTGCTGTTCGCCGTCCTCGGCTGGTGCGAGGTGCATGGATTGTTCGCGATCCTCGTGCTCGCGGTGCTTCTGGCCGAGATCGCTATCACCCTCACCGATTTCGTCGAGGAGGATCTGACGCGCAAGCTGCCGCCGAGCGAACGCGTCAATCACACACTGCTCGCCATCAACTACGGCGCGATCCTCATGCTGCTGGTGCCGCTGCTGATCGGCTGGGCGATGCGGCCTTCGGTGATCGTGCCGGCCTATGCCGGCGTGCTGAGCTGGATTGCTGCTGCTGCCGCGGTTGGCGCCGCGCTGTGCGGCCTGCGCGACTTCGCCGCGGCCCGGCGCCTTGCGCGGATGTCGCAGCCGGATGCGGCCGGGCTGGTCGCGGCGCTGCCGCCAGCGCAGACCATCCTGATCACGGGTGCGACCGGTTTCATCGGCGCGCGGCTGGCGGCCGGTCTCGCCGCGGCCGGCCATCACGTCGTCGCCCTGGTTCGCGACCCGGCCAAGGCCGCCATGCTGCCGGCGCCGCTGACCTTGATCACACGTCTCGATCAGCTCGCCTCCGGCACCCGTATCGACGCGATCGTCAACCTGGCCGGCGAGCCGATCGGCAACGCGCCGTGGACCGCGGCCAGGCGCGCGACGATCCTGCAGTCCCGGCTTGCTACGACGGAAGCGGTCGTATCCCTGATCGCGCGGCTCGACCGCAAGCCGAAGGTGTTGGTCAACGGTTCGGCGATCGGCTGGTACGGCCTGTGGCAGGACCAGCCGCTGACCGAATCGGCCAAGTCGCATGCCTGCTTCAGCCATGACCTCTGCGACGCCTGGGAACAGGCGGCGCGCGGTGCCGAAGCGCACGGTGTCCGCGTCGCACTGCTGCGGATCGGGCTCGTCGTCGGCCGCGACGGCGGCTTCCTGGCGCGGATGCTGACGCCGTTCGAGTTCGGCCTGGGCGGGCCGTTCGGCTCCGGCCTGCAATGGATGTCCTGGATCGAGCGCGACGATCTCGTTCGGCTGATCGCCCATGTGATCGCGACCGATGCCATCACCGGGCCGGTCAATGCGACGGCGCCGCTGCCGGTGCGGAATCTCGCCTTCACCGCCGAGCTCGCGCGCTGCCTGCGGCGTCCGGCGCTGCTGCGTGTTCCCGCCGGCCTCTTGCGCCGGATCGGCGGCGACTTCGCCGAGGAGCTCTTGCTCGGCGGCCAGCGCGTGGTGCCGAACAAGGCGCTGTCGAGCGGCTTCGTGTTCCGGCATCAGAGCCTGCGCAGCGCGCTCGAATCCATCCTGTGAGCGGCCGAGCGCGTCATGACCGCTCGCCCCGGGCCATCGTTGCCGATGGCAGCTCGCCGAACGTGGCGCGGTAGTAGCGGGCGAAGTGTCCGGCATTGGCAAAGTTGCAGGCGGCGGCTGCCGCCGCCACCGTGACGGCGGGATCGCCCGAGCGCAGCATCTCGTGGGCGCGCCGCAGGCGCACCGATTTGGCAAAGGCCATCGGCGAATAGCCGCGCACACGCTCGAACAAGCGGAAGATCGACCGGACGCTGACGCCGGCCTCGCGCGCCAAGCGCTCGATCGTGATCGGCTCGCGCCAGTTGGCCTCGATGTAGTCCTCGAGCCGCTTGACCAGACCGAAGTCCGGCATCGGAGAGGGATCCAGGAGCGTGTCGCGGAAACGATGACGGCTGGCGCAGAGGAAGGCGACATGTACCGCATCCTCCAGCTCGCGATAGACTGCGGCGGGGAACGCCGTATCCTGCTCGTTGAGCTGGGTCGTCAGGAAGTCCAGCAGTCGCATCAGGCTGCGGGCCTGCGGATCGGCGGCCGGAATGGCAGGGTCGATCGCAAAGTCGGCGCGCGGCTGCACGCCGACCAGCGCCGTGAGGCGCCGTCGCAGCGCCTGCGGATCGAGCCGCAGGGTCAGTCGCCGATGGCCGCCCTGGCACGCCATCTGCCATGGCACGCCGGCCGGCGCGACCGCGAACTGATGCTCATTGACGTCGGTCGCCTCGCCGGGAGTGCAACTGATCGCGCGTCCCTTCAGGGCGATCTGCACTCTGATGAAGTCGGCGGCGCGATGGTCGCAGACCATGTCGCAGGTCGTGGTGCCGAAGGCGAGACCGATGGTCTCGAGTTCGATCAGGTTGACGATCGCCTCGAAGCGCTCGGCGTTCCTGAAGTCGACGCGCTCGGCGCCGAGCCGGCGCCCCGCGAGGTCGCGCAGCACGTCGGCGTTCGAGGTCCGGATCAGCGCGTGGCGATGCAATGGTTCGAGGCCGGTCGCGCCGGTCGAGGCCGGGCTCGGCTTTGCTGGGGCGCTGACGATGTCAGCTGCGGTCAAGAGACGGTTCAAGCCGCTGCTCCTGAACTCCGATTATTAACCCATGCTACATCAGGTCCTGTCGGCGTCAATTACTTCGACATCGCGGCGCTTCGGAATGCCGCGGCCAGCGTGCGCAAGGCCGCGCGCTTGGCCGCATCTCCCGCCTTTGCATGCAGCATCACCTTGGAGCGGCCGAGCTTGGGCAGGCCGAGATCCGTTCCGATATCGATCAGTCCGCTGGGTGCGATCCGGCGGGCCAGCGGCGCAATCGCAAGACCGGCGCGCGCGGCGGCCGCAACGGCCGTCACCCCGCCGCCGACGAACGTCTCGCTGAAGCTGATTCGCGCACGCTCGAGCGCGCGGACCGCGATGCTGCGCACGCCACAGGGCGGTGCGAGCGTGGCGAGCGGCAGCGTGCCGCCGGCCGGCAGACGAAATCTGGGCGCTGCGAACCAGCCGAACTCGTCCGTGATCAACGCCTCGCCACCGCGGCGGCTCGCCTCCTGGCGGACGATCACGGCGTCGAGCTTGCCGGCATCGTAGCGGTCGAGCAGGTCGCGCGAGAAGCCGATGCTGACCGACAGGACGAGGTCCGCCATGGCAGCATGTAACTGCTCGAGCATCGGCACCAGCTCAGGGCCGGCGACGTGATCGCTGATCCCGAGCGACAGCAGCGGCCGGACACGCGGCGCGCCGGCGAGCGCGAGGTCATGCGCGGCAACCAGAGCGCGGGCGTTCTCGGCGAAGGCCGCGCCGTCGGCGGTGAGCCGGACCGCGCGCGGCGAACGCTCGACCAGCCGCTTTCCGAGCAGCGCTTCGAGCCGCTGCAGCTTGAGACTGACCGCGGCCTGGGTGGTGCCGAGCGTCTCGGCCGCCCGGGTGAAGCTGTGCAGGTCGCTCACCAGCAGAAAGGCGCGGACGGTCGCGATGTCGAGCGTGGCGGTCATATGAACTCGTTATCATTGATATCCATATTGATAAGATACCAAAATGAGCGGCGCGCGGCTAGCTTTGCTCCCGAAGCGCAGTCACGCGCTGGATACCGGGAGCCGACCATGCCGTTGATCAACATCGTCTATGCCAGCCAGCGCCGCCCGCCGTCGCTGAAGAAGGCCATTGCGGACGCCATCACCGAACTGACCGCGCGCATCCTGCGCAAGGATCCCAAGGTCACCGCCGTCATCGTCTCGGAAGCGGACGCCGCGGACTGGTTCGCTGGCGGCGCCTCGCTGGCGGAGCAAGGGCTTGCCAGCTACTGGATCGACGTTCACGTCAGCGAGGGCACCAACACCAAGGACGAGAAGGCCGCCTATCTCGCCGCGGTGTTCGCGCGCATGGCCGAGCTGATCGGCCCGCTGCATCACGAGACCTATCTGCATGTCGACGAGGTCAAGGCGGATGCCTACGGCTTCGGCGGCCTGAGCCAGGAGCGCCGCTATGTTGCGGCGAAGCTCGACGTCCCGCCGCAGCAGGGCGCCGCGTGAGCTCATGCCGTCTCCGGCTGCGCGACGCTGACGGCGCCGAACACGCTCTCGAACGCCTGCCGGAACGCGACGTCGACATCGGCGAGCGTCACCGGCAGGCCGAGATCGACCAGGCTGGTGACGCCGTAGCGCGGATCGGTCACGCCGCAGGGCACGATAGCCTGGAAGTGCGACAGGTCCGGCTCGACATTGATGGCGATGCCGTGGAAGGTCACCCAGCGCTTCAGCCGCACGCCGATGGCGGCGATCTTGTCCTCGTGGCCCTCGCCCTTGTCGGGCCGCTTGACCCAGACGCCGACGCGATCCTCGCGCCGCTCGCCGCGCACGTTGAAGGCGTCGAGGGTGCGGATGATGGTCTCCTCGAGCGCGGCGACATAGGCGCGCACGTCGGGGCGCCGCCGCTTGAGGTCGAGCATGACATAGGCCACGCGCTGGCCGGGGCCATGATAGGTGACCTGGCCGCCGCGGCCGGTCGGCACCAGCGGAAAGCGCGGATCGCGCAGGTCTTCGGCCTTGCCCGACGTGCCTGACGTGTAGACCGGCGGATGCTCCAGCAGCCAGACCATCTCCGCGGCCTCATGGGCGGCGATCGCGGCCGCCCGCGCCTCCATGAATTCGGTCGCCCGGGCGTAGTCGACCGGCGAATCGGAGATGCGCCAATCCACGGCGTTGCCGGGAGGGCCCGCAAAGGTGGTCAGGTCGAGTGTTTCGCGGCTGTTAACCATTGGCTAACCACAACATGGTGATGTCTGGGCAATCAAAATCCAGTCGTGACTTCGGTGGTCCTGCAGTGTCAACCCTCGATAAAGTGACAGTCGACCTGATGGTCGTTCTCGGCACCTGCTCCATGCCCATCCACCAGGTTCTGCGCCTGTCCCGCGGCGCCATCATCGAGCTGGATGCCACCGAGGCCGACGACGTCAAGGTGCTCGCCAACAATCTGCCGATCGCAAATGGGGTGGTGCTGGTCGACCGCAACCGCATCGCGGTCGAGGTCAAGCAGATGCTGCCGCGCTCGCCGACGCCGACGTCGCGATAGCGCGCCACGGCCCACGCCAAAACCGTCCACAATCCGGTATTTTAGGGCAGGGCGGGCCTTGTCCCCCTGACATCGATTTGATACACGGGCGCCACTGATCCGGTGCCGCCCTTCCTCTGGCTCCGGCTTCTTCTTCGCGCTCGTGGCGGAATTGGTAGACGCGCTGCCTTGAGGTGGCAGTGGGTAACACCGTGGGGGTTCGAGTCCCTCCGAGCGCACCACAAACCCACGTTTTCCCTTGAAATCGTTACGGTTTTTTCCGGATGTTACCCGGGAATGTTACCACTTCGTTCCCGCTCGTCGTTCTTGTCCTGTTTTCCGCGACAGGCCTCAAAAAATCATCCAGTGACTGGCCCTGGTCGAACGCGACCACCTTGTCCATTCCGCTGATGCCGAGCTTCTCGCGGTTGGCCTGGGCGATGTAGTGCGCCGGCATCTTCGGGTCGGTCCAGCCGAACATCGCCATCATCTGGCTCTCAGTGCACTCGGCATAGGCGGCCACTTCGGCGCGCGCCTTGCGGACCCCATGGCAGCTTTTCTTCGCCTCGTTGACGCCGGCAAGGACGGCGTACTTCTTGAACTTCATCGCCCACGCCTTCTTGTTCATCGGCAGCACGCGCCCCTTCAGGCGCTTTCCGGTGAACACGTCGGCGCCGATGATTCCTGCGGCTCTTGCGGCCCGCAGGCTCTCCGCGAACTCCGGATGCACCGGTACGGTCACCATCGTATTGCCCCGGCTTTTTTCGGTGGTGATCTGGACGGCCATCTTGCGCACGATCTGGCGCAGGTGCGGCGGCCCGAAGCGATGGGCGTCCCCAAGCCGCAGGAACGTGTAATGCAGGATGTCGAACATCAGCCGCGCCTCGCTGCCGAGCGGCCATTTGGCCCGGTACCTGGCCATGTCCTCCTCGGTCCAGGGCAGGAAGCCACCGCTCTCTCGCGAAGCACGCGCCTTCCCGGAGCGCAGACCGATCGTCGGATCGTCGTCCTCGTCCAGGTGGCCCTCGTCAATCATCCAGCGCATCAGGCCGCGCAGAGCCGATAACAGATTGCCGGCCTGCGAGGGAGTACGCGCCTTCATTTCCGCCTTGATGACGTTGCGGGTGAGGACCGCAAATGGCTTCTCGCCATTCTCGATCAGCAGGCTTTCGATCAGCCCCGTCCGCTGGAGCCGCGTTGTCTCGGCAAGACCGGCATGGCCGACACTGAGATCGCCGAGCCAATGGTCGCTTTGCCGGTAACCGTGCCAGTACCAGCGCAGTGTCCCGGGCTTTGGCGGCGAAGTGGGTCGCGCAGGGCAGGGGTCGTTGCGCTGCTTCTGGGCGTTGACGTAGTCGCTCTCCTGCCCGTAGAGCGCGATCTGGGAGGCGATGGCGGCATCGACCTCTGCATCGAATTCTGAAGAACCGTACGCGGCCTTGATCCGGATCTTTGGCAGCTTGTTACGAAGCTGCACGTAGTAGCGCAATTGACCGCGCTGGCTGACATCGACGTAGAGATAGCGGCGCTCCGGTTGACCGGGCTTGTTGGTTCCTTTAACTCGCCGCATCCGCAACACTCCTCCGAGTGCGGCGACCGCCGCCTCATAGGCAGCATCGAACGCGCTCGTACCGTAGTCTTCGGCGATCCCGATCCGGCGTCCCTTCCGGCTGACCTTGACGTACCAGCGCAACGATCCGGATTCGGAATAGTTGAAATAGAGGTACATGCGACGATCCCCGGGCGCGCGGGGATCGGGACGTTCTGTCTCAGGCATTGGTCGGCTCCGTGAACCAATGCCTGGAGTCTACGAATCCTCGGATACGGCATCAATCGCGAAAGGTGCGTTTCACCCGCTTTCGGTGCCATTAAGGCGGCGCGCAAGCGCCTCGGACGGCGTCCAGATTTCGCCGAGATCGATCTTCGATCGGGAACGCGATCGAGCGCTCGACGTGAGTGCGATCCTGATCACGCCGTCCGTATCGACGATGACCTCAGCGGCATCAGTTTCCTTTGCCGCGCGGATCGCGCGTGAAATGTCTGCCTGCGTGACTCTGGCCGGGCGGCGGGGCATCGAGCATCTCCATCCGATCTGTGAGCGCCATTGGATCAATTTCGGACCGCCGCGGCGAACGCCATGGCAGCGATCGCGAGCAAGAAACGCCGAAATGCACCGTTCGAACAGTGCTCGGCTTCTCGGCGGCGAACGTTTGGCGCGAAATGCGTGTGAAACGGACAGTCGGTGCCGAGTTCGACGATCGACTGCATCAGGCGCCGTTGCGGCAGCTCCGCTTCCGACGGCACCCGAACCCGGCGCTATTGGCCTTTTGTCGTCGGTTTGACGGGTCCGTCGTCCAGCAGGGCACGGTACCTCTTTCGCAATTCGTCCACCGCAGTTCGGTCGAGTTCACCTCGTCGCTGATGGTCGCGCAGAACACCACGATCCGCCGCGGAAAGGGCGATCAGGAATGCCCAGCCTTCGCCCCTGTCCGGGAACAGCTCGACGATCCGCAGATCGAGCCGCGCGGCATCATCGTCGTCATGGGCTGCCTCGATCGGCTTGGCCTCCAGATGTCTTCGGGATGCCCGGGGCACATGGTCCGCCGATGACAATGATCTGTTTTTATCTATTTCTTTATAGGCAGGTCCCTTTGGGCCCCGCGGTGCTTCTTTATACGCAGGTCCCTTTTGGACCTGCGGAGCCGCAGGTCCCTTTCGGCCCCGCGGCGGATCAGCAACGTTGGCAGGTACCGGCACGTCGCGGACGACATAATCGATCTCGCCGAACCGCTGGCCGTCGGCTAGTCGCTGCTGCTCGCGGGTGACGTAGCCAGCTGAGATCAATTCACGGAAAATGCGTTGCAGTTTCTTCCGGCCGACCAGAAGCGTCCGCCCGATATGGTCGAGACGGACGCGCCACTTGTGTGGGCGTGACAGCAGGAAACCGAGCACGCCCTTGGCCTCGACCGAAAGCCGCTCGTCAGTGAACACGGCATTCGGCACGATCGTGAAGTGCGCCCTGTGCTCGCGGCGAACGATGGTCAAGCGTGCGCCCTCAAACGTCGGCCCTCGGCGCAATCGACCGGAGCCGAGATGCGGGAAGGCCAACAGCGCGGCTCATGAGCGTTGAAGGATTGAAAGCGTCACGGCACCTCTCAGCCGCAGCGGACGGAGAGCAGGGCGGCCGCACGGAAGAGGTTGCTGAAGATCTCTGAACGGGGGCGGCTGCAATTGAACCCGAGGAGACGCCCGTGCACCAACCTCTGCCCATGCTGAGCCCGCTCGCCGGCGAGTCGGCTCGATCGCATGCCGATCGAGAAGGCCTGCAGACGCGCTCTCGCCGGCTGCTGCTCGATTAGCTTCCGTAGCGGGAGAATGTTGATGCGAGGGAGGATTGGTGTAGCGCATGAGCAAACATGCCACGAGAAACGCAAAGGATCATCATGCCGATCCTGCGATCCGCTTCGACAAACTTACTCGGTTCCGACTGTCTACCGGTCATCCCTGGATGGAGAAATAGCGCCCTTCTAGAGCAACCGTCGCTCGTCACCGCGGCGATCCCGTGTGTTGATCCACCAGGGCCAATTCTGTGCAGTCTCGGATCACCAACGAAAGCACGTTCATCCGTCGAAGGTCCAATTCCGCCCAATCCGCGCAGACGTACGCTATGGTGCGAATAGTGCCATTCGGGGGATTGATCCGCCTCACTAATTGTATTCGAACAGCAACAATGAAGTTCGTGAGTGCCAGAGCGCTAGTAGTCAAGACAGGCACTTACGACCGCCGATTCTACGCCGCGGAGAGGCGCTTTTATCTTGCCGCTTTAATCGGCCGGATGCTCTGCCTCTTGGCCACGGTCGTCTTCGTCGCTTTCGCCAGCGGCGCTCTCCATCGTCATTGTCAAGCACCCAGTGCGCCGTGCAGCTTTCCGCGCTCAGCGGCGGCGTGGCGCGGCTGCACGATGGCAGCAGCATAGCCGTCGCGGCGTAATTCTCCATCGGTCTGACGGAGCCACGTCACAGGCAATTTTGCGCGATCGCGCGGCCCCTTCGGGCACCGCGTCGCAGGCAAGATAGCGTGCGTTCCGTCGTCTTGAATCTGCACCGGTCCTCATCCGCTGACAGCGGAGCTCCATCAATTCGCGCGTCGTCCGCGACGCCTGTTCGTTGCTGCCGGGCTGTTGCTATGGTTCATGCCAGCGCTCCCAGCAGCCTGCGGTCCTTGCGCTTGGCATGCGCGGCCGCATCAGTGGCGCTGACGGCCTGATCGCCGCAATACGCCGTGCCGTCGCACCACATCGCGTGCATGATCACCGCGAGTTTGCGCGCCACCGCGACCACCGCCTTGCGGTGTCCAGACCGCTTGGCAACCGCCAGTCCCCAGGTCTTCACCTTGTCGCGACGCTTGAAGCGCGTCAGCAGCGCGCTCGCTGCTTCGTAGAGCGCGCGCCGCACATCGGCGTCGCCCGCCTTGCTGATGGCGCCCCTGCACATCGACCGAGCTGCCCGACTGCCATCGCCCCGACGGCGGGACTTGCAACGGAGATCCCTGCTGGTGCGTCCACGCCGGGAATCGCAGCGGACCCTCGGCCGCGCCGGCGGCCGTCGCGCTCAACCATCCGTCGGCCGCGGCGGCGATGCCGCCTAATAATGATCTCCGGTCCGGATTGAAGCCGGGGCGACATCTCCTCACAACTTGCGTGGGGACCGCCCGCGCAGCGCGGGATCGAGCCATCCGGTCCCGCGATGATCAACCTGCTCACCCGAATAAGAACAAATCGCTCGCTTGCGTTTGAATTAATTGATGGCCGTTGCGTCTCCCAGCACAAGATGCAAGGACGTTCCCTGTCGCCCATGTCAGGGTCGCATGCACGCGAGCATCACAGGCGTGCGACTCCGTCCTGAATTGATCTTCGCTCGAGCCTCAGTCCAGGAGGATGCCCAAGATTGGCAGGGCCTTTGCCGATACGCGCCCCGAGCGCCAGACCTCGCCGTGCAACAGCGACTGTTCCGGACCATGTTACGCAAGGAACGAGAGCAACGTATCGACAACAGCTTCGTGCGCTTGCTCAGGAAGCAAATGGCCGCCGTCGATATCAACCTCCCGAACATCATCCGCCCACCGCCGCCACACGATCGCAGGGGTCAGCGCGTCGTCGTGACCTTGGTCTGCGACGAGGCGTTGGTGCCGTGGCCAAACCACCAGCACAGGGCAGGCAATCTTCCGTCCCGATCGTCTGTCGGCAGCATCATGCTGGACATCGATCTCGTAAGCTGCGCGATAATCCTTGATGATGGCCCTGTGAACCGAAGGTTTGGCGAACGCCGCGCGATAGTCGGCGACGGCGATCGGATGCAGCGAGGAGAGGTCGTGCGCCAAGTGGTCAAGCGTGGCGTCCAGAAAGGCATCAGGGTCGGCCGCCAGAAGACGCTCAGGCAGGTCGCCGGGCTGCGCGAAGAGAAACCAGTGAAACGCCCATTTCGCAAATTCTCGGTCGACGGCAGGCCAGACATCGAGGGTCGGAACCACCGCTATCGAGCAATAGGCTGTGACCTGCTCAGGGAAGTCGAGCGCCAGGCGGTATCCCACACGCGCGCCGCGATCATGCCCGACAACAGCGAAACGCTGATGTCCAAGCGATTGCATCAGCGAAACAAGCTCTGTCGCGACGTCGCGCTTGGCCCAAACCCCATCATTGCGGACGAAACTTTGCCCATAGCCGGGGAGGTCCGGAGCGACGATCGAGAAGCGATGTGCCAGCGCCGGCGCCACAGCATGCCACGTTGCATGCGTCTCGGGGTAGCCATGCAGAAGCAGCACCGGTGGGCCGTCGCCGCCCATGACGCCTGCGAAGCGCACGCCGGCGGTGGTGTAATCCACTCGAGAGAATCCCTCGAATAGCCCGTTGGTTGGAGGGGCGCTCATAATCGTCTCCTTGCAGGCGTGAGTGATCCGCGGGGATTGTCACTGGGCTGTCCTGAGCTTTGCCGCTGCGTGATGGCAACGCCCGAGATGCAGATGAGCGCGCCGGCGACGACGGCGGGGGTCAGCGGTTCGTGCTTGAACAGCGCGCCCGCGGCGATAGCGAAAGGCGACTGCAGCAATGTGTACGGTGCAACGCGCGCTAGCGAACATCGCGAGACCAACCAGAACCACAGCCCGAAGCCGACAATGCCGCCCAGGAAGATGGTGTAGCAAAGTGCGAGCCAAGCCGGGATGCTCGCCGCCGAAAGCGCGGACACTTGTCCCGTTTCGACAAGCGCCGATACGCCGAGGACCTGCGGCACAGTGAACAACGATATCCACGCCATCAGCTTCATCGGCTCAAAGGGTCCGTAGCGCTTGCTGAGCACGGTCCCAAAGGCTAGGGCTGCCGCTGATCCTACGACGTAGAGGGTCGGCACTAGTGGCACAACGCTGGCTGGATCGCCGATTGCGACGGCGACCCCGCCCAGCGCCATGGTGACACCCAATAGAGCCAGAAGTGATGGCCGCTCGCCAAGCAGCGGCCATGCGAGAAGCAATGTTAACGGCGTCCAAAGCTGGTTGGCAATGCCGGTCACGCTGGCTGGCGCGCCTGTGAGCCCAACAAAAACAAGGCCAAAATTCAACCCGCCGATGAAAATCGAGATGAGCAGAAACATGCGCAGCTCCCGCCGGGTGGGTCGCCCGACGAGCGGCAGCAGAATGGCAGCGACCATTGCGAAGCGAAGACCGACAAAGAACAGCGGTGGAAAGGCGGCCAGCCCTTCCTTGATGATGGCGTACTGCATTCCCCAAAGGAAGGGCACGAGCACGGCACAGGCCACTTCCAGCAGAGACATGACGTTTCCAGAGCTCCCGCTTGATCATCGCGCGCCAACACGCGACCACTCGTCAGCCGCGCTCCGGCACGAAGATGGCGGCCGCGGCCACCTGGCTCAGAGGAAATCGGCGTGCAGCTGCCAGGCCCCCTGCCTGTGACGCGCGGGATGATAGTTGCGTTGCGTGTCAATCACGCCTTGTTCGCCGCGACGACGAAGGCGGCAAGTTCTCGCCCAAAACGGGCCGGCTCCTCGTAGAACGGACTGTGTCCGCTCTCAGCGAACACGGACAAACGACTGTCCGGCTTGAGCGATCGGATGCGCTCGGACATGGCTTGGCGAACGAGGCGATCGTGGGCGCCGTGTGTCAACAGGATTGGACCGCTGTAGTTCGCGAAAGCTGGCTCCAGATCGGTCGTTGAGGTTCGGAGGAAGCCTTCGTATGCCGCGGACGGCGTCATGCCGTTGACGACAAGCATCTCCTGCAACGCCACGCCGGTCGGTGGCTGGTGGAAGCAGGCGCCGAGGAAATCCGCTGTTGCGGCGACCCGCTCCGCCAGATCGTGGGAGGTCGTGCTCCGGGAGAACTCGCCCGCGAGCGGCGTGAGCAGGTCGGGCGACAATCTGGTGACGGCGTCGACCAGGTTGATGCCGGCGATCCCGGCGCCACCGTTCTTGCGGAGATACGCACCAGCCACGTAGCCGCCGAGCGACCAGCCGACGAGGATGGGGCGGCGCAGTTTCGCTGTCGCGATGACGGCCGCGACATCGTCCGCCCATCGATCGGCATCGGAATAGGCGTTGAGAGCACTCGGCTTTTCTGAGTCGCCGTGTCCGCGCAGATCGAAACGAACCATTCGGAAGCCGGCCAGCACTGGATCGAGGAACTGCTTGTCCCAGCTCAGCCGGCTCTGGCGCAGACCATGGATGAACAGGATCTCGGGCGCGGTGGGGTCGCCCTTCGCCTCGGCAGCGAGCACCGTACCGTCCCCTGAGCGTACGGAGAACAATTCACGGTTAGCGCTGGGGCGCGCTTCCTTGCTAGCCGCTCCCTGTCCTTGAGCCAGGGCATTGTGCGGTTGCACGGCCATCACGCCCAGAGCAGCGGCAGCAGACAAGACGTGGCGGCGGGTCTGGCCCATGAGAGCTCTCCATGTTGTTTAACGATCGCTATTCAACTCTGTTGACGTTCAGTGTCAAGCTGTAGTTTAGTGATCGCTATGGAACAGAACGGGAAATCGCGCGGTGGACGGCCTTGGAGCTTCGACCGCGACGGCGCGATCGAAACGGCCATGCTGCTGTTCTGGCAGCATGGCTACGAAGGCGTCTCGGTGGGCGAGCTCACCAAGGCAATCGGGGTTGCGCCGCCGAGTCTCTACGCTGCGTTTGGCAGCAAGGCTGGCCTCTATCAGCTGGCGATGGCGCGGTATGAGCAGAGAATGGGCTGCCTCGATCAGGCAGCCATCGCATCGGCAGAGTCGCTGCCCGCAGCGGTGCGGCGATTGCTTGAAGCCGCAGTGAAGAATGTCACGCAGCGCCCGCATGAACGCGGATGCATGATATCGAGCGGCCTCGTTGCCTGTCATCCTGATCACGCCGCCCTGGCCCAAGATGCCGCCGCCCGGCGCGAGGCGCTGCGCGTCAGGATCGCGCAGGCCCTGTCATCCTTCGCGGAGCACGATCAGATCCAGCGATTGGCCCGACATCTGGCGGCCGTCATGCAAGGAATTTCGATCCAGGCCCGTGACGGCGTCTCGCTGTCGGAACTCGGTGTCATCGTCGATGAGGTCGTGGCGGGCGTCGCAGCGCGCTTCCCCGCAAGTTGAGCGGCGCTGTGCCCGACCAATCGGCGGAAATTCTCAGCGGATGCTTAGGTGGCCGCCGGACTGGAGCAGTCCGGCGGGTGCGGTTTTCCGGTGCAGCGCGAAGCCTACCAATAGCCACGGAATGCACTATCTGCATCTGGGTGTAGCTAAGCATTGAAATTGAAGTCGCTTCATCCGGCCTCCGAGCGCACCAAGCACAATAACTCAGATACGAAGCGGATTTTCGCGCGCGCCAGTTGATGCGCTAGCGGGCCTTACTGCTCCGGCAAGCCTGCATCGACCATGGACTGAACGATGCGAACCGAGGCTGCGAGGCACACCGGGCTCACATTTTTCCAAGGCGGCGTGACGTTGAGTTTCGTCGTGCCGGGACGCAGCCTCAGTCCCTCCGCCATCGCCGCTCTCGCCTCCTCGAACCGGCCCGATCTCTGGTAGGCAGCGGCGAGCAGCATATGCGAGCGGCCGGTCGCCGGCGTAATCGCGATCGAGCGTTGCAGCCATGGCAACGCCTCCTCGTCGCGTCCCATCAAGAGATTCGCCCAGCCCGCGCCGAGCAGCCAGGTCCAGCGCGAGGCCGGCGGCGTGTCGTAACGATCGGCTTGCCGGAATGTCGCGAGCGCATCGTCGAAGCGGCCGAGAAAGATCTGCCCGAGGCCGATCAGATAAAGCGCAGACCCGTTCCACGGATCGAAGCTCAAGGCTTTGGCGCAGGTCACGAGACTTTTGACGAAATGGTTGGTGGCGCTGAGGAAGCGGCAATGGGCCTCGAGCACCGGAATGGAATTCGGCTTCGACCGTAACGCCCGCTCAAGCGTCGCGTCGGCCCTGGCCTCGACCGCGACCGCTTCCTCCGGGCTGAACCAGACCATCTGGATTCCGCGCATCTGCAGCGAAGCAAGCGCGACGGCGAGGTCGACATTGTCGGGATCCTCCGTGAGCGCATTTTGCAGCATCGACTGCGCCGCGCCATAGCGCTCGCGCGTGGTTTGATTGATCGATGCGAGCGCCTGCTCGAGGGCAACCTTGTCACCGCCCGCGGACGATCCGCGCGGGCTGGACGACGGCGCGCTGGGCTCCAGCATTTCGTTGAGGCGGCGGGCAAGGACATGACCCACGCCGGCGGCGAGGCGGGACTGCGCAAGCTGCGCGTCCGCCTCGTCAGCGGCGACCGAAGCGGCGGCGACCGCCTGAACCTCGCCGGTGGTCGTCTTGATCATGCGCGCCCGCAGCGTCCAGGATTGATCGCCATGCTGCAACTCGCCGCGAATTTCGTAATCGGATGATGCGGCAGGCAGCCCGGCGGGTTCGACGCCTGCGACCGCCGCCGATCGTGGCGCGACCACGCTGACGTTCTGGATCTTGGCAAAACCGTCCACGAGGCGGCCGGTGACCTCCGCCGCCATCACCACGCCGCGCGAATCGCTGCTGGTGTCAACGATCGGCATCACGGCGATGCGCGGCGGCGTTCGCCTGAAGAGGAGGTCCGGCTTCAACACCGGTGCAGCCACCGCAAGCCCCGCGATCGCACCAAGCCCGGCCACTGCGGCGACCATGGCCCGCCGGCTGAAACCGAAGATTGAGCGTTGCGACGTCGCCTGTATCACAGCACCGTTGGCCGGCGCCGGGGGCCTGGTCTCCACGGCCTGGGCGAGCGGAGCCATCTCGCCGCCCGCCGTGACCTCGGGCTCGACCTCAACCTCCGCCGTCAGCAGATAGCCGCCGCCGGATGCGAGCCTGATCAACTGCCGCCGGTCGTCTCCGAGCGCGCTGCGCAGCTCGCGGATGCATTGGAACAGGCTGTCCTCGCCGACATGGACGTCCGGCCAGACCGCCTCGATCAGCTCCTGCTTGCTCAGGACCCGGCCGCCGCTGGTGGCGAACAGCCGTAGCATCTCGAAGGTCTTCGGCCGGAGCTTGATCACCCCGCCGTCAGGCCTGCGCAGCTCCGCGACCTGCTGGTCCAGCACGAAGCCCGCGAAACGAAGCAAATGATCCCCCAAACGCGTCTCTCAAGGTGGCTCGTATAGCGGAAGTCTGTCCAAAATGCCCCAAAGTCGGGTCTGAAACGCAAGTTTCAGAAATCTTCAGAAAATTGCTAGCCCCCTTATCAAGACACCACCTCCTACCAATGAGATGACTCCGGTCGAGACTCGCCGCCAGTGTCAGGGGAAGGTGAACTAAAGTGTTGAATCCGGGGAAATATTGTTTCGTGGCAACCAGCCGCCTGCGGGCCGCGCTGTTGGCATCCTCGGCGCTGAGCTTGGCCTGGATGCTGCCGGGCACGGGACCGGCGCGGGCCCAGGACGCGACTTGGCTCGCCACTCCGGGATCGAACGATTTCTACGACGCGAACAACTGGACCCCGGGCAGCGTGCCGACCGGCACGGCCACGTTCGGCGCCTCGAACACGACCGCGTTGACGCTGGGGTCTTCCGGTACCTTCGGCGGCTGGACGTTCAATGCCGCAGCCTCGAATTATGCGTTCGATACCGCGGCCTCCACGACCCAGGATTTCACCGGAGCCGGCATCGCCATCAATGGCGGCAGCGCCAGCATCACCAACCTCGGCAGCCTGACTTTCTACAACGCCAGCACTGCCGACAGCGCCGCCATCGCCAATGGCGGGTTCATGGAGTTCCGCAATAGCAGCACCGGCGGCAGCGCCACCATCACCAACAGCAACGCCCTGTATTTCGTCGAGACCAGCACGGCCGGCAATGCCACCATCACCAATAACAGCGTCATGCTCTTCTACGGCAGCAGCACGGCCGGCAGCGCCACCATCACCAACAATGGCGGCCTGGACTTTAGCGGAGCCAGCACGGCGGGCAGTGCCAATATTTCGAACAACCACTATCTGAACTTCCTGGGCACGAGCACCGCCGGCGGCGCCGCCATCACCAACAATGACACCCTGACCTTCCGCGACGCCAGCACGGGCGGTAGCGCAACCATCACCAACAGCGGCACCTTGCAATTCCTCGACGTCAGTTCGGGCGGCAATGCCGCCCTCATCAACCAGGCGGGAGGCACTGTCGATATCTCGGGCGTCGACACGTCGATGACCGCCGGGTCGATCGCGGGGGCCGGCAACTACATCCTCGGCTCCAATCGATTGATTGTCGGCTCGAACGATCTCTCGACCGAGGTGAGCGGCGTGATCTCCGGCACCGGCGGTAGGCTGGACAAGACCGGCGCGGGCACGCTGACCCTGACCGGTGCCAACACCTATACCGGTGGCACAACCATCACCAGCGCCTCCTCCAGCAGTCGCAGCACGATGCAACTCGGCACTGCCAGCCGAGCCGGCTCCATTCTGGGGGCGGTCACCGTCGGTGATTGGTCCACGCTGAATGTCGTCAACGCCAACATGAGCGGCACGGCGATCACGAGCAACTTCGGTTACGTCGATTTCCGCAATGCCAGCACCGCAGGCAGCGCGACCATCGCCAACAACAACGGCGTCCTGAGTTTTCACGACACCAGCACGGCCGGCAGCGCCACCATCACCAACGATGGCACCGTGCATTTCCTGGACGCCAGCACGGCGGGCAACGCCACCATCACCAACAACAGCTACCTCGAGTTCATCAATGGCAGCACGGCCGGCAACGCCACCATCATCAACAGCAGTTTGAGTTTCGGCCTGACTTTCGACGAAGCCACGGCGGGCAGCGCCATCATCATCAACAACTCATACCTGCTTTTCGCCCGCACCGGCACGGCGGGCAACGCCACGATCGCCAACACTGGCGGCATGGATTTCATTGACACCAGCACAGCGGGCAATGCCACGATCACCAATGCCGGCACCATCCAGTTCCTCCAATCGAGCGAGGCGGGCAGTGCCAGCATTGCCAACACCGGCAGTCTGCAAGTCTTCAGCAGCGCTGGCCACGCCGCCATCACCAACAACAACATCCTGGACTTCCGCGGCAGCGGCACGGCAGCCAGCGCCGCCATCACCAACGCCGGCGTTCTGTCGTTCTTCGATTTCAGCACGGCGGGCAACGCCACCATCACCAACAACGGCAGCCTGCAATTCCACAACACTAGCACGGCCGGAAACGCTGCCCTCATCAACAACGCCGGAGGTATCGTTGATTTCTCGGACAGCCTCGGTCCCGGCAGCCTCCAGAGGCTGAGCGCGGGATCGATCGCCGGAGCCGGAAACTACCTCCTCGGCGCCAACGAGCTGACCGTCGGCTCGAACGATTTTTCGACCGAGGTGAGCGGCGTCATCTCCGGCAGTGGTTCGCTGGTCAAGACCGGCGCGGGCATGCTGACCCTGACGGGCGCCAACACTTATGCGGGTGCGACACGCGTCGACCGCGGCGTGCTGCGCGTGGACGGCTCGATCGCGACCTCGATCGGGGTGACGGTGGATGCGAACGGCACGCTGATGGGCACGGGAACGGTCGGCGGCACGGCGATCAACAGCGGCGGCTCGCTGCTGGGCGGCAACGGCACCGCCGGCACATCGCTCGCGATCTCCGGCAATCTCGCGTTCCAGTCGGGCGCCCGTTATCTCGTCGACGTCAATCCGGCGACGGCCTCTTTCGTCAACGTGACCGGCGCGGCGACACTGGGCGGCGCAACCGTCAATGCGGCGTTCGCGGGCGGCAACGTCGGCAGGCGGTACACGATCCTGACCGCCGGCAGCGTCAGCGGCGCGTTCAACCCGCGGGTCGATACCAACCTCTCGTCGAACTTCCGGACCGAGCTGAGCTACGACGCCACCCACGCCTATCTGAACCTGACGCTGAGCTTCGTCCCGCCGCCGGGCAGCGGACTCAGTGGCAATCAGCAGAATGTCGGCAATGCCATCGCCAACTCCTTTAACGGCAACGGCAGCATCTCGCTGGTCCACGGCTCGCTCACGGCCGACGGGCTGACACAGGCGTCCGGCGAGACCGCGGCGGGGGCGCAACAGACCGGGTTCCAGGCGATGGGCCAGTTCACGGGCCTGCTGACCGATCCCATCGGCACGAGCCGCGAAACGGCGGCATCCGGGCCGCCGGCCTATGCGGACGGTGGGCCGGCAGGCGCCGCCCGCGACGCCTTCGCTATGCTGGCCAAGGCTCCACCGGCAAGGACCTTCGAGCAGCGCTGGAGCGTATGGGCCGCCGGATTCGGCGGATCGCAGACCACGGACGGCAACGCCGCGCAGGGATCGAACAGCGCCACCAGCCGCCTGTTCGGCACCGCCGCCGGCGCCGAGTACGCCTTCTCGCCACGAACGCTGGCCGGCTTCGCGCTCGCCGGCGGTGGCACCAGCTTCTCCGTGACTGGCGGTGGCACGGGCCGCTCGGACCTGTTCCAGGCCGGCGCCTATCTCCGGCACACCAATGGCCCGAGCTACATCACCGCGGCGCTGGCCTATGGCTGGCAGGATGTCACCACCGATCGCACCGTGACGCTCGCCGGCGTCGATCGCCTGCGTGCCGAGTTCAATGCCAATGCCTGGAGCGGACGTATCGAGGGCGGCTATCGCCTCGTTGCGCCGTGGGCCGGCGGCTTCGGCCTCACGCCCTATGCCGCGGGCCAGTTCACGACGTTCACCCTGCCGGCCTATGCCGAAACGGTGGTCTCCGGGAGCAACGCCTTTGCGCTGGCCTATGCCGCCAGGAGCGTGACCGCCACGCGCAGCGAACTCGGCCTGCGCACCGACAAGTCCTTTGCCATGCAGAACGCGGTTCTCACCCTGCGCGGCCGCGCCGCCTGGGCGCACGACTTCAATCCGGACCGTTCGGTCGCTGCGACGTTCCAGGCGCTGCCCGGCACGAGCTTTGTCGTCAGCGGCGCACGAGCGGCAGCGGACTCCGCGCTCACCACTGCCTCCGCAGAAATGAAATGGCTGAACGGCTGGTCCGCCGCTGCGACCTTCGAAGGCGAGTTCTCCCATGTGACGAAGAGCTATGCCGGCAAAGGCGTCGTCCGCTATGCGTGGTGATGGCTTGTACGCTGCCGTGCCGATTGGTTCAGCTTTGGGGCTCGGCGTGAAAAGCACCTCCAGGCGGGGAAATGCGCCCGGTTTCTTTGCCCGCTTTGGCAAGCCATCGAAATCGCAGTAGATGCGACCGCCCTCCGAGCGCACCATCTCTCTCTCCTCAAATTCAAATCTGTTTGCGGTTTGTTCCAGCCTCGCGCCTTTCGTTCGGGCGAGGGGCTGCGGTCCCGCGGCGCGATGGCGTCCGAGTTCTGCCGGTCCGTTCCGCCCTCGAGAATGAGAGGGCGCGGGGAATGCCGGGCGCTGGCCGCACCCATGGCCCGCCTGCGAAAAAAAGCAGGCGGCAGGAACCACAGGTTCAGCCGAGACATCCCGGCATTCCCCGCGCGATGGTTTTCACGCTTATGTCGCGATCTCCCCGGTGTCCGGCTTTTTAGCCACCGTCGCCCTCGGGATCATCGCCCGACGACTTGGCGCCAGCATCGGGGCGCCAGGACCACGCGTCTTCACGTCCGCAAGCCTGCCGTTCGTCGGCGAGCCCGTAAGCCCGCTGCAGCACGCCTGCGGCCACCGCGTCCCCAGACCCCACGTCTCGTGACGATCGCGAAGCGCCCCTCTCGGCGGGTCCAAGATGGCGATACATAAACATGGTTTCTGAAAAAAAGCAACAGAGTTAAATTATTCAGAAGTTGTGGACAGGGCCAAATCAGCTTGATTCCGTCTGATGGAACCCGTCGCGCCGGGCGCCCCGACTCCGCCGCAGTGACGTTGCTAGGCTAAGTGACCCCGCAGCGACGCATGCCCAGCGTTGGCGCCAGTCGGGGCCGGCCGGGGCACGGCCCGTGAAAGATCGTGCATGACGCCGTCCTTGTCGGCGCCGCTATCCACGTCTGACGGAGCTCGGCCGTCAAATCAGCAGGCCTCAGTTCGTGCAGCTCAGGTCTGGGCCGGCCTGGTCGCTGCCGCGGCTTCCCAGCCGGGCTCGACCGGGACCATGTACCAGGTCGTCAACACGACTTTCGAAAACAGCCAACGGCCGTTTTCCCTGACATATTCATCATCGAACCGGCCGCCGACCATGAGGCTCTTGCCGTTGAGAACGGGGCGCCCGTCGAGATGGCTGTAGCCTCTGCCGTGGTCGCCATCGATTTCGACGACGTGCGCGTGGATGAATTGGCGCGCCCATTTGATCGGGAAGTCGAGGAAGAAGTCGCGGATGGCCTCGCGGCCGGTCACCGACGGCCGACCGCCATAGGAGACGGTGGCGTTCTCCGCAAAGAGATCGGCCAGTTCGGCGACGCGCTCCTGGTTGACGTATTCGTGGTACGTGCAGCGCAGTGTCCGGATCGCCTCGCGATCGTCATGCTCGGCAACGCGTTTCTCGAGCGCCTCGATCCTGGCTCTGAGGTCGGCGGTCTCGTTTGAATTGCTCATGGTTCATCCGTCGACCCAAGGAGGCCGTCTGGCTGGTGGTGATGTTGATCACCGATGATGTTGCGAAGCCGCTCCTCGACCCGGAGCCGCACCGCGGGATGCGGAAGGATGTAGAATTCGTCGTCGTGGATGGCCTGGATCGTCATGCTGGCCACATCGGCGGCGCTGACCTCGGATGCCTCCATTCCCGCTCTGACGCGCTGATCATATGCTGCAGTGTCGGGGTTTGTCGAAGCCAGATGTGCGGGCCGATGTCGGCCTGAGTCGGCGATGGCGGTCTTGACCAGCGAGGGGCACAGCACGTTGACCTTGAGAGGAGAGCCGGCGAGCTGAAGGTCCTTCAAGAGGCACTCGGACAAGGCTACGACCGCGTGCTTGCTGGCGCAGTAGGCGCCGGAGCCCGCAACGGCGGTCAACCCCGCGGCTGACGCCGTGTTGACGATGTGGCCCTCGTCGCCTGCAGCCATCATGCGCGGCACGAAGCTGCGAATGCCGTTGACGACGCCCAGGAGGTTGACTCCGAGCACCCACGTCCAGTCCTCGGGAGTTGCGGACCAGACCGGGCCAAGCGCCGCGACACCGGCGTTGTTGAAGAGCAGGTGAACGTTGCCGAACTCTTCAAAGGCAAGGTCGGCGAGGCGTTGAACCGCTTCGACGCTCGACACGTCGCACTGCGCCGTGTGCACGGCAATCCCGCCCGGCATCGGGTCTTTCGTGGCTGATAGTCCGTCGCGATCGACGTCGGCGAGAACGAGCTTCATTCCTTGCGCAGCGCAGGCAGCGGCCAGCTCGCGCCCGATGCCGCTGGCAGCTCCCGTGATCACCGCGACCTTGCCTTCGAGGTGCTTCATGCCGCGCTGATTCCGCCGTCCACGGTGAACACCGATCCGGTGATATAGCTCGCGGCCGGCGATGCCAGCAGCAGGCTGACGCCGGCAATCTCGTCGGGGATCCCAAGCCGGTTCATCGGCACCATGGCGTGGAGCGGCGCTGTCGCGGCCTCGTCCAGCAGGCGGCCTCCGCCGAGCCCCGTCCGGAAGAAGCCGGGCGCGATGGCATTGACCTGGACGTCGAACGTGGCGAGCTCGAGCGCGGCCTGCCTGACCAGGTTCACCACCGCGGCCTTGGCGGCCGCATACGCATAGGCGGTCGCTGCCGAGCCTCTTAATCCTCCGACCGACGCCGTGACCACGATCCGACCGCCGCGCTGCGCCTTCATGTGACGGGCCGCAGCCTGGATGGTCGCGAACGCGCCGGTCTGGTTGATGGCAATAACGTCATTCCAGGCTGCGAAATCGACGTTCTCGATGTGGCCCTGCGGCAATCGAATTCCGGCTCCCCCGCTGATGCCGGCGTTCGCGAACATGACGTCGAGCCGGCCCTTGCGCGCGATGACGTCATCGACCGTCCGCCGGATGGCGTCTGGATCTGCGACATCGACCGTCGCGATCTCTGCCCCCGGGATGATCTCCTCGCCGATCCGCCTCAGTTCGGTCTCGTTCCTGTCAACCAGGATCAAATCGGCACCGTTGGCTGCCATGGTCCGGGAAATGGCCAAGCCAAGTCCGCTCGCCGCGCCGGTCACGATGGTGACCAAGCCCTCGACTGCGAAGAGGCGTTCGGCCGTCAGCAACATCGGGTCTCCTCGTTTCGACATGGTTGCCCGTTGCGCCTCCGGCCGTGCCGCGTCGTGACGCCGCCAAGAGACAAGCACAGATCATGGCCGAGACTGTCGCAATCGCGACAATCGATGCACAAAATCACCTTAGCTTGAGCCGGCGAGGGCGCCGGGACGCAGGCCGCCGCGTGCAAGAAAATCAACTTCGCGGGTAACGACGGTCAACATGACAACCGAGGCAACCAATGTTCTGGCGTCCAAACGCGCCCAGGCGCCGAGGTCTCGACGTCCGCACGATCCCGCTCATGCCATTCGCCGAGGACAGCCATCCGGCGCCTTCTGAGGAACACAAGAGTGAGGATGTGAGCCGATGATCATCGTTGTGGGGTCTGTGGACGGGCTTGGCGAAAGCTTTGATCGTCTGATGAAGATCAGCCTGGAGCATGTGCATCGTTCGCGTATGGAAGACGGCTGCGTGGAGCACACCGTGCAGGTCGATTGTGAAAACTCGCTCCGTCTGCGCTTCTTCGAGCGCTGGCGTGACGCCATCGCGCTCGAGGCGCATTTCGCCCGACCCGAGTCACGGGCGTTCGTGCAGGAGGTCGCCAAGCTGTGCGCGAGACCGCCCGTCATGACCATCTATGAGGCCGAGGAAAAATCGTTCTAGCGCTGGCGGGCCGCCGGTGTGACGCGCCTCATTTTACCCCATCCGGCGACTCGCGCTGGGGTGGGCCTACACCGCTGGGAGCCCGGCCACCTCGATTGATCTCCGCTATACTGATATGGGATGACAGATGTCGCGACAGCGACCATCCCGTCTTCATGTGTGGCGACGAATGAACAAAGCGGTCCTCAAGGCTGTTCTGCGCAGGAACAAGTGGTTTGCTGGCCTTTCTCCGTCATTGGCGGACAACATTCTTCGTCTGGGTCGCGTTCGAAACGCGGACAACTCCCTGATCTATTCCGCGAGCGACTCCCGCGACGGATTGATTGCCCTGGTGTCGGGGCAGGTGCGTTTGACCAGCTTTTCGCTGTCCGGCAATCCCTCCTTCCTGCTGATCTCTTCGCCTGGGTCGTGGATCGGCGTCACCTCGGCCCTCGACGGGCGCCCATATGGTTATGACGCATTCGCCATTGGCAAGGCGGTGCTGTTTCACGTGAGCCAGGAGCGGTTCGAGGCGCTCATCAACGAGAGCAACGAGTATTATTCTGCGTTTGTTCGAATGGTCTGCGATCACCTGCGCGTGTCGATGCAGAACCTGATCATTCTCCGCAATCGGCGTCCACTTCACCGGCTTGCGCAGGAATTGCAGAGGCTCGCAGAGCGTCACGGGCGACAGACCAAGAAAGGGTTGGTCATCGATTTGCGATTGTCGCAGGAGGACCTTGCGGTGATGATCGGGGTCGGCCGGCAGACGATCAATCGTCTGCTCAAGAGTCTCGAGCAGGATGGGATTGCGACGGCAAAGTACGCGTCGGTCACGATTCATGACCTGGAGGCGATCGAACGCCTCAGCTCGAGCGCCCCCGTGGAGAGCTAGACGTCACCAGGCCAAGGCAAGCTTTGCGGTCGGGTTTCCCTGTCTGGCACCGAGCCCCGCGTATTCCAGCGGCGGCCGCGCCTGAACTAAAAGATGCCGCTCTTCGGTCCGGTTTGTTCAAGGGGTCATCTCGAGAGAGGGCTTCCCTCGGTGTGGCGACCGCGAGGACGCCAAGCTTCCACGAGATCGCGCAGTGGAAGCGCGATAACGATCCTTCCGCTCGCAGGTCACGGAATTTCGATAAGCCGCTGAAAGGACGCCGTAATCGGCCTTCAACCCTGATCCCCGCCGCCTACTACCTTCCGCCTATGAGAGCCGGGCCGCGCTGATGCTGTAATCGCCCCGGTGCTTGCACCGCGACTGCTCATCTGGGGCCTCGCGCGCACGCGCCATACGAACACAACAAAGACATAGGCGGAGGGAACTGATGAATTTCACGAGCAGGAGATTCTTGGCTGGCATCTCGACGGTTGCCTTCCTTGTCGCCGGCACGTTGGGCGTCCGCGCCAACGATTCGGCGCTGAAGGCCGCCAGCGAGCCCGGTGCCTGGGCGATGGCGGGGCACGATTACGGCAACACCCGGTTCAGCCCGCTGAAGGAGATCAACACCGAGAACGCCGGCAAGCTGTCGCTGGTGTATTCGTTCTCGCTGGCCTCGCTGCGCTCGAATGAGGCCTCGCCGATCGTGATCGGCAATACGCTCTACGTCTCGACGTCGTGGGGCCCGAAATACGTCTACGCGCTGGATGCGGCGACCGGCGCGCGCAAATGGACCTATGAGCCGGATATTCCGGACGATACGCTGCAATATGCCTGCTGCGACGTGAACAGCCGCGGCATCGCCTATGCCGACGGCAAGCTGTTCGTCGGCCGGCTCGACGGCAAGCTGACCGCGCTCGATGCCGCCACCGGCAAGGAGCTTTGGACCACGAAGGTGGTCGACTACAAGCAGGGCTCGGTGATCACCTCGCCGCCGCTGGTCGTGCGCGACAAGGTCATCACCGGCTTCGGCGGCGGCGAGTACGGCGTGCGCGGCTCGTTGCAGGCCTACGACATCAACTCCGGCAAGATGGTCTGGCAGACCTACACCGTGCCCGCGCCCGGCGAGCCCGGCAGCGAGACCTGGAAGGGCGACACCGGCCTGCATGGCGGCGGCGCGGCCTGGCTGGTCGGCTCCTACGATCCGAAGAGCGACACGGTCTATTGGGGCACCAGCAACCCCGGTCCCTGGAACACCGCCGTGCGCTCGACCGGCAATGGCGATTTCGGCAAGCTGACCAATCTGTATACGGCGTCCACGCTGGCGCTCGATCCGAACACCGGCAAAATCAAGTGGCACATCCAGACCACGCCTGCCGATGCCTGGGACTATGACGGCGTCAACGAAGCCATCCTCGCCGATCTCAAGGTCGGCGGCGCAGCCGTTCCGACGCTGATGAAGGCCGATCGCAACGGCTTCTTCTTCGTGGCCAATCGAGAGACCGGCAAGGTGATCTCGGCCGAAAAGTACGTCTTCGCCAACTGGGCGCAGAAATGGGACATTTCGACCCTGCGCGCGGTCGAGGACCCGGACAAGCGGCCGGGCCCCGGACATCCCGTCAAGGACGTCTGCCCGAACCTGATCGGCGGCAAGAACTGGCAGCCGATGTCGTACAATCCGGACACCGGCCTCGTCTACATCCCGACCAACAATGTCTGCATGGACTGGGCGGTCAGCGACGTCTCGTACAAGCGCGGCGTGTTCTATCTCGGTGCGGAATTCCCGACCAAGGAAGGCCCGGGCGGATTCCTCGGCGAGCTCATCGCCTGGGATCCCGTGAACAACAAGAAAGTCTGGTCGATCCAGGAAGACCTTCCGTTCAACGGAGGTACGCTCAGCACCGCCGGTGGTCTGGTCTTTTCCGGTAATCTGCACGGCGATTTCCGCGCCATCGACGCCAAGACCGGGAAGATCCTTTGGAAGAAGAATCTCGGCTCCGGCATCGGCGCCGGCCCGGTGACCTATTCGGTCGACGGCAAGCAGTACGTCGCCGTCGTCGTTGGTCGCACCGCCTCGATCCCGGCGTTCCTGGGCGAGATCGGCAAGAAGATGACAAACGCAGCTCCCGAGGGCGGCGCCCTGTTCGTCTTCGCCGTCCAATAGCCGCAACGGTCACGACGGGTGCGCGTGTCCCGCAAGCGGGATACGCGCACCGCTAAGCCAATCCGCATCAAGCGGACGAAGACGGCCCGGCCGCGAGACCGAGCCGTACCATATAAACAGATAAACAAGACCTGAGGGATCGAGGATGCGCCTGAATCGCCGTCAGACTGGCTCGAATAGGCGGGCCGCCGAACTGTCAGCAAGCGCGACGGCTCTCGTCGCCTTGATGGCCTCCACCCTGCTGGCCTCGTCGGCGGCGGGTCAGGCCAACGAGGCCGAGCCGCTGCGACTCTGCGCGGATCCGACCAATCTTCCGTTCTCGAGCAACAATCCAACGCAGCCGGGATTCTATCTCGAGGTCGGTCAGGCGCTGTCACAGCAACTCGGCCGCCCCGTGGCCTATGACTGGTACAAATCCTATTTCGGCAAGCGAACCGTGCGCGTGACGCTGCTGGGCAAGCAGTGCGACGCGATGATCGGCCTGCCGCTGTCAGCGGACTTCATGGGACCGGCCGTGATCTTCTCGAAGAAGATCGCGACCGAAACCTACGCACTCGTCAGCCGCGGGACGCTCATCGTCCACAGCATCGACGATCTCCGAGGCAAGCGTGTCGCCGTGCAATACCAGACCACGCCGCAAAACCTGCTGGCCCAACGCGACGACATCGAGAAGGTGACGGTGCTGACGCCGGACGAGGGCCTTGCGGCGCTGGCCCAGGGCAGGGCCGATGTCGCCTTCGTCTGGGGGCCGGTTGCAGGCTGGTTGAACAAGACGACCTACGAGAGCAGCTTCCTTATCCAGCCGGTCGAGGGCGACGGGCTGTCCTGGGATGCCGCGATCGGCCTTGCCAAGAGCTCCGGCCAACTTCGCGATCAGATCGACGCCGCATTGCCGCAGCTCGCGCCGCGGATCGCCGAGCTCGCGGTCAAATACGGGCTGCCGAGCGAGCCGTCGATCAGGCTCGGCGCCGTGCCGCGCCCGATCAAGCTGGCGTCGACAACTGACCCTGCTCAGCTTCTCCGCCAGCCGGTCGCCGAGGCCGTCGTGACCAGCGTTTCGGACTCGACTGCGAGCGAGTCGAAGACCGAGGCGGTGACGCTGGGCAAAGAGATCTTCAACGGCACCTGCGCGCATTGTCACGGACCAGACGCCGTGCAGGCCGAACGGCGCATCGACCTGCGACGGCTGCGGACCCGCTACGGCGAGGACATGCGCGACAAATTCTGGACCACCGTGCATGAAGGCCGTCCCTCCAAGGGCATGCCCGCCTGGAAGGAGGTCTTTACCGACGACCAGTTCGAGAGCATCTATACATTCCTGCTGACCGTGCAGTCGTCAGAGACGGCAAATTGAGGGAGCGACACCGGCCGACACGATCTGCCGGATCCCCCGGCACGTGCTGGCAGCGAGTGAAGGTCGGACATGACGCGCTTTCTGATCATCGACGATCATCCCCTGTTTCGCGAAGCGCTCGGCAATGCGGTGCGTCTGGCGCATCCCGACGCCGAGATCTTCGAGGCGCTGTCGATTGCCGATGCCCTCAGCACCCTCGCGCTCGAACCCGACATCGACTTGGCGCTGCTCGATCTGACGCTGCCCGATGCCATGGGCTTCTCGGGATTCCAGCGGCTTCGCGCCGCCCATCCGCGGCTTCCGGTCGCGATCGTCTCGAGTGACGAGGACCAGAACGTGGTGCGCGAGGCGCTTTCGCTCGGCGCGGCCGGCTATCTGCCGAAGTCGACCTCGAAGCGCGAGCTGACGTCCGCGATCGAGCGCGTGCTCAGCGGCTCGATCTCGGTCCCGAAAGACTTCGTGCCCGCGGTCGAGCGCCACGGGAAGGGCTCATCTCGCGCGCTGCAGGCGCGTCTCGAGGAGCTGACGCCGCAACAGCTTCGCGTCCTCGACCTGATCAGGCGTGGCTATCAGAACCGGGAAATCGCCGGCGAGCTTCAGCTTGCGGAGTCGACCGTCAAGGCGCACATCACCGAGATCCTGAGAAAACTCCGCCTGTTCAGCCGCAACAAGGCCATCATCGAGATCGGCAAGATCGCGCTGAACGCGCCGGCCGACCGTCAGGGATCGCGCACCGCTTCGGGCAGAAAACACCTGTAGCGGAATTGTTGCGCCGCAAGACTTCACGGCCACCGCAGGCGTGGCGACGTCGATGGCGTCTTGGTCGTTGATTGATGCCAGCCAACGCGGTATCGCTGATGCTCCGGTTCTGACGTTCCTTCGAAGACGCGGCGCGCACGCTGGTTGAATGTCGGATCCGCGACACTGAATAAGCCGGACCTTCGATCTGGCCGGAGAGGGGACAGGCACGTGGCTCGATTGCTCATCGTCGAGGACCATCCGCTGTTTCGCGAGGCGCTGGAGAGCGCGATCCGCGCCGCTCTGGCTGACGCCGAGATGCGCGAGGCGACGTCCGTCGACATGGCCGTTGGGCTTCTTTCATCTCCGCCGAGATTCGACCTGATCCTGCTCGACCTCTCGACGCCCGGAACGACCGGACTCTCCGGCGTCATCCGCATCCGCAAGACCGCGCCGCGCACGCCGATCCTGGTCGTTTCCGCGCATCGGGACCCGGACCTCGTCGCCCACGTGCTCGCGCTGGGTGTCTCCGGCTACATCTCGAAATCGACTTCGAAGCAGCAGCTTGCCGAGGCAATCAACGCCGTGCTGCGCGGCGAGGTCCATGTTGAAGGCGGCTCCCTCTGCGCCGGCGCGCGCCGTGGCCGGCTTCCTGCTCAGGACCTCCTGAAGCGTCTTCACGAGCTGACGCCGCAGCAGCTGCGCGTGCTCGACCTTATCCGCCGTGGACTGCAGAACAAGCAGATCGCCTATGAGCTCGGGATCTGCGAGACGACAGTGAAGGTCCACGTCTCGGAGATCCTGCGCAAGCTTCGCGTCATGAGCAGGACCAAGGCCATCATCGAGATGGAAAAGATCGACTTCGTGAACCTCATCAGCGAGCCGCGCACGCCCGCTCGGGCAAACGGCGCTGAAGCGCTCATGACAGCAAGAACGACAACAGCGCGCGAAGCTCCGCAGGCCTGACCGGCTTGGTCAAGATCTCGAGCCCGTATCGGCTTGCTTCCCTGGCTGCGTCTTCGGAATAGTCGGCGGTCACGATCATGGCCGCAACATCTCGGCCAAGGAATTGCCTGATGTCCCGGATGGCGGCAAGCCCGCTCTCGTCGCCATCCAGGTGCAGATCCGCGATGATCGTCTCAGGGACTGCGCCGAGCGCACTCAAACGCTGCAAGGCGTCATTCAACGACGCTGTAGCTACGACGTCGCAGCCCCATTTTTCCAGCAGACTGACCATGGCCTCGGCGGTGGCCAGGTCGTTTTCGATCAGCAGGATCTTGGCGCCTTCGAGCCCGCCATAGTCGTGGTCGACGTGATCCGCGGGATGTGGATCCGGCAGTACGGCTGCCGGGTCTGCGCGGTCGAGCTCGAGCTTGAATGTGGACCCATGTCCAACCCGCGAAGCCAGTCCGACCTCATGGTCCAATGCCTTGGCGAAGCGACGAACGATCGACAGGCCCAGCCCAAAACCGGCCTGATCCTCGGCGCTCGGCCGACCGCGCTGGAATTCGAGAAAGATCGCTTCTTGTTGCGGCTTCGGAATCCCCGGGCCGGTGTCGTGGACCTCGATGCGAACCCGGCCCGCTCCCGGCCCCGGCCGGCATCCCATGACGACGCCGCCCTGCCGTGTGTAGCGCAGGGAGTTGGCGAGGAGGTTCTGCAAGATGCGCCGCAGCATCATGGCATCCGAGACCACGGCGATCGAGCACGGACAAATGCGCAGGGACAACCCGCGTTTGGCCGCGATCGGGGCGAATTCGCGTTCGAGCGGCTCGAACAGGGTCGAGAGCAGAACGGGCCTGACATCGGGGCGCAGGGCTCCGGCATCGAGCTTGGCAATCTCCAGCAGGGATCGCAGCAGATCCTCGAGCATGGCCAGCGAATGGTCGACCTGGCCGACCATGGCCGTTCCGCGATCGGACGAGACCTCGTCCGCCAAGGTCGAGAGCGTGAGCCGCGCGGCGTTGAGCGGCTGAAGCAGATCATGCGTGACGGAGATGAGAACCGAGGATTTCAGGGAGCTCGCCGCTTCAGCCTGCTGCTTGGCCCGAAAGAGGTCCTTGTTGGCGGTTTCGATCGAACGCAGCGCATCACGCAGCTGGCGCGTTCGCTCGCGCACCTGCTGATCGAGCGCAATCGCCGTTTCGAACAGTGAGAACGCGTTGAACTGCTGGTCCATCGAGCGTTCGACCCGGGACATCAGCGCGGCGTTGATCTTCCTGAGCTTGGCCGCCTCGCGCTGCAGGTCTTCCGGAGACGCCGCGGCGGTCATTGCTGCGTCGCTCCACGTCTACCGATCGCGACCCCGGTCAGCGTCTGATTGACATGCATTGAACCGTACTGCTCGCCATAGGTATGGAATCCGACGATCCGGTTGTCGCGATAGAGCTCGGACATTTCCCGCGCAAACTGATGCTGCTCCGCGTCAAGACGCCTGAGGATGCACTCGAAACCGATGAAGATCGAGACCTCGCCGATCTCGTCGCGGACCTCGGCCAGCATCTCGCGGGCGGCCGCCACGGAATTGCGTGACCTCGCCGCCGTCAGCACCATGCCTTCGTCGATCGCGCAGAAGAATCGGAGTGAGCCGTCAGGGCTGACGCGCTGAATCGAGCGCGCGAAATAGGAGCCGCCGACTCGCACCAGGACCGGATGGGCTGCAAACAGGAACGGGTCGAGCTCGGAATCGGCGATTCCGATCGCGCGGCAATATTCCTCCGCCGCCGGCTCGGCATTGAGCTGCTTGACGATGCGCTGCTCGAGATCGGCCTCCGTCACCACCATCTTGGTCGAGGTCGGCTCGAAATTGTCGCATTTGAACAGCCGGAACGGCAATGACGTCCTGATCAGGATCAGCACAGCCATGTCCGTGTGGGCCTTGCCGTCGTGAAAGACCCAGGTGCGCTCGAACCGCAGACCATCGCCGGCCGACCCGCCAACCAGGGGAATATTGTCGAGCGAGGCGTAGATCGCCGACATGATCGCCTCTTCGCGCTGGCACATGCCGTCGATCAGGACGAGTCCGAACACGCCGTCGTCGTCGCGACCACCGTGCCGCGACAGATCCTGCCTCAGCTGGTTGCCGAGGCGACGTCCTTCATCGACGCGAAAGCCCGACAACCCGAAGATGGGCTGTGCGAATACCGTGAAATCCTCGGCGGCAAATCCGAGAGCGACGACACTGTTGTCGTCCCAGCCATCGGGCGACAGCTCTCCGGCCGTCGTACAGCCGTATACGGGGATGTCCGCAAGACGGGTCGTCACCTCCACCATGAACTTGTTTGGATCGTAGTGGGGCGACAGGAAGATCAGCACCATCGCCAACCCGTCGGCCGGCAACTGGCTGCAAATGTCGGCCGCCGCAGCGGCCTCCGTTGCAGCCTTGGACTTTGCAGCAGTCACGCCAGACGGACGCGGGGGCCGAGGATCGGCGTCTCCCATCGGGCACCTCCCGGAACGACACTTTGGGTTGTTGGTAATCGTTCGTTTTTTTAGAAGATTAGGCCAATTGAGCAGCAACGGCAACTGCGCGGCTTGATCCAGAACAAGGACTTGGGCCGGGCTGTCGTCCGATCATATGCTCGGATCTGCTCACCGCGCCTGGCCGGGGGGGCTGGCCCGCGCCCGCTCCGGATCGAAAAGGGAAAGATCTCGCATGCTCCGCCGCATCGTTCTTGTCGCCGTTCTCGTCAGCCTGGCACCGAGCGCCCGCGCGCTCGACGGCAATCCGGTCGCCGGGAAAAGCATCTTCCAGCGCATCTGCCATAACTGCTACTCTGCCGAGATCGGCGTCAACAAGGTCGGCCCGAGCCTCTGGAACATCGTTGGGCGCCAGCCGGCGGCTGTGCCGGACTACGCCTATTCGGAGAGCATGAAAAAGAACAACGCGCCTTGGACCGCAACGGCACTGGATGCCTATATCGCCGATCCTCGCGGGGACGTTCACGGGGTCAAGATGTATTTCAAAGGATTGGCGGACGCGAAGGAGCGGGCCGACGTCGTCGCCTATCTCTCGACACTGAGATAGCGCGGCCGGGGAAGCTTGCGATTTTGCCGACGCTGCTGACCCGCGATGTTCGAAAGTAGCCTCTCACCGGCTACGGCTGGCGTCGTTGGCGCGCCGGCCCAGGGCATCTTGCCACGGTGATTTCCTGCTCCACTGGCTTCGTGCCGTATGCCGCTGCGGTCGCTTTGCGGGCACCAGTCATGTCACGATGAGCCTGGATCACCCTTCTTTCGAAGTGCGAGCTTCAGGGCGGCGCCCCCAATTCGCGAATCCTCGATCCACAGTCGGCCATCATAGAGGCTGGTCAGGTCGCGGGCGATCGCCAGACCGAGCCCAGTGCCCGGCTTCGCGTCGTCAAGTCTCGTGCCCACGTCGAACACGCGCATGCGATGTTCGGCCGGAATGCCGGGACCGTCGTCCTCGACCGTGATCAAGACGGAGCTGTCGAGATCCTCGATCGAAACCACGACGAGGTCATGTGCCCATTTTGCCGCATTGTCGAGCAGGTTGCCGATGAGTTCGGTCAGATCGTTCGTATCGCAGGCAACGACGACGTCGGCCGCTCCTTCGACTTCGAACCGCCGGTCGTGCCCGGGGCTGAATCGCGAGTAGGTATTGATGACGCTTCTCAAGACGTCGGCGACGACCGCAAACGCACCGGCATTCGCGATCGTGGAGGCCTTTGCGCGCGCCGTCTGGTAGTCGATGAGCAGCGCCATGCGCGAGCACTGCTCCGACAGGATCTGCGCGTGGCCCTCCTGACCGGATGCTTTCAGCCGTGCGGCCTCCTCGTCGAGGATTGCCAGAGGCGTCTTCAGCGCGTGCGCAAAGCTTCCTGCGAGCACGCGAGCGCGATCGACCATGCTGAGATTTGCCGTGATCATTCCGTTCAGTTCGGTAACGAGCGGCATGATTTCCTCCGGAAGGTCCTCGGGCAGGCGTGTGGTCTTGCCGCTGCGCACGTCCACGATGGCGCGACTCATCCGCTGCAGCGGCCGCAGGCCGTAGGCGACCTGAGCGTAGGCGGTGCCAACCATGGCGAGGGCCAGCAGACCCAGCGTCGCCATCAGTGTCAGATTGAGGTGCTCCATCTCGTCACTGATCAGTCGCTCGTCGGCACCGATTCGGATTTCAACGGGTTGCCCGAGACGAGCCGGCTCGCTGATGTTTCGGACCATCCGCATCGGCCCGGTCGGTCCTTCCACATTCGCCAGCGCCGTGGAGGGAGGCAGCGAGCCCTCGCGGGTCTGGTCGGGCGTGACTGAAAGAGAGAGGTCGTCCTGTAGCGAGGGCGAACGCACGGTCTCGCCGTTCTGCAGGATGACCTGCCAATACATTCCGGATTTGGCCGGAGAGAAACGCGGATCGCTCAGATTGCGGGCGATGAACAGCCGCTGCGCTGCGTCGAGTTCGACGAGATCGGCGAGCTCGCGGGCGTGATCCAGCAGGTCATGATCAAAATGGGCCTCGACGACACGGCGAATGACGATCGAGAGCCCGAGCCCGCTGGCGAACAAGACGATGGAAATCCAGATCGCGGCGACCGCGATCATCCGGGCTCGGAAGTTGCGGCTGAACATTGCTCTATCCGAAGCGATATCCCATGCCCCTGACGGTGCGAATGCAGTCACGCCCCAGCTTTCTCCTGAGCCGGGCAATGTAGACCTCGACCGTATTGGAGTCGCGATGGTCGCTGCTCGGATAGATGTGCTCCAGCAGCTCGGTCTGCGACACGATATGATCGGCGCGGCGCATGAGGAACTCGAGCACGCGCAACTCGAGTGCAGTCAGATCGACAATCTCCCCGTCCTTCTTGACCAGGCCAGCCGCCGCGTTGAATTCGATCTGCCGGAGGCGCAGCACGGCCTCCGGTCTGCTGGAAACCCGACGGAGCAGCGATTTGACCCGCGCGACGAGCTCCTGCGCCTTGAAGGGCTTTTCGAGATAGTCGTCCGCGCCTGCGTTCAGGCCGTTGACACGCTCGACCCAGCCGCTGCGGGCGGACAGGATCAGCACCGGCAACGTGTGCCCGGTATGACGCCAGCGTTGCAGCACGTCGAGGCCCGAAATGCACGGCAGGCCGAGGTCGAGGACCGCGGCATCATAGGGCTGGCTGTTGCCCAGCATCCAGCCCTGCCTGCCATCGGTGGCGAGATCCGCCTCGAAACCGGCATCGGCCAGGCTTTCCCTGATGCGCTCCGCGTAGACGGGCTCGTCCTCTATGAGCAGAATGCGCATTGCCATTCCTCCGGTTGCCGAACGGGTCCGACGACGCGGACACGCGGATCGGGCCCTCGAACGCTATGGATTGATCCCGAGCTCTTTGGCTGCGTCAGCGATGCGCGTGCGCTCCGGGACGTCCTCCGCAAAGACCGACAGTGCGCGTTGCAGCGACTGTTTCGCCGCCTCGACCTCACCCAGCACCACCCGCGAGCGGATCAGCTTGATCCAGCCTTCTGCATCGCGCGGTGATTGTTCGAGCCGGCTCGCAAGACCATCCACCATGCCCCGGATCATGAGGTTGCGATCCTGTGTGGACATGCTTTCCGCCTTGCGGATGTCCTCGGCGCGGGGGCCGCGCGGCTCCACCGGGTCGGTCGCCGCGGTCTTGCCGGAGCGCAGGAGTTCCTGCATGCGCTCGGCGGACAGGTTCGGCCGGGCAGGCGATGGCGAGCCGTCATCCTCCCCGAGCTCGCGACGAAGCGCGCCGAGCCGCTGCTTGAGATCGGGCAGCCACGGCTCGTTCGGATCGGCCTCCGATACGATCGACGTCCAGTCGGCCATCGCACCCCGTTTGTCTCCCTCCTGTTCTTTCACGACTCCGATGAAGAAGCGGGCGCGCGCGTCCTTGGGATCCAGCTTGAGTGCTTCGTCGAAATCCGCGCGGGCTTCGGAGTTGACGGTTCCGTCCGCGGCCCGCACCAGCGCTTCGCCCCGCGCGCTGCGATACTCTGCCAAACTTGGCCGCAGCTCCATTGCGCGCGCATAGGCCTGCGCCGCCTCCGCAAAGCGCTCGATGTTGAACAAGGACCAGCCCAGCAGCCGCCATCCGTCCGGATCCCTGGGATTTCGCTCCAGTCTGGTCTGCACACGCTGGATCATCTCTTCGACCGGCGGCAGTCCGCTGCCCTGCTGCGGGCGGTCGCGACCGTCCTGGCCGGCCATCTGCTCCAACGACGCAATGGCCTGGGTGCCGGCGTCCGTTCGCGCTTCGCCAACCGACTTCAGCGTCGTGCCGCCGGCGGTCTGGACCGGCGCGGCCGCGGGGACATCCGGGTTTCCGATGACCGCGTACAGGACGACCGAGCCGAGCACCACGGTCATCGTGACGACGGCGAGCGCAAATTTTCGTTCGGAGCTGGTGAGGGAGGGCGCCGGCGGCTGTTCGGCGGCGGCTGCGGCGAGAATGCGCCGCTTGATCTCGCTGGCCGCGTTCTCGCCATCCGACTTGTCGATCAGGCCGCGTGCGGTTTCGCTCTCGATCTCGCGGAGCTGGTCGTGGTGGACGGCAAGTCCCTGAGCCGAAGCCAACCGTCTCCGCTCGTAGCTGCGGATGAATGGCGTCGATATGAGCACGGCGGCCACGGAAATCATCGCCGTCAGGATCAGCCACAGCATCATGAAAGGCTCCGTCGATCGAGGATCGCCTCGAAGGCTTCGAGTTCGTCGGCGCTGAGCGGAGCGACGTGCTCCGCCTCGGGCGCACTCGCATTGGCTGCCGCCCGGCGCACGTAGCGGCCGAAGCCGACGGCGGCCGTGAGCAAAGCGAGCAGGGGACCGATCCACAGCGCGATGGTATTCCACTGTAAGGGAGGCTTGAGCAGGACGAAGTTGCCGTAGCGTGCGACCAGGAAGTCCACCGCCTGCCGGTCGCTGTCGCCGGCCTGCAGGCGATCGCGCAGCAGCACCCTCAGATCATGCGCCAATGGAGCGTTGGAGTCGTCAATGCTCTGATTTTGACAAACGACGCAGCGCAGCTCCTGGCCCAGCGCGCGCGCGCGGGCCTCCAGCCCCTCGTCGCGCAACATTTCGTCGGGAAGCACCGCACGAGATGGCGACCAGGTCGCCGTCAGCACGAGCGAGCTGACGAGCAGCGCTTCGGCCGCGCGCTTGATCCGCCGGCAGTTCATGACTCGCTCCTGAGTGCCTTCAGCAGAGGTTCGAAATCGTCCCGCCATACATCTTCGGTCAGCGGGCCGGGATAGCGGAAGCGGATGCGGCCGGCCCGATCGATCACGAAGGTTTCGGGAACGCCGGTCACGCCAAGATCGATGCCGGTCCGGCCGGACTCATCGGAGCCGACACGGGCATAGGGACTGCCATGCTTGGCAAGCCACCGTTTGCCGTCGTTCCGATCGTCCTTCCAGTTCAGCCCATAGATCGGGATCGCGGAGCTCTCCGCGAGCTTGAGCAGCATGGGATGCTCGACGCGACATCCGGGGCACCAGGATGCGAACACGTTGAGCAGGACCACGTCGCCCTGCAGGTCGGTACTGGCAAGACCGCCGCCCTTGCCGTCGAGCGACGCGAGCTGGAAACGCGGGGTCGGCTTGTCGATCAGGGTCGAGGGCATCCGCTGCGGATCGTTGGTCAGGCTGAAAGCCAGTCCAGCGGCCAGTGCGACGAAAGCCGCGAGCGGTATGAGATAGGGTAGGCGCGGCATATCTCGTCCTATTCAGCAGGAACGGCAGTCGGTACGGCCCGCATCGACCGTCGCGGAGCACCGACACGAAATCTCCGGTCGGCCAGCGAGACGAAGCCGCCGCACGCCATCATCAGGGCGCCGATCCAGACCAGCGGCACCAGAGGGTGATAGTAGCAACGCACCGCCCACGCGCCTTTGTCGTCGGGATCGCCGAGCGTCACGTAGACGTTCCAGAGCAGGTTGGTTCGAATGCCGGCGGCGGTCGTCTGCTGCTGTCTGACGGGATAGAAGCGGCGCTCGCTGGAAAGCTGCGTGAACGGTTTGCCGTTCCGCGTGATGTCGAACGTGCCACGCTCGGCTTCGTAGTTGGGGCCTGGAAATTTTCCGATCGAGCGCAACTTGATGTCGTAGCCCGCGAGCTGCAGGCTCTGGCCCGGCCGCAGCATCTGCACCTTCTCGCTGGCCCACGCGGTCATCCCGGTAATGCCTGCGACGGTGACGCCCATTCCCGCATGGGCCAGCACCAGGCCGTAGACCGCGAGCGGGGTGGTGCGCGCGAGGTTGAGCGAGGTCGCCAGCGGAGTCGTCATGCCGAGGCGGACGCGATGAGCCAGCACCATCAGCGAGCCGATCACGAGCCAGACGGCGATGCCGAAGAAGAACGCGACCAGGAAACGCTGTCCGAACGTCGCGATGAGGATCGCGACGGCAATGAATGCCGCAAGTCCTCCGGCCAGGCGGAGTCGTTGCAGGGCCGCAACGAGGAGATCGCGCTTCCATTTCAGAACCGGGCCGATCACCATGGCAAGCAGCAGCGGAACCATGATCGGAACGAACGTCAGGTTGTAGTAGGGAGGACCGACGGAGATCTTGTCGTTTCCGAGCATGTCGACGAGGAGCGGGTAGAACGTGCCGAGAAACACGGTGGCCACGGCTGCCGTGAGCAGCACATTGTTGAGGACGAGGCCGCTCTCGCGGCTGACGGCCGCGAACAGCGCACCGTGCTTCAGGCTTGGGGCTCGGATCGCATACAGCGTCAACGCCCCGCCGGTCGCCACCAGGATGAGCGCCAGGATGAATGCGCCACGCGAGGGGTCCTGTGCGAAGGCATGAACACTGGTGAGCACGCCGGATCGCACCAGGAAGGTCCCGATCAGGCTCAATGAGAAGGTCACGATCCCCAGCAGGATCGTCCAGCTCTGGAGGGCGCTCCGACGTTCGACCACCAGGGCGGAATGCAGCAGCGCAGTCCCCGCAAGCCACGGCATGAAGGACGCGTTCTCGACGGGGTCCCAGAACCACCAGCCGCCCCAGCCGAGCGTGTAGTACGCCCATGCGCTGCCCAGCGTGATTCCAATCGTGAGAAAGCACCAGGCCGCGAGCACCCACGGTCGGACCCAGCGGGCCCAGCTGGCATCGACCTTTCCCTCGATCAGCGCGGCGACCGAGAACGAGAACGCCATCGAGAAGCCGACGTAGCCCAGATACAGAAACGGTGGATGAAAGGCGAGGCCGGGATCCTGCAAGATCGGATTCAGTCCGTTGCCTTCGAGGGGAGCATCGACCAGCCGCGCGAACGGATTCGATGTAGAGACGATGAACGCCAGAAAGCCGAGGCCGATCATGCCGTGCACGCCGAGGACGTTGCTCTGCAGTCGCTCCGGAAGGTTCGTTCCGAACAATGCAACGGCAGCACCGAACAATGAGAGGATCAGGACCCACAACAACATGGATCCCTCATGGTTTCCCCAGACTCCGGAGACCTTGTAGAGCAGCGGCTTGAGCGTGTGCGAATTGGCTGCGACGACCTGGACTGAAAAGTCGGAGTGGACAAACAGCGACGTCAGGCATGCGAATGCGATCGAGACGAACAGAAACTGAGTCAAGGCAGCGTGCCGAACGAAGCCGGCGATCATCTCGGATTGGCGGCGCAGCGCTGCGAACGGAACGATCGACTGCACCAGCGACACGAGGAGCGCGAGAATGAGCGCAAACGATCCGACCTCCGCTGTCATGTGGTATCTCCGACTGCAGCGGATATTCCTGCAGCTAACTATCAAGTGTCTGTGATGCGTCGACAATCAATGCGCCGAATGAGGCATCATTCGTACGGAATGATGATGATCCATCGACGTGCATCGTAGTGTAACTGCAACTCATTCGCACTCACGGCCGGAGAGCGGTATCATCGAGGCGTCTTGGTATGGAGCGTTATGTTCGTTGATAAATAACGCGCGAATCGTCTGCGGCGCCAGCGAGCAGCGAGCAGCGAGCAGCGAGCAGCGAACGCGACGTCGACCGCATGATAGGCAGGGAGGCGAAACGGAATCGTCCGCTATTCCAGAAGCTTGGCGATATCGCTGTGACCGCTGGCAGCGGCGATGTCCGTGGCACGTTCGCGCCGCTTGTTCCTCAATTGCTTTTCGGCGCCGGCGGCGAGAAGGCTGTGCGCAATGCCGATGTTCCCCTCATGGGCCGCCATCATCAACGCGCTCATGCCCTGGCCATTGCGCACGTTCGGGTCGGCCTTGCGCCTGAGAAGCTCACTGACGACATCCGCAAGCCCGGCGCGCGCAGCGAGGATGAGGGCGGTATTTCCGCCTCTTGTCGCGCGTTTCGGGTCGGCCCCATGGTCCAACAGAAGCAGCGAGGCCGCGGCGCTGCGGCCTTCGATGGCATTCAGCAACGGCGTCTTGTCGTCGGCGTCAGCGCGGTTGACGTCCGCACCGGCGCGGATCAGTTGTCCGATCGCGTGCGTATTGCCATTGCCGGCCGCGTGCCAGAGTGCGGTGCGGCCCTGCCCATCGGCGGCGTTGAGGTCGGATCTCTGAACGAGTTGCCGATCGAGCGGGCCATTGGTGCACGACGCGACCGCGATCATGAGGGGGGTCCGGCCGTCCGCCGACGCGGGCAGACTGCCGGAGGCGCCGTCGAGGAGCGCAGCGATCGCGGCGCCGTTGCAGCGGCTGAGCGCCATCAATAGTGCGGTCGTGCCATCTGCACGCGCTGCAGATGGGTCGGCCGCCTTCGTCAGCAGCAGTTTGATGATGTCTCCATGATCCTTGTCCGCTGCCAGCATCAAAGGCGTGTCGCCGCGCCGGTTGCCGGTGTTCGGGTTGGCTCCCGAGGCGAGCAGGAGCTCCACCAGCCGAAGATGCCCGGCGGCCGCGGCGATCGCCAGAGGCGTATCGCCGTCCTCGTTGACCGCGTTGACGTCAGCCTTCGCAGCGATGAGCTGGCGCATCGGATCGAACTGGCCGCGCAGGGCGGCGTCGATGATGGCCGGATGGCCGTTTCGCATGGCGGCCTGCGCATCAAGCGTCGGTGGCGGCCTGCGCGCAGCTTCGCGCGCCGGCTCCCTGGCGCGGGGTCGCGCGTCTCGGCTGGCCATGTCGGCCATCAACTGCTCGGCGGGCTGATAGCCAGCCGCCGCCGACTTGCGCAGCCACTCCCGCGCCCGGTCGGGATCGGCCGGTGTTCCGCGGCCCGCGAGCCACATCGCTGCGACATTGTACTGCGCCTTGACGTGTCCCTTCCTTGCGCTTGCCTCCATCCATTTGAACGCCAGCGTATCGTCTGCTCTGGTGCCGAGACCGGCGCGGTAGAGCGACGCAAGCCGGTACTGCGCCTCCGGATCCCCGGCGTTGGCGGCGCGCTCGAGCAGCTTCAGTGCGTCCTCAGGATGTCCGGCGCGGATCGCGGCATCGGCCGCCTGGCTCGCGAATGCTTCGGAGCTCACGCCGGCCGGCGCGTCGCCGGCCGGGGCGACCGACGGCACGGTCGAGCCGACGAGACAGATCAGGGGGATGATGACGTGAGAGGACTTAAGCCGTGCCATATTTCGTCTCCACCTCGATACCCATGCTCTTCAGGAATGCGGTGGGCAGAATGCCGCCGACGCAGACGATGACGGCATCGTTTCGGATCGTGCTCGTGTTGCCGCCGGCATCGATGTCGACGTCGTCGCTGCCGATCCGTTTGACCGTGGAGTTGTAGATGACCCGGAGCCGCCCCGATCGAGCAGCTGTTTCAGTCCGTTGACGGTTCTTCAGCTTGGCGCGGCCGAACGACTCGCTGCGATGCGACAGGGTCACCGTCGTTCCGGGCTCGTCGGCGATGGAGCACGCGGCTTCCAGTGCGGCGTCGCCGCCACCGACGACGAGCACGTGCTGGCCGCGATACTGTTCGGGGTCGATCAGTCGATAGACGACCTTGTTCTGCTCTTCGCCAGGAGCTTCCAGCTTGCGTGGCGTTCCGCGGCGCCCGATCGCCAGGAGCACGGCATGCGTTCTGTAGCTGCCGCGGTTCGTCCTGACGTCGAAGCTTTCTCCCATTCGCGTGACGGCCTCGACGCGCTCGCCGACGTTCACCTTGAGGCGGGCCTTGCGCACGATCCCCATGAAGAAGGTGATCAACTGCTCCTTGCTGAGCTCTCTGAAGTTGAACTTGCCCGCGAGCGGCAGCGTGAAAGGTGCCGTCATCACCAGCTTGCCGCGGGGAAAGTGCGCGACGGTGCCGCCAAGCGAGTCCTGCTCCAGCGTCACGAAGCGCAGCCGATGCTGCAGGCAGGCGAGACTGGCGGAAAGTCCGGCCGGACCGCAGCCGACAATCACGACGTCGAGCATGTCGGACTTGCCGATGTTCTTGACCTTGCGGACGGAGTCGATCGCCTGGCGCCCCTGTTCGATGGCGTTGCGGACCAGCCCCATCCCGCCGAGCTCTCCGGCGATGAAGATGCCGGGTACGTTGGTCTGGAACGCCTCGTCCACGTTTGGAATGTCGATGCCGCGCGTTTCGGTGCCGAACACCAGCGTGATGGCGTTCACGGGGCACACCGCCTTGCAGGCGCCGTGTCCGATACAATGCGAAGGTTCGACCAGCGACGCCTTGCCGCCGATCAGGCCGAGAATGTCGCCCTCCGGGCACGCCCTGACGCATGACCCGCAGCCGATGCACAAGGCAGGATCGATGATGGGATGCAAGGATGCCGGCTCAAGCAGACCGGCTTCCTTGGCGGCCGAGAGCTTCGCGACGCTCTTTATTTCTCTTCTCTTGCGCACCGCCATATAGGTGGCCCAGACGCCGAGCATCGGCGCGGCGTACACGATCAGGAGATCGAGCGCCATGTCGTCTCGCTCCCTTGTCTTATGAACTAACAGCAGAAGAGAGCCGCTGGCCGCGAACTCCGCGTGAAGAGGTTCGATGCGGTGCTAGATGCAAATTCCTCTCAAGAGATGCCGACATAGAAATTCCAGAATGATCTGACGTCTTGGAGACAAGGATTGGATCATTCGTTGAACAGATGCCGTCGGCGGAAATATGGCTCGCACTGATTTCGGACTAATGACGTCGGTGTCGGAAGACGGATGGGGATGTTGCAAGTGGTTATCACTAAGTGGTCTCTCGACTGAGATCCGGAGATCCGCGAACGAGTCTGGCTTCCGCCAATCCGGCATTCGGGTTTCACAGGAAACGTCGAGGTCATGAGCAGAGCAGCGGTCGCTCGCGCGCGGGGCAATCCTCTTCGAGGAACCATTCCGGTTGTCATCACGGTCGTCGTTCTCGGAGCGATTACCGTGGGGTGGCTGCAGAAGGAGGAGGAGTATATTACGCCGGGCTCCGGCACCGGATACTGGCTCGGGATCTACGGCAGCGTCGCGATGCTGTCGCTGCTGGCCTATTCGATGCGCAAGCGCTTCAAGTCGCTGCGCGGGATCGGCTCGGTGCCGTTCTGGTTCAGGACGCACATGCTGCTCGGCGTCATCGGTCCCGTGCTCATCCTGTTCCATGCGAATTTCCAGCTGGGGGCGCTCAACAGCAATGTGGCGTTCTTCACCATGCTGATCGTGGCGATCAGCGGCGTGGTCGGCCGTTACATCTATGGCAAGATCCATATGGGCCTCCATGGCGGGAGAGCGCGTGTCAAGGAGCTGCTCGCCGAGGCCGAGGCAATGCGAACGGAGCTCGGTCAGGAGATGCAGGCCGTCTCGTTCGTGTCGCGGGAGTTGGCCGCCTTCAGCAAAGGGCTCGACAACAGGGTACCCCGAACCGCGCTGGGCAGCCTGCGGACCGGCGCGGTCATCGCAGCGCGCACGCGGCGGCTGCGCGCCAATGTGGTTGCGGAAGCGCGCCGGCTCATTCGCGCCGAAGCCAAGCGCGCGCGATGGTCGTGGTCCGAGCGGCGGCGTCGCGAGAAGCGAATCGAGGAGGTGGTGCGGCGCTACGCCGCTGCGGTACGTAAGGCCGCTGAGCTGACGTTCTTCGAACGATTGTTTTCGCTGTGGCATGTGCTTCATCTGCCGCTGTTTTTTCTCATGCTGCTGGCGGGCGTCGTTCATGTCTGGGCCGTCCATCACTATTGACGGAGTTGCGTGATGCGGTGGCGTGTTGCGGTCGTCGTCGCCGTCCTGGCCGGCGTTGCGATGCTCTCGGCCGGGGGGCGGGCGCAGACGTTGCTGGAGAAGCTCGTTATGCCGGGCCCGTTGGTCGAGAAGCATGCCAAGCTCGAGAGCGAATGCGGAAAGTGCCACGAAGCCTATACGCGGAAAGCACAATCGGGCCTCTGCCTCGATTGCCACAAGGAGATTGCCGTCGATCGCAGGCAGCGTGAGCGCCTGCACGGGCGCGACCAGGCGGCGCTGAGCCAGGAGTGCAGGCAGTGTCACACCGACCACAAGGGGCGTGGAACCGACATCGTCCAGCTCGACAAGGAAACCTTCAACCACGACATGACGAACTACCGGCTCGTCGATGCGCACAAGACCGTGCCTTGTGCGGGATGTCACGTCGCGAAGGTGAAGTTCCGCAACGCGCCCTCGACCTGTTTCGAGTGTCACAAGGCGATTGATCCGCATCGCGGTCGACTCGGTGAACGCTGCGAGAACTGCCACACGGCGGTGAAATGGCGCGCGACCAAGGAGTTCGACCACACCAAGACCCGGTTTCCCCTCGTGGGCGCCCACAAGTCGGTCGCTTGTGCGACGTGTCATTCCGGTCAGCAATACAAGGATCTGCCGACCTCCTGTGGCTCATGTCACCGTCTTCAGGACGTTCATGGCGGCCGCTTCGGCGACAAGTGCGAGACCTGCCATGATCAGGACAAGTGGAAGACGGTCCGCTTCAATCACGACAAGACCCGCTTCCCCCTGCGAAATGCCCATGCCAAGGTGAAGTGCGAGGGCTGCCATACGGGTGATCTCTATCGGGACAAGCTCGCGACCTCATGCGTGTCCTGTCACCGCAAGCAGGATCCGCATCAGGGCAAGCTCGGTGAGCGTTGCGAGACGTGCCATAGCGATATGGGCTGGCGGAAGAAGCTCTCCTTCGATCATGAAATCACGCGCTTCCCATTGATCGGCCTGCACAAGTCGGTGCCCTGCGAGGAGTGCCACCGGACGCCGACCTACAAGAACACCCCGATGGCCTGTGAGAGCTGCCACAAGGATTTCCACCAGGGGAAACTCGGCGGGCGATGCGCCAACTGCCACAATCCGAACGGATGGCGGCTATGGCGTTTCGATCACGCGCGGCAGACACGATTCCCGCTGGTCGGTGTCCACCAGAAGATCACCTGCGAGGCCTGTCACAAGGCCAAGTCGCCGCCGGATCTGAAGTTGCCGATGGATTGCTTCAGCTGTCATCGCAGCTCGGACGTGCACAATGGTACCTTCGGTCAGACGTGCGAGCGCTGCCATGTCGCAACGGGATGGCGCAACGTTCAGATCAGGAACTGATTCGAACGGCCGCGGTGGCTGCTGCAAGACGTCTGACATCGTATCGAGCTGATAAGAGCTCGCAATACTGATCAGTTCGAATGCAGATCAATGGCTTGCGTGATGGGCTTGCCGGACCATCGCGCGCGGGTGAGGTCAGAAACCTAAACCTCCATTCAGCTTGAGTTCAGCTTGGCCCAGTTTTGGGCCAGCTTTGCGCGTCTCTGGAAGCTCTGTCGTAGGCGTAGCGAAGGCTGCGTGATCTGGCCGGTGACTCCGTCATCGCCTAATCGATGCAGCGCTCGATCAAGGGAGCACGGAGCGTTTCGAGTATTCGGTGGCTGGGGAAGACGTGCCACCGGGCCGTAGGGGGAATCCGCAAGAGTGTCTTGGATTTGTCAGGGCGACCGCCGAGCGGCGGACGCTCAACGGTCTCGGCTGGATTGGGGTCGGTCGGTCGCCGTCGGATGTCCGGCTGGCGATCGAGTCGAGAGTGAAGAGCGGAGTTGGAGTTGAGCAGCTGCTACAGCAGACTGGGGCTGTTGGCGCGAGCCTCGCACCGCATGGTGCAGTGGCTGCTCGCCTGTGTGCTGCTCACTCTGGTGTTGGCAGGGCACGCTGCCGCGCAGAGCTCATTCGATCACGTCTCGACCGGGTTTCCGCTGACCGGAAGCCATGTCGGCGTGGAGTGCTCGTCCTGTCACGTCGGCGGGCGGTTCAAGGGCACGCAGACGCAGTGCGCCAGTTGCCACAACGGCGCGCAGACGGCGGGCATGTCCGTCGATCACCCGATGACCACGCGGCGCTGTGAGAGCTGCCATCAGACTTCGACATGGAAGGACGTCCGGGCGATCGATCATACCCAGGCGAAGGCGTCATGTACGACCTGCCACAACGGTGTGATGGCACGGGGCAAGTCGAAGAATCATATCACGACCGCAGCGCCATGCGATGTGTGCCACAGGTCGACGGCGAGTTTTCGCATCAGAATGAAGATGGACCACGCCGGCATCGTCGCCGGTTGTGCCAACTGTCACAACGGGACGACCGCGCGCGGCAAGTCCGGCAATCATCTCCAGACCAATCTGCCTTGCGAGTCCTGTCACACCAGCACGGCCAGCTTCGGCGGCGCGGCCTTCAAGCATGCCGCGACCGACACCAACTGCGCGACCTGTCACAACGGCAAGACGGCGCAGGGGATGACCACGCCGCCGCACATCCCGACCGGGACGCTGCAATGCTCGAACTGCCACAGCAACACCGCCGCGAGCTTCACGACCTACACCATGAACCACGCCGCGGTGGCGACCGCGCGCTGCGACAGCTGCCACAACGGCAACTACACCGGCCAGGGTACCAAGGGCGCACTCGGCACCGCGTCGTATCCGAACCACGTTGCCACTGGCGGGGCGGACTGCGTCAGCTGTCACGCCAAGGCGGCGAGCGGCGGCTTCACCAGCTGGGGCGGTGCGGCGTTCAAGCATGCCGCGACCGACACCAACTGCGCGACCTGCCACAACGGCAGGACGGCGATGGGGATGACGACACCACCACACATCCCGACCGGGACGTTGCAATGCTCGAACTGTCACACCAACTCGGCGGCGAGCTTCACGACCTACACCATGAACCACGCCGCGGTGGCGACGGCGCGCTGCGACAGCTGCCACAACGGCAACTACACCGGCCAGGGCACCAAGGGGGCGCTCGGCAC